>NZ_CP053831.1:600000-1200000 GCF_013372205.1 Campylobacter mucosalis
TGCTTAGAATCAGGGATTTACAAGACATCACAGGCGGATTTAACGCTTTTATACCGCTTGTTTATCAGCGTGAAAATAACTACCTAAAAGAGGCAAAATTTCTTGGTTCAGCTGAAATTTTAAAAACAATTGCAATCTCTCGCCTTGTGCTTGATAATATCCCACACATTAAGGCTTACTGGGCTACTTCAACGCTAAATTTGGCAATGATTGCACAGGAATTTGGAGCAGATGACCTTGATGGGACGATACAAAAAGAGAGTATCCAAAGTGCAGCTGGTGCAAGTAGTGCAAATGGCACGAGTTTAAGGGCATTTTGTGATATTATAAAAAGTTCTGGTTTTACGCCAGTTGAGCGTGATAGTTTGTATAATGAATTAAAAATTTACTAAAAGGAGAGTGTCTTGGACTTTTTTAAGCTAAGAGAGAATAAAACCACCGTTTCTAAGGAGTTAAATGCTGGTTTTACTACGTTTTTAACGATGATATATATCGTTCCAGTCAATTCAATAATTATGAGCAAGGCTGGCATGCCCATAGATGCACTTATTACGGCTACTACGCTTATTACAGCCATAGCTACTATTATAAACGGCTTGTGGGCAAATACGCCTATGGCTATGAGCGTTGGTATGGGGCTTAATGCTTATTTTACTTTCGGGCTTTGCCTTAGTATGAAAGTGCCGTGGCAAACAGCTCTTGGTGTGGTTTTTCTATCTGGTGTAATCTTTGTTATTTTATCGTTTACAAATTTTCGTGTGTGGGTTTTAAAGAGTATACCTGCTGATTTATGTAGGGCTATAAGTGGCGGTATAGGCGTATTTATCGCGTTTGTCGGACTTCAACAAATGGGGATAGTTGTCAAAAACGACACCGTTTTATTAGGACTTGGTAACGTATCTGATCCGCATGTGCTTATTAGTTTGGTTGGAATTTTTATTATAATTGGACTTTGGGTTAGAAAGATTAATGGAGCCTTTGTTATCGGCGTCTTGCTTACGACTTTGCTTTGCTGGATATTTGGATTAGCACCGCTTCCGACTGAATTTTTATCACAACCAGCGTCTATAAATCCTATATTTTTACAGCTTGATATTAAAAGTGTATTTTTTGATGAAAAGGGGCTTTTTACACTAGCTCTTGTACCAGTTATTATAGTGTTTTTTGTTACCGATCTTTTTGACTCCATAGGTACGCTATCTGGCGTGGCTAGTAGAAGTGGGGTTGATATGCAAAATAGCAAAGAGGACGTGAAAAAGCTTGAAAAAACACTAGAAGCAGACGCATTGGCGACCGTTACAGGCTCGCTGCTTGGCGTTAGTACGACTACAACGTTTGTCGAGAGTTCTAGCGGCGTTGAAGCCGGTGGTAGAACCGGACTTACTGCTATTTTCTGTGGTATATTTTTCCTTTGTATTTTGTTTATGTTGCCTTTGTTTAAGGCTATCCCAGCAAATGCGATATATCCAGTTTTGGTTGTTGTTGGCGTGTTGATGTTTACGGAGCTTGGAAGCATTGATTATAAAGACCCAGCGATCTCTGTTGCTACGTTTTTTATGGTAACGCTTGTTCCACTTACATACTCTATTACAAATGGTCTTGCTTTTGGCTTTTTGGCGTATTTAGTTGTGAGAATTTTTAGAAACGAGTGGGATAAGATAAATGTAGGTATTGTGACGCTATCTATAATAAGTTTTGTTGTTTTTGTGGTTCATTAAGGAGAAAATATGTTTTATACTTACGAAGAATTTGCAGTTGATGTAAAAAAAATGGCTAGTCAGATAAAGAGCGAATTTGAGCCTGATGTTATTTTAGCTATCGCACGTGGCGGTATGACGCTTGGTCACTCTTTGGCTGTTGCTTTGCAAAATAGAAATTTATTTAGCTTAAACTCCATACACTACAATGATACAAATAAACTCGATACAATTGATGTTTTTAATATTCCAGACCTTAGTAAATACACTAAAATTTTAGTCGTTGATGATATTATTGATAGTGGTGAGAGTATGGTTGAGATAAAGCGTAGATTGCTTGAGCTATATCCACATTTAAGCATAAAAATCGCCACCGTGTTTTATAAGCAAAAAGCCCTTTTGTTGCCTGATTATAAAGTCAAAGAGGCAAACGAGTGGGTTGAGTTTTTTTGGGATATAAATCTATAATGTCTTTGCTAAAAGCATATTTTGATCAAAACTCGGCTCGTTTTGAAACCAAAATGCTTTTGGCTGTTATATTTTTTGATGTTTTACTGCTTTGGTTTTGTGCTAGTTATTTAAGTATTAGCTACTACGAAGCCAAAATTTACTTTAATGACTCTGAAATTTTAAGCCATATCGTTAAATTTAGCACCTTTATTTTTGGACAAAATGACTTTGGACTTAGGTTGCCTATGGTTATTTTTCACGTCATAAGTATCGTGCTGTTATATAATGTAAGTAAATTTTATCTATCTTGCAGGATTGATAGAATTTTTAGCGTGATTTTGTTTATACTTTTACCAGGTACCATAGCCAGTGCAGTCGTCGTAAATGACGCTGGGCTTTGTATAATGCTAACGCTTTTAATGCTCTACCTGTTTCATATAAAAAAAATAGTAGCTTTTTACATACTTCTTGTAACCAGTGTGTTTATTGGCAATGATTTTTTGGCATTTTATCTGGCTTTGTTTATTTTTGCTCTTATTAAAAAAGACGCATTAATGGCTTGGTTGTGTGCTACTTTGTTTGCGTTTAGTATCTATTTTTTTGGCTTTGATACAAATGGAAAACCTAGCGGACACTTTGTTGATACGTTTGGAATTTTCGCTGCTGTTTTTTCGCCGTTTGTGTTTTTTTACTTTGTCTATACACTTTATAGAATTTGGGTCAAAGAGAGCAAAAATTTACTTTGGTTTGTTTGTGTAAGTGCGTTTTGTTTTTGTATGATAGTCTCTTTAAGGCAACGGCTAAATTTAGAAGCATTTTTGCCTTTTTGTGTCATAGCTACACCTTTAATGATTCGTATGTTTATGAGTGCTTATCGTGTTAGGCTGCCTAAATTTAGAAAACGATACAGAGCTTTTGGGCTATTTATTTTTATTTCTTTGCTTTTAAATTATTTGGTTATAGTGTTTAATCCAATAATTTATAAATTTATAAATGAGCCTAAAAATCACTTTGTATATAAGCTAAATATTGCAAGAGAGCTTTCAAAGGCTTTAAAAAGTAAGGATATATATAAAATTTATACCCAGGATGAAAAACTTGCACTTAGGCTGAAATTTTATGGTATTGAAAGTGGTAAAGAGCTAAGACTTACTAATGGCAAAGAGATAGTCATTAAGCGTTTTGGCAAAGAGATAGCTGGATTTAAAATTTCAAAAAGATAGGTGCGATGAAAAGAGCGTTTTCTTTTATTGAGCTTATTGTCGTAATCATCTTGGTTTCTATTTTGATTTATATCTTTGCACCAAGACAAAATTTAAATAACGCCAAACTTGCCGCCCAGCAAATCGTTTCACACATTAGATACGCTAGACACCTTGCTATTCAAGATGATAAATTTGACTTGCAAACTGGTGGTAAAAACTGGCGTAAGAGTGTTTGGAGCGTATCTTTTAACAATACAACCATTGGCAATTGTGGTGGAAAAAGCAAAACTTGGAGGTATTCGGTTTACTCAAATCGCCAAAAAGATCAAAAAAGCGAACTAAATTCACCATACGAAGTTGCAAGAAACCCATCTAGAAGCGATAGATACTTAAGTCCTGGCTGGAGCGGTATTTCTAAAAAAGAGTGCGGATTTGTTAGCGATGAGCTAAATTTAGGCGCTAAATTTAATATAGTAAATGTCTCTTTTAGCAAGTCTTGTGGTGCAGAGAAAAGATTGTCCTTTGATAGATTTGGTAGGCTTGTAAGCAATAAAACCAAAAATAGGATAAAAAAGGAAAATTGCATAATAAGTATCACAGAAAATAACGGAAATACCGCTAAAATCATAGTATATGCAAAGAGTGGTTTTGCTCAAATTTGCGATCAAGCTAATATAGATTGTATTGTAAAAAAATAATTTTTAAAATAATCTATTTTTTAAGCCCCTTTTAAGCAACTCTCTTATATAATTCCAGCTCACGAGTTGAGAGAAACCACCTTTAACCTTCTGAGTTAATAAAGCCTTTCTTTTTTATCGTTGTTCTTTTAAATTATTAATGTTAAACTATTAGTCAATCTTTGAAATCTAAACAAGTGATCGATTGAGCCAGTTTGCTTATTTTAGCAAACTAAAACTAATAAATAAAAAACAAAAGTTTTTAGATTAAAAACTTCATATAACATTTGACCTAGATTAAAGATAATGTTTAAAAACATTGTTATTTGATTGCGTTAGCAATCTATATTCTTTAGGTGGGTCAAGGGAGCGTAGCTCCTTGTCGTAAAGATGAGCTTTGCTCATCTGCGAAATTAATATGGAGAGTTTGATCCTGGCTCAGAGTGAACGCTGGCGGCGTGCCTAATACATGCAAGTCGAACGGAGATTAAGTAGCTTGCTATTTAATCTTAGTGGCGCACGGGTGAGTAATGTATAGCTAATCTGCCCTATGCAGGAGGACAACAGTTAGAAATGACTGCTAATACTCCATACTCCTTCTTAACATAAGTTAAGTCGGGAAAGTTTTTCGGCATAGGATGAGGCTATATTGTATCAGCTAGTTGGTGAGGTAATGGCTCACCAAGGCTATGACGCATAACTGGTCTGAGAGGATGATCAGTCACACTGGAACTGAGACACGGTCCAGACTCCTACGGGAGGCAGCAGTAGGGAATATTGCTCAATGGGGGAAACCCTGAAGCAGCAACGCCGCGTGGAGGATGACACTTTTCGGAGCGTAAACTCCTTTTGTTAGGGAAGAACCATGACGGTACCTAACGAATAAGCACCGGCTAACTCCGTGCCAGCAGCCGCGGTAATACGGGGGGTGCAAGCGTTACTCGGAATCACTGGGCGTAAAGGACGCGTAGGCGGATTATCAAGTCTCTTGTGAAATCCTATGGCTTAACCATAGAACTGCTTGGGAAACTGATAATCTAGAGTGAGGGAGAGGCAGATGGAATTGGTGGTGTAGGGGTAAAATCCGTAGAGATCACCAGGAATACCCATTGCGAAGGCGATCTGCTGGAACTCAACTGACGCTAAGGCGTGAAAGCGTGGGGAGCAAACAGGATTAGATACCCTGGTAGTCCACGCCCTAAACGATGTATACTAGTTGTTGCTAAGCTAGTCTTGGCAGTAATGCACCTAACGGATTAAGTATACCGCCTGGGGAGTACGGTCGCAAGATTAAAACTCAAAGGAATAGACGGGGACCCGCACAAGCGGTGGAGCATGTGGTTTAATTCGAAGATACGCGAAGAACCTTACCCGGACTTGATATCCAACGAATTCTGTAGAGATACGGAAGTGCTAGCTTGCTAGAATGTTGAGACAGGTGCTGCACGGCTGTCGTCAGCTCGTGTCGTGAGATGTTGGGTTAAGTCCCGCAACGAGCGCAACCCACGTATTTAGTTGCTAACGGTTAGGCCGAGCACTCTAAATAGACTGCCTTCGCAAGGAGGAGGAAGGTGTGGACGACGTCAAGTCATCATGGCCCTTATGTCCGGGGCGACACACGTGCTACAATGGCATATACAATGAGACGCAATATCGCGAGATGGAGCAAATCTATAAAATATGTCCCAGTTCGGATTGGAGTCTGCAACTCGACTCCATGAAGCCGGAATCGCTAGTAATCGTAGATCAGCCATGCTACGGTGAATACGTTCCCGGGTCTTGTACTCACCGCCCGTCACACCATGGGAGTTGATTTCACTCGAAGTCGGAATGCTAAACTAGCTACCGCCCACAGTGGAATCAGCGACTGGGGTGAAGTCGTAACAAGGTAACCGTAGGAGAACCTGCGGTTGGATCACCTCCTTTCTAGAGTACAAACTGATAAGTCTCACAACTATCAGTTCATAAAGGAATATCTCAATTGATCCTTGTTTAGTTTTGAAAGATTGACAGCTAATAAAGATACTCTGAAATTTAAAGCAATTGTATTTTTTTATTTTAAAATTCAGTTATTGCTTTTTAAATTTTTAAAGATATCGTTGTGATATTATTTTTTATTAGACGAGGTGAATTTTAAAAAATCAAGGGAGTTACCTTATTGGTAATGACCGCAGATTTATTAAAATTCAACGAAGTATAATGAAAAATAATGAGCAAGAAGGGGAATTAGCTCAGCTGGGAGAGCGCCTGCTTTGCACGCAGGAGGTCAGCGGTTCGATCCCGCTATTCTCCACCATAATAGTATGCGAAGTTATTTTTTCTTTAAACGATGAAAAGCGACCGAGCGACAAGGAGCGTAGATATGCTACGTAACGCAGTTGTGAGTGAGCTTTAAAGAAGTGTAAAGAAAAAGAACGAGTAAGAGGGCCTATAGCTCAGCTGGTTAGAGTGCACCCCTGATAAGGGTGAGGTCACAAGTTCAAGTCTTGTTAGGCCCACCATAAAGCTTACTATAAGTTTTATTAGCTATAATTCACTCCCCAATAAAAAGGGTTTAATTGGTTTAACTTAGAAATCTAAATCAAGTTTTTAATTCTAAAAATTTGATTTAGATTTTTTAATCTAAATGTTCATTTATTTATCATTGTTAAGAGTCACAAGCAAGTTTTAATAAAAACAATTTTACAGGACTTGTTAAAGATCTAAGATTTTAATCTCTTGCATTAAATGCAAAAGTTTGACATCACAAGATATTATGGGATTTAAAACTTATCCATTGTATCTGTCAATGCTTTCCGTCTTGGAGTTTAAAATTTAGATGTAGTAATAAAAGGCAAACAACTAAAATTTACGGCAACGCCGAAAGCGTTGGTGTGCTTTAGGGGTTTCCAAAGGGCGTAGCTCTTTGGTCGCAAAGACGGACTTGTTCGTCTGCGAAGTTAAAAAAATATTATCTTTAACAAGGAAGTGATGCGAATTAGAATATAAACATATACTAATAAAAGGTAAGCTACTAAGAGTAAGTGGTGGATGCCTTGGCTAGTAGAGGCGATGAAAGACGTGCCAGGCTGCGATAAGTCTCGGGGAGCCGTCAAGGGGCTTTGATCCGGGAATTTCTGAATGGGGCAACCCAACTGATAGAGATGTCAGTTACCATATAATGGAGCGAACGTTGGGAATTGAAACATCTTAGTACCAACAGGAAAAGAAATCAATAGAGATTACGCTAGTAGCGGCGAGCGAACGCGTAAGAGGGCAAACCACTAGTTTACTAGTGGGGTTGTAGGACTGCAATATAGACTAAACAAAGCTAATAGAATAACCTGGAAAGGTTAAGCGTAGAGGGTGATACTCCCGTATATGAAAGCGATGTTTTACTTAGCAGTATCCTGAGTAGGGCGGGACACGTGATATCCTGTCTGAAGCTGGGTCGACCACGATCCAACCCTAAATACTACTACTAGACCGATAGTGCACAAGTACCGTGAGGGAAAGGTGAAAAGAACTGAGGTGATCAGAGTGAAATAGAACCTGAAACCATTTACTTACAATCATTCAGAGCCCTATGATTTATCAGGGTGATGGACTGCCTTTTGCATAATGAGCCTGCGAGTTGTGGTGTCTGGCGAGGTTAAGGAAACCCGGAGCCGTAGCGAAAGCGAGTCTTAATAGGGCGATTAGTCAGATGCTGCAGACCCGAAACGATGTGATCTATCCATGAGCAGGTTGAAACCGGTGTAAGAACCGGTGGAGGACCGAACCCGCTGGCGTTGAAAAGCCATGGGATGACTTGTGGATAGGGGTGAAAGGCCAATCAAACATCGTGATAGCTGGTTCTCTCCGAAATATATTTAGGTATAGCGTTGTGTCGTAACACTAGGGGGTAGAGCACTGAATGGGCTAGGGCATACACCAATGTACCAAACCCTATCAAACTCCGAATACCTAGTGTGTAATCACAGCAGTCAGGCGGCGAGTGATAAAATCCGTCGTCGAGAGGGGAACAACCCAGACTAACAGCTAAGGTCCCTAAATCTCATTTAAGTGGAAAACGATGTGGAGTTACTGAAACAACCAGGAGGTTGGCTTAGAAGCAGCCATCCTTTAAAGAAAGCGTAATAGCTCACTGGTCTAGTGATTCTGCGCGGAAAATATAACGGGGCTAAAATGAGTACCGAAGCTTTAGACTTAGTTTTACTAAGTGGTAGGAGAGCGTTCTATTCAGCGTTGAAGGTGTACCGGTAAGGAGCGCTGGAGCGGATAGAAGTGAGCATGCAGGCATGAGTAGCGATAATTGGGGTGAGAATCCCCAACGCCGTAAGCCCAAGGTTTCCTACGCGATGCTCGTCATCGTAGGGTTAGCCGGGTCCTAAGCAAAGTCCGAAAGGGGTATGCGATGGAAAATTGGTTAATATTCCAATGCCAACATTATTGTGCGATGGAAGGACGCTTAGAGTTAAAGGAGCCAGCTGATGGAAGTGCTGGTCGAAAGGTGTAGGTTGAGTTACAGGCAAATCCGTAACTCTTTATCCGAGACCCCACAGGCGTTTGAAGTTCTTCGGAATGGATGACGAATCCTTGATACTGTCGAGCCAAGAAAAGTTTCTAAGTTTAGATAATGTTGCCCGTACCGTAAACCGACACAGGTGGGTGGGATGAGTATTCTAAGGCGCGTGGAAGAACTCTCTTCAAGGAACTCTGCAAAATAGCACCGTATCTTCGGTATAAGGTGTGCCTAACTTTGTGAAGGATTTACTCCGTAAGCATTGAAGGTTACAACAAAGAGTCCCTCCCGACTGTTTACCAAAAACACAGCACTCTGCTAACTCGTAAGAGGATGTATAGGGTGTGACGCCTGCCCGGTGCTCGAAGGTTAATTGATGGGGTCAGCAGCAATGCGAAGCTCTTGATCGAAGCCCGAGTAAACGGCGGCCGTAACTATAACGGTCCTAAGGTAGCGAAATTCCTTGTCGGTTAAATACTGACCTGCATGAATGGCGTAACGAGATGGGAGCTGTCTCGAAGAGGGATCCAGTGAAATTGTAGTGGAGGTGAAAATTCCTCCTACCCGCGGCAAGACGGAAAGACCCCGTGGACCTTTACTACAGCTTGATACTGCTATTGGGATAAAGATGTGCAGGATAGGTGGGAGGCTTTGAGTATATGACGCCAGTTGTATATGAGCCATTGTTGAGATACCACTCTTTTTTATTCTGATAGCTAACTAGCTTGCGTTATCCGCAAGTAGGACAATGTCTGGTGGGTAGTTTGACTGGGGCGGTCGCCTCCCAAAATGTAACGGAGGCTTACAAAGGTTGGCTCAGAACGGTTGGAAATCGTTCGTAGAGTATAAAGGTATAAGCCAGCTTAACTGCGAGACATACACGTCAAGCAGGGACGAAAGTCGGTCTTAGTGATCCGGTGGTTCTGTGTGGAAGGGCCATCGCTCAAAGGATAAAAGGTACCCCGGGGATAACAGGCTGATCTCCCCCAAGAGCTCACATCGACGGGGAGGTTTGGCACCTCGATGTCGGCTCATCGCATCCTGGGGCTGGAGCAGGTCCCAAGGGTATGGCTGTTCGCCATTTAAAGCGGTACGCGAGCTGGGTTCAGAACGTCGTGAGACAGTTCGGTCCCTATCTGCCGTGGGCGTAAGAAGATTGAGGAGAGTTGACCCTAGTACGAGAGGACCGGGTCGAACGAACCACTGGTGTACGAGTTGTCCTGCCAAGGGCATCGCTCGGTAGCTACGTTCGGATGTGATAAGAGCTGAAAGCATCTAAGCTCGAAGCCAACTCCAAGATGAATCTTCTTTTAAGAGCTCTAGTAGACTACTAGTTTGATAGGCTGGGTGTGTAATTGATGAAAGTCATTTAGCTGACCAGTACTAATAGCTCGTTTGCTTATCTTTTTAAGCATCACTTCCTTGTTAAGGATAAAATCTTGCTACGTCTTTTTGCTTTATACTGCGTTAGATTTTAATTCAGCTTCGGTCACTACCGATAAGGTAGCTCCCTCGCTTCGTTAAAATCCGCCTTGTCTAAACCAAAAATACTTGCAATCTTTCTTGCAAATACTTTGCAGGAATTTACCTTAAACAAGAAAAAGTTTTTTTAAAACGCTTTACTCTTAACAAACCAAATCAGTGTTAAATAAGACTTATGAGTAAGTTTTATTTAACACTGCTCGTGGCTATACAGACGAGGAAACGCCTTGCTCCATCTCGAACCAAGAAGCTAAGCTCGTCATGGCTGATGATACTCCCCCTTACTGGGGTGCTGGGAAAGTAGGTCGCTGCGGGCTTTGTGTTTATATTTGTCTGCTACTTTTTAAAATCATTTTTTAGTTTCTATCTTTTTAATTTTTTTATTTGTTTTTAGGTTTTAAACTTCTAGTGTTTTATTGTTCTAGAATTTTTACTTTTTTATTTTTTAGTTATTTTTAGAGGGTTGGTTTTTTAATATTATTGTGTTGTTTAGAGTATTTATATCAATTGGTGTTGTTTGGGTTTGTAGATTTCTTGCGTTGTAGGATTATGTAAATATAGAGAACATTGTAAATTTACCAAGTAAAGCAAAGAGTTAAAAATATTTCAAATTTCCATTTGAGATATTAAGCGAAAGTAAAAAGCATATTAAAAAACACTTAATGCATTCACAAATAGTATATCTAGTAGAAATTTAACCAAACTTCATTATAAGTCTACTTAGAACTACGCGTAAAATAGCACCAAAAATCCACCAAGTCTTAAAAATTAAACTTATTACTTCATCGCTTCATCAACAGCCTGACAAATAGTATGTATGCAAAGAATATGCATCTCTTGGATGCGTGGTGTATCATTTGTAGGCATTACTAAATTTAGCTCACACATCTCATTCATCGCTCCGCCACCTTTGCCTGAAAGTCCTAGTGTTTTTACACCTAGTTTTTTAGCCACTTCTATGGCATTTAGGACGTTTTTACTATTGCCACTAGTTGAGATAGCTACAAGCAAGTCGCCATTTCTTGCAAGGGCTTGTGTTTGACGAGAAAAGACTAGGTCATATCCGTAGTCGTTACCAATAGCTGTAAGTGCTGATGTATCGGTGGTAAGGGCGATAGCAGGAAGCCCCGGTCGTTCGGTTTTATATCTGCCGGTTAGCTCGGCTGCAAAGTGCTGGGCGTCAGCGGCTGAGCCACCATTGCCACAGATTAAAATTTTACCACCATTTTTTAGGGTATCTACCACCATCTCACACGCCTTTTGCAGGTCGCTTGAAATTTCGCCCATTTTTTGGGCTGTTTGTATGTGAGCGTTTAGCTCGTTAGCTATTAAATTTTGCATTTTCTATCCTATTTATTACGTTTGTTGTGCTTTTGCCCTCTACAAACTCAACCAGTCTAACGTCAGGCACGATATCGCTGCCAACCACGTGTTTGCCCTCGTAATCAGCACCTTTTACGAGTATGTCAGGGCGAAGTTTTGTGATTAAATCTAGCGGTGTATCCTCATCAAAAATCACGACATAATCAACAAAACCAAGCGAACTAAGCATTATGGCTCTATCAGTTTGCGAATTTATCGGTCTAGCATCGCCTTTTAGCCGTTTAACAGAGGCGTCTGAGTTTAAGCCAACTACTAAAATATCGCCAAAATCACGTGCTTTTGAGAGATATTTAACGTGTCCGACGTGTAAGATATCAAAGCAACCATTTGTAAAAACTAGCTTTTTTTCGCCCCTGCGAGATAGAATTTCAAGCGTTTGCTCGGCTGTTTTAATCTTATGCTCAAAATCAGCATTCGCACGGCTTCTTAAAAGCTCTTCAATCTCGCTAAACGTAGCAGTTGCTGAGCCGATTTTTGCCACGACTACGGCAGCGGCTAGGTTTGCCGTTTTTATGGCGTCTTTTATATCGGCTTTTTTAGCTAACATAAAGCCAAGCGTAGCTAAAACCGTATCTCCAGCACCAGTTACATCAAAGACCTCTTTGCCCTCGGCTGGGAAAATTTCTAGCTCATCTTTAAAAAGTGCAATGCCTTCTTCTGAGAGAGTAATTAGCGAAAATTCCAGCTCTATCTCGTTTTTTAGCCATTTTATGGCACTTAGCAGATTTTCTTTGCTACTAATCTTTATGCCAGTCGCCTGGCTTGCCTCTTTTTTGTTTGGCGTTAGAAGCGTCGCACCTTTGTATTTTGAGTAATCACTCCCCTTTGGGTCAATTAAAACCGCTATATTTAGGGCTTTGCACGCTTTTATAATACTTTGACAAACGTCATTTGTAAGCACACCTTTGCCGTAATCGCTTAGCAAAACAACGCTAAAATCTGCTAAATTTTTAATGATATTTTGTATAAATTCACTCTCGCACTTTATCTTGTCCGTGCTTTCTTTGTCAATCCTGACAACTTGCTGGTGAGTTGCCATTACACGGCTTTTTAGCGAACTTTCTCTGCCGTTTTCGTTTAAAATAAGCGAAGTGTTTGCACCCAAATTTTCTAAATTTTGGCGTATTTTTTTACCAGTATCATCATCGCCTAAAACACTAGCTACGCTTACTTTTGCTCCAAGCGAGATTAGGTTACAAACCACGTTACCAGCACCACCAAGTCTGTGTGTTTCATCATTAATCTTAACAACTTGCACGGGGGCTTCTGGTGAAATTCTATCACAACTGCCCCAAACATAGTGATCAAGCATCAGATCGCCAACGACTAAAATTTTCACGTTTTTATCCATTTAACTCTTCTTTAAAAATTCTTTTTATCTCCGGTGCATAATCTCTTATGCCATCCTCCAAGCTCCACTTGCTTTCATAGCCAAGTGCCGATTTTGTCGGTGCTATGTCGGCCTCTGTGTGAAACTGATATGAGCCAACAAATGGGTTTTTGATATACTCATTGCCATAATTCGTGCCAAGCTCACGCTGTAAGATATCAGCGATCTCTTGAAAGCTTCTTGCCGTGCCGGTGCCTACGTTATAGACGCCACTTTTTGCGTTTATGGCTAGAAAATTTGCGTTAATTATATCTTTTATATAGACAAAATCGCGTTTTATCTGATCGCTGTTTTCAAAAAGTCGTGGAGCTTTGCCACTTAAAATTTGAAGTCCAAATTGAAGCACCATTGAGGCTGTTTTATTTTTGAAAAACTCGCCCTTGCCATAGACGTTAAAATACCTAAGTCCTACTACGCTAGAGCCGTTATTTGCGTATTTTGCGGCGATTTTATCCATTGCTAATTTTGAAAATCCATAGACGTTGTTTGGATTTTCACACTCGCCCACTTTTTGCGGACTTTTTGCGTTGCCATATGTCGCACCTGAGCTTGCGTAGATCATTTTTGCACCAAGGTTTTTTGAAATTTCAAGCAAATTTACAAAGGCATTTACGTTTGTTCTTATGACTTCATCTTGCTCTTTAACGGTCGTATCTGATATCGCTGCTTCGTGAAAAATCACGTTTGGAGCGAAATTTTCTATCTTTTTAAGGGTGCGTTTTTCGTTTATGTCGCCCTCAAAAATTTCGCCACTAAAACCTAGTAAATTTTTAAAATGTCCAAAACTTTTTAAGTTGCCATTGCTAAACGTTTCATCGTTTCTAAATTTATCAACGACTAAGACCTCGCATTTTTTAAAATTTTCATCAAAATAGTGCGCAAGTGCCGAGCCGACAAAACCAGCACCGCCAGTGATAACTATACGTTTTTTCATAAAATTTTACCTCTCTTTAACCAATCTAAAACATCGCTGACGTTTTTAAAATTTTCTCCGTCAAGTAAGAAACTAAGTCCGATTTTAGCGGTATTTGCAGCGTCAATGTCGCTTTGCTTATCGCCTATCATAATTGAGCTTTTTAAATCCACGTTTAGCTCTTTTTGTGCGTTTAAAATCATACCAGCACGTGGCTTTCTACACTCACAATTCTCTTCTGGTGCGTGTTGGCAAAAATAGACTTTTGCAATTTTTACGCCGTTTTTGCTAAATTCGTTTAACATAAACTCATTTAACTCTAAAAACTGCTCTAACGTGTAGTAGCCTCGTCCAATACCAGATTGATTTGTAACGATGATGATAGTGTAGCCAAACTCGCTAAATTCACGCAAGGCTGTAAAAATGCCATCACGAAATTTAAAATCGCTAATCTTATAAACGTAGCCAAAATCCTCGTTTATCACGCCATCTCTATCTAAAAATAGTGCTTTGATTTGTTTCATAAAAAAATTATAGCTAAATTTATCTTTTTTATATTATAATACAAAAATATTTTTTAAAAAGGATAAAAAATGAAAAAAATTCTTGTTCTTTCAGGCGTTGTTGCAGCTCTTGCAACTGGTGCTTTTGCAGCTGATGGTGCTACGATTTATAAAAAATGCGTTGCCTGTCACGGACCTAAAGCTGAGAAAGTTTTTAACAACAAAGTTCCAGCGCTTAACACTTTGGCTAAGGATGATGTAGTGGCTGCAATTAAGGGATATAAGACTGGTGCAAATAAATATGGTATGGGTGCGATGATGAAACCGATTGCAAATCCATTAAGCGATGATGATATCAACGCAGTTGCTGATTATATCCAAACACTAAAATAATACTAGGGCGGATTTTCCGCCCATTTTTTATACCTTATCGAAACATTTTCCGCTTTTTTCTCTTTTGAAATTCTATTTTTTAGACTATTTTTTTATTAAAGATGATAAAATCAATTTATAAAAATTTATTAAAGGATTTTTTATGAATGGACAAAAAGGCGGGATTTTATCTCTCTATTTTAGGATAAATTTGCTTTTAAGGATACTTATAGGGCTCATTCTTGGTGCTATTTTTGGTATGATTTTTGAAAATTCTCAGAGTTTTATTGAGATACTAACTCCATTTGGGGAGCTTTTTGTAAGGCTTCTTAAAATGATTATGGTACCAGTGATTGTATGTACTTTGATAGTTGGCACTAGTTCAATATCGCCATCTCATCTTGGCAGGGTTGGCATTAAGATTATAGTTTTTTATCTTTTTACTTCGCTGTTTGCTATCATCATTGGTCTTTTTGTGGGTAATGTTTTAGAGCCTGGCGTTGGCTTAGAACTTGCAAAAGATGTAACTGGAGTAGCAAAACAAGCAGAAGCACCATCTTTGGTTAAAATTTTGCTTGATATTATCCCTACAAATCCATTTGGCTCGATAGCAAAAGGTGATGTGCTTCCTATTATATGTTTTTGTATATTTTTTGGCATTGCTCTAGCATTTTGCAGAGATAGCAAAGATGAAAATGTAAAAAATGCAGCAGATGTTATGTTTTTGTTTTTTGAGGGCATGAGTAGTGTTATGTTTAAGATAGTTGGTTGGGTTATGCAGTATGCACCTATTGGCGTTTTTGCACTTATTTTTATAGTTTTTTCAAAAAATGGTGCTCAGGCATTTGGTCCGTTGGCTAATGTAACGATAAGTGTTTATGTCGGACTTTTGCTTCAGGTTGTATGTGTATATTGTGTAATTTGTCTATTTTTAAAACTTAGCCCGTTTGTATTTTTAAAAAAGGTAAGACCACCGATGGTAACGGCATTTGTTACACGTTCATCTGGTGCTACTATACCAGTTTCTATGCAAACATTAGAAAAAAGTATGGGAGTTCCTAGAAGTATTTTTGGTTTTACGATACCTGTTGGTGCTACGATAAATATGGACGGAACTACCATATATCTTGGTGTGTGTGCTATATTTATAGCAAATGTTGTCGGTGCTCCGCTTGATTTTTCAGCTCAGCTTACCATAGTTCTTACGGCAGTTTTGGCGTCTATTGGCACAGCAGGTGTGCCTGGTGCTGGTGCTATTATGCTACTTATGGTGCTTGAGTCGGTTGGTTTAAAAGTTGAGGGGGCTGTTGCCATAGCGTATGGTATGATACTTGGTATTGACGCTATACTTGATATGGGCAGAACGTCTATGAATGTTGTAGGCGATGTTATTGGCTCTGTTGCTGTCGCAAAGAGCGAGAAAGAACTAAACGAAAAGGTGTGGAATAGCTAATGAAAACGATAGGAATTTTAGGAGGTATGGGACCTCAGGCGACTATTGATTTGTATCAAAAGATTGTGAGTTTAACTCCAGCAAGCTCTGATCAAGAGCATTTACACGTTGTGATAGATAGTTACTCGCAGATTGAAGATAGGACGAAATTTATAATGGGCGAGGGCGTGAGTCCTTTGCCAAAACTTGTAGAGGCTGCAAATAGGCTAAAAAACGCTGGTTGTGACGCGATTATTATATCTTGCAATACGGCTCACTTCTTTGCACCGCAAATAGAAGAGCAAACTGGGGTTAAAATTTTATATATATCAAAAATCGCTGTAGACGCCGTCCAAAGAGAGTATCCTAATGCAAAAAATGTAGCAGTTATAGCTACAAGTGGCACAAAAAAGGGCGAGGTATATGATAGAATTTTGCGTGAAAGGGGCTTAAATAGCGTATCGTTTACAAATGCCCAGCAGGAAGCCTTGATGGATTGCATTTATAAAGGAGTCAAGGCTGGTAAGACAGATGAGTATGTGGGGCTGTTTAATAAAACGATAGCTAGTATAGAGGCTGACGTTTATATCGCGGCTTGCACTGAAATTCCGCTACTTTTGCCAACTCTTGATAAGCCGTATAAATTTATAGATGCTACCCTTGAACTGGCAAAATATGCTGTAAATTACGCTTTAGAGAGATAAATTTGTTGTGCGGACGCGATTAGTCCGCACTTTACAGGGCTTTACCTATCTTGCACAAAAGGGCTTCGTGAACTAGAATTTTAGCCATAGCCTGATCCTCTTCTACTAGGTGGAAATTTTTGTTTAAATTTTCAAAAAGCTCTTTTTCTTTGTAGCTGTTTAGTTTTACGATTGTTTGTATGTTTGGATTTCGTTGGGCTAAATTTTGAGTGATAAGCTCTAATTTTTGCTCGTTGCTTACGGTTATAATGACAGCTGAGGCAACATCGATGCAGGAATTTTCATAGGTGCTTTTGTGTAAGACATTGCCTAAAAATACATTTTCCCCACGGCTAAGTCCAAGCTCGACTAAATTTATATCGCTTTCTAAAACAAGATATGGTAGTTTTTTCTCCTTTAGTCTTAGCACAACCTCTTGTCCTAGAGTGCCATAACCAAATACAACGATATGATTTTTGATTTTTTGCGGTTTAATCTCGCTAAAGGCGACTAGTGGTTCTTCTTTTTGTACTAAATTTGCAATCGCATATAGATTTTTAAGTATAAAAGGTGTGATAAACATCGATATAACCGACACTGCGATTAAAATTTGAGCCGTTTTGGCATCTAGTAAGCCCCTGCTACCTAGTAGAGCAAAAACCGCCAGTGCAAATTCTCCGATTTGGCACAAGCTAAGAGCAGTTTTTATAGAGACTCTCCTGCTTAAATAGGTAATAAGAAGCATAAAAATAACAAGAATTTTTATGCTCATCGCACCAATTAGTAATGACACAATTATAAAGAGATTTTCATAGATTAGCGTTGTATTTATCTGCATACCAACGCTTATGAAAAATAGACCTAAAAGCAGATCTCTAAATGGTATAAGATCGGCTTCTATGCGGTGTTTGTATTCTGTTTCTGCCATTAACATACCTGCTAAAAACGCACCAAGCGAGTATGAAAAGCCAAAAATATGAGATAGTGTGCTAGAGCCGATAACTAAAAAGAGTATTGTCGCTATGAAAATTTCATCTGAGTTTGTTTGGATAACCTTGTAAAAGACGAAATTTATAACATATTTGCCAAGCAAAAACAGCAAGACAATCAGTAAAACAGCACCACCTATCGTCTTTAAAAGAAGGCTTGAAACCGACGCGTCTGCTGAGCTAAATATATCTATCATCAGCAAAATTGGTATCACGGCTATATCTTGAAAAAGAAGTATCCCAAGTGCTTTTCTCCCGTAAATTTTAGTTATATCGCCACTATCGTTTAGGGTTTTTAGTACGATAGCAGTTGAGCTTAGTGCTAGTGCAAGACCTACGATGAGTGCCACTTCATCTTTTAAATTTAGGGCGTAACCAACCATAATGGCTAGAAAAAACCCAGATGCTAAAACTTGAATTCCGCCGTTAAAAAACACCTCTTTTTTCATACTCATAAGGTGCTTAAAGCTAAATTCAAGCCCTATTGTAAACATCAAAAAAACTATGCCAAATTCGGCGATGTGATCTAGCTCTTGATTGGCTTTGTAGTAGAAAAAATCCGCGATTACAACGCCTGTAACGATATATCCGATAATCGTAGGGATGTTAAATTTTTTAAAAATGATATTTAACGCGATACTTAGAGAAATCGTAAGCAAAAAGGCTATAAGAAATGTTTCCATTGTTACTTTTCTTCGTAAAATATTAGGTCAAAATTTGCCTTTCTCTTTACAAGAGATTTTTTGCTTGGTATGTCGCCGTTGCTGTTTTTGCCAACTTGTTCTTGCAGTTTGGCTATGAGCGACTGGGCTTCGTCTAATTTATCTTTAAGCTGTAAAATCACATCAACTCCTGCTAAATTTACACCAAGATCACGCGTCAGACGCAGTATCATCTTTACTTTATCGACATCGTGCTGAGAGTAAAGTCTCATACGCCCGTCAGTGCGAGATGGCTCTATAAGCCCCTCTCGCTCGTATTGGCGTAGCGTTTGAGGGTGTATGTTTAGCACCTTGGCTACAACGCTAATTAAAAATAGTGGTTCGTGATAGTTTTGCATTTTTACTCCGGAAGTTGTTTTAAAAGTTCTACTAGTTTTGGATCTAGCTCATCTAAATTTGGTAAAAGAACTCTTGTTTTTAGATACAAATCGCCATATATTCCGCTTTTTCTGTTTTGCACACCATAGCCTTTAAGTCTTATTTTTGTGCCAGTTTTTGAATTTGGTGCAATCTTTATCGTGACATCTTTTTTAAATGTTTTAACATCAAATTTTCCACCAAAAAGCATTGTTTTTAAGGGTATCAAGGCGTCTTTTATAAGGTCATCTCCGTCCCTTTCATACTCATTGCTAGGCTCTATGCTTACTGTTAGTATGAGATCTCCAGTCTGACCCATCATACTTTTGCCTTTGCCTTTTATTCTTAGTTTTTCTGCATTGTTTATACCGGCTGGAATTTTTACCTTTATGCTCTTGCCGTCATAATTTATATTATGCTCTCCGCCTAAAACAGCCACATCAAAAGGTATGCTTATTTTGGCATTTATGTCTAAATCTGGTGTGCCAAATCCGTCAAATCCACCTCTAAATCCTCCAGAAAAACCACCACTGCTAAAACCGCTACCAAAGATATTTTTTAAAATTTCATTTAAATCGCCCATATTTGCCGAGCCTCTAGCAAAATCGTGGAAATTTTGTCCACCAAACATACTATCGCCGTATTGATCGTATTGGGCTCGTTTTTTCTCATCGCTTAAAATTTCATAGGCTGCATTTATCTCTTTAAATTTATCCTCAGCACCTGGGTCTTTATTGACATCTGGGTGGTATTTTCTAGCTAGTCTCCTATAAGCTTTTTTAATCTCATCAGCCGAAGCAGACTTTGAAACACCGAGTGTTTCATATAAACTCTCACTCATTTTATGTATCCTTTTTTATACGTATTGTATCATAAAACTTTAGTCTTGACAAGTCAAGCTTGATACAATTTGATTATAAAATTTTGAGTGAAATTTATAGTAGAGCCAAAATTTTATTGGCTCGGTTTTTAAAATTTTGTTATGAAACTATCTTCAAAAAGGTAGTTTTGGACGTTGTTTTCTATATACCTTGCAAGTTCTCCAAAAGCGATAAAGCTAACCAAATGGTCATTTATACCAAAAACATCTGAGTAGTAATGCACTCTAACAAGCACCGATAATATGCGGTTATTTTCATCAAATTCAACAAAGGCATTGTCAAGATTTGCCAAGCTTTTATACATACTTTTTATCTCAGAAATCATAGGCAAATACCCAGCCATAGTCTGATTTAGCGTGGTTTTATACATTTTGACATCGTGATTTTTGGCTTTTGCGTGAGCGATAAATGCTTTTGCTATTTTATCGTTGCTTGAGTCGTAATTTGATAGGTAGTGATTTACGGCGCCACTAATATTTAGTGAAGCGCCACCAAAAATATCTGACATAAATTCATCAAAAATTATGCGGTTATTATAATATGATGATTTTGTTGTTATATTTTGGTCTAAAAAGTGCTTTGTGATTGACGGGTATGATGAGCTAGATATCTGTTGTTCTGGCGTGATAGGTTGTAAGCAACCACCAAAAAGTAGGGCAAATATCAGTAAAAAATAGAGTTTTTTCATACTTTTCTTTCTAATGTTTTATAAAAGCAACTTTCGGTGCAAAAAGCACCGAAAATTTTAAAATTTATATTTTAAACCAGCGCTTAGGTTAAACCCGTCGCTTAGGTATATTTTTGTGCCGTCAGTGTAAGCACTGTCGCTTATTTTACTATATCCAGCCTTTATACCAACTGCAAAATTTGGTGTGAAGTTATAATCAAGTCCAACTTCTGCTTCGAAACCTTTTGGTTTGTATTTTAACTCAGAGCTTGAGCCGGTGCCTAGATTGTAAGTATCACGATCCTTTGCCCAAGTTCCAGTATAAAGAGCTGCTTGATAATAAACTCCAGCATTAAGGCTTAACTTGTCTGTTAAAAGATTATCTTTTTGATACTCTACGCCACCCTTGTAATACAAGCTACCAGTGCTATCAAATAGTTCGTATGAGCCAGAAGTTACTTGTTTATCACTAAATTTCATATATCTATAGCCAATACCGGCTGGTAAGATTTTAAATGCTCCCATACCTTCTGTGTCGCCAAACTGCCAACCAAAAACACCTTCCATATCATAAAATTTCATACCTTTGTTGTCTTGGTATTTTAATTTTAGATTTGAAACAAAGCCCATCTCTTTTGGATTAACCTTAAACGCTAACTCATAAAAAGGTGCCTTTTTGCTATCATTATTTGCTGATATGTCTTTGGAATTTTGCACACCGCCAAAGAAGCTAAGTTCACTAGCATTAGCACCGCTAACACATAAAGCTACCGCCGTAGCAACAGAGAAAACCTTTGTAAATTTCATAAGAAACTCCTTTTGAGTATTGATATTTATTTACCATAGAAAAATTTACTATAGCAAATTGAAAAAGCATTTTAATCAAAATATCCTTACAAAAAACTTTTACTATGGGAAATATTAAATTGCTAGAACTACCAAAGATAACAACGCAAGAGGATGACACTGAGTTTTTAAAATTTATATCATCAAATGTAAAAAATATCAGGCTTAAAAAGGGCAAATCACAGCTAGAAACTGCGCTTAGTATAGGGCAAAAATCACAAGGTGCTTACGCCTGTATGGAAAATAACACAAACAACAAGCACTTTAATTTGGTTCATCTTTTTAAGCTCAGCAAGTTTTTTGATGTTGATATCAGAGAATTTTTTGATAAGAGTTGAAATTTACCCTACAAGATAAAATTATTAAATTTTCGTTATAAACTAGGCTTTATAATTTTAAAAATTTTACTTTTCAAGGATAAAAATGAAAAAAATAGTTTCTATTTCGGTTTTAACATCAAGTTTGCTATTTTCAGCACAGATAAATTTTGATGAGGCTAACTCTGAAATTTCAAGAGTATCGCCACTAAATAATGCAAATGAAAATGCCGTTTTGTCATATCACGACTCTATTGCTGTTGCAAAAAAGGCGGTTGTAAATATATCTAGCACAAGGACAACCAAAACAAGAGGCAACTACGATGAATTTTTTAACGATCCATTTTTTAAAGAATTTTTTGGATTTAATTTTGGAGTGCCCCAAGAAAGACAAAAAAGTAGCTCTCTTGGCTCAGGAGTAATCATATCAAAAGATGGATATATCATAACAAACAACCACGTTATAGAAGATAGCGATATGATAACCGTCGTGCTTTCTGGCTCACAAAAGGAGTATAAAGCCAAAGTTATTGGGACGGATTCAAAAACGGATTTGGCTGTTATAAAAATTGAGGCAAATAGTCTAACCCCTATTAAACTAGCTGACTCGTCAAAAGTGCTAGAGGGCGATGTAGTTTTTGCTATAGGCAATCCATTTGGTGTTGGCTCTAGTATTACAAGAGGCATTATATCTGGACTTAATAAAAACAACATAGGACTAAATCAATATGAGAATTTTATACAAACTGACGCCTCGATAAATCCTGGAAATTCTGGCGGAGCATTAGTTGATAGTCGTGGAGCATTGGTGGGGATAAATACTGCTATTTTATCTCGTGGTGGCGATAGTAGCGGTATAGGCTTTGCAATACCTTCAAATATGGTAAAGGATATCGCTAAAAAGCTCATAAGCGACGGCAAAATAGAGCGTGGATATTTGGGTGTGATGATATCTGATCTAACAGAGGAGCAAAAAGAGCTTTATCAAAATAAAGTTGGAGCTTTAATAAGTAGTGTAGAAAAGGGCTTCCCTGCTGATATGGCTGGACTAAAAAGAGGGGATTTGATAGTAAAAATAAACGAGCACGACATAAAAGGTGCTAGTGATATGAAAAATTTCATAGGCTCTCTAACGCCAAATCAAGAGATAGAGGTGTTGTTTGAGCGTGGAGGCAAGGTTAATAAGATAAAAGTAAAACTCGCAAACGTAAATATAGACGCAAAATCAAGCAAGGCTGAAACAAGTATAGATGGGCTTGGTATAACAAATTTAAGTGATGAAATAAGAATGAGATATAAGATAGCAAAAGAGCTTACAGGCGTATTTGTAACAGAGGTCAAAGACGGCTCTAGTGCCCAAGAATACGGCTTTGAACAAGGAGATGTTATCATTCAGGTTGCTGATGATAATATTAGCGATGTGCAGAGTTTTGTAAAAGCAATTAATGCAAAAAAAGGTAAAAAGCTAGTTTGGGTAAGTCGTAGAGGTGTGATACAAGGGCTTGTGATAAGGTAAAATAATGGCGTTTTTAAAAGCAGTTTTGGTGGGTAAGGCACAGGATTATGGCTCGTATACTAGTGCCATTTTTAAAGTGGCTCAAAGTGGTGAAATTTACGCAAATAAGCTTGGTTTTATAGGTGATGAGGTGGCTGATACCATTCATCACGGCGGAGAGCAAAAGGCTATTTTTGCTAATTCGTATCAAAACTATCCACGTTGGGAGGAGTTCTTGTCGCTTAAGAATTTGCCATTTGGAGCAATGGGCGAAAATTTAACCATAGATGGACTAGATGAAAATAGCGTTTGTGTTGGCGATATCCATAAAGTTGGTAGTTTAATTATCCAGGTATCACAGCCAAGAAAGCCTTGCTCTAAATTATCAAAGCGTTGGAATAATGCAAATATGAGTGGTGAAATTTTTAAAACCGGACTTAGCGGTTGGTATTATAGAGTGCTAGAAGAGGGTAGTTGTAAGGCCGGAGATGAGATTAAAATTTTACAAAAAGATAGCGTTGGTTTATCAGTAATGCAGTTAAACCAGCTATTTTTTGCACCAAATGAGAATTTAGATACACTAGATAAGCTTTTACGCGTAGATACGTTGGCTGGAAACTGGGTTGATGACATTAAAAAGCGTATCGGTGGTAGTTATGATGCTAGTTATATGAACTAACTAGCATCAAATTTTTGCATTATTGACTGCGATAAGGCGTGGTTTTCACATTGGATTAGTAGCAGATCCGCGCCTTCAAACACAAAAGAGCCAGTTGGTTTTATATACTCGTTTTTACGCTTTACAAGAAGGATTAGAAATTCTGTCGGTAGCTCTAGCTCGGCTAGTGTTTTGCCTATCATTTTTGAATTTTCTTGCAAGGTGTATTGCCTTAGAGCGTAGGTCAAAATAGGCGAGTTCTTGCTCTCATCTTCCATAACGTCATCTTCAATGACTTTAAGCTTTTTAGCACTATATCCTAGAGTTGTGCCTTGTGTTAAGAGAGATATTAAAACCATAAAAAATATGATGTTAAAGATAATCTCGGGGTGTGATACACCACTTTGATATGTGTATGTTGCAAGGACGATAGGCACGACACCTCTAAGTCCGACCCACGATACAAATATCTTTTCGTTAAGGCTAAATTTTGAAAACATAAGAGAGGCAAACACTCCAAGTGGTCTAGCCACAAACATAAGCCAAATAGCAAGACAACAAGCTATAAGTGCGATATTTGGGAGTTGTGATGGAAACACAAGTAGTCCAAGCGTGATAAACACGACTATTTGCATAGTCCAAGCGATACCGTCGTGAAAACCGATTAAATTTTTCTTATGTGTAAATTCCTTTTTATTTATGAAAATTCCAGCTATATAAACGGCTAAATAGCCATTGCCACCAGCTTTGTAGCAAAGTGTGTATAAAAGCAGTATCCACGCCATAGAAAAAACCGGATAAAGTCCCCAGCTTTTTAGCCTTAGTTTATTAAATATGATAGGCAGTGCTGTACCAAAAACGTATCCCATAGCTATACCAAGTCCAAACTGAATAAACAACGTGCTAAAAATTTCAGATATCACAAGCCCCTTTGAGAGCGATATCATCTGTATGATTGTAAGTGTTAAAAAGATCGCCATAGGGTCGTTTGAGCCAGATTCAAATTCTATAAGCGGTGCTAGGTTATTTTTTAGATTCATATTTTTTGCTCTAAGTATAGCAAATACTGCTGCTGCGTCCGTTGATGATATTATGGCACCTAGTAAAAATGCCTCCTCCCAGCTAAAATCAAGCAGATATTTAGCCACTGGAGCAACCGCTAGAGCTGTTAAGCACACTCCGACGGTGGCTAGGATAAGGCTTCTTGAAAATACGGGCTTTATGGCTGAAAATTTCGTATCAAGCCCACCGGCATAGAGGATAAAAATAAGTGCTAGCATACCGACATTTTGGGCTACGACCTGATCGTTAAAATATACCCCAATTAGCCCGTCAGAGCCAGCAAGCATACCAACACCTAAAAACACGAGTAGCGATGGTATACTAAATCTATCAGTAGTCTTGCTAAGCACTATGCTAAATAGAAGCAAAACCGAGAAAAATAGTAAGAAATTTTCTATCATTTTTATACAAAAATATCTTCATTAACCGGAAGTGGTTCGTCTGTTTTTAGGCATTCAAGTACCACGCCGTAGTTCTCTTTTATATCATCTTGAAATCTCATCAAAAGCTCTTTAGCGTCAGTTGCGTCCTTTGGGAAAGAGGCTATGATGTCAATAGGTCTTTCGTTTAAAAACTCCTGTATTCCGCTTAGAAGCTTGCTTGCACCATTTCTGTTTGTAGCATAAAGGACAGCTATAAAGTGCTCGCCCTCTTGTACGACAGCGTCGGTGTTTCTTAAAATTCTCTCAAAGATCCACTCATACCCACGATTTGTTTCTGGTATGTGAAAATATATGAGTGATATGTCATTTACATCTTTTGAGTGGTTGTAATATCGTTTTAATATAGATATTTCCAAATCCAAAATAGACAGAAGTGTTGCCTTTGAAAGATTTTTTGCTGCCATTTTAAACCCTTGATAAAATTTTACTCTCTTATTATATCTTTTAAATTCTCAAAAATAAATATATTCATATCATTTTTATATTTATATCCTAACTTGACCCCGTGAGCTAGTAAAATATTGCTTACTATATAAAGCCCCAAACCAAAACTTCTTTGTGTATTTTCGCCTTTTATGAAGGGCTGGATATAAAACTCAAGATCTTGCTTTAACTTATCGCCCTTGGTTAAAAACTCTATGCTATCTTTATTTACGACTATGGTTACGTGTTTATCGGTAGAGTATTTTAGTCCGTTATCTATCATATTTTTTATAGCTATGCAAAATAGCTTAAATTCCACGTAGAGCTTTATGTTGCTCATTTTTTTGATAGTGACCTGCTCACGCTCTATCATCGCCATATCTATCGCTTCGTCAATAATATCGTCAATAAAGCAGTTTGCTTTATTATTTAGCTCTATTTTTGATGTGGTTTGTTCAATCGCCGCAAGTTCGGTTATCAAGCTTTCAAGCTTGTTAAAAACATTTATCAAGCGCTCTTTACTACGTCCGCCCTCTAACATCTCGGCAACTATTCTGCCTTTTGTTATTGGTGTTTTAAGCTCGTGCATAATGTTTCTTAAAAAAAGGTGCCTTGAGTCGTTTAGTGTTTTTATCTGTTTTACTGCGTGATAAAATGCGTCTGCAACGTCTGAAATTTCATCATTGCCTTGACTTACGTTTTGTATGCTAACCAAATCGCCTTTGGCAAATTTTACTATTTGGCGTTTTAGTTTTCTTAGTGGTTTTAGTTTATAGATTACAAATATGTAGGCTAGTAGTAAGATTATCGCGACAACCACAAACACGACCTTTATTACCTCGTATCTGTATGGCTGAAATTCCTTATCCATTAAAATTTTTAGCTCATCGATATGCTTTATAAGCAGGTAGTGACGCTTTTTGTATAGTATGATAGCGCTTGAGCCTATGTCGTCTGAAATTTCTTCAAGGACGATCCCTTGGGTTAAAATTTCACTCTTTACGCGTTCGCTTCTAATCTCTGGCATATCGACATTTTTCATATCTTCGCTAAATTTTTTCTCATCTATTAACCCGCTCATATAAAATAAATTTGCTTGAGCAACATTTGAGTATTTAGCGTTTAGCTCTCTTGTGTAGTTTTGTTTATCGTAATCCATTAGCCATAAAAACGCTAAAAACACCGCAGCAAGGGCAAGTGCAAATATAAACGTGATAGTTATAAAAATTGATGAGCGTTTCATTAAAGCACCAGTTTGTAGCCTATGCCACGTATGGCGTGTATGTAGCGTGGCTCTTTTGGGTTTTCTCCTAGTTTTGCTCTGATTCTGCCTATCATAACATCAATGCTCTTGCTCGTGCTATCTTCGTTTAGACTTTCGCAATTATAAATGAGCTCTTCACGGCTTACTGCGCCGCCTTGTTTTATGATGAGGTATCTTAAGATGTCATACTCGGCGATAGTTAAATTTAGCCTTTTGCCTTTAAATAAAATTTCGTGCTCGTAGTCTTTTAAGATGATATCTTTTTGGCTGGTGTCTTTTGGACTTAGCTGACTTTGGCGACGTAAATGGCTTTTTATACGTGCTAAAAGCTCTTGTGGGTTATATGGCTTTGGTAGGTAGTCGTCAGCTCCGTTTTCAAGGGCATTTACTTTGTCTGTGATATCGTGACGAGCGCTTGAGATGATTATTGGGACGTCGTGATTTTTTCGTATCTCTTTGCACACTTCAAGTCCGTCGATTCCTGGTAGAGTTAGGTCTAGTATAACTAGGTCAAATTTTTTGGTATTTAGCGTAGAAAGTCCAAGATACGGCTCATCTACTATCGTTACGCTCATTTGTTGAGATTGTAGGTATTCGCTTAAAATTTCGGCTAATTCTAAATCATCTTCTATCATTAAAATTTCTATCATTTTGCTCTCCAAATCAAAGAAAATAATGGAGCAAGGCTACCATAAGTAGCCTTAAATATTAAGCATTTGCTAGTGCGTCAGATAGATCTTTTATAAGGTCATCGGCGTCTTCTATGCCTATGCTTAGGCGGATTAGACCGGCTTTTATGCCGTTTTTCTCAAGCTCTTCGCTGCTTAGCTGAGAGTGTGTTGTACTTGCTGGGTGGGTTATTAGAGATTTTGTATCTCCTATATTTACGACTATGCTAAATAGTTTTACGCTATTTATTATCCTAGTTGCAAGCTCTTTATCGCCCACGTCAAATCCTATAAGACCACTTGCGTTGCCATCTTTTAGGTATTTTTGAGCTTTATTGTAAAATTTATCGCCACTTAATGACGGATAATTTACAGATTTTACCTTAGGGTGCTCTGATAAAAATTTTGCTACTTTTAGGGCATTTTGGCAGTGTTTTTGCATTCTTAAACTTAGTGTTTCAAGCCCTTGAATGATTGCAAATGCACTCATTGGAGATAGTGTAGCACCTATGTCCCTTAACAAGGCTAGTCGTATGCGAAGTGTAAAAATGTCAAAATTTGGTGCCAAACCCGCATAAACAAGCCCGTGATAACTCTCGTCAGGTTCGTTAAAGTGCGGATATCTTGGGTTGTTTACAAGTAGATTGTTTAGCTCTTTTGAGCTTGCAACCATACCGCCCATCGTGTTGCCTTGACCGCTTATGTATTTTGTAAGGCTATAAACGCTTATATCTATGCCATTTTCAAGTGGTTTAAATAGTATTGGCGTAGCTACTGTGTTGTCAACTATTGTCGCTACTTTGTACTTTTTGGCTATTTGGACGATTTTTTCTATGTCAGCGATTGCTATTTGAGGATTTGAAAGACTTTCAAAAAATATCGCTCTTGTCTTATCATCTATCAAATTTTCAAGGTCCTCAGCACTATCTGAGTCAAAAAATCTAGCCTCTATACCAAAACGCTTCATCGTGTGACCAATAAGTGTGGTTGAGCCACCATATACTTTTTTTGCAACTATTACGTTATCTCCGGCCGCTGCTAGGTTTGCCACTGCGTAAAATATCGCTGCTTGACCGCTAGAAGCACTTATGGCTGCTGCTGCATTTTCAAGAGCTGCAAATCTAGCCTCTAAAACATCAAGAGTAGGGTTTGTAAGACGCGAGTAGATAGGACCAAGCTCTGCTAGGCAGAAGCGATTTGCCGCAGTTTGAGCACTACCAAAGTCAAAAGCTGTGCTCATATAAACTGGCACCGCCATAGCTCCAGTACCTGACTTTGTGTCGTAGCCGTAGTGTGTTGTGATACTATCTTGCCTCATTTTTTCTCCTTGCATTAAAATAAAAGCTTCATTTTATACTTTTTTGCAACATTTGCGTAAATTATTCGTAAATTTTACGTCAAAATTTTTAAAAAATGTGTAAAAATGTGATCTTCAGCAATAATTTTAAAAAAGATTGCTAGAATAGAGCAAAAATTTTTCTGGAAATAGATGAGTTTTATAGACGAAAAAGCAAAGAGAGTGAAGTATATTAGGGCTTTGGAGAAATTTGCTAAATCAACCATAAGTGCACTAAAAAGAGAGGATTTTGATGAGGTGCAGTTTTATGATAGGGTTGGCAAAAATGCGAAAATTTTAGAAAAGCTAGAGCCTGTATATCTTGATAGTCCATACACAAAAGCATTAGAAAATTTTGTAAATCAAGCCGTGCAAAAGGTTAGCAAAACCGAGCTTTTAAGAAGTGCAAATTTGCTTGAGAAGCTAAAAAATCAGAAAAATTACAAAAAAGATAAGCATAAAAATAAATTTAAGGACGATGTGTGAAGGCTGTGATATTTGATATGGACGGCACGATTATTGATAGCTCTATTGCGATAGAAAGAACTATTAATGATATCCGTGCCGAGCTTAAGCTAGAGCCACTTAGTAGCGATTTTATCATAAAGGCGATAAATGAGCCGGGTAGAAATTTGGCACTAGATTTATACAATATGCAAAATCCAACCGCAAAATTAAGAGATAATTTTGAAGAAAATTTCAAGATAAACTACGCAAAATATGCCAAAGCCTATGACGGTATAGAGGAGCTTTTAAAAAAATGCTTAGATAGCGGTTTTGGCGTGGCCTTAGCCTCAAATGCACCGCAAAATACGCTTGAGGATATACTCAAAAAATGTGAAATTTTTAAATACTTTGATTTTATCGTGGGTGCTAGTAGCGAGATACCTCAAAAGCCAGATCCAAAAATGCTTCTAATTTGCACACAAAAACTTAGTGCCTCAAAGGCGATTTTTGTAGGCGATAGCCTAAAAGATGAGCTTGCGGCAAAAAATGCAAATATGCCTTATATCCAGGTGACTTGGGGGTTTGGGAAGCATAGCAAAACTAGCGATTATAACGCTAGTAGCACCAACGAAGCTTGGAGTATTATAGAGGAAATTTGATGGATATTTTTAACTCAACGCCACGAGAGAAATTTTATGAAATTTTACAAAATGCAAATAGAAATTTAGTAGCCGATGAGATTGATAAAATTTTGCAAAAATTCATCGCTATGAGTATGATTTTAGAGCAAAATAATCCAAATTTGCAAAGCTTTATAAATGAAAATTTAGACCAAATATACTCATCGCTTGATGATATGTATTTGCACATTAGCGGAGAAATTTTAAGTAAAAATGAGTAAAATCGTAACACTTATCGCCTTTTTTGCAACATTTTTGTTTGCCACTCCGCCAAACTTTGCCTCTACTCACACATTTGAGCTAAAAAAAGATGAGTGGGCAAGGGTTTTTGTGGTTGAGAAAGCAACACAAAAAATGGATAGTTTTGACTTTAGGTGGACGCTTTTTGATACTAAAAATATAAATTTGCAGACATTCTTCCGCTTCTATCCAAAACACGTAGTTTTGGGCTTAGCTCACAAGCAAGATCGCTTTGTTCAGTCTATAATTCCTGATTTTAACCAACCGCCAAAAGATAGCGTAAAACTATATCTTACTTTTTTAGAATTTAAAAACAAAAGGGCATTTTTTCGTGTTGATATTCTAGACCCTAGTTCTAGAATAGACACGCAATTTATCGACCCACCAAAGAGAAACTAATGCAACAAATAGATAATTTAATGACAAATTTTATCCGTGAGCTTGGCTACGACTACGCAAACGAGATGTTTTTAAAGGTCAGTTCAGGTAAAAAACTTCGTTCAAAACTACTGCTAAAAATAGCTCCAAACACCGATGAAGCGTTTAGGCTTTGTGCTGTTATCGAGCTTATACACTTAGCTAGTTTGCTTCACGATGATGTGATAGATGACGCAAATTTAAGACGAGGCAAACCCAGTATAAACGCACTTTTTGGCACAAAAGACGCGATAATGCTAGGCGATATACTCTACTCAAAGGGCTTTTTTGAGCTTTGTAAATTTGATAAAAGTATATCTCTTGAAATTTCAAATGCCGTTAGTAAACTAAGTATTGGCGAACTTATGGACGTTAAGCTCTCTTGCGATTTTAACGCAGATATTAGCAAGTATCTAAAAATGATAGAGTATAAAACTGCCGTTCTAATTGAGGCAAGTGCCGTTTGTGGTGCGATACTTGCGGGATTTAACGCAGATAAGTTTAGAATTTATGGTAAAAATTTAGGACTCGCTTTTCAAATCATAGATGACGTGCTTGATATAACGCAAGATGAAAAGACACTTGGAAAGCCAAATTTAAATGATTTTAAAGAGGGTAAGGTGACTTTGCCATATCTTTATTTGTATCAAAATTTAGATAAAAATGGGGCAGATAGGCTAAAGAATTTATACAAAAAAGAGCTAGACTCTCAAGAAAAAGAGTGGATAAAAAATAGTATGATAGAACATAAAAGCATACAAAAGTCCGTAACTATGGCTAAAAATTTAGCACAAGAGGCGATAGAAGCGATAAGCGAGTATAAAAATGATGGGCTTGAAGAGATTATAAAAAGTATGATAGATAGGGAATTTTAATGGAATACTTAAACATCAGCTTTACACATAAAAATACAGACATATCGGTTAGGGAAAAACTAGCTTTAAATAATGACGAGAAAAAACAGAGTGTTTTAAGGCTTTTAAAATCTAGCAAAAATATAAAAGAGGTCGTGGTGCTTAGCACCTGTAATAGGGTTGAAATTTTAGCCTGTGCAGATGATATAAAGCCCGCAACTTCGCATATTATTAGGTGTTTGGCTGTATTTTCTGGAATTTTTGAAGATGAGCTTTTTGAGAGGGCTGACATCTATGAAAACAGCGGAGCCATACATCATCTTTTTGTTGTGGCAAGTTCGCTTGATAGTCTAGTAGTTGGCGAAACACAAATTTTAGGTCAGTTAAAAGAGGCTTTTAGATTTTCAAAAAGCTTAGATATGAACGGTGAAAATTTATCAAAAGCTTTAGAATACGCCATAAAATGTGCGGCAAAAGTTCGCAATGAAACTCAAATTTCAAAAAATCCAATATCGGTTTCATCGGTTGCAGTTGCAAAGGCAAAGGAAATTTTTGGCACACTTGAGGGCAAAACGGCTGTTGTTGTCGGAGCTGGAGAGATGGGTGAGTTAGCAGCAAGACATCTTATATCAAGCGGAGCAAATGTTATCGTTGTAAATAGAAGCACTCAAAGAGTTGAAGCCTTGGTTGATGAGCTTGGAGATAAGGCTAGTTGGGATAGCATTTTAAAGCTAAAAGATTATGTAAATTCTTATGAGCTTATATTCTCAAGTACATCAGCACCACACCCCGTTATAACTGACGATATTGTTAAACAAGTGCCATTTAAGCGTTACTTTTTTGATATAGCAGTTCCTAGGGATATTAGGCTTACAAAGAGTGAAGATGTTGAAGTTTTTTCAGTTGATGATCTTGACGAGATAGTTAAGGCAAACCTTGCTATGCGTGAAGAGCAAGCACAAATAGCATACTCAATAGTTTCAAAAGATGTCGGAAATTTCTTAAAATTCATAAAAGACAGCATAAGTGCTCCACTTGTTAAGTCCTTAAGGCAAAGTGCGAACGAATTTGCTAGTAAAGAGCTAGAAAAAGCGATAAAAAAAGGTTACTTAAAAAATAGCGATCCAAATGAGGCAAAAAAGCTTATAGATCAAGTTCTAAACGCATTTTTGCATATTCCCACAACTAGATTAAAAGAGATATCAAATAACGAAAACGCACTTATGATAGCCGACGCGGCTAAATATATTTTTGATTTTAAAGATAAGGAAAAGATAGATGAAATTTTCTAAATTTTACGCACCAACTACAAAGGAAGCACCAAAAGACGCGAGTTTGCCAAGCCATATATTTTTACTTCGTGGCGGTTTTGTCGAGCAGATGGGAGCAGGACTTTATAACTACTTGCCACTTGGACAAAAGGTGTTAAATAAAATAACTAAAATAGTTAAAGAGGAGATGGATAACGCCGGTGCTTTGGAGTTAAATTTCAGTATGGTAACTAGTGCTGAGCTGTGGAGACAAAGTGGTCGCTTTGATGTTTTTGGCAAGGAGCTTTTGCGTTTTAAAGATAGAAAAGATAATGACTTCTTGCTAAGTGCTACAAACGAGGAGAGTGCCGTAGCTACGATAAGAGGCAAGGTTACTAGCTATAAAGAGCTACCCAAAAATATCTATCAAGTAAATACAAAATTTAGAGATGAAGCGCGTCCTAGGTTTGGAATTTTAAGAGGTCGTGAGTTTATTATGAAAGACGCTTATAGCTTTCACGCAAACGAGGCTGATTTAAAGCGTGAATTTGATTTGATGGAACAAACTTATTCTAAAATTTTTACTAGACTTGGGTTAAATTACAGAGCTGTTTTTGCTGATAGTGGTGCGATTGGCGGTAGCGGGAGTAAGGAATTTATGGTGCTTGCACCAAACGGGGAAGATGATATTATATGTTGTAAACAATGCACCTATGCTGCTAACATAGAAGCCGCAAAACGTGCCCCTAGAACGAGCAGTGCCTCAAAGCCCGAGGCTGACGCTGCGAAATTTTTAACGCCAAATATGAAAACTATAAAAGACGTGGCAGAATTTTTTAAGGTAGATGAGTTTTATACCATAAAAGCAGTTATTAAAAAGGCGATTTATGCTGATAGCACAAAGATTGTCGTATTTTTCATAAGAGGCGATGACGAGCTTCAAGAGGTAAAAGCACAAAATGCGTGCAAAGCCCTAGATATCGCAGACGCAAGTGATGATGAGGTTTTAAATGCTGGATTGGTGGCTGGTTTTTGCGGTCCTGTTGGACTTAAGGGTGTTGATTTTTACATAGATAGTGAGCTTAAAGGGCAAAATCAGATGATATGTGGTGCAAACGAAAAAGATTACCACTTTGTCGGCGTAAGTGTAAGTGGCTTTAATGAGGATAGGTTTAAAGATCTATCTGTTGTTAGGGCGAGTGATAGGTGTCCTGAGTGTGGTGGTGAGCTTGAAGTTAGTAAAGGGATTGAGGTAGGGCATATTTTCCAACTTGGAGATAAGTACTCAAAACCGATGAATGCTACATTTTTAGATGAAAACGGCAAAGCAAAGCCATTTATAATGGGGTGTTATGGCATTGGAGTTAGCAGGCTTATGGCGGTTATGATAGAGGCTAGTCACGATGAGCGTGGATGTGTTTGGAAGAAGGAGTGTTCGCCATTTGACGCGTTTATCATAGTTTCAAATTTAAAAGATGAAAATGCGTTAAAATATGCAACAGAACTTTACGAAAACGCTAAAAAAGCAGGGCTTGATGTAATGCTTGATGATAGAAATGAGCGTTTTGGTGTAAAGATGAATGACTATGAGCTAATAGGCGCTCCATTTGCGATTATCGTTGGTAAGGGACTTGAAGAGGGCAGTGTCGAGCTAGTTACTAGAAGCGGACTAGTAAAAGAGCAAATCAAAGCAGATACTGCACTAGAAGTATTAAAAGCGAAATTATGTTTTTAAATTTTGGCGACATAACAAAAATGATATTTTTGCCATATCTACTTTTTGAGCTATTTTTGGCTTACCTATTTGTAAGTAGTTTTGGATTTTTAAATTTTATCTTTGAAGTGATTTTTAGTGCTTTTTTGGGCGTATTTTTGATGATGAGAATGCAGTTTTTTAGCGGTTTGTTACTCATCTTGCCAGGAATTTCAACTGATATTTTGGCAATTTTAATACTCTTTTATGCGTTTTTAAAAGGCACAAAAGAGCAAAAGCAAAAGCCATTTACGGGTAGAAAAAGAGATGACGTTATCGATGTTGAAGTTATTGGCTAGTCTTTTTATTTGTAGTATTTTTTGTTTTGCTAGTTTTAATGACTTTATAGCAAAAGCCTATGAGAAAAATGAAAAAATCAGGGTCATAAGCGTCAAAACAGATAAAATTTTGAGTTTAAAAAACGGCTTTGAAGCTCATTTTTTGACAATAACTTTAAGTGTAAAAGGGCTTAAAAATAGCATACAAAAAAGCGATATCGTTTTTGTAAAAGATGAAATTTTTACAACAGATATGATAGACATAAAAACCAAAATGAGCTTTAGAGATGAGCTTTTGGGAGAGAAAATTAGTGTAAATTTTAAAAAGGAAATTTTAAATGAAAACGTTAAAAATTGCAACTAGAAAGAGTTTACTTGCGATGTGGCAAAGTGAGCATATAAAATCAAAAATACAAAAACACCACAGCGAACTGGACGTAGAATTAATCGGTATGAAAACAAAGGGCGATGTCATACTTGATACTCCACTTGCAAAGATCGGTGGCAAGGGGCTTTTTACAAAAGAGCTTGAAGAGAGTATGCTAAGACGCGAAAGCGATATAGCTGTTCATAGCCTAAAAGATGTGCCGGTTGAGTTTCCGGACGGACTAGTACTTGCTGCTATTTGCTCAAGAGAGGATGTTAGGGACGCTATGATTAGCGAAAAATACGCGACGTTTGATGATTTGCCAAGCGGTGCAAAGGTTGGCACTACTAGCCTTAGACGCCGTATGCAGTTACTTATGTTGCGTCCTGATTTAAAAATAATCTCGCTTCGTGGTAACGTCCAAACAAGGCTTAGAAAGCTAAAAGATGGCGAATTTGATGCTATTATTTTAGCGATGGCTGGTATAAATCGTCTTAATATTAAAGATGAGGTAAAATTTATTTATCCATTTAAAAGGGAGCAGATGATTCCTGCAATGGGTCAGGGTGCTCTTGGGATTGAGGCTGTTAATGATGATGAAATTTTAAAAGCCATAAATTTCTTAAACGACGATAGTGCTGTTATTGAAACCACGATAGAGCGTGAGTTTGTCGCTACTTTAAATGGTGGGTGTCAAGCCCCAATAGGCGTTAGTGCTAAGCTTATTGATGATGAAATTTCTATACAGGCGATTGTCGGTATGCCAGATGGTAGCGAGTTTTTACGTGATAGTCTTGTTGTAAAAAAAGCTGAGTTTGGTGTGGCTGGTAGAAATTTAGCTCACCAGTTCATAGCTCGTGGCGCAAAAGAGCTTTTAGAACGTGCAGAAAAAATGGCTGCGGATTTATAAAAACGCATTAAATTTGATATAATCAACAAAAAATAAGGAGAAAAAATGGCAGAAGAGGTTAAAGAAAAAGAAGAAAAAAAAGGTGGCAAGGGCATTTTAATAGCCATTATAGGCGTTGTTTTAGTTTTGCTTTTGGTTGTGGGCGGACTTATCGTATTTTTGCTTTCAGGCGATGATGAGGCAGCTAATACAGCTGCTCAGCAACCACAACAGCAAACCGCCACTCAGGCCGCACCAGCAAAACAACCAGGTAAGCGTAGTAGCGACTATATGAATATGGGGCCGATCTATCCGCTTGATCAGTTTATAGTAAATTTGCTTAGCGAAAATGGCTCGAGATTTTTAAAGACCAAGATTGACCTTGAGCAAAGTGCTGAAACGCTAACATCTGAGCTTGATAAGAAAAAGGCTCTTTTGCGTGATATTATCATACGCACACTCTCATCTAAAACATACGAAGAGGTCAGCACCGCAAAGGGCAAAGACCGCTTAAAAGATGAGATAGTAAGTAAGATAAATGAAGTTTTAAGTGACGGATACATTAAAAATATCTATTTTACCGATTTTGTGGTGCAATGATAGGCATTGATATTGTTGCGATAGATAGAATTTCGCGTCTTAAGAAGCGTTTTGGAGATAGTTTTTTAAGACGCTTTTTAAGCGATGATGAAATTTCTCTAGCCAAAAATGATACTACTTTGGCTGGATTTTGGGCTGCAAAGGAAGCCGCTAGTAAGGCTCTTGGCGTTGGTATATCAAAAGAGTGTGGCTTTGATGATATAAAAATTTCAAAAAATAGCAAAAATGCTCCGATGATAGACTTCTCAGAACACATCTTAAAAGATTTTAACATCAAAAACGCAAGTTTATCCATAACGCACGATGGCGGTTTTGCTATCGCTGTTGTGGCTTTAAGCCTTAAACATTAAATTTTCTTGTTTTTCGTTTGATTTTTGTTTTTATATTGCGTAAATTTAGGATAGTAACAGAATAAAACTCTTTATAAAAACGCAAAATTTTGCTCTCTTTTTTTGTATAAATAGCCGCAAATACCTCTTCTAGCTCAATCTTTTCTTTTTGTGTTATACCTTGCATTTTAGTTCCCAAATAGTTTTTTAAATTTTCTCATAATAAACAATACTTCGTCCTCATCAAGTTCGCAAAGTAACTTGCACACTGCTATGGCCGCTTGTGGCTTCGAGTTTCCAAGTCGCCAGTCTTGATATGTTCTCATTGGCACACCAAGGTGCTTTGCCATATCGTTTAAAGAAATTTTCTTCCCTAAATTTTTTGACTCGATAGCATTATGCAAGAGGTTAAAAATATCATTTGTCTCAATCATAAGGATAATTATACGTTATATTTTATTAAATATACATTAAAAATTATATAAAAAATAATATTTTGTTTATTTTATTCTAATTATAAGATATATCATACTAAAATATAATATTTATATACGTTAAAACGTATGAATATTGTAAATATAAATTATATATATTAATAAACTTTAGTTATATAGACTAAAAATATATAAATAAATTTTTTTAGCCTTAACTCTTGACAATGATATACTCAATATAGTATAATCCACTTAGCAATTAAAAAGAAAGAGTGCTAAAAGTGAGCAAAATAAGCAAAAGAGATCTGATACTAAATTCCATCATAAAAGCCTATCTAAGCGATAATTCGCCGATTGGCTCAAGTGAGCTTGGCTCTCGTATGGACGTTGCTATGCCAGCCTCTACGATACGCGTTTATTTTAAGAAACTTGCGGATGAGGGCGAGATAACTCAGCTTCACATCAGTGGGGGACGCATACCTACTATTGTGGCTATGAGGCGTTATTGGAGAGAGATTTTTGATGATTTTGACTTTAGTATGCCAACTCTTGAGATAAATGATGATTTGTTGCTTAAGAATTTATGCGACAGGCTCGAGCTTTATTGTATGATTTTTGGCGATTTTGAGCAGGAGTTGGTTGAAATTTTAAATGTTAATGACAGATTTTTGCTGTTAAATTTTAGCCACGATGAGATTGTGTTAAAGTATGATATGAGGGTTGAGAAATTTTTACAAAACCTAATCGGTGTTGGTTTAGACAAGCTTGAGCTAGTATCTGCTCAGGTTGGTTTAAGCGAACTAAGAGCGAAAATTAGAGAGCTTAAAAGAGGTAAAATTAGTTTTCAAGAAAATGAAATTTTAGCCTTTAAAATGTTTGATGATGAACGCTATAAAATGATACTTGAGCCAAGTTTTGCGACTAAAATGAGTGATGGTGTAAACTACGAGCCAGTTTTTAATAGCGATTTTATGGGGTTAAAACTTAGAGTTTTACACCAAGGAGAGAGTTCGACTATGATATGTGCTGGTAGTATTTATAGTGATTATGTGAAATTTTTAAATGAGATAAGGGAGGCAGCGTGAACGAAGAAAAAAACTTAGCACAAGAGCAAGGTGAGTGCCAAGAAGCTCAAAATGAAAATATCAGCTTTGATGCCCTAAACGGCGAAAATGCTAAAATTTTAGAGCTAGAAGCACAGATAAATGAGCTAATAGATAAGTATTACAGGGCAAATGCAGACTTTGAAAACCTAAGAAAACGGGTTGAGAAAGAAAAGGCTGACATTGCAAGTTACGCAAATGAGAAATTTGCACGTGATTTACTGCCGGTAATTGACGCAATGCTAATGGGTGCGAATTCCCAAACTAGCGATGAGTTTTCAGCTAAGCTAAAAGAGGGCATTGATTTAACGCTAAATGAGTTTAAAAAATGCTTTGAAAAGCACGGTATAAGCGAGATTGACACGAGTGGCGAGTTTGACCCAAATGTCCATAACGCCGTTATGCGTGTTGATAGCGACGCTCATCAAAGTGGGCAAATCGTGCAGGTAATGCAAAGAGGCTACACCATAAACGGCAGGGTTTTACGTCCAGCTATGGTTAGCATTGCAAATTAAAATTTGAAAAATAAAATCAATAAAAAGGATAAAAAATGGCAAAAGTTATAGGAATTGACCTAGGAACAACAAACTCTTGCGTGAGCGTTTATGAGCGTGGCGAGAGCAAGGTTATACCAAACAAAGAGGGCAAAAACACCACTCCATCAGTTGTGGCATTTACTGACAAGGGCGATGTTTTAGTAGGCGACGTGGCAAAACGTCAAGCGGTTACAAACCCAGAAAAAACGATATATTCTATCAAAAGAATAATGGGTCTAATGAGCAACGAAGAGGCGGCACGTGAGGCAAAAGAGCGTCTGCCATATCACGTTGTTGATAGAAATGGTGCGTGTGCGATTGAAATTTCAGGCAAGGTTTATACTCCACAAGAAATTTCAGCAAAGGTGCTAATGAAGCTAAAAGAGGACGCTGAGGCATTTTTGGGAGAGAAGGTCGTAGATGCGGTTATAACGGTGCCTGCGTATTTTAACGATAGCCAAAGAAAGGCGACAAAAGAGGCTGGCACGATTGCTGGATTAAACGTGCTTCGTATCATAAACGAGCCAACAGCGGCTGCACTTGCGTATGGTCTTGATAAAAAAGAGGCTGAGAAAATTTTAGTTTATGACCTTGGCGGCGGAACATTTGACGTAACAGTGCTTGAAACTGGCGATAATGTAGTAGAGGTTTTAGCAACTGGCGGTAACGCATTTTTAGGTGGAGATGACTTTGATAACCTAATCATTGACTGGTTAGCAAGTGAGTTTAAGAGTGAAACTGGCATAGATCTTAAAAAAGATGTAATGGCAAGTCAGCGTTTAAAAGAAGCAGCAGAAAACGCCAAAAAAGAGCTAAGCTCAGCACAAGAGAGCAACATAAACCTGCCATTTATCACAGCTGACGCAACTGGTCCAAAACACCTTGTAAAAACGCTAACAAGGGCTAAATTTGAGGGTATGATAGAAGCTCTTGTGGCTCAAACTATCTCAAAAATAAACGAAGTCGTAAAAGACGCTGGACTTGGCAAAAGCGATATAAAAGAGGTCGTAATGGTTGGTGGCTCAACTCGTGTGCCACTGGTGCAAGATGAAGTTAAAAAGGCGTTTGGCAAAGAGCTAAATAAGAGCGTAAATCCAGATGAAGTTGTAGCAATCGGTGCTGCAATACAAGGTGCGGTTATAAAAGGCGATGTTAAGGATGTGTTGTTGCTTGACGTTACACCGCTTAGCCTTGGCATTGAGACACTTGGTGGCGTGATGACAAAGATAATCGAAAAAGGCACGACGATACCAGTTAAGAAAAATCAAGTTTTCTCAACCGCTGAGGATAATCAAAGTGCCGTTACAATCCACGTAATTCAAGGCGAACGCGAATTTGCAAGGGATAATAAATCGCTAGGACAATTTAACCTTGAAGGAATTCCAGCTGCTCCTCGTGGTGTGCCTCAAATTGAAGTTGAGTTTGACATTGACGCAAACGGAATTTTAACGGTATCTGCAAAAGATAAAGCAACTGGTAAAGCCCAAAATATCACGATCTCTGGCTCGTCAGGACTAAGCGATGATGAGATAAATAAAATGGTAAAAGAGGCTGAACTTCATAAAGAAGATGATAAAAAACGCAAAGAGGCGGTTGAGGCTAGAAACCAAGCTGACGCACTCGTTCATCAAACACAAAAATCAATGGACGAGCTAGGCGAAAAAGTCCCAGCAGAAGATCGTGCAAACATTGAAGCAGCGTTAAATGAGCTAAAAGAGGTGCTAAAAGATGAAAATGCAAGCAAAGAGCAGATCGAAGCGAAGGTTAAAAATTTAAGCACCGCAAGCCACAAACTAGCCGAAGCAATGTATAAAAAAGATGAAAACAAAGATGATAGCAAGAAAAAAGACGATGACGTCATAGACGCCGAAGTTGAGTAAAAAATGAGCCGTTTAATACGGCTCACCTATTTAATATCTGAAATTTTCTCTAAGAATTTCTCAGGCTTTATAAAGCCAATTATCCGTTTTGAGTTTAGTTGCACTCCGTCTTTAAAAAACAGCAGAGCAGGTGGGTCAATCAGACCAAATTCTCGCAACATTGCGTCATTGTCATCACTGCTTTTAGTAACATCTATGCGAACTAGAGTGAAATTTTTAAGCAAATTAATAACCGCCAAATCTTTAAAAGTTATACTCTCAAGCTCTTTACAGCTAACGCACCAATCAGCGTAAAAATCGATCATAACTGGAGTTGCAGAGCTTTTGATAATCTCATTTAGTTCGTTTAAGTTTTTAACCTCTATAAATTTTAACTCATCTGATTTTTTTGTAAAATTTAACGGGCTAAGCGGGTCTTTTGCTCCATTAAAAGCACCAAAAATAAGAGTGACTGAGTAGATAAAGATCGCAAAAAGTGCTAACTTTTTAAAAACTCCACCACCTTTAAGTGTCATAAAGTATAAAACCGCAATAATTCCTAAAATTCCATACCCTAAAAGCTCATAAAAACTACCAAGAAAACGTGCACTAAGCCATATCGCCATACCTAAAAGCAAGAAGCCAAAAATAGCCTTTATAGCGTCCATCCAAATGCCTGGACGAGGTAAAATTTTACCACTGCTAGCCCCAATTAAAAGCAACGGCACTCCCATACCAAGCCCCATAATAAAGAGCAACACACCCCCATAAAACACGTTTCCGCTTTGTGCGATATAAAGAAGTGCTCCGGCCAAAGGTGCTGCAACACACGGCGATACTATCAAGGCTGATGTAAATCCCATTACAAAAACGCCGATTATCCCGCCGCTCTTTTTATCTTTTGTGGCAAATTTTTCAAAAACGGCTGGAATTTTAATCTCATAAAACCCAAACATACTAAACGCAAGTAGTACAAAAACCAGCGAAAATAGCCCAAGCACCCACGCATTTTGCAAGGCACCAGATATCCCAAAACCCATAAGACTAGCTATCACACCAGCAATAGCATAAGCAAGGCTCATAGCCACAACATACACAAGCGAAAGCACAAAGCCACGCCTAATGCCTAAATCTTTACCCCCCTTTGATACGATTATAGATGAGAGTATCGGCACCATAGGAAATATGCACGGGGTTAGCGAAAGAAGTATCCCATAGCCAAAAAATGTCAAAGCCGAGAGCCAAAGTTCGGTGTCGTTAACCTCTTTTGCGATACGTTCGTCATCTGAAATTTCGTCACTTCTTTCTCGCACTATGAGTTTGTCATTTTTTAAGGTTATATCATAGTTTTTAACTTGTGGTCGGTAGCAAATCCCGTTTTTAGCACAGCCTTGATAATTTAAGGTAAGCAGTGCCTTATCGTCTTTTAGTTGCTCTTTTATTAGCCCTTTTGGCACCAAAAGATGAAAATCTTGCATTATGATATTGTATTCGCCAACCACCTCATATTTTGGCAAATTTAGTAGTTCATTTATGCTTTTTTGATTTAAAACGACGCTAAAAGTATCTTTATAAATGTAGATATTTTCGCCAAATTTAAAGTTAAATTCTACGCCAGACTCGTCATTTGTGAGCTTTATATTAAACGCTTCATCTGTGTTTAAAACACTACAAAGACAAAATGTCGCAAAGGCAAAAATTGATAAAATTATACGAAACACAAGATCTCCTGAAATTTTTTGTGTAGATTTTACTGAATTTTTATAAATTCCTAGTAAAATTCAAGTAAATGGAGGTGTAAAATGAGTGGAAAAAGCGATAAAAAGAGCTACGAAGCAGAGCTTAGAACTTTGCAGATTGAACTTTTAAAATTTCAAAACCACGTTAAGGACAAGGGACTTAGAGTGCTTATCCTTATGGAGGGTCGCGACGCAGCTGGTAAGGGAGGCACGATAAAACGCCTAAGCGAACACCTAAATCCACGCGGTTGTCGTATCGTGGCACTAGCAAAACCTAGCGACGTTGAGCGAACACAGTGGTATTTTCAGCGATACGTGGCACATTTGCCAAGTGCGGGAGAGATCGTGGTTTTTGACAGAAGCTGGTATAACAGGGCAGGTGTTGAGCCTGTGATGGGCTTTTGCACTCAAGAAGAGCATAGAGAATTTTTACGTGAAGTGCCAAAATTTGAAGAGATGATTATAAACTCGGGCATAATTTTCTTTAAATTTTATCTTTCAGTTAGCAAAGATGAGCAAAAAAGACGTTTTAAGGAGCGTCTAACCGACCCGCTTAAGCAGTTTAAAATTTCTCCAGTTGATAAGCGTTCACAAGAGCTTTGGGATCAATACTCTGTGGCTAAATACTCAATGCTACTTGCTTCGCACACGCCAATATCGCCTTGGACGATTGTCTCAAGCGATAACAAAAAAGAGGCTAGACTTAATATCTTTAAGTATATTTTATCAAGCGTTGAGTATCCAAATAAGATAGACAAAAAGGCTTTAAAATATGATGAAAAGCTAGTTAGAGATGGTGCGGTGGAGATAAAACGCATAGAGGCTGGGCTAAACAAAGACGGGCTAAAAAGCATAAGCTAAATTTGGCTATCTTTTCTTTTTAACGTAGACCAGTGTTATTATGCCAACGACTAAAATAAGTGTAAAAGTGATCGCATAAAGCACGTTTTTTGATGGATTTTGCCCTAAAAAGTAGCCAACGCCAAGCAAAATCGCTACCCAAATTCCAGCACCAAGCGTGGTAAAAAGGCTAAATTTAAACACATTCATCTTGCTTAGACCGGCTGGCAGACTAATATATTGCCTAATGCCAGGTATTAACCTGCAATTAAAGGTTGAAATTTCGCCGTGTTTGTTAAAAAACGCCTCAAATTTTGCCATTTTTGCTTCATTTATGCCTACAAATTTGCCATATCTATCAATCAAACCACGTCCAAAAAAGTAACACAAATAATAGTTAAACAACGCTCCAATAAGTGATCCGCTCACGCCACATAAAAATGCCAAAACTAGGCTCATCTCGCCTTTGCTTGCCAAATATCCAGCCGGTATCATCGCTACTTCGCTAGGAAATGGAAAAAACGAGCTTTCTAAAAACATCATCACAAAAATGCCCACATAACCCCATTGTGCAACCATAGAAACGATAAAATTTATAATCTCACTAAGCATAAAAAACCTTAAAATTTAGTATTAGTTCGTAAAAAATAAGCATAGCAAAAAGAGCAAATATCACACCACAAACGGCGTCGATTTTGTTTTGATTGTTTAAAAACAGCTCTCTTGCACGTTTGATTGAAAAAATTCTACCAAGAAAGATAAATGCCAAAATGCTCTCAAGCGAAATTACAAAAACTAATATTAAAACCTCATAAAATGATGCGTTTTCACTAACAAATCTTGAAAAAATACTAGCAAAATAGAGTATGGCCTTTGGATTTGATAGGTTTGTTAAAAAACCGACTATGAAAAAATGCTTTGTTGATAGTGGTTTTTGGTAATTTGTGTCAAAATTTTCAACTTTTTTGCTAAATGATGAGCGAAGCAGTAAAAAAACTAAGGTAACCAAGATAGCAAACACTAAAAACCATAAGTGTAGTTTTGATAAAAGGAAAGAGTAAAAATAGGCTTTTTAGACCAAAAGCCGTAAGAATTACCCACAAAACTATGCCAAAACCAACGCCCAAACAAGCGTAAATGCTATACTTAAACCCGTGTGCAAGTGACGTTCTAAGCACCAAAAATACGTCAGGTCCAGGGGTGGCAAGTGCTAGCAGATGAACCCCTGTAAGAACAAGCAACGAGTTTAAGTCCATAAAGCTCCTTAAAATGCTGGTATAACAGCACCTTTATAGCGATTTATGATGAAATTTCTAACTTCATCACTTCTAACGGCATTGTTTAAAGCCTTGATTTTTGGCTGTTTTCGTTACCGCTTTTTGTTACAATTATGTTTGCGTAAGGACTATTGCTATTTTCTATCAAAAGTGCGTCGGTTGCAGGATTTAAACCCATATCAAGCACGAAATTTGTGCTAATTGCGGCTAGGTCAACCTCGTGTAGTGTGCGTGGCATTAAAGCCCCCTCAATCTCGATGAATTTAAGATTTTTGACATTTTGCGTTATGTCGTGTGGACTTGCAAATTTTACGCTTTGATCGATTTTGATAAGTCCAGCATTTTCTAAAATTCTCAAAGCCCTGTTTGAGTTGCTAGGATCGTGAGCGATTGCCACTACTGAGCCATCTTTTAGCTCATTTATATTTTTGATTTTGTTTGAGTAAAAGCCCATAGGCTCGACGTGAACGGCTAGGGTTTTTACTAAATTTAGCCTTAAATTTTTATTTTGCTCATCTAAATATGGCTCGTGCTGAAAGAAATTTGCGTCTAAATCGCCATCATTTGTAGCGATATTTGGGATTGAGTAATCTGTAATCTCGCTAATTACAAGCTCATATCCTTGCTCTTTTAGTTTTGGTTTTACAACCTCTAAAATTTCAGCGTGAGGCACTGGCGAAACGCCGACAACTATGGTCTTTTCATCACTTTTTGCGTTTAAGTTTAAAGCCGTTAAAAACGCTATGGCTAGTTTTAAAATTTTCATATCTATCCTTTTAGATTTTTGCACAAAAGGTTAAAAGCCCTTGTGTTTTGGGGCTTTCGCCCCATTTATTAAAACGCTGGTAAAATCGTGCCGTTGTATTTTGATTTGATGAAATTTCTAACTTCATCTGAATTTATAGCCTTATCAAGTGCTTTGATTTTTGGGCTGTTTTCGTTACCTTTTTTAACGACTACGTAGTTTGTATAAGGGTTATTTGCACCGCTTTCAAGCACGAGTGCGTCTTTTGTCGGATTTAGGTTTGCGTTTAGTGCGTAGTTTGTATTAATTACCGCAACCGCAACGTCATCAAGAGCACGTGGAGTTTGAGCCGTTTCAACCTCTATAAATTTTAGATTTTTTGGATTTTCGGTAATGTCAAGCGGAGTTTTTAACGCATTGTTATTTAGCTTAATAAGCCCAGCGCTAGCTAAAACATCAAGTGCTCTGCTCTCATTTGTCGGGTCGTTTGGCACAGCTACGCTATCGCCGTTTTTTAGCTCGTTTATGTTTTTAATTTTCTTTGAATAAACACCCATTGGCTCTAAATGAACGCCAGCCGTATGCACTAGCGTTGTGCCTTTGTTTTTATTAAATTCATTTAAATATGGCAGGTGTTGGTAGAAGTTTGCGTCAATTTCGCCGTCTTGTGTAGCTAGATTTGGCACGACATAGTCGTTAAATTCCTTAATCACAAGCTCGTAACCCTCTTTTAAAAGAAGTGGTTTTGTAGCTTCTAAAATTTCAGCGTGCGGGATTGGTGTAGCACCTACTACGATTTTTTCAGCGGCATTTGCTGATAGGGTTAAGCTCAAAGCAACTAGTGATGATTTAAGTAGATTTTTCATTTTTATCCTTTTATAAAATTTGCTAAATCATTTAAAAGGATAGGTATTAAATTTCTTTTTAAATGTTTAGCTCGTGCTAAGCACTTAAAAAGAAATTTGTGCTTAGCGGTTAGTCTTTTGACACCTCTTTCTTACAACGGCACATATCGCACATATCTGATTTCATTGCTGCCCTTTCGTTTTAAAATAATTCGCTGATTGTAAGCAAAATTTATTTAAATAAAAATAAAATTTGTTAAAATTGCGTAAATTTTTTAAGGATTTGTGTGAAAAGTAAAATTTTAGCCACCGCTTTGACGTTTTGTCCGCTTGTTGCAGATGATGTTAAATCGCTTCAAATTAGAAACTATGAGTTTTTGATACAAAAGGGCGATGAGTTTTTTATAGTAAATAAAATGGGCGAAATTTTATCGCAACCAGTCGCGCTTAAATATGACAAGACCAGTCCATTTAATGACGGCGTTTCGCTTGTAATGGATGAAAATTTAAATTACGGATACGTTGATAAAAACGGCAAAACAATAATAGAGCCAAAATTTTACCAAGCTGGGTATTTTTCGCAAGGACTAGCCGCTGTAAGTCTTGGTGGTAAATTTGGCTACATAGATAAGAGTGGTAAATTTGTGATAAAGCCAGAATTTCTAGCTGCCAATACATTTAGTGAGGGCTTAGCTGGTGTAGTTAAGGACGATAAATACGGCTTTATAGATAAAAGTGGTAAGTTTGTCATAGAGCCAAAATATGATGATGCGTGGCTGTTTAGCGAGGGGTTTGCGGCAGTTGGGGTTGATGAAAAATACGGCTTTATAGACAAAAATGGCAATTATTTAATCCAGCCAAAATATCAAAGCGTTTCTGAATTTAAAGAGGGCTTTGCTAGGGTTTGCGATGAGCGTTGTGGATTTATTGATAAAAGTGGCAAGGTTGTTATAGATTTGAAATTTGAGTGGGCAAATAGTTTTAGCGATGGACTTGCGGCGGTTAAGGTTGATAACAAGTGGGGCTTTATAGATAAAAGCGGTAAAATGGTCATAAAGCCAAAATATACGCAGGTTGGGGATTTTAGCGAGGGTTTTGCCAGTGTAAATACTGAAATTACAAAAAAGGAGCGTGTCGGGATACTTGGCAACATTAGGATAATCGTGCTTTGTAGCTTCATAGATAAGAGCGGCAAGGAGATGATTGAGTTTAGGCAGATGTGCTGGACTGGCGAATTTAAAAACGGCATAGCAAGGGCTGAGCGTGTAGATGAGCACGGCTATCATAAAAAGGGCTACATAAATACTCGTGGCGAGTTTGTAATAGAGCCAGTATTTAACCAAACGCAAGACCTTAGTGAAAATCGTGGTTGGATAGACTATAAGAAATTTATGTTTTTAATCGACGAAAATGCAAATTTTGTGCAAAAAAAGTAGCCGTTTGTTTAGATAAAATATTGATATATTTTATCTAAACAAAACATCAGTCACAGCATCTTTCATGACACCTATCGCAGTATCTGCTATTGCATTTGTTACCTTACCTTGTATTGTTTTACTTCTTAGCTCATCAAGCTCTTTACGCATACTATCTATTTGATTTTCAAGTGTTTCTATCTGCTTTCTTTGTGCTATTGTTACGCCCACGCTAATAACACCCCAGATACAAAGCATTACAATAAAGAACTCAAAGTCTCCTTTTTCATCTGTTAATGCCCCATAGGCAAAAAGCCAAGCAACAATACAGGTACTAACCATTTAAAATTATGAACTATAAAACCCCAAAAAAGACCGATAATAGATAAGACAATAATAACAGCAACTGCAATAGTTACAATCACACCCATTTAAATTCCTTTAAAATATTATGAAAAAAATCCACGTATAAAACCCTTACCAAACTCAGTTAAAAAATCTACAATTTCATCGTCATTGCTATTATCTAAACTCTCATACAAATGCACAACCAAGCCCTCAAGAGCATTGACTTTTTGATAGAGTTTGTAAATCACAAATGCCATTATTAAAACCACAAAGCTCAAGATACAAACAACATAGATCATTTTTTATACCCACTTTTAGCTTTTTTCATCATCTCGTCAATATTTTCATTTTTAATAATATCATCAGCCATATTTTTTAACTCACTTTCATTTATCTCATTTATATTTTTATTACTTTTAAAAAGAGTTGTAAGCAACTTCATATACACAATGCCACTTACTAATGTAATAGCATATGAAACACCACCAGCCACAGTAGCAGCAAGAATGTTACCTGCTAATGGTATAAAACTAGATACTGTTGTTATGGCTATACTCGCAACAGCGTAACCTGCAAGATTTGTCGCAACCCCTGTTGCTATTGATTTTAATACATTTTCAGAAAATTTAAGCCCCACTTTTTCGCCAATTCTAGCATACATGCTCCATATAAATCCAGCAGATGTTACAGCCATAGCTGTCCCACCAACACCAGGCACCCAACCACTGGCTAAACCAGCAGCAGCTGCACCTTTGGCGTGAAATTTTACAATTTCAGCTATTGCACGTGGCATATTATCGTCTACTATTATTTCATCGCATTTTGCAACAACATCACATAAATCTTTTGCAGTTTTTAAAATATCTAAAACATCATCCATAACAATCCCTTATTATTTAATTTTTAATATTTTACTTTTGTTTATATTAAAAAATATTGAAATATTCAATAAATATATAATAAAACATAAAATTATTCAATTGTTAGAAAATCAGAAACTAATTTATAAAATTAAGCATCTTAAACACAGGGAAAAAAGTGCAAAAACGAACTAAGCGTGATATGGCATATCATCTTGATATTGATGTTGCCACCTTATATAACTGGCGAAAGAATAAGCCAAATTTATATCGTATAGTAATGCTTGGGTTTAAATTTGATGAGCTTATAGAGAAGAGTAAGCAACAATATGAAGATTTGACATCAATAGATGAGAGTATAAGATTAGAGATTAAAGATAAAGCAAAAAAGTAGCCAAAAACGGCTACTTTTTCGTGTATTTGTAGGCTAAATTGCCTAAAATTTGAAAGATTTGCACCATAATTATTAAGATAACAACGGTGTAAAACATAATATCAGGGCGAAATCTTTGATAGCCGTAATTTATCGCAACTGCACCCAAACCACCGCCACCAACAGCCCCAGCCATCGCCGAAAAGCCGATATTTACGATAAGCGTAAGCGTAAATGCCGAGATGATTGAGGGCAGTGCCTCAACAAACATAATGCGAAAAATGATCTGAAAATTACTCGCTCCAAAACTCTTTGCTGCCTCAATAATACCCTTATCAACCTCTTTAAACGCGCTCTCTATGAGCCTTGCTACAAATGGAGCGGCGCCGATCGTTAAAGGCACGATAGTTGCCGTCGTGCCAATACTGGTGCCTACAATAGCACGAGTTACTGGGATTAAAACGATGATTAGGATTATAAACGGGAAGCTTCTAAGTGTGTTTATGATGATATCAAGTATCAAATAAAGCTTGGGATTTGGCTTTAAACCTTCTTTATCCGAGATGATTAGTAAGACTGCTGGGATTAAGCCTATGACAAATGCTAAAAGCGTTGAAACCACGCTCATATAAAGCGTTTCGTTAATTGCTGGCATTAAAATTCGTGAAAAAATATCTGGAAATTTTGAAAAGTCAAACATCACGCCACCTCCCATAAAACGCCACTTTTTGATATATAGCTAAGCACGGCGTCCTTGTCTTTTTCATCTACATTTATTACTAAATTGCCAAGTGCGATATCATTTAGCTTTTCTATCTTGCCCCAAACGATGTTAAAATCAATATCAAGCGTCCTTCCCATATGCGTGATGATGCTTTGCTGTGCCACCTCTTTTGGGAAAAATAGTCTGATATTTACGCCGTTTTCTGGCAAAAACTCATCTTCGCCCAAAAATTCTTTCATCTTTAAATCCGGCTTTAAAAACAGCTCTTCAATCCTGCCCTGACCGATAATCTCGCCGTGTTCTAGCAAAATTGCCCGCTCTGCCACGCTTTTAACCACGTCCATTTCGTGAGTTACAAGCACGATTGTAATGCCAAGCTCCTTGTTAATTTTACTTAAAAGCTCTAAAACACCCTTTGTCGTATTTGGATCAAGTGCTGACGTTGCTTCATCAGAGAGCAGAATTTTTGGATTTAGCGATAACGCCCTAGCGATTGCCACACGCTGTTTTTGACCACCTGAGAGTGAATTTGGATAGGCGTTTTTCTTGCCGTCAAGTCCGACAAGGCTAAGCAGTTCGCTCACTCGCTCGTTTATGTGCTTTTCGTTTGCACCCCAAAAACGAAGCGGTGTGGCTACGTTTTCAAAGACGCTCTTTCTGCTCATCAGTGCAAAGTGCTGAAAAATCATACCGATATCTTTGCGAAATTTTCTAAGCTCATCGCCGTTTATATCAGCTATCTCTTTGCCAAAGACCTTTACGCTACCACCCTGATAGCTTTCAAGTCCATTTATACAGCGTAAAATCGTGCTTTTACCAGCACCACTATGTCCTACAAGGGCAAAAATTTCGCCCTTTTTAATATCAAAACTCACGTCGTTTATCGTAAGAGTATCGCCGTAGAATTTCTTTAGGTTTTTAATTTGTATCAAATTTTTACTCCAAATTTTACTAACTCTGCATTTACATTTTTGAGTTGATTTTTTGCATTTTCTAGCCCTTCGCGGTTGGTTTTTATGACTGCTTCTGGGGCGTTTGCTACAAATTTTTCGTTACTAAGCATATTACTGAGTTTTTCTATCTCTTTTAAAAGTTTGTTTTTTTGTCCCTCTAAACGCTTTACAATCTTGCTTGTATCAATGCCAGAAAGTGGCACAAATGAGCTTAAATTTTCACTAACATCAACACAAGAATTTGCCACTTCATCGTTTGTAAGCTCTATCTCATCGCACTTTGCAAGGGTTTTTATATATTTTAAATACTCGCTACTTAAATTTTCATTTAGTTTTAAAAATGCCTTTGCTATTTTTGCGTTGCCTAAATCCACGCTGGCTTTTGCACGGCGAATGCTAATTATGGCTTCAATGATTAGCGAAAATTTCGCCTCAATATCCAAATCACGCTCTAAATTTGCTGGATATCTGCTTATCATTATTGAGCCGTTTTTAATATCAGTTCCGCTAAGCTCGTGGTATAAAAACTCCGAAATAAACGGCATAAACGGACTAAGTGCTTTCATTGCCTCTTTAAAAATAGCTCCAAGTTCTACAACGCTTGATTTATCTGCCTTGCTAAGCTCAATGCCCCAGTCGCAAAACTCATCCCATAAAAATTTATAAAGTGCATTTGCAGCGTCGTTAAAGCGGTAATTATCAAGATTTTCACGCACTACTGCCACACATTCGTTAAAACGGCTTAGCATATATCTGCCAAGTTCAGTTTTTATTTCGCCAAGATCTGCAAATTTTGGCTCGTTTAATAAAAGATATTTACTAGCATTATAGAGTTTATTTGTAAAATTTCTAACTAGCACGAGCTTTTCTTCGCTAAGTCTGATATCACGCCCTTGCACCGCTAAAATCGCAAGAGTAAATCGCAAAATATCAGCCGAATACTCGTCAATTTTATCAAGTGGATTTATGATATTACCGCTACTTTTGCTCATCTTTTTGCCGTCTTTATCTTTTACGAGTGCGTGAAGATAGATATCTTTAAATGGTAGCTCATTTAGGGCGTTTTCGCTTTGAAACATCATCCTTGCAACCCAGAAAAATAGAATATCAAAGCCAGTAATCAGCATTGTATTTGGGTAAAACTCAGCTAAATCACTCTCAAACCACTTGATATTTTTTAGCTCCGCCCCATTGCCCCAGCCAAGCGTAGAAATAGGCCAAAGTCCGCTAGAAAACCACGTATCAAGCACGTCAGGATCTTGCCTGAAATTTGCTCCGCCACATTTTGGACAAGCCTTTGGCTCATCGTCCTCATCAGCCCACTCGTGTCCGCACTCGCAGTAAAATACTGGAATTTGATGTCCCCACCAAAGTTGGCGAGAGATACACCAGTCTTTAAGCTCTCTCATCCACGCATTAAAGCTGTTTATCCAGTGGCTAGGATAAAACTCGCTACCACCATTATTTACCTTTTTTATCGCTTCATCGGCAATCGCGCTTTTTACAAACCACTGCTTTGAAATATAAGGCTCAACGACATTTTTACAGCGATAGCAGTAGCCCACTTGGTTTTCATAGTCCTCTATCTTTTCAACGTTGCCTAAATTTTCAAGCTCTCTTACAACAATATCACGGGCTTCTAGGCGTTCAAGTCCGGCAAATTTACCGCAATGCTCGTTTAAAATGCCCTTTTCATCAAATATTGTTAGAAATTCTAAATCGTGGCGTTTGCCGACCTCGTAGTCGTTTGTATCGTGCGCTGGGGTAACTTTAACGATGCCAGTACCAAAGCTCATATCAACGTGCTCATCGGCGATGACCTTTATCTTTTTATTTACAATAGGCAATACAACGTTTTTACCGATAAATTTTTTATATCTTTCATCATCAGGATGAACCATAACTGCTGTATCACCAAAATATGTTTCAGGTCTTGTTGTAGCCACAATCATATAACGGCTTGTCTCGTGCGAACCTTCGCAAGAGTTTGAATTTTGCTCGTTTGATGAACATTGCGTTCTATCCGCACTCGCAAAATCCAGCACAACTTGCGAATTTTCATCACGATACTTCGCCTTTGGGGTATTTTCGTTTAAAGCCATTGCTTTGGCGTTTTCGCTTAAATTTTCGCCTTGCAAATCATCATCTGCAAAATAATATCTTAAATAATAAAGCTTGCCTTTATTTTCCTTATGTTCAACCTCAATGTCGCTTAACGCTCCGTCGTGTGTGCACCAATTTACCATATAGTTGCCACGCACGATTAGCCCTTTTTCATATAAATTTACAAACGCTTTTTTAACCGCCTTTTTTAGTCCAGCGTCCATCGTAAATCGCTCTCTACTCCAAGCTGGCGTAATACCAAGACGGCGCATTTGATAAACTATCTCGCCACCGCTTTGCTCTTTCCACTCCCATACTTTTTTGATAAACTCATCGCGTCCAAGCTCTTCTTTTGTAATGCCTTTTGCTAAGAGTTGCCTTTCAACTACATTTTGCGTGGCAATACCAGCGTGATCAAGCCCCGGTTGCCAAAGGGTTTTATATCCGTCCATTCGCTTAAAACGGGTCATAATATCTTGAAGTGTAAAAGTGAGTGCGTGTCCGATGTGAAGCACTCCGGTAACGTTTGGTGGTGGCATCATGATACAAAATGTTTTGCCATCTTTTTGGATATTTTTATTGCCGTTAATCTCAAAATAGCCTTGCTCTTCACAAAATTTATAATACTTCTCTTCAATCTCTTTTGGGTTGTAAAAATCTGCCACTTTTTATCCTTGCTTTTTAATAAATCCCTGATTTTAGCAAAAAATAATTTAATTTAAAATTTTAGTAGCAAAGTAGGGCAGTTTCCCGCCCATTTTATTTGACTATGAAGTGTTTTTGTGATAGGTCGTAATCGCTTTGTGATTCGTTATACATATTTTCGGTTTTAACGGCACCAAGTGAGCATTTTCCGCTTAAAACTACTCTAAAAGGTGTGTATAAAATTCCACTCTTGTCAAGGTTATAAAAGTTAAGAATTCTATCATCTTTTATGCTTTGATACTCTAAATTTAGAGTGTTTTGTGTCTGCTCTGTTCTGTTAAAATTTGTAATGGTTTCGTTAATAGGCTCTAGGCAAGGGCTTACTATTTCGTTTATGACGCCGTTTCTTACGCTACTTTTTGAGCTAAGCTCGATTTTTGAGAAAATAACATCGTTTTGTTTTAAATTTTTAAGCAAAATTTCCTTGCCGTTTTTATCCACAAATGTTCGGTATATGTCTAGCTCTTTTGGCTCTTTTTTATGCTTTATTTCTAGTGGAATGTATGCTTTTGAGCTGATGTTTATAAACATACTTTTACTTGGCACAATTTCAAAGCGACCGTCTTTAGGACTTATGTTGACAATTGATGGCGTGAAAAACTCCATCTTATCGCCATTATACACCAGGCTAAAGCTTCCCTTTTCATCTTTTAGATTTTTAAAATACTCACTTAATGCACGTAGCACAAAGGCTCTTTCTTGGGTTGAGTTTAGTGCGTCTATGTTTGATATGATGTTGTTTGCTAGTTCGTCAGAGTAGCTGTTTTTTGCAAAATTACTAGCGTGTAGATATAGGATAAACGCCATATCTCTCATATCTGAGTTAAAATTTTGACCATTTTTTATGCCTAAATTTTCGCTACTTTTTATGTTACTAATTATGCTATTTGCCTCATCTTCAAAACCTGAAATTTTAAGTGCAGAGGCCATAAGATACCTATCTAAAGTGCTTTTTGTGTATTCTTTTGAGTCATAAAGTCTATTAAGCGTAGATCTATCAACGCTTGAGTATTTTGATAAAACGTAGGTCGCATATAGAGCTTGTGTGCTGTCCTCGAAATTTAGGTTTTTTAGCCCTTTAATTGTGCGTTTTTGGGCGGTTTTATCTATTTTATAACCAGCTTTTTGTAGCTCAAAAAGCACGTCTGCTGCATATATTGAGGCAAATGTGTTTATGTAGCTAGTTTCATCCCAATACCCAAATACTCCGCTATCTTTTTGCATTTTTAGAAGTTCATAAATTCCATACTCAATAAATCTAAGTCTGTCTTTTTCTTCGATCTCATTTTGTGTTTTTGCGTTTAGGAGTGCTAAAAGACGGCTTGAGCGTTGTTCTGAGCAACCATAAGGATAATGGATAAGCTCCGTAGAGGCACTAGCTAAAAGCGATGAAATTTGAGTAGAGGCGTCTATGCGGACTTTTTCATACCCTTTTGGCATGGAGATTTTTTTATTTTTATCTATGCTAAGACTCTTTGCGTAGGTGCTAACCGGATATGGATTTACTACGTCAAGGGCGGTTTTTGAGATGAAAATTTCATCTTTGCTTTTTGCTGTTATCTCAAAATTTGCTTTGCCGATATTTAGCGGTTTAAGTCCTAAATTTATGCTTTTTGACTGCATTGGCTCTAGGCTTAGCTCGGTTTGGTTTAGGGTTACGTTTATGTTTTTACCACTTTGGCTTAGGCTTATATTTTTTGGCTCGTTTGTGGTGTTAATAACCCTTAAAGTCACGTTTATATCGTCGCCATTTAGCATATAACTAATCACGCTTGGTTTTAAGATGATGTCATCTTTTATCGTTACTACCTTGCTAGTGCTTGAGATTTTATCATCATTAGTGGCTATGATATCTACTCTAATGGCGGAGTTAAGCCCCTCTGGAATTTCAAGCTCGTATGTTGCGTTTGCGTTCTCGTCAGCCTTTAATCTTGCCATTTTTATAAAGGTTTTTATATTTTTGCTATCAACTGGACTTGACTCTTCGGCTAATCGTGTTTTCATAGCTGCCATCATCACCATATCTCCGCCAAAATTTAGCAGTTTACCAGATACGATATAGCCTGTTAATTTGCTATAAATATCATAGTCAAACACTCCGTCATTTAGCTGTCTTGTAAAAAAACCAAGTGGATTTGGGCTTTGCTGTTGTGTGATATTTAATACGCCTAAATCCACAGCAAACAGCGATATGTCAGCATTTGGCTCGGCTTTTATATTTATTTTTACCTTTTGATTGCTTTTTGCAAATTTTGGCGTATCTAGTGTGAGCGTCATCGTTTTTTGCTCGACATTTGGCTTTATGTAGCTTTTTGCGTATGCTCTAAAAGGCGTATTTGCTTGATCTGCTAGGCGATAGATGTTTGCGTTTATGTAGCCTCCGTTGAAATTTTCCCAAATGGTAAATTTCACGTTTGCAGAGTGGTTTTTAATACTTGCTAATTTATACGCTTTTACGCCGTTTGCCTCAAGGGTTATGAGTGCTAAACCCTCTTTTATAGCAGAGCTTATGTCAGCACTTAGCGTTTCGCCTTGTTTGTATGTTTTGGCATTTAGCTTGATTTGGGCTGTGCTTAGCTCTTTTGTTGGCGATAGGGTTGAGAAGTTGTAGCCACTAACGCTAATGTCATAACTTGCACTTGCGTTGCTTATAGGGTCTTGTGCTACTATGACATACTCGCCACTTTGACTAAATTTATACTCGAAATTTTGTAAATCTTTGTAAAAACTATCTATATTTTCTAAATTTTTAAACCATTTTAGATAGCCTCTTTCGTCCATATTGTATTCCCAAACTACGCGTTTTATGTCAAATTTTAGCGTTGTGTTTTTGCTTTTAAAATTTGTAGTATCTAAAACTATTGTGCTAAAATTTACACTCTCATCTGGATTTATGAAATTCTTATCGCTTTTTATGCCAACTATGCTATCAAATGGATAAATTTTAAAATCTTTTACACTGCTTATATTTTTGCCGTCGTCGTTTATGTTAAATGTAAGTACCCCGCTTAATGTGCTTTGAGCGTTACTCTCGATAAACACGGGATAGAGTAGCTCTGCTGAGCCGTTTTTGTCTAGCTTTGTATCTTTGTATGAAGTTTTATAGGTTATTTTTTTAATCGTATCATCACTGAATTTAAAATTTTTATACTCATCGTTTTTGTATTCGTCATTAAAAATAGCAATCTCTGTATTGCCAACTAGCCCACTAGCAGGGCTTCCAAATAGATATGTGCTTTGTAGTTTTACTGGTAAAATTTCGTTATTTTTTACGCTTGTTTTTGATAAAATTATCTCATTTTTTATCCTTGCTGGAACAAAGCTTTCTACAAAAAATGGCTCGGTTTTTATAACTTTTGAGGCGTAGATTATGTCTAGGCTAAAGCGACCTGTTAGTTCGCTGGTTAAATTTTGCTCAAAGCTAAGGACGCCAAAATCGTTCGAGTTTGTGACAAATTCGTTTATTTTTTTATTTTGCGGATCTTTAATAAGAAGCTTTATTGGCATATTTTTAAGTGGTTTAAACTCATCATTTTTTAGATAAACGACACCTTTTATGGCGTCTGTTGGGCGGATTATGTTACTTGCAAAATATGTGTAGGCGTTTATTGTTTCATTCGCCTCTTTATTTGGATAGAATGCACGTTCATTTAGCCTTTCATTTTGATTGATGATTAGGAAATTTTGCTCTTTGCCAAGGCTTACGACAACTGAGCTTACATCTTTAAAAATATCTTTTTGCTTAAAGATAAAAACACCCTCGTCGTTTGTTGCACCAGTGCTTATTTGATGATTTTTGTTATCATAAATTTTAACATTTGCATTTGCTAACATTATATTTTCGCCAAGACGATTAGCAAAGACAAACAGCTCATCTTTGCTGACCTTTGCGTTGATGGCTATGTCGCTTAGATAGACTGCTTTTTGAACCTTTTTATCCTTGTTATAATAGGCACTTATAAGATACACTCCGTCTGTTGCACCTGCAAAATCAAGCTTTATTTTGTGCTCTAAAATTTCATTTTTAGCTCCGTCTAGTTCATAGTTTTTGCTAATGATTTGCTTTGTGTAGTTTTGTATATTTTGGTTATCAAAATTTAAAAAATATCTGTAGTTTTCGTCGGTTAATTTTTCTACTACAACCTTTAAATTTGGCACATTTGCACTTTTAATCCCGATAGCTCCCACGCTTGAGATATATGGCTGGTTATTTATAAAATTTACAAAAGCTGGCAGATCAGGCGTTTTAACGCTAAAGATTTGCTCATCTCTAACCAGCAAATACTCATCGCCAAAGCCAGGTAAAATTTTGACCTTATAATCTGTTTGCGGTTTAAATTCATCGCTTATGATATCTATGTAGTAGTTTGCGTCCTTTGGATAAAGTTCGCGGTTTTGACCATAAATATAGGTCATTTCGCCAAGGCTAAATCTATCTATGCCCTCAATTTTTATAAATTTCTTAGCACTATCAAGATTTATCCAGTCTTTTAAAAGCAGTCTAATGCTAAGTTTGCCGTCATCAAGTCCAGCCGTTATAGGATCTGCTAAAACAAGCGTTTTTGCCTCTTTTATGTCTTTAAATGCAACTTCGTCGTTTTTTGTATCTTTGTAGTTTAGCTTCCATTCGTTTAAAAGCTTTGCACCATAAGAGCTTTTAAAGTCTTTTGGCAGGCTAAAAGTAGGGGATTTTATCGGGTTTTCTAGGCTGATTATCACGTCGGTTTTACTTGCCATTTGGGCAGTAAATTTTGCATTATCTACCTTTAAATTTGAGATAACATCGGATAGATTTACGTCATCTATAAATGAGATTATGTATTTTTTATCATCTATTTTTCTTACGTCAATGACGCTAAATTCGTTAGTGCTAAACTGGGCCTTGCTCGTGCCACTTTGACACACATAGCTCATACCTGCGTGTAGATCTTTTGTGTAAAAAATAATGCTATTTTGTCTGTATTCGCTAATGCCATCTATGCTTGGAGTGCAAGAAAAAAGCTTTTCGTGGCTCATTTTGCCAACAAGTTCAGAAGTAAACGGCTTAGTAACGCCAAATTCCAACACAAGTGGATTTTCGCTTTGAATGCTTCCGTCAAATTCAAAGCCAAATAGGTTAATGCCTATTATCACTGGTAAAATCAAGCGTTTTAAACGCATTTTATCTCCTTAAAGTTATCTCTATCTCTGTTAAATTTGAGTTTTCATCTAGGCATTTTAGCTGGTGTTTGCCAAGTGCTAAATTTACGATATTTTCACTGCCGTTTTGAACTTTAATAAAATCGCTGTCGTCAACTTTGTAGTAAATTTTATCACCCAAATAAGCATGGCATTTTAGCATAATTTTGCTGATTTCATCGCTTACAAGGATTGTTTGATTTGAGTACGGGCTAAAAAATACTGGCTTTTTGTTTTTTAATATATCCTTGCAAGGACTTTGTTCTAGCTCTTCTTTTGTCAAAATTTCATTTTTAAGCAAAAAATCAAGCTCTTCTGTTCTTATATATTCGCAACTATCTTTTAATGCTACACCTAAAATTTGCTCATCATCTTGTAAATTTTTACACTCTTTTAGACTAAAAGCGTCAAGGCAAGTTGGCTTTGTCACGATTCCATCAGGTTTTGCGATAAATGATAAATTTTGATTTAAGGATATTAGTTTAAACATATCAAATATTATTTTAGAAGCGTCTTTTAATCCAGTAAGTCCAATCGTCTTTTGAGCGTTAAAATTCCCTATCCAAACGGCAATCGTGTAGTCTTTGTTTATTCCGACTGCGTAAATATCCCTTGAGCCGTAGCTTGTGCCAGTTTTAAAGGCGATTTTTGGCGTATTTTTGGCGTATTGCCAAGCGTTGCCAAGGTATGCTCTGTTTGCCTGGCTTAAAATTTTTGTCGTTAAAAATGCACTTTGTTCGCTTATTAGGCTTATATCTTTAGTTTGTTTATTTACCAGTTCCCCAGCAAATTCAAGTGGCTTTAAAACGCCGTTGTTTGCGTATATCGTGTAAAGATGAGCCAAATTTAAAAGGCTCATCTCAGAGCTTCCTAAAACTATACTTGCCCCGTAATACTCCTTTTCATACTCTACCAAATTTGCCGTTTGTAAAAGCTCGTAAAGCGAGTTTTGCCCAAGCTTTGTATTTAGGCTAATAACTGGGATATTTAGGCTAAATCTTAACGCGTCAGCCGCACTAATAACGCCTAAAAAGCCGTCGTTAAAATTTTTAGGCACATACTCATTTAATGCGATTTGAGTGTCGATAAGCTTGGTTTTTGGCGTGATTAGTCCGTTATCAAGTGCAAGTGAAAAGACAAATGGTTTTAGTGTGCTTCCTACGTTTCGCTTCATATTTAGGGCACTATTTTTGCCGTCTTTTGAGCCTTGATCGTGTGAGCCAACAAACGCAACTACGCTCATTTTGCTATTATCTATAACTACCGCAGCAGCGTTGTTTGCGTTTTTATCTTTTAGATCAAGCATAGCGTTTTTTAATACGATATTTAGTTGATTTTGCAAATTTAGATTCAAATTTGTCTTTTCTAGTCCGTTTTTTAGGGCAACATCGCTAAATTCTGGTGCGTGATAGGGTAGGGCTTTTTTTACATTAAAAAACGGCTCATCTTGTGCCCTTTTAAACGCACTTTTATCTATGATATTTGCTTTGTAAAGCATTTTTATGACACGATTTTTTAGTCGATTTATGTCTGATTTTCTATCCAAGCGATTTTTGTTTGGATTTTTAGGTATCGTGCTAAGAAGTGCCATTTGAGCGTAGCTTAGCTCGTTTAGTTCACGTCCAAAATAGCTTAAAGACGCAGCTTTTACACCCTCTATATTTCCGCCGTATGGTGCTAGGTTAAAGTAAAATTTTAAAATTTCATCTTTGCTAAAACGCCACTCAAGTTGAAGTGCTATGAAAATTTCTTTAATCTTGTTTTTGTAGCTTCGCTCATTTTGCCCTAGCATTCTTGCTACTTGCATAGTTATGGTGCTTGCCCCTATGCGGTTTTGAGATTTTAGATTGTGAAAAGTAGCTCTGATTATCGAAAGTGGATTTATGCCAAAATGGTAATAAAAGTAGCGATCCTCAAATAATATGACGCTATTTTTTAAAATTTCAGGGATATTGCTAGTATAAAACCTAAGTGCTCCATCATCTGATAGTTTTATGCGTAAAATTTCGCCATTTTTATCATATACGATTTTGCTTTGGCTTTTATTTAGTGCGTCTAAATTTAGAGGAAACATAGCGTCTAAAACCAAAAAAATAGCAAAAAATACTATAAAAAAGGCTGTTGTAAATTTTAAAATTTTAAAAAACATAGAGGCGATTATATCCTAAATTTATATGCAGTTTGATATAATCTGCGATTTTGGAGATACGTAATGCCACTTTCAAAGTTAAACAAGGAGCAATATACTGCAGCAACCGCACCGGCAGGGGCAAATTTAGTCATAGCAAGTGCAGGTACTGGCAAAACTAGCACGATAGTTGCCCGTATAGCTCATCTTTTAAATTTAGGCACAATGCCTGAGAAAATTCTGCTTTTAACCTTTACAAACAAAGCTGCAACCGAGATGATAGAGCGTCTTGGTAGATTTTTTGATAAAAGCGTAACCGAGAAAATAACGGCGGGGACGTTTCACTCAGTATCTTTTACCCTTTTAAAAGGTCTTGGAAAAAATATCGTCTTAAAACAACCAAGTGAGCTTAAAATTTTACTAAAAAGCCTAGTTGAACGTCGTAAATTTCATCATTTAAGCGATGTTAAACCTTATGGCGGGGCGTATCTTTATGACGTGTATTCTTTGTATCAAAACAGCGAAACTAAGCTTGGTTTTCATGATTACTTTATAGCTAAAAACGACGAACAGGCAGTTTATGCTGAAATTTATGATGATGTTTTGCGTGAGTTTGAGCAAGAAAAAGAGAAATTTGGTTATGTTGATTTTAACGATTTGCTTATAAAAATGCGAAACGAGCTTAGAAATGGTGCAAATATCGAATATGACGAAATTTTAATCGATGAGTATCAAGACACAAACACGCTTCAAGGCTCACTCATAGACGCTTTTAATACAAAAAGTCTATTTTGCGTGGGCGATTTTGACCAAAGTATTTATGCTTTTAATGGGGCAAATATCGAGATTATCGGTTCGTTTAAGGATCGTTTTAAGGACGCAAACATCTATGCTTTGAATGTAAATTATCGCTCAAGTGCTCCGATTTTGGCTCTTGCAAATAAGGTCATATCAAACAATCCACGCCTTTATGAGAAAAATTTGGTCGTTAGTCGTGAGGGCGAGTTTAAGCCGCCAAGACTTCTTGTTTATAACGAGTTAATAGATCAGTATCAAAATATTGCTGACATCATATCTTTAAGCCCAGTAAAACGTGAAAATATCGCCATAATTTTTCGCAATAACTCATCTGCTGACGGGCTTGAAATAGCCCTGAGAGAACGCGGAATAAGCGCTAAAAGAAAGGGTGGAACTAGCTTTTTTGAAAGTCGCGAAGTAAAGGCGATAATAGACCTTATGGGTATGCTTATAAATCCACGCGATATAATGGCGTTTATACATATTTTTGAGTATGCAAAGGGTATTGGAAGTGCGGTTGCTAAAGAGCTTTTTGACGCCCTTATGAAGCTTGGGCATAAAAGCGTTGTAGATGGAATTTTAAGACCAGATATGAACGTAAATATCGCTAGTAATAAAAGGCGAAATTATCAGCTTGGGCTTTTTGATGATATTGATGAATTTAGCGATGTGGCTAGGTTTTCTAACCTTGAGTTTGATAAAAATTTTAGCTCACATCCCGCTTTAAAAATGCAAAAATTAACTGAAGGTGGAGCGGTATTTTTGCACGAAATTTATAAGCTTTTTGGGAAAATTTTTGCCAATCTTACGCCAAGTGTCGTAATAAGTGAGATAAAAAATAGCAAAATTTACGAACTTATAGTTGATAATCTAGCCACAAAACGAGCTACTTTAAAAAATGGAAACGTTGATATAACCCTGTTTAACGACGCAAAAGAGCGGATAATGCGTAAGGCGAGTTTGCTTTTTGAGATGAGCAAAAACTACAAAGATACGCATAAATTTTATAACTTTATGACGCTTGGAAGTAGTGAGATGAGCGAGGGGCAGGGTGTGAATTTGCTAAGTGTGCACGCTAGCAAGGGGCTTGAGTTTGAGCTAGTTTTTGTGGTGGATTTGGCACAAAATAGATTCCCAAATTTAAAACTTATGAGTATGGGTGGCAGTCTTGAGGAGGAAAGAAGGCTATTTTATGTGGCTGTTACACGTGCTAAAGATGAACTTTATCTTAGCTATGCAAGATTTGATAAGATAAAAAAGGTAAATTATCTGCCAAGTTGCTTTTTGGTTGAGGCTGGTATGGCAAAACCTGAAATGGTGTAAAGGGTTTTTGAAGTAATAAATGGTTTCATATATTGTCAGTTACGCTATCTTATCCCATTTGTTTTAATTTTGATATTTTTGTGGCTAAGACTCCATAGTTTGGTATATCTTATACATGCGTTATTATTTTTTTACTTATTAAACTGAATTGATGAAACAGGATAAGTCAATACGCAAAAGCGGTACTATCTATGTGCCTTTTTTAAGGGTTAAAAAAATATTTTTATATTTCAAAAATTCAGAAAAGATTTTAACTCTATTATCAAAGATGAAGTCACAGGCAAAACAAGAGAAATAGAACTAAACGAAACAGAGTATATCATAGAGCAAAATTATCTTTTTTGGGATTTTAAAAATAGTATTATTGTTTATCAAAAAACAACTGGTGGCTTCAGCGCAACTTCGTTTGAAACCTATGTAAAGGAACTTTTAAGAGGCAAATTTAAAAATGATTTTTTTGCTTTAAAGCCGATAATTTCTTGCAATGGTTATGAGAAAATAATTAATTCAGACATTATAAAATCATACGATATTGCACTATCTAATCCGTCAGTAAAGATTTTACAAGAGATTGGGTTTGATGATAAAGGAATACTAAAAATAGACAATGACGATCTTGGGCGAATAGAGATAAGGGTAACTGCTAAAAAAGGCAGGGGTTTACTTGGAGCAGAAATTTTTAAAAAATTATTAGGAAGTAAAGAAAAATATAGTAAAATGCGAGTAAAGCCGTCAAAATCTTATCTAAAAAGTGGTGTTTTAATTGATTTATTAGATGAGTTTTATATGGTGTCGGTAAATGTTTGAGAATTTAAAAGGCGTGTTTTAATTGACGATATGATTATTGTTATGCAAGACATACACGAAAGCGATTTAATTGTATTTTGTTGTGATAATCAAGAGGCTATTGGTGGTTGATTCATACTCTATAAATTCAAAGAGGGCTTGGAAAGGAGAAATGAGTGCGTTTAAAAAGGCTTTTGCTTAGAGCAAGAAATAATGATTTGCTCAATATGTTCAGCCAAGATAACATAAGAGATGAGCAATATATAAATAAAAATCTTTTTGGTAGCAGTATTAGTATATTTAGCGAATGGGTCTATAAAGCGGATATGCAATATGCTTCTTATGATAGGATGGTGGCGGTTTTTACGAAACCTATAAGCCTTAGTAGTCGCGGTAATAGTAGGCTTTTTACATCAGATATAATTTATGCAAAAACTAAAGAAAACCAAGCTATTGTTAATGTTTCTACATGGGAAGAAGTAGATCAACTTGACCTTTTTAAAGGTCCTGTAAATCGTATTAAAATTTTCTTCGTTATTTATGATAATATGATAAAATTTGCTGTTGAGGACATATACCAATCCATACCGCAAAGCGTATTATATGAGATGATGAAGTCTATAATTGAAAGATGTTTTTTGAATAGCTTAACGGCAGAAGACGGTCACACAATCAGTGTTTATAATCCTGATGATTTTGAAATATTAATAGACTATTCAGAAGAAGATTTTGAGGGCATTTTTAACTCGTCAAAAAGAAAGAAAAAAGTAGTGTTTGGTATTGACACGCAAAATGAAGCGGACGAGCTTATAAATAGTGGGCAGCTAGTGTATAGCCTAAAAGCAGATAGCATTCTCCATAATGTGTTTGCTTTTGCTCGAGCAAGAGCTATTCAAGATGGTATAGTAAGATATACTATAAAGTGCGAAGATGAAAATGGCAAAACGGCATCAATTGAGTCTGTAGGAAATGATATACTTCTAGACACATGGCAAACTATGCCAAGAATATCAATATCTGATAACGCTACGGACGAAGATTTGCACAATGAACTTTTTAATTTTTTAGGGAATTAACATGACACTCAATGTTTTTATAGAGTATGTAAAAATAAGAAAAGAGTTAAAACTACATTCTTACTTTTACTACTTAAAAAAAATACTCATTGCTATTATTTTTACAGTGCTGGTGGCTATGTTTCAATTCGGGTGTAATATTGAGTTTAAATATAAAGAAATTGCTACTGCTTTAGTATCTATTAATTCTATTGTCGCTGCCTTTTTAATAGTTTCATTAACAATTCTACTTACTCAAGAAATCCAAGAGAGAATTCCAAATACCAATGCTAGTTATAAAAAACTTTTAATAAATAATTCCGAGGTTAGTGTGGTTTTAGTATTATTTTCTATCTTAATCAATATTGTCTATCTTTTGTTATCCAACATAGACACAATGTCTGCTAGCTTGCAAAATTGGCATAAAAACATTCTTGTTGTTGTAAATTACTTATCAATTTTTGCAACAGTTTTCATTATTAACACAGCCATAAAAGACCTATTGCTAATATCAAAGAAGACAAAAACACCAAGTAAGGATAGATGAGAATTTCAATATTTTATTAATTATTACTACTTCGCTCTCCGTCAAAGTCATCTCTATCGAAGACGGTGCTCGAATGGTCGCAAATAACTATGCGTGGGCTTATGAAAAATATTCAAAAGATTATATAAATTTAGAAAAAGAAGCTAGAGATAAAAAGCTAGGAATTTGGCGGAGCAAAAAACCTATTCCGCCGTGGGAATTTAGAAAACATCCCTAAAGTTGTTTTTTAAGTTCAATAACTTTATCTTTTTTGTCTTTTGGTAATTTATCCAAAAGTATAGGCTAGACAGTTTAGATTATCTAAGTGGATCCAAATCAACTAAGGTTTAAACTGGTTTTAATAGGAAGCGTAACGGCTGGAAATTTAGAGCCGTAGCCGTTTATAAGTGCGACATATTTGAGCTAGAGTTTAACGGACTTGATGATAAAATCCCAAACTACGATGAGAAAAACGATGATAACGGAGTGTGGGTTTATGAGAACTTGCTAGGCGTCATTGTTTATGAAAAAGACAGCGCGGATAGCGTTTTAGCGACTTTGTGAGCAAGAAAAAGCTAGAGAAGTTACGTACCACAAGTTCAAATCAAAAGCCAGGTAATCTAAGCGGTGTTCGTGCTACTTAGGCAGAAGAGATGTGTAAAGCAAGGTCGAAAACATCGTAACTAGATACACAAAAGGAACAAGTAAAGGCGTTTTTTTAGATGACCTAAGCAGTATTGATAGTTTGTTTGAGTAAAAGGATAAAATACATTTATCAGATATTTTTCAGTCCGCTAAAATATCCGTAAAAACTTGTGAAAAATATTGTTAAACACTGAAAGCAATTGTAATAAAAAGAGATAAATAAAAGGTAACAAAACCACCTTTTTATCGCACTTTTTGAAAGATTTTGAAATAAGTTGAAATGCTTTGGAAAATCACAAATGGTGCCTGAGGTCGGACTTGAACCGACACAAGGTTGCCCTTACTAGATTTTGAGTCTAGCGCGTCTACCAGTTTCACCACTCAGGCATAAAGGTTCGCCAAGTGACGAACCCAAGTAGCTAAAATTATTTTTTCTTAGCTTTTTTAGCACCAGCAACTGCTTCTTTAAGTTTTTTACCAACCTTAAATTTAACAGCTTTGCTTGCAGGAACATCGATAACTTTCTTAGTTCCAGGAACTCTTGCTTTTCTAGCAGCTCTATCAGCAGTACTAAATGTACCAAAACCTATGAAGCTTATGCTATCGCCTTTTGAAAGCAGAGCAGAGATTGTCTCAAGAGCAGCATCAACTGCTTTTAGAGAATCTTTTTTTGAAAGACCAGCCTTATCGGCAACAGCTTGAATAAATTCAGCTTTTTTCATTAACTATCCTTTTGTAGAAGTGTTATAGTGGGCTATTCTACAATGTTTTTTGAAAAAAAACAATATATTTTCAATAAAAATTTAAAAAATTTGCCTAAATTTTGACATTTTTTTGAGAATTTTACGAAATTTCTAGCACTAATTCGGTTTTTAGACCTATTTTTTGTATTTGTACCAAAGTTGCTTCCGTGAAATTTAGAGCTAAAATTTCATCTTTTGTTTTGGCATTTTTTAAAGCCAACTCTCTTAAAATTTTTCCGCGATAGGCTTTTGCATAGTGGCTGACGATTTTTTTATTTTTTACAAATTTAAATGTAAGATACTCTTGCTTTATCTCATAAAATTTCTTATAAAACTCAGCTCTAAGATCAACTAAAATTTCATCTTTTAAAAAATCGTCAATATGTTTTGAGAAATTTTGCTTAAAAAACAGCTCAAGGTTAAAATCGCCGATACGTTCACCCTGTTTTAGCTTGTATTCTGGGATTAAATCGCTGGCTCTTATCACGCCAAAAAGATTTGAAAAAATCAGAGTGTTATCGTCTATAAAATTTTGTGCATTTTTATCAAGGTTATCGTAATTTAGGGCATTATATGCAACACCAGTATATCTTTTAATGGCTTTTATGCAGCCTTTTTTAAAAATACTCTGCTTAAGAGATGGGTTAAAATCTTTTAAGCCAAATAGTTTGCAAATCAAGCTATCATCGCTATTTGCGATAAAGTCATCATAAATTTTTAAAGCCCTAAGCCTGTGGCTAGATAGCTCTGGGAATATAAATTTTTCTAAACATATAATATCTTTACCGCACTCTTGACGTTTTGCCTCGCTTGGAGAGAATAAAATTTTCATCATAGTTCCTTTTTAAGGATTATAGTATAAAAAAAATTAATTTATTTCCGATATTGGGATTGGAACCTTTTTTGCTTATGGTAATAAAAAATTCAGGATAAAAAAATGAGAATAACAAACAAATCACAGCATAATCAGACTATTAGCAACTACCAAAGAGGTATGCAAAGTATAAATAAAGTAAGAGAGCAAATTTCAAGCGGGTTAAAAATTCAAAATTCATATGAAAATGCCAGTGTTTATAATGACGGAATGAGGCTTGATTATGAGATTACGACTTTTAAGCAGGTTGAAGATGTTACTTCAAAGACTCAAAATTTTTCAAAAAATTCGGATAAATCTTTGGCTGAATTTAGCAAACAGCTTGAAAATTTCAAGGTAAAACTAGTTCAAGCAGCCAGTGACGTTCATAGTAGAACATCACTAGAGGCTATCGCAAATGACCTTCAGGGCATAAAAGATCACCTCGTAAATATAGCAAACACATCTATAAATGGTCAGTTTTTATTCTCAGGAAGTGCGGTGAGCACAAAGCCAATAAGTGCAGACGGAAAGTATAATGGCAATGGCGATCATATGACGGCTGTTGGCGGGTCTCAGATTGAAATTCCATATAACGTGCCTGGTCGTGATATATTTTTAGGTAGGGATAATGACTACAACAAGACGCTAACTACAAACGTAAAGCTTTCAGATCAAACTCGTCCAGACGTAAAAGAGAATCCAAAATATCTTAATGAAGAGAGCAAAATCAGAAATTTGGTCGGCTTAAACTATGTTTTAGAGCCAAATACGATAAATCACGATTATGATTTTTTAGATAATTCTGATGTGAAATTTCCAAACACATATTTTTACTTGCAAGGTAGAAGACCTGACGGCACGAGTTTTACGTCAAAATTTAATCTAACAAGCGACGCAAGTATGAGAAGTTTGCTTGATAAGATTGGTCTTGAGTTTGGAAATACCGCAACTAGTAAGATAGTTGATGTAAGTATGAGTAAGGACGGACAAATCGTGGTAAAGGACCTTACAAAGGGTAATCACGTCATTGACTTTAGTCTAGTTGGTGCGACTGAAGTTTCACAAAACAAAGCTGCCCTGCCAGCTGCCGTAGCAAACGCAAATCCTCCGTCAAGTGTAGCAGATTTAGCCACTCTTGAGGTAAGTGCTAAGGCAAATCCACCACGAGTAACCATCGTTGATTTTACGAAAAATAAATACCTAGATCAAAATGGACAAAGGGTGGATAGCTTTGATTATGATAGGCTTAGATTTGAGAAAAAGGATAACACGCTAACTGGCAACATCTCTCAAATAGCCAAAAAATCAGGAAATTTTGCGACCGATTCCACTCGCCTTAGTGAAGTTGCTGGCACAAATACAACATACGATAAAATCACGTATCCAAAGGATATAGACCCTAGATCAAGAGAGTTATTTAAGATAGACAATCAAACCATAAAAATGCAAGTAAAGTCAATAACTGGCGTTACTTACGATATTGATGTTAAAATGGGCACACAAGGTGGTGCGAATACGCCAGTTCAATTTACATTCACGCAAACCCCACTTGGTGGTGCGACTACGCCCGCTAGAACGATCTCTGTTTATAAATCTGACGAATTTGGCGAATATAGAACACAAGCAAATGACTTTAGCTATCGCCAACTAATGGATATCGTAGCAATGGCAGCAAGTGATAATATGCCAAATGGCATGGTCACAGAGCCAGCAAACGTAGATGATCAAAGCGCGGCGTCGGTCGCATTAAGGCATGGAAATTATGAAAAGTATAAAGAGGCGGTTGATAAGTCAAAAGGTGCGATTGAGATAAATTTAGACCATCAAGGCAGAATAGTGCTAACTGATAAAACAAGGGCTGTAACTGAGGTTGAGTTTAGTATGTTTGATGCAACTGAAGGTGGGAAATTCTATGGTGACTCAACTGGAACTACTGCTGCAAATTCTCAAGGCAAAGGCTCGGTGTTTAGCTTTATGGAAAATAACGCCATAGCGATTGATCAGCCTAGTATCGATATCTTTGCTGATTTGCAAAAGATGATAGAGGCTGTAAGAAACGGCGGAAGTCAACGTGCCGACTCTGAGAGTATAGATCCAAGAAATACGGGTTTGCAAGGCGGTATTGAGAGGATTGATCACATAATGGATCACATTAACAAAGAAAAGGTAAAAATCGGCTCTTATTCAAATTTATTAAAAGATACAAACGAACGTGCTAGTATTATGCGTGTTAATATCTCAAGCGTTAAGAGTGAAATTATGGACGCTGATCTTGGCGAGGCTTATTTATCGCTTACACAGCGTATGATGAGCTATCAGGCTATGCTTCAATCAACTGCAAAGATAAATCAACTAAGCCTACTAAACTACCTATAAGCCTTTTTTTAAAGCCCCTGTGATATAATGGGGCTTTAAAATTTCACAAAGGAATTACCATTTTACGCCAGTCTATATTAACTATTATCATTTTTGTATTTATATATTTTGGGATTTGCACGTTTTTACCGACTGCTGATTTTGTTGGCACTTTCGGTCAAGCTCTTGGTGCTTTAAATTTAAAATACTTTGGCTTAATATCGTATGTTTATCCGTTTTTGCTCATATTTTTTTCGTGGTTTATGTTTAATAAATTTAGAGAATTTAACCTAGAATTTGCACAAATTTTACTGGGGACATTTTTATTTGCTTTTGGCTTTTTAATGCTTGAGGCACTGCTTTTTAATGCACCATTAGACGGGCTTGTTGGTCGTGCGATTAATGACGTGCTTAATGGCGTTATAGGCAAATTAGGTACTATTGTTGTCGTACTTTGTGTGTTTATATTATCTGTTGGACTAGTGTTTCAAGATGGTGTAATTGGTGTCATAAATAACGCATTTGTAAAACCAAATGAGCCAGTAAGTGTGCCTGTAAAAACAAAGCAAGTTGAAAAAAAGCAGGAAATTTTACCTGTAACGATAACGGAACAGGTCACGCAAAATTTAAGCAATGAAGAGGTTATGAGTGTAGATGAAAAAGAGCTTATGCCAGAGCAGCTGCGAAATATCAATGAGATCGAGCTTGAAGAACCAGCTATAAAAAGAGTCAAGATAAAGGGTGTTGAAATTTTAAGCGAGGTGGCTGAAAATAAAAAACTGCTTGATGAGTTAGAAAAGGGCAAACTTGAAAAACCAAAGGATTTTACGCTCCCACCGCTAAAATTTCTAGCCGATCCGCCAAAACGCCAAAATCATATAAACGAGGCTGAGATAGATCAAAAAATCTCTGACTTGCTTGATAAACTTCGCAAATTTAAAATTAACGGCGATGTTGTTAGGACATATACTGGACCAATTGTTACGACATTTGAGTTTCGCCCAGCACCAGATGTGAAGGTAAGTAAAATTTTAACACTTCAAGATGATTTAGCAATGGCACTAAAAGCCCAAACGATACGCATTCAAGCACCAATACCAGGCAAGGACGTAGTCGGCATTGAGGTGCCAAATCAAAATACAGAAACTATTTATCTAAAAGAAATTTTAGATAGTGAAATTTTTAAAAACGCTTCAAGTCCGCTAACAATGGCACTTGGCAAGGATATCGTCGGCACTCCGTTTGTTACCGACCTTAAAAAATTACCGCATTTGCTAATTGCAGGGACAACTGGCTCTGGAAAGAGCGTGGGGATAAATGCTATGCTTTTAAGCCTACTTTATCGCAATAGTCCGCAAACTTTACGCCTTATGATGATTGATCCAAAAATGCTTGAATTTAGCATTTACAACGACATACCGCACCTTTTAACGCCAGTCATCACACAGGCAAAACAGGCAATTACGGCACTATCGAATATGGTCGCTGAAATGGAGCGAAGATATACGATAATGAGCCACACTCGCACGAAAAATATTGAAAGCTATAACGAAAAGATGAAGGCTGAGGGTGGGGAGCAGTTGCCTTATATTGTGGTTATTATTGATGAGCTTGCTGATTTGATGATGACAAGTGGCAAGGATGTGGAGCTTTATATCGGACGTCTAGCACAAATGGCAAGAGCTAGTGGCATACACCTAATAGTCGCCACGCAACGCCCAAGCGTGGATGTCGTAACTGGGCTAATTAAGGCGAATTTGCCAAGTCGTGTAAGCTACAGAGTAGGGCAGAGAGTTGATAGTAAGGTTATACTTGATCAAATGGGAGCTGAGAGCCTTTTAGGGCGTGGTGATATGCTATTTACACCACCTGGAAGTCCCGGTATCATCAGACTTCACGCACCATTTGCTAGTGAGAAAGAGATAGAAAATATCGTTGAGTTTTTAAAATCACAGCAAGAGGTTGTTTATGATGAGAAATTTTTAGCCGAAAGTGGTAGTGGTAGCAGTGAAAATGGTGAGGTGGCTTTAAGTGCTGGTGAGCTTGACCCACTTTATAATGACGCAAAAGAGATAGTTTTAAGTGAGCAAAAGACATCAATTAGCTACTTACAGCGAAGACTTGGCGTGGGATACAACCGCTCAGCAAATATACTTGAACAAATGGAAAGAATGGGAGTTTTAAGCCCTTTAAATGCTAAGGGGCAGAGAGAAATTTTATAAAATTTCAAAATTTTCTTGACAAATAAATAAAAAATATGTATAATTTGGTTTCTTTAATTCGGATTGGGGTATCGCCAAGCGGTAAGGCATCAGGTTTTGGTCCTGACATTCAGAGGTTCGAATCCTCTTACCCCATCCACTTCTTTTTAGATTCACTTTTATATCGCAGAATAGAGCAGTGGTAGCTCGTCGGGCTCATAACCCGAAGGTCGGGGGTTCAAGTCCCTCTTCTGCAACCAGATGTCGTTTTTATCAATATTGCAGATTAAAAATTTGAAACTTATTTTAAATACTTTTTATTACAAATAATCAACCTTAATAATGATATTATAAATCAATTTTAATTATTTTTGTGTTACAATAATAAAAATTTTTAAAAGGAGAGTATCTTGAAACAAAGAGCAATAGATCATATGAATAGTGATCATTTGGACATTTTAGTTGAATTTTGTAAAAAATTTAGCGGTGTTGAAAATCCAACAAATGTCAAAATGACAGACATAAATGAAGATGGTATGCAGATTGTATGCGATGAAGCTTCAAGCTTTGTGCCGTTTTTAAATAAGGCCAGTGGGAGCGGCTTTAGGGATGCGATAATAGAGCTTTACTCTAGTATAAAAGGCGAAAATAGTAATAGTGCTATACAGAGCGGTATGCTAAATTTCATAAATAGCTTTAATAGTTTGCTTATATCAAGCATTAAAGATGGACAGGCGATTTCGTCGTATTCTCCATTTGTAAGAGATAATGATGATTTTTACATTTGTATATCATCTGTTGCTGAGCATTATAGCTCGATAAAACAAAATCCGGATAAAATTTCCATACTTTTTATACAAGATGAAAAGGACGCAAAAAGTCTGTTTGCTAGGGTTAGGGCGAGTTTTAGGGCGGAAGCTAGTTTTGTGGATAGTGATTTAAGGGATTTTTATCTACAGAAATTTAAAACGGCTTATCCAAATGAGTCAGCTCTTGCATTTATAGAGCAGATGAAGGACTTTTATATCGTCAAAATATCGCCTAAAAGTGGCAGATATGTAAAAGGCTTTGGCGCTGCTTATGATACGGACGGACTAAAGATAGTAAGCAGTGGTAGAGTAAATAATCCACACACTAAATAAGGGGCAAAGCCCCTTATTTTAAGCTAAAAGCCTGTTTATTTGGCTTTGTAGATTTTTAGTGTTATGTGCCTGTGCTAATACTGCTGCGTTTAGGATAAGATCGTTTTGTTTTTGATCGTTTATATTTTTAGAAATATCGTTATTTTGTAGATTGCTCTCGCTTGATTTTAGAGCAACGCTTTGTTTAACTGCATTTGAGATGTCAGAAATCATAGCGTTTTGAGTAGAGCCGATATTTGAGCGTAGGTCATTTACGTTTTGTATGAAATTTTGTATGCTTGACTGATCTTTTACGTCTAGGCTTTTAATGGCGTTTCCTACACTTTCTTGGCTTAAATTTATTTTTTGAGTGTTTGAGCCAGTTACGAAGCTAAGCTCACCGCCAAAGACGTTTTTGCCGTTAAAAACAGCATTATTTAGGCTATTGCTCATCGCGTCTGTTAGAGCATTTACTTGTGATGAAATCATAGAGCGTTGTTTGTCGTTTAAAAGAGCACTATTATACTGAACGGATAGTTCGTTTAGTTTATCCGCGTCTTTTGTCAAATTTGCCAAAGTTGCGTCAGCTATGCCAAGCATACCTATAGCGTCGTTTGCGTTTGCTACGCCTTGTTCAAGGACATTGCTTTGAGATAAAAGCGCGTCAGCGATAGCCAAATTTGCACTATCCATTCCATTTAGTGCTCTTGCGGCTGAGATATTTTGCAAAGCCTTGCTATGTGCTGATTTTGCGTTGTCTTGGTTATTGTTTATCTGCTGTGAAGCAGTCGAAAAGCTACCTATTTTCATCTTAGCTCCCTCTAAAATTTATCCAATTTTATCTGAAAAAATATAAAATTAAGCTTTGTTGTCTAGCTCATCAAAGCGAATTTTTACCGACATCTCGTGAGCACCCAAGCCTTCGGCTCTTGCTAAAGCCATACACTCTTTTGCTATCTTGCTAAAACCAAATTTATCCATCATTATAATAGAGCTTTTTTTCATAAAATTTTCAACTCCCAAAGGAGAGTAAAATTTTGCAGAGCCACCAGTTGGAAGCGTGTGGTTTGGTCCAGCTAGATAATCTCCAATCGCCTCTGGTGTATAGTGTCCAAAAAATATAGCTCCGGCGTGTTTTACCTTATCTTCGTAATCTATGGCGTTTTTGACGGCAAGTTCTAGGTGCTCAACGGCTAAATCATTCATAAGCAAAAAGCACTCATCTAAATTTTGACAAATCACGATAGCACCTTTATTCTGTATGCTTTGACTTGCTATGTTTTTTCTGCTTAAATTTTCAAGTTCGTTTTGAATGTGCAGATGAACCTGCTTAGCGAAATTTTCGCTAGGTGTTAGTAAAAAGCTACTTGCTATCTCGTCGTGTTCGGCTTGTGAAAGCAGGTCAATGGCGATATGACGAGGGTTTGCTGTGTCGTCAGCAATGACGCCTATTTCGCTAGGACCTGCTATCATATCGATATTTACATCGCCATAAACAAGCTTTTTAGCTGTCGCGACGTAGATATTGCCAGGTCCTGTGATAACATCTACTTTTGGTATAGTATTTGTGCCATAAGCCATTGCAGCAACGGCACTTGCTCCACCAACCTTAAAGGCGTTTTTTATCCCACAAAGATGCATGGCCGCTAGTAGTAGGCTATTTACTTCAGAATTTACCGCTGGAGTGCAGACGACTATCTCATCAACTCCCGCGACAATAGCTGGGATAGCGTTCATCAAAAGCGAACTAGGATAGGCTGCCTTGCCACCTGGTATGTAAAGACCAGCCCTGTCAACTGGCGTGTATTTTGCCCCAAGTTTGTTGCCTATGCCGTCATCTTTTATCCAGCTTTTTGGTTTACTAAGCTCGTGATAGGCTTTAATACGCTCAAATGCTAAATTTAGTGCGTCTTTTAGCTCTGATGTTAAGCTTTCATAGGCTTCTTGCATTTGCTGTGTGGAAATTTTTATATCTAAAGCCTCTTTTGGTTGCCATTTATCAAATTTTGATATATGCTCAAAAAGTGCTTTGTCTTTAGAGATTCTAACCTCGTTTATGATATTTAAAACAACTGGCGTAACACTGCTCATATCAGTATCTGATCTACGGACTAGTTTGTTAAATTCACTATAAAAATTATCTTGTTTTGTGTTTAAAATTCTCACTATTTTTCCTTTCGTATCTTTGTATTTGTGTTTGGTTGCCAAGTATGCCACCTTGATGGATGTATAAAATTTCATTTTTGAAACTTAAGATATTTTGCTCTAAGGTTAAAAACCCGACAGGATCGTATATAAGCTCAAATTCTACGCCACTCTCGTCTAAAACTTCACGCCAAATTTTATAAAGCTCTGGCTTTAAATCGCCAAAGTGGTATTTTTTGGGCGGGGTTAAAATTTTAACCCTTGAGTTTTTATCTAGTGTCAAAATTTGGCTTTTTAAATAGTTACTATCTCCAACGCAAGGGCAGGTATATACGTCAAAATCGATATTTTTAGAAAGATAACAAGCACTCGTGCCAGTTCCGCTTGGTAAAAATATGTCAAATTTGATAGAGTTTTGCTCGGCAAAGTTTTTGATGAAATTTGCCTGGGTTTTAAAACCAACTTCAGCCTCACTCATCGCCACACCCTCTTTGATAAAAAGTAGATTGTGTTGCTTGGCTAGATTTTTTGCGGTTTCTTCTCTGTTCTCATCGATGTGTAAAATCATACCGTTATCTAGGGCTGATTTGAAATTTCCGAGTGGATTTTGTTTTAAATTTGAGTTTAAGTGTGACACTACGTAGTGAAAGTCAAGTCCCTTCATCTTTGCAAAAACACTTAGACTTTGCATAGCGTTTGATTGGCTTGAGCCGTGCGAGATAATGCCTTGAAATTTAGACAGATCGGCTGTAAGAAAATACTCTAATTTACGAGCTTTGTTGCCATTAAAAACGCCCAGCAAATCATCTCTTAAAAGCCAAATATTTTTACCCTTAAATTTAAATCTCTCTATCATTTTTGTTCTAAAAATTTCTCAATTTCTTTTATAGCGTCTTTGTTTGAGATTGAAAATTTTATCTCAATGCGTCTTGAGGCGTTTTTGTCCTCTTTTCCGTTTTTAATTATCAGGTCGTTATAGCTACGTCCGCTGGCTATAAGTAGCCTTCTTAGGCGTTCATCTTGGTTGTATGAGTTTATAAATTCCATTACTGCGTAGGCTCTACGCTGGGATAACTCTAAATTTCTCATATATGTCCCGTCGCTATCAGTAAAGCCTTCGATGATGATTTGGTCGATGTTTTTGCTTATTTCTGGGTCGTTTAAAAGTATGTCAAAGTACTTATCAAGCGTGTTTTTTAGGCTAACTTTTGCTTCATCTTTTAGCTCCGCTTTTGCTCTATCAAAAAGTACCGATGAGTTTAGCCTTAAAGCACCAGAGTTTTGATCTATCTCGATACTATCGCCTAATTTTTCTTTTAGCACAGAGATAACTTTTATGCGTATGCCAGTTAGGTTTTTAATGTGTGTTTTAGTGGCGTTTAGATCCTTTGCTAGGATGTTGTATTTGGCGTCTTTATCGCTTATCTGGCTTAGTAAATTTGCTATTTGGGCTAGGTTTTTTTCGTTGCTAGAATTTACGTCATTAAGCTCTGAGTTTAGGACGATGATTTTTGTTTGAAGCTCGGATACGCTTGTATTTAGCTCGTTGTTTTGTGCTGTTATGTTGTAGTTTAGGTCGCTTAGTGCTTGTAGTCTGGTTTTTAGTGCTTCTAACTCAACCACTATGACTTCATTTTTGTTTTTTAGCTCCAAATTATAAGCGTCTAGTTTTTTTATCTCATCTTTTAGGATGTGATTTAGCTTATCAAGGCTTAGGTTTTTACCCTGCTCATCTTTTAAATTTTCAAGAGTTCTTACTATGGTTTTTTCTTTATTTTCTAGCTCGTTTTGAGATAGTAGATATTTTACGACAACACCTCCAATAATAAGCATAAAAACAAATAAAAGACCAGCCATCAAGTCGGCATAAGAGACCCAAAATGTTTGGTCGCTATGATTTTTATTAAACTTCATTTTGATTATTTTCTATGTTTTTAATAACTCTATTAACTTCGCTATCTAGCTCGTTTGCACTCTGTCTTAGCTCTTTTATGAGATTTTCGCGTTTATTGTTACTTTCACTATTTTTTTCATCTTCGTATATGGTTTTAAATGCATCTATACCCTCAATAATGCTCGTTTTAAAGGCTTGCATTGACCTATCTTGTTCTTGTAAGAGTTTGAGCGAGAAATTTTTAAGGCTTAGGTCTAAACCTTTTAGGCTTGTTTCAAATTTTGATATATTTTTATCCAAAATATCGGTGCGTTCGTGCATTATGTCATTTAGTCTGTTGTATTGGGTTGAAAATTTCAGCTCTATCTCTCTAACTGCTTTGTTAAACTCAATTATAGAGCTTAGTATGTCGTTATTAGCTTTTATAAATTCCTCTTGTCTATTTGCTGCCTTGCCAAGAAGTCTGACGTTTTGATCGACTCTAACTTGTGCTTCAGATATTATCTTTTGCTCTAGTTCTTGAAGGTGTTTGTATGAGCTAAATTTGTTATCTATGGCATTATCAAGTTGTCTAAAAAATTCCTCATTGCTAATCCTAGCAAAAACGCTACGAATATCATCAAAATGCTCGGCACTTAGGCTCATAAATCTTTGCTCTAATTCATTTTTTTGCCAAAAAAACTCGCGACTTATATCTCTTTGTTCTCTTATGAAATTTTCAAATTTTGACTGACCTAGCTTTTCAAAAAACATCCACCAAAGTGCTAAAAATATACCATACACAGATACATAAAATGCCGTTCCTACACCGTTTAGCAATACTCCGATCTCTTTTTCAAGACCAAGTGTGTTGCTTGATGAAAATGACGGCATAGAGATGGCAATGCTTATAAATGTGCCTAAAATTCCAAGCATAGGAAAGACGCCTGTGCCGATGTTTGCAAGATTATCATTTCTAAGCTCACGAGTATAGGTATCTAAAAATTCGTCAAATCCGACGTTTGATTTTTTTACGCCTGAAATTTCAAGTAGATTTGACATTATGAAATTCTTAAGGCTCAGTTTAAAATCATCGACATTTTTTGCAAGTTTGGCGTAGGCTAGTGTCGCGCTATGACGTGCAAAAATAAGTGCGATAAGCAGTATAAATCCTGTCATTATTAAAGTGTGTAGCTCAACTTTGAAATTTACTATTTTTAAATAGCCAAGCACTACAAATACGTAAGCTAAAACAGGGATAAGGATGATTTTAAAATAAGTCAGTGGCGAACGTGAGCCCTGCATTTTTGGCAGGGCTAAATCTGTATAGTCGGTTGCATTCGCCATTTGTTAGTTCCTATTTAGGCAGTTTAGGTCTGAAAATGCCGTTTGAAGGCGTTTTACCATACTCTCTTCGCCACATCTTAGCCACTTTCGTGGGTCGTAGTATTTTTTATTTGGCTTGTCTTCGCCCTCAGGGTTGCCAATTTGCCCTTGCAAATAGGCTCTGTTTTTAGCCTCATATCCACGAACCCCGTCCCAAAATGCCCATTGTGTGTCTGTGTCGATATTCATCTTAACAACGCCATAGCTTACAGCGTCTTTTATGTCCTTTAACTCGCTTCCACTTCCGCCGTGAAATACGAAATTTACAGGCTTTTTATCCGCGGTTTTAAATTTGTTTGCTACAAATTCTTGTGAGTTTTTAAGTATCTCTGGACGAAGCACGACGTTGCCCGGTTTATAAACGCCGTGAACATTGCCAAAAGAGGCTGCTATGCTAAATTTATCGCTTATTTTTAAGAGTCTTTCATAAGCTAGGGCGACATCTTCAGGTTGTGTGTAAAGTAGGGCATTATCAACACCTGTGTTATCCACGCCATCTTCTTCGCCACCAGTTACACCAAGCTCGATCTCAAGGCTTATTCCAAGTTCGCTTAACTCTTTTAGATACTTCTGGCAAGTAGATAAATTTTCATCTAAACTCTCTTCGCTTAAATCTAACATATGAGAGCTAAAAAGTGGCACTCCGTGGGCTTTTTTATACTCTTTGCTAAATTTAATAAACTCATCAATCCAAGGTAGTAACTTTCTAGCAGCGTGATCTGTGTGTAAAACTACTGGCACTCCGTAAGCACGAGCTAGTAAATGAACCTGCTGTGCTCCAGCGACCGCTCCTAAAACATCGGCATTACTACAAGCTTTACCGGCGTAAAAACCAGCACCGCCGTTGCTAAATTGGATTATGACGGGCGAGTTTGCTACTTTTGCTGCTTCTAAAACCGCATTTATCGAGTTTGAGCCAACAACATTTACTGCAGGTATCGCAAAACCATTCTCTTTTGCGTATGCGTAGAGTTTGCTCACGTCATCGCCAGTTACCACTCCAGCCTTTACGACATCTAAAACGCCCATCTTTTGCTCCTTAATTATTTGTATTCAATTTTTGCTTTTGAACGCAATTCGTCCATTTTTGACTTAAGCTCTTTTTGGAATTTCTCCATTTTTAGCTCTTCTATTACTTGCTGTTTTACCTGTTCAAATGGGACTGTTCCAGCAGCTTTAAAATCCTCTTTTAAGATTACGTGATAGCCAAAATTTGACTTCACTGGAGCTTTTGAAATTTCGCCTTTTTTCATAGTATTTACAGCGTCAGCAAATGGTTTTACCATTTTTGATGACTCAAACCAGCCAAGCTCTCCGCCTTGTGCTGCTGAACCTTTGTCTATTGACTTAGATTGTGCAAGTTCTGCAAATTTCTTAAGTTGAGCGTCGCCAGATAGTTTTTTAAGCTCAGCGATGATACTTTTTGCTTCAGCTTCTGACTCAACAAGAATGTGTCTAGCACGAGATGAAGCTGGTTGTTCAAATAGTTGCTTGTGGTCGTTGTAGGCTTTTTTTGCCTCGTCATCGCTAACTTTTTGTTTATCGAAAATTTTCTTCATATAAAGGTCAGTTGCGATGTTGTTTTTCATATTTTCTAACGCTTTTTTAAAGTCGCTCTCACTCTCTATACCGCTTGATTTTGCCTCTTTTAAAACAAGTTTTCTGTCAATTAGGTTGTCTATTAAGCGTTTTTTTGCGTCGGCTGGAATTTGTGCGTATGTTGCACCTGGTGCAGTCATAGCAAGTATAGCGTCTATGTCTGTATCGTTTATAGCTTCGCCATTTACAGTTGCTACAACAGCGGCGTTTAGGCTAGAAGCCAACGAAAGAGCAAGTAAAGATGAAAGTAGTGTTTTTTTCATTATTTATCCTTAGATTAGATTGTTAAGCGGTTATTATAGCAAGAAAGTCATTAATTTTTGGTAATTTATGATAAAATTTAGATATGAGAACGAAAAAAGATATTTTAGAGATAAAAAAGCGAATTTTATTACACTTTGATGGAGCAAAAAGCGAACTTAAATGGCGTAATAATTATGAACTTATAGTGTGCGTAATGCTTTCGGCTCAGTGCACCGATAAACGTGTAAATTTAATCACTCCAGCGTTATTTGACGCCTATCCTAGCGTGGATAGTTTGGCTAATGCAAATTTAGCAAGTGTAAAAATGCTTATAAATTCCTGCAGTTTTTTTAACAACAAAGCAGAAAATTTAATAAAAATGGCAAAAAGCGTGGTGGCTGATTTTGGTGGAGAAATTCCGCTTGATGAAGGCTCTCTTAAGAGTTTGGCTGGAGTTGGGCAAAAGACCGCTCATGTGGTTATGCTTGAGGCTGTTGGAGCAAATGTAATGGCTGTGGATACGCACGTTTTTAGGGTGGCTCACAGACTTGGTTTAAGTGACGCCAAAACGCCTGAACAAACGGAAACTGATCTTGTTAAAAATTTTAAAACAGAGCTTGGTAAGCTTCATCAAGGGCTTGTGCTTTTTGGTCGCTATACTTGCAAAGCCGTTAAGCCAGTGTGCGTGGGGTGCATTTTAAACGATCTTTGTAAATTTAAAGATAAATCAGTCTTGGCGTGAGCGTAAAAACAGCCTTTTTATTTTATTTAATCCAAGCTTCATACCGCTGTATTTCATCATCTTTGCCATTTTTTTCCACATAGGAAGTTCATAGCAAGGGTGCGGACAAGTGTGACATCTTGGCTTTACTTCGTGCGGACAAGCCTGAAGTCTTGCATAAGCATACCTTGCCATCTGCTCACACTCCGCACAAAGGCTAAATTCTGCTTTTACGACGGCTTTTTCATCTTTAAAATCAAGCACAACACAGCCATTGCTTTTTGGCTCATCTTTATGCTTATCATCGCAGTAAATTTGTATAAATTTAGTAACTGTCGTTATCTCTGATATAAATTTCTCGGTCGTCATAACTATCCTTTTTTTTGGAAGAGTAGCTAAAAAACAGCCATTTGTCTTTGAGATAAATCAAGCTAAAAGTTAAATTTCTCTTTTGCTCGTTTTAAATCTTCCTCGCTGTCAATACCGATACTTTCACTTACAATCTCTAGCATTGCTATCTTTTTACCAGCTTCTAAGGCTCTTAATTGCTCTAATTTTTCGGTATTTTCAAGCACAGAGTATGGCAGGTCGCAAAACTCTTTTAGGCTTTTAACGCTATAGCCATAAATTCCAAGATGTGCTTTGTATGCGTCAAATGGGGCTCTATTAAACGGCAAACGAGAGCGTGAAAAATATAGCGCAAAGCCAAAATTATCAGTTACAACCTTTACTAAATTTGGCTCATCAACAAGCTCGTTTTTTGTGATTTTGTAGCACGAAAACATAAATGCTTCGTCGCTTTTGCTTTGGCAAAATGAGCGAAATTTTGATATATTTTCAGGCTCTATAAACGGCTCGTCGGCTTGGACGTTTATGATTAGCTCGCTATCTTTTAGGTTTAAAATTTCACACGCTTGTCTTATCCTATCGGTGCCACTTTGGTGCGAAATATCTGTCATAACTGCCCTTAGCCCATACTCATTAGCAATATTTAAAACGCGTTCATCATCAACTGCGATAACCACTTCATCGCACGTGCTAACTCTTCTTGCGGTCGCTACAAACATCGGTACTCCGCCTATGTCGCACAAAATTTTATCTTTAAATCTAATTGAGCCAAGCCTTGCTGGTATGATTATCATTTTTTTATCCAATCTAAAATTTTAGCTTCTATTTGCTCTTGATTTGTTACTTCAGGGTGTAAAATTTTAGCGTCAAATAGCTCTAAAATGCTTTCTGGAACAACTTCGTTTATATTTTTTGCAAATTTTAAAAGCCCGTCTTTTTCATTTTTGGCATCTATCCCGCAAGCTTTTAGCATACTTGGGGCAAATTTTACCCAGTGAGCTGTAGATGTGATGATGTTTATCTTTTTATCATCTACCATTTTAAGGCAGGTTGCCGTATGTGGGTCGATGGCTATTTTTTTATCAGCCCACTCTTTTATAAATTTCTCGCACTCGCTATCTGTGCAAAAATCTGCCACAAAATCATCTTGGAGTAACGATAGCTCATCTTTTGTGAGTTTGTAAAATTTATCTTTAGAGAGTGCATCCATAAGCTCTTTTGTCCTAACTGCACCAAATTTGTCAAACAAAAGTCTTTCTATATTTGAGCTAATTAAAATATCCATAGCTGGACTTATGGTTTTAACTAGTTTTTTGCCCCTTAAATCGTAAATTCCTGTCGTAAATAGCTCAGTTAAAATGTTGTTTGCGTTTGATACTATTTTGATTTTTCCTATTTTTACACCCATTTTTTTAGCATAATACGCACCAAGAGCGTTGCCGAAATTTCCACTTGGCACGATGATGTCAAAGGTTTCGTTTTTATTTATTAAACCTAGCTTTAAAAGCCTTAGATATGCGTATATGTGGTAGATTATTTGAAATAAAATTCGTCCAAAATTTACAGAATTTGCCGCACTTAAATTAAATTTACTCTTAGAAAGCTCTGACTTGAAATTTTGGCTTGATAGTAGCGTTTTTAAAGCTCTTTGGGCGTCATCAAAATTGCCATTTATGCCTATGGTTTTTAAATTTTCGCCCTGCATACATACCATTTGTAGGCGTTGAACCTCGCTCGTACCATTTGCAGGATACAAACAAAGGGCTTTTATATTTTTTGAGTTCGCAAAGGTTTTTAGTGTAGCAGGTCCAGTGTCTCCGCTTGTGGCACACATTATTAGGTAGTTTTGCTTTTGTTCTTGTGCAAGTAGGCTTAAAATTTCGCCAAATGGCTGAAGTGCCATATCTTTAAAAGCACGAGTTGGGCCGTGAAAAAGCTCATTTATGTATAAATTTTTAGATAGTTTTTTAAACTGGACTGGCTCGTTTGGTTTGTCAAAATTTTTGTAGCGTTTTATAGCACTTTTAAAAATTTTCTCATCGACGTCAAATTTAAATAAAGATATGACATAAAGTGCTATTTTTTCGTAGCTTAATAAGCTTAGCTCTTGCCATTTTTTATCTGTTATTTTTGGTAGTTTTATTGGTGCATAAAGTCCGCCGTGATTGCTGCTTGGGCTTAGTAAGGCTTTTTTTAGTCCTACTTGTTTTGGCTTTTCATTTTTATCTAGTCTTGTTGGATTTAATCTCATTTATTTTCCTTTGTAATCATCGTGCCAATGCCTTCATCTGTAAACAGTTCAAGTAAAAGCGAGTGGGATAGTCTGCCGTCTAGTATGTGGGCGTTTGCTACGCCGTTTTTTACGCACTCTAGTGCAGCATCAACCTTTGGTATCATACCGCCATTTATAACGCCACTTGATTTTAACTCTTTTATCTTGCTTTCATTAAGGCGACTTATGAGCTTTTTGTTTGCGTCTAAAATGCCCTGTGTGTCGGTTAAAAATATAACCCTTTCCGCCTTTATGGCACTTGCGACTTTACTCGCACAAAGATCGGCGTTTATGTTGTAGCTATTTGCTTCATCGTCCGTTGCTATGGGTGCTATGACTGGGATAAGTCCGTTGTTTAAAAGCCCCATTAAAACAGCACTGTTTACCTGCTCTATCTCTCCTACAAAGCCGTATTTGCCATCATCTAAAACTCTTGCTTTTAATAAATTTGCGTCTTTTCCACTTACGCCTATCGCTCTTGCTTGATTTTTGTTTAAAAGTGCAGTTAGCTCTTTGTTTATATTGCCGCTAAGCACCATTTCAACGACTTCCATAGCCTCTTTGTTTGTAACTCTAAGTCCATCTACAAATTCGCTTTTGATGTCTAGCTTATCAAGGTATGAGTTGATCTTTTTGCCGCCTCCGTGAACTATGACGACCTTGCAACCCACAAGCTGAAGCAGAGCGATATCCTTGATAAAATCACTTTTTAAATCATCGTTAAGCTGTGCTGAGCCACCATATTTTATGACAAAAATTTTATCACGAAATTTTTGGATATAAGGCAGGGCTGAGATGATGACTTGTGCAGTTTTTAGTGTTTCTTGCAATATTTTTCCTTAGGTAAAAATGCTAGATTATAGCAAAAATGTTTTTATAACGTTTTTAAAATTTTGGCTAAGTTCAGTTTTTAGACTAATTAGTGAAATTTTAATACCAAAATTTTGTGCTTTTACGAAATCCTTTTTTGTCATTAAAAGCGATGTTGCGTTATATTTTTTTAAAATCTGCTCTAGCTCTTGGTGTGTAAATGCGTGGTGATCTTCGAAAAAAACTTGTGCTATTGTTTTATAAAAAAATGGCTCTAGCCTTAGTGGATTTGCGATTGCGGTAACTAATACCATTTTAGGCGTTGGATTTAAAATTTCACTATATCTAAAGTAGTCCCTGTCTTGCTCTGCTATGAAATTTGCAAATTTATAAAAACTAACTGGATAGCGATATCCGCCACTTGGTATGGTTAAATTTAGCTTTGGTGCTGGATTTGGGCGGATTAGAATGTTAAATTTTTTTATGTGAAATTTGCTAAAACCATCATCAAGTAAGATATATTTTGCTCCTAGATTTTTAGCTTCAAATATAGCTTTATCGCGATTTTCGCTTACTATCACATTTGCGTTTTTAACGCTTGTCGCATACTCCATAGCCTCATCGCCACTAGTTTTTACATCTGTTAAAATTTCTCCATTTAACGCGACTTTAACTAAGCCTTTGCTCTGTCTTTTATAGCCCCTAAGGATAATAAACGCACCGCTAAATTCATTGGCAATAGCGATACCAAGCGGAGTTTTGCCACTTCCTCCAAGGCTAAGATTGCCAATGCTTAAAATTTTAATACCAAAATCTTTTTGAGTTGCTAGTTTTTGTTTTAGACAAACGACACAAGAGTATATCGCACACAGCGGTAAAAGCAGGATTGATACGAGTTTTTGTATGAAATTTGGGCGGTAAAAGTAGTCATCCGCCCAAGCGTGAAACTTTGCTTTGTTAAACACGTGCGTGTGCTACGGCTTTTATCTCTTTTACGATACGCTCTACTTGTGCGTCTGTTAGGGCGTTATAGATAGGTATCGATAAAATTTGCTGATATGTTTTTAGTGCGTTAGGGAAAGCATTTACCTTTAGCGCATACTTGTTTTTGTAGTAGCTTAAAAGGTGTATTGGTATGTAGTGAAGCGATGTATTTATGCCACGCTCTAAAAGCTCACGTGCAAAGCTGTCGCGATTTTTATCGATTTTTATGATGTATTGCGTGTAGATATGCTCTCGTTTTTTAACAGGAGTGCTTATGTGTGGGCAATCTTTTAACTCAGCGTCATAATAGCTTGCTATCTCTTGGCGACGTTTGATTAGTTGTGCGTCTTTTTCAAATTGTGCTAGAGCGTATGCTGCGTTTATTGTTGTGATATCGTATTTTACGCCAATGTCTGTCACGTCATAAATATAGCTTAAGTTGCCGTATTTATCAATACCCGTTGTTAGTGCGTAGTTTCTTAGCAGGTTTGCTTTTTTAGCGATTTCATCGTCGTTTGTCATAATAAAACCAGCGGCTGCTATTGGATCTTTTAATTGTGAGTTTATCTGAAAACAAGATATTAACGACTCCATACTGCCTAGTTTTTTGCCCTTGTATGTAAGCCCCATTGCCCTATTTGCATCTTCTAAAACCTTTATGTTATACTCTTTTGCAATGGCGTAAATTTCGTCTAGTTGGGCACTTTGACCGGCTACGTGATTTAAGAAAATTCCTTTTAGTTTTTTGTGATTGTGCTTTTCAAGTGCTATTTTTAGTGCTGTTGGATCAATGCCAAAGTCATCTTCATCTATATCGACAAAAATCGGCTCCGCATCAAAATGGCGTATAGCCTGAGCGATACCAGGAAAAGCGTTAACAGAACACATAAACTTATCGCCACGCTTTATATCCATCGCACATAAACTTAGATGATAAGCGGCTGCGTTGTTGTTTGTGCTTATGATGTGTTTTGTGTCAAAATACTCTTTTAACGCCTCTTCTAACCTTTTGACCATACCAGAATTTTGAGTGTGCAGAGCCTCTGTGATGAGTTCTATCTCTCGCTCTGTAATGGTTGGTCTATAAAAACTAATCTCTTCCATTGTAAGTCCTTTAAATTTCTGCTATGGCTGGCATACGTGTTTTAAACCTATTTTTTTCTATCCTGCTTATAACTAGATTTAAAATTTCATCATCAAATTTATCTTTTAAAGCCTTGTAGCCGTGCTTATCTATAAAGCTTAAAACTTCATCAAGCTTAGCGTAACTATAGCCTAAGTCAGCTTCATCGCTCTGTCCTTGCCAAAGGTCAGCAGATGGAGCTTTTGTGATAAAATTTTGATGAACTTTAAGATACTTTGCAAGTTCGTAAATTTCGGTTTTAAATAAATTTGCGATAGGGTTTATCGCACAAGCAAGATCGCCATAAATCGTGCCATAGCCTAGCATTATCTCGCTTTTATTACTGGTGCCAACGACGAGTGCGTTTAGTACAGCCGAGCGATCATAAAGTAGGCTCATACGTACGCGTGCGCTTAAATTTCCTTTTCGCATATTATTAAAGCTAACATTTGCACTCTTTTCATAGGCATTAATAATAGGCTCAATGTCGATGACCTGATACTCTATGCCTAAATTTTCACAAAGCCATAATCCATCTTTTAAATTTTGTGGATTAGAAGCTGATGTTGGCATTAAAAGTGCGTGTGTTTGCGGTGTGGCTAGTTTGCAAAGTGTGGCGACAACGGCTGAATCTATACCGCCACTAACCCCAAGAAGCAAATTTTTAGCACCACTTTTCTCTAGATAATCTCTTAAAAAATCTACTAAAATTTGCACTAATTTTTGATAATCCCTCATAAAACTAGCCCTTTGTCCTTTGTATTTTTGGATTATATTAATTTTTTTATTAAAGTTTCTTTTAAAAACAATAAAAAATATTAAAAAAATTATTAAATTTAAAAAACTTAGTATAAAATATGCTTTTATGATTTTGGTTTTTAAAGAGAAAAAATGAGAGAGATGAAGCTATTTTCAAGACCTTTTGGCGCGTATCAGACAAATGCTTATGTGCTGAAATTTGGCGATGAAGAGATTATTATAGACCCTGGTGATGGTGCTAGAGAGTGGGTTTTGGGTGTGGTAAAAAATCCAAAGGCTATACTGTGTACGCATGGACATTTTGATCATATATTTGATGTTGGGGTGCTAAAAAAAGAGCTTAATATACCGGTTTGGATACACAAAGATGACGCTTTTATGCTAGAAAATGACGTGGATTTTGCTGGTTATGAGTGCTGTAGCCCGGATTTTGCTGTAGATGAGGGTGTGTTTGAGTGTGGAGAGTTTAAATTTGAGTTTATACACTTTCCGGGTCATACGCCAGGTTGTTCGATGATAGCTGTTGATGATACGCTTTTTAGTGGGGATTTTTTATTTGCAGGAGCGATAGGCAGATATGATTTTAAATACTCAAATCCAAGCGATATGCTAAAGAGTTTAGAAAAAGTATCGCAGATAAAGCGTGAGTTTAAGCTATATCCTGGACACGGAAATTCTAGCACACTACAAACAGAGCTATTAAATTTACCAAGATATATGAGATACCTAAAAAGCGATATGTGATGAAAAATTTGTATATATTTGCCGGTGTAAATGGCGCTGGAAAATCGACATTTTACGTAAATCAACTCTATAAAGATGTTTTCTTTGGTGCTAGGATAAATTCTGATGAGATCGTTAAAGAATTTGGAAATTGGCAAAGTCCAAAGGATCAAAACAGGGCTGGTAAAATAGCCTTAAAGCTTAGAAAGTCATATCTTGAACGCGGGATAGATTTTAATATCGAAACTACGCTTAGCGGACATAGTGTGGTTAGGTTTGTTAAGGACGCAAAGAGGGCAGGTTATAACATCACGCTTTATTATGTTGGGCTAGATAGCGTGGAGCTATCAAAGGAGAGAGTGGCTATAAGGACTGCTAAAAATGGACATAGTATAGATGAGAGTGTGCTCGAGCGTAGGTATAAGCAAAGCTTTGATAACTTAGCAATCATAGCTCCGTTATGTGATACGATATATTTTTTTGATAATAGTATTTTTATAAAAGATGAGCAAGACCAACAGCTAGAAAATTTAGAGCTAGTGGGCAAAAAACAGGGTTGTGATATAGAAAAAAATACGAGCAAAAAGGTGCTGTGGTTTGACAGCGTTTTAGAGAAAATTTACGGCAGCACAAAGAGCATTTAATGGCTGATAGATAATCCTATCAAGCCTGTTCTTTTTCACGCTCTCTTGCACGTCTAAGTGCTGCTTCTTTTTGGATATTTTTTTGCTGAGCGTTAAAGATATGCTCCTCAAGTACCACAAGTTGAAAGGTTCCTTCAAAAATTTTAATATCCTTTATCCTGCCAATAACACGTACATCTCGCTTTCTTGACTCGTCAAAAAAGGCGTTGGCTTCAAATTCCACCACATCTCCTAGCTTAACAGGACCAAAGAAATTTATACGAGCATTTATCGTTACGCAGTTTACTTCGTTTATGGATGTTAGCGCGGCGTAGTTTGCTGCTGAAAATATAAAACCGCTGTGTATGAGTCCTTCGCTATCGCTTACCATTTCTAACGTAGTAAAAAGCCTTGTTTTGACGTGATTTTTTTCAAGTTTTGTCACGACTCCAGATAGTGCTAGTTTTAAATTTGGCGACGTTTTTATCTCGTTTCTAAAAGGATTTTCATCCTCTGGTAGTATTACGTGATTATCTTCGCTTTCTTCGTATATATTATCGCTCATTTTTATCCTTAAATCTTAAGTTTTACATAGACTCGCTTTGGTGCAGGATAGCCCTCTATCGTTTTGGTATCGTCATTTGGATCTAAGAAATTTTCTAGACTCTCTCCATCTATCCACTCTGTTTTTCGCTGTTCGTTTAAGTCCGTTGGTTTTGTGGCTAAAATTTCAAAATCTTTAAATTTAGCTCTCTCACACCAGTTTTGCAAGGCTTTTATCGTTGGTACAAAGTATATGTTTGGAATTTTTGAGTATCTATTTTTTGGTGTTAGAGCAAATTCGCCCTCAATATCAATATACATAGTATCTAAAAACACCTCTCCACTCGTATTTAACGAGTTTTTTAGCTCTTTTAGCATTTTTATTGGGTCGCTTCTGTGATAGATTACCCCCAGGCAAAAAATCGTGTCAAATTTTTGCCCATATTTTTCTAAATGCTCAACTCCAAGTGGCTCGTATGCGATATTTGATCGCACAAATTGGTTTATAAATTTAAATTGAAGCATTGTGTGGATACTTGGGTCAAAGCCTACGATTTTTTTGGGATTAAAATCTAGCATTTTAAACATATAATATCCGTTGTTACACCCCACATCAGCGACTATTTTATCTGTTAAATTTAGATGTGGCTTTAAAAGGTTAAATTTTATAAAACTTTGCCATTCCGTATCGATAAAAAGCTCTCCAAGTCTAAACGGACCCTTTCGCCAAGGCTTTAGTAGTGTTGCTATGTTTTGTATGTTTTGTGCTTGTGTGGCACAGACATCTTTAAAATTTATAGTTATAGTATCATCAAAAATAGCTTCACACTCGTAATTTAGCGAATTTATCATAGATAAAAGCTCTAAATTTTTAGGCGTATTTAGCTCTTTTTGTTTTAATTTTAAAAACTCTTGCAATGCTACTTCCAGTCGATGATATTGTGCGGACAATCCCTTTGATACGTCCCATTTGCGTCATAATACTCTTTGCAGTCATTATAATACTGCGTTGAAATTCCCCTGTCGTTTAAAAACAGACATCCGCTAAAAAATGTAAAGATTAGTGATAATAATATGATATTTTTCATAGCGTGGATTTTAACATAAATTTTACTAAAATCATAGTAGAATACAACACTGAGGGCTAAGTTTAGCCATTTAAATTTTAAGGTCTATTTATGAAAAGACGTGATTTTTTTAAGGCAACTGCTGTTTTAGGAGTGGTTGCAGGCGCTTCTAGTGTTGCTTTTGCTGACGATATAAAGGTTTGTAAACGGAGAGTTTTTGATGTGAGTTTTAGGCACTCTTTGGCTGAAAAGGGCAAGGTTAGCAAAATTTGGCTACCTTTGATGACTTCAACAGATTTTCATCAGTTAATTAGCGATTACAAGATTGATACAAATGCTAAAAACTACTACGTATCCGATCTATCGATACCTACACTATTTGCTGAGTTTAACGAGCAAAATGCGTTTTTAAACGTAAATTTCAGAGTTCAAACATTTGAGCGAAATACTGATTTTAGCAAAGTAAATTTTAATGAAAATGAGAAATTAAGCCCACAAATTGAGTATTTTTTAAAGCCAACTACACAAATTCCAAATAGTGGCATTGTTAAAGAATTTGCAGATAAAATTGTAGGCGATATAAAGGGCGATTTAGAAAAGGCTAGGGCGATTTATACTTGGGTTGCAAATACTATGCAACGCGATAATAGCGTGATTGGTTGCGGTAGAGGTGACGTAAAAGCTATATTAGAAAGCGGAAAGCTTGTTGGTAAATGCACCGATATAAATAGCGTATTTGTAGGGCTTTGCAGGGCGGTTAATATCCCGGCTCGTGAGCTTTTTGGAATTCGCGTAGGACAGAGTAGATTTTCAAATGAGATGGGGAAGGCTGATGAGAATGGTTTTGCTAAAATTTCAGGCGGTCAGCATTGCAGAGCTGAGTTTTACCTAAAAGGCTATGGTTGGATACCTGTTGATCCTGCTGATGTGGCAAAAGTGCGTCTTGGAGAAAAGCTAAGCAATACCGACGCTAAACTGGCTAAAATTCGCGAGTATTTATTTGGCAATTGGGAGATGTGCTGGATTGGTTTTAACTATGGACGTGATTTTGACCTAAAACCACTAGCTGAGCAACGCCCGATTAATAACTTTGGCTATCCATACGCAGAAGTTGATGACAACACCCTAAACTACTACTCGCCAAAGGATTTTAGCTATGATTACACAGCACAAGAAAGCAAAATTTGAAACATATTAAATTTCTAATATTGGCAACAGCAAGCGCATTTATGGCGACACTTTGCTGTTTGCCAGTCTTGCTTTTTGTGCTTTTTGGCACTAGTTTTTCGTTTTTGTCATTTCTTGAGCCTTTGGGTGAATTTAGGCTGATATTTACGATGTTTTCGCTTATATGTTTTGCGTTATCAATATTTTTTATATTTTTTAACCAAAACACTTGTGCTGTCGGTCAAAGGCGAAAAAGATGGATTTTTATCTATCTATTTTTTGCGTTTTTGATGATAATTCTTTTGGCATATCCTGAAATTTTAGGAGAGTTTTATGCGTAAAATTTTACTGATTATATCTTTTGCTTCGCTGCTTTTTGCAGATAAAAATCTAACGATAAAAATAGACGGCATACATTGTCCGCTTTGCACTGCTGTGGTTAGAAAGGCGGTGCTTTTAGTTGATGGCGTTAAAACCGCTAAAGCTGATATGAAGAGTAAAATTTTAACCATTAGTGCAGATGAAGGCGTGAGTGAAGATGAAATTTTAAAATCACTAAAAGATGTAAATTATCCTGGTGTTATCATAAAATAAGGAGAAAATATGCAAAAAAACGAGGTTTTAAGTAAATTTGAGAGGCTTTGTGGGATACCACATTGTAGCTATGACACGGACGCTATGCGTGATTTTTTGGCTGATTTTGCTAGGTCTAATGGATGCAGAGTGGTTGTCGATGAGCTTGGCAACATCCACGCCATAAAAGGTGAGCCAAAAATTTGCTTACAAAGTCACTACGATATGGTCTGTATGGGCGATGCACCAAATGTAGTGGTCGAGTATGGTAGTGACGGTTTTATGCGTGCTAAAAACTCATCTTTAGGTGCTGATAACGGCATTGGCGTTGCGATGATGATGCAAATGATTGCTGAGTTTAAAAATATAGAGTGTTTATTTACAAACAACGAAGAGGTCGGGCTTATCGGTGCAAATGGCTTTTTGGGTAGGCTTGTTAGCAAAAAGCTTTTAAATTTAGATAGCGAAGATGATAATGAGGTGGTAACTGGCTGTGCTGGTGGCGTAAATGTCTTTACTAGTATCGATGTAAGCCAAAGTGAAGAGGCTTTGGGCGATGTTTATGAAGTTGTGGTAAGTGGCTATCCTGGTGGACATTCTGGAAACGAGATACACAAAGATATACCAAATGCGATAAAAATTCTAGCCCAATTCGTGCGTAAAAGTGGTGCAAAACTCTCTTTTATCGAGGGTGGCGAAAGAAGCAACTCGATACCAACAAGTGCAAAAGCGATCATCGTAAACAAAAGTGAGCCAAAAAGCGACAATCCACACATAAAAATATCGGCTCTTAATCAGAGTGCTAGAGTCTTAAAAAATGGCGATAAAATTTTATCTTTAATAAACGCATTTTCGCAAGGAGTAAGAGGCTACAACACAGAGCTTAATCTCCCAAATGATAGCGTAAATTTATCCCTTTTAAAATTTGATGGCAAGACGGCAGAGCTTGAGTTTTTTGCTAGATCTATGACTTGGGATGGTTTGCATAGGCTTGATTTTGAGATTAGTGAGCTTGCATTGGGGCTCGGATTTAGCGTGTGTAGTAAGGATAGATCTGTGCCTTGGAAGCCAGAGCCAGATGAATTTGCTAATTCTGTATTAGATGAGCTTAAAAAGTTGCGTCCAAATGCAAAACTAGCTGCCATACACGCTGGGCTTGAGTGCGGTGTGATTCGCGATAAGTACGATGATATGGAGGCTTGCTCTATCGGACCAAATATCTACTCACCACACTCAACAAGAGAAAAGTGTGAAGTGGCTTCTGTTGATATAATAACGCAAGTTGTAAGAAATATAGTAGCAAAATATCAATGAAATTTAGCGAGTTTTTATACTCGCTAAATTAGCCCTCAATGTAGTTTTTAAGCTTTCTGCCTACTTTTGGGTGTTTTAACTTTTTAATTGCTGAGCTTTCTATCTGACGCACACGCTCTCTTGTTACATTTAAAGCCTTGCCGATCTCCTCAAGTGTGCGGTCGCTCTCATCTTCAAGAAGTCCAAAACGCATACAAATAACCGCCTTTTCGCGTTCGTTTAGTTGGCTTAAAACATCGTCTATCTGCTCTCTAAGGTCGTTTTTAAGAATGTGATCCATTGGACTTAGTGAGCTTTTATCCTCTACAAAATCGCCAAATTTTCCGTCATCCTCGTTTGCGATAGGTGCTTCAAGGCTTATAGGTTCTTTTGTGATTTTTATGACTTGTTTTACCTTATCTATGCTTAGTCCAACCTCAGCGGCAATAACGCTTACGTCAGGCTCTTTACCCTCTTCTTGCATATATTTGCGGTTGATTTTATTTATGCGGTTTATGGTTTCAATCATATGGATTGGAATTCTAATCGTTCTAGCCTGATCAGCAATCGCACGTGAAATGGCTTGACGTATCCACCACGTCGCGTAAGTTGAGAATTTATAACCCTTACGGTATTCAAATTTATCAACCGCTTTCATAAGTCCGATATTACCCTCTTGTATTAGATCTAAAAACGGCAAACCGCGGTTTGTGTAGCGTTTTGCTATGCTTACGACTAGGCGGAGATTTGATTTTGCCATTCTTGCTTTTGCTTCATCAGAAATTTTCTTACCGCGTTTGATTTGCTCTAAAACTTCCTTAAGTTTTGCTGGTTCTAGGTTAAAACCGCTCTTGCTTGCCTCTTTTGTTTGAAATAGTTTTTTAATCTCAACATAGGTTGAAACCATTGTAGCTTCAGGCACACGAGCGATGATATCCTCTTTATTTAGCTTTAAAATATCCTTTAAAATTCCCTTGTGGTTTTTCTTAAGCTCGTCACTAAACATAGGCAAACGATACTCAAGTCTTTTAAGCTCTCTATCAAACTCATCATCACTCTTTAGGGCCGTCTCCATTGACTTTACAATCTCGCTAATTAGCTTGCTTGTTGGACCTAAATCCATTAATTTGTCTTTTAAAATTTTCTTTTTAAAGGCAAGAGTTAGGTTGGCTAAGATATCAGTCTCATCTATGTCGGTTTGTTTATTTGCTGTTTTTAACCACTCTTTTTTTGCTTTTTCTAGTGCTTTAAAGCTTTCAATTACCTTTTCTGCACGTTTGTCGTTTTTTAAATTTTTCTTTGGCTTGGCGTCTGCTTCGTCCTCGTTTTCTTCATCTTCATCTGAGTCGATATCGTCCTCTTCTTCCTCATTTTCATCTTCAAAGCTCTTAAATAGCTCTTTTACACGGCGTTCGCGATTTATAAGCGGTTCTTTATAATCAAGTATGAAGTCGATCAAAAATGGCACCGAACAAAATGCGTCTATTATGATGTCTTCGCCAAGCTCGATCTTCTTTGAAATTTCAATCTCTTCATCTTTTGTAAGAAGTGCAATCTGTCCCATTTCACGCAGATACATACGCACAGGACTATCTGAGCGTGACCACTCTAAAAAGTCTGTATCGCCAGTTAGGTCAAACTCATCGTCTATATCCACATCTTGAGATTTTTCTGCCTCTTTTTGGCGTTTTTTGGCGTCTGCTAAGTTACGCATTTTTGCTATTTGTGCGGCACTTATTAGTTGAACTTTATGTGTTTTTGCAAGAGTTTCTATCTTTTTTACTGCCGTTGCTGTAGGTGCTTTGTCAAATAGTTTTATAAGTTTTTCATACGTTACAAAGCCCTTTGAATTTTCAGCAAATAGCTCTTCTATTTGGGTAAAAATTTCTTTAGATGTGCTCATTATTTTTGATACTCCCTTTTGAGTGTTTGACGGGTTAAAAGTTTTGGATTATACCGAAAAATTTTTAATAAAATATAAAAACTAAAATGTCATCTCAAAATTTAGCTTAAAATTTCGTCCTGGCGAGTAGAAGCGATTTATGCCTAAACTATCGCTTTTTCGCACCATATTTGTTGTGCCAAAAGAGCGAATTGAACGAGCATTTTCCCACGTGATATACTTTTGATCAGTAATGTTATAAACGCCAAATTGTATGGTCAAATTTTTAACTGGCTTAGCAAATGCGATAAGATCAATCGTGCGGTATTTATCGCTAAGCCAGTGTGAGCGGTAGTCGCTAACGACTTTGCCGTTTATGGTATCGCCTTGTTCGTGTTGCCAAAACATATTGTAAGTATCTTTTGCCTCTTTTGCTTTTACGTCGGTTATAAAGACATCAAAGCCGTATTTTTCGTTTTTTGTGGCATAGCCTAGGTTGTAAACAGAAGTTTGTGGCTGGATGGCATTCATCGGGACTTTGCCGTCATTGTCGGTTGAAATTCTGCCCTTTTGTTTTGTTAGTTTATAGCCAACATAAAGTCCGCCAAAAAAGTCTGAAATATCGCCTAAATTAACTCGTGAGTTTATCTCAAATCCGCTAACTTCCGCACTTGCTCTATTTACATTTTGCCAAATATCAAAGTCTAGAGCACTATTTGCATTAGCCGATGTGTTTAGTTTTTTTCTGCCCATAAATTTAAAGTCTAAAAAGTCAGCATAATCAGTCTTGAAAGCCGAAAACGTCGCAAAGCTTGAGTTGTTGTGAAGCGTAATTGCAATCTCTTTTGTCTTAGCAATCTCTGGTTTTAAATCTGGATTTGGCAAAATGCTAATATCTGGGTGCTTAAATGTGAGATACATCTCATCAGTTGTGGGTGCACGAAAGGCTTTTGAGTATTTTACCTGAAGTCTTAGAAATGAAAATGGGTCTAAATTTAGCCCAAAGGCATAAGAGTCGCTTTTAAATTCTTTTGGTTTGGCAAAGTATTTGATGTTTTTGGCTGGGTTTTCGTTATTTGCTTTTATGGCGTCATCGTATGCTTTTTGATCTGCTAAAAATTTAGGGTCGGTGTGACCACTAGGGTATTTACTATCCCACCAGTTTGGTTTTGGAGGCACTTTTACAAATGGCACAAAAATTCCTTTTACCATATCATCCGGTATAGCCGGGGTTTTACCTGGTATGTAGATTGGATTGTGTTTTACTTTATCGTATCGATAGGCTAAATCAACGCCGATATAGTCGTTTATCTGCATACTTTCGCTTAAGTAAAAGGCGTTGTTCTTAGTTTCAACTGGTATTAAAAATGAAGTCTCAGGCGAAGTTCTTGGACATCTTAGCTCGTCCCACTTATCGGCTCCATTGCAGTCTGGCTTGTATGTATTTGCCCACCATTTTGAATTTGAAGCATCATAACCGCCACGATTTATCATAGATTTTGTAGTTTTTGAATAGATAGCACCATATTTTAGACTATGCTGGGTGTTTAGAAATTCAAGCTCCTTTTCAAAGTCTAAATTTAGCTGTTTAGTTTTGGTATCTAAATCGCGTTCTTTCCAATCTCTAGATAAAAAGCCTTTGCCTTGCGGTAGTATCGCAACAAAGTCATTTATGGGTTGTTTTGTTACTGCACCAAGCCAGTTTTTGAATTGATTTTGGGCTTTTATCACTTTGTATGTTTTGCCGTTGTATGTATCATTAGCTATATCAAATATATATGTTTTGCTATTTGCGGAGGTAAAATTTTGTGTGGTTTGGGTTAAATCTAAGAGAAGTTTTTCAGCCTCTTTTGTTGTTTGGTCTATGCTGTCAGTGTTGTATAAATTTATTGAGCCTGAGCAGTCAAATACCGAGCAATCTATAGCGTATGTTTTTGCATTTGGGGTTGTAAAGCCAGTGAGGTATTTATTGCCATTAGAGTCCGTTAAATGTGTAAAAGACGCTGACGCACCACTTGGCACTTCTTTTGTGATTTTAAAATCGTTTCCATTTTTATCTATCGTTTTTGCACCATCTAGTTTTAGCCCCAAAGGATTTGCGATATCAGCACAATCCCCCCCCCTACAATACTCCTCAGTTCTTGCACGTTGTTTTATTTTTTGGTGCGAGTAGGTGATTTTAAAACTATCCCAAAATGGAGTTTGTGTGAAATTTTCATAGGCAAAACTTTGGTTTAATCTCTCACTTAAATCATCAGTATAACGCTCGCCACGTCTTGGCTTAAAGGCAAAACCACTGCCAGAACTTGGCGGATAGAGTGTGTAGCTATAATCACTGCCTTTGTGATTTACTCTGTATTTGTCATTTGCAAAGCTAAATCTATGCTCTTCGTGTGGCGTAAAGCCAAATTTTACAAGTGTGCCTTCTTTTGTGATATTGTATGGGTCGGCTTTTTCTCGCTCTCTGCCACGAATGCTATCGTCAAAATTTGAGTAGCCAAAATTTTTAAGCTCTCTGCCGTCCCTATCGGTTTTTATGACTAAAATATCAAACCACTTAAAACGAGCTGCTAGGGTGTGGGCGTGTAGTCGCTCGTCATTTGCGGAGTTGTGTCCAACTTTAAATCCATAATGCCAATCTTTGTCAATTAAATAATCTTTTGCATCCTTTGTTTCAAACATTACAGAACCACCCAAAGCACCACTTCCAGTCTTGATACTATCAGCACCTTTTGTGATATTTACCTGTTTTATATTTTCTATTTCGACGCTATTTCTTGTGTTGTTAAAATTTCCATACCCTTCAAAAATTTCTTTAAAGCCTTGTGATGAGAGCGTTTGGGCTTGATTTAAGCCATCAATTTGTATCGCAACTCTGTTTTCATCAACACCACGTATAGAGTAGCCACTAGCTCCGAAGCGACCGCTTTCAACGACACTTACTCCAGTTTCATACTTTACCATATCTTTGGTATCAGAAACTTGTTGTTTGCTTAGCTCTTTGGCTGTCTTTTTTATCTCACCTATTTTTCTATCTTTGACGCCTTGCTCTTCCTTTGCTACCACTTCTATCTCTTCAAAATTTATTGTTTGCTCGTTTGCGTTGATATTTTGTGTTAGTCCAAGCAGCGAGTATATTACAACAACTGTTGATAAATTTTTCATTACATACCCCCTCCCATTTTATGATAACTATTATTAATTAAAATCGTAATATTAATATTAAAAAGCTAAAATATTTATAAATTGTTTAAATTTTAGTATAAATTTTTGGAACGCATTTTGCTTATGTCGTTTAAAATTTTAAATTTAGGTTAATTATGCAAAATGGATATTATCAAGCTACTGGTGCTATGGTAACGCAGTTTAACAGGCTAAACGTTATCACAAACAACCTAGCAAACGTAAATACGATAGGCTATAAAAGAGATGATGTCGTTATAGGTGATTTTGCTAGAATTTTTAAGCAAACGCAAGATGAATTGCCTTTAAAAAACCATACAAAAGATGCGGCAAAGTATTTAAATCGCGTTATAGATAGAGTTCCACAGGTTATAGAGGAGTATACGGACTTTAGCTCTGGGGGCTTAAAACACAGCACAAATACTCTTGACTTTGCGTTAAAACGAGATGATTTGTTTTTTTTAGTTGATACGCCAAATGGAGTTAGACTTACAAAAAATGGGGCTTTTAGTCTTGATAGCGAGGGATTTTTGGTATCAAAAGAGGGTTATAGAGTGCTTTCAAACAACTACCCAACCCAGCCTATCGCCTCAAGAGGCATACAAATTCCAGAAGGCACAAAACTAACAAGCGATAAAAATGGAAATTTGTATGCAGACGGCGAAGAGATAGCAAAGGTCTACATCGCTCAGCCACGTGAAATTCGTGATCTTGAAAAGATAGGCGATAACTTATACAAGGCAAAAGATATAGATGATGTTATTGATATAGCCGACTCTGATAGTTTGCTTCAAGGATATGCTCAAATGTCAAACGTAAACCCAGTCAGCGAAATGGTAGGACTTATCGAAACTCATCGTATGGTTGATATGTATCAAAAAGTTATGACTACGCATATGGATGAGCTTAACCAAGACGCTATCACAAAACTTGGCAGTGTTAAGCAGTAAAAATAAATAATGAAAGGAAAAAGTAGAAGTAGTTTTTGTTTAGACTAGGTAGATTTGAAATTTTAGGCGAAGACTACAACACTTAAAAGGATAGAAAAATGATGAGATCTCTTTATACGTCAGCAACTGGTATGATCGCTCAGCAGACGCAAATAGACGTAACCACTCACAATATAGCAAACGTAAATACTTATGGATATAAGAAAAATAGGGCAGAATTTGCTGATCTTATGTATCAGGTTATGGAGTATGCAGGCACGGCTACAAGTCAGACTACAACAAGTCCAACTGGTATAGAGGTCGGTCTTGGCGTTCGTCCAACTGCGATAAATAAAATTTTCTCGCAAGGATATTTTAAAGAGACTAGTAACAACCTTGATGTTGTTATTGCTGGTGATGGTTTTTTTCAAATTCAGCTGCCTGACGGCACGACCGCTTATACTAGAAATGGTGCGTTTAAGCTTGATGCAAACGGTACGATAGTAAATTCAGACGGCTATCAGCTAATCCCGCAAATTACCATACCAGCAAACGCAACCCAAATTTCAATCGGCACAGATGGCACTGTTTCAGTGCTTCAGGCTGGTGAAACTGATATGGCACAAATAGGGCAGATAGAACTTGCAAATTTTATAAACCCAGCGGGACTTCACTCTATGGGCGATAATAACTATCTTGAAACATCTGCGAGTGGAAACGTCGTAGTCGGCACGGCTGGGCTTGATGGACTTGGCACTATACGTCAGGGATTTGTCGAGATGAGTAATGTTCAGCTTGTTGAGGAGATGACTGACTTAATCACTGGCCAAAGAGCGTATGAAGCCAACTCAAAGGGAATAACCACGAGTGACGCTATGCTTGAGATAGTAAATGGACTTAAGAGGTAGAAAATGACTTATATGCTTTTACTCGTTAGTTTTATACTTGTTATTTGGGTGGTTGATGTGTTGTATTTTTCAGCTAAAGACACAAACATTGCTCTTAAACGTAGACATATTAGGCAGACGAAAAATAGGAATTTATTATAAGATACTTTGGGTTTGTTTAGCCAAAAGTATCTTCTACTGCTTACTTTTTTAAGGGAACTAGTGAATTTTAAAAGTGTTTTTAAGCTCTCAATACCCGTTTTTATGGGTTATTTTCCACTTGGTATTGCGTTTGGAATTTTAGCAAACAAGCTTGATGTGAGTGCCTTTATCGCAGTTGCTTTAAGTGCTCTTGCTTACGGCGGAGCGGCACAATTTATGATGATCTCGCTTTTTAGCGTTGGCACGAGTTTTTCTTTGCTCTTTTGAGAAATAATTACCAATAGGAAGCGTTTTGTATATTGCTAAATATTCTTTTAAGCGGATGTTTACAATTCTCCTTTCATTAAAAATTAAAATTTATTTTTTATCTGTCAATAATGCAATATTCCTTTGCTCCAATTTTTCTAAGGACAACATCTGATTTCTTGCCAGTTTTCTAAGTTCTATCATTCTTTCTTTTTGTTCTAGCTCTTTCTCAATTAAGATAGCATTATAACTTTCCATATTTGCAAGCACTAAAAGTTCATTTAAACTGGCATAATCTCTCATATTTCCCTTTAAATTTTTATTTTCTTCTCGCCACTCTTTAGCCGTTTTGTTAAACAAAGCAACATTTAGCATATCTGCTTCACTAGCATACTTAAAGTCTAACTAAATCATTTAGCAGATAGGTTTTAATCGCATCTGTATGAATTTTATAGTTGATTTTTGAAATTTCACGATGCAAATTCCAAGTTAAGGATAGTTTTGAGGTTTTATCAGATTTTAATCTCTTGTAATCCTGAATAATATACAATTTAAACTCTCACTATGTGCGTATGTTCCTCCATATCTACCCGATTTAGAAACAATACCTTTTGCGTTAGTATTATCTATCCATTTTTGTGGGGTCATTGTAAATCTATTTAAACCTGCTTCCATTTTAAACGTGTCGAATTGCACACGGTTAAATTTTTCGTTATTTAAAATTTCCCACAATCCTATAAATTCCAATGTGTTTTTATTTCTCATCCAATTTTGAATAACAAATCTTGGGTCATCCCCATTCTTATACTTTGCAATATCAGTTAGGCTAATATAATCATTTTTAAAGTCTTCTGTATAAACTTCTATGCTAAATCCATTGGCTTCTATTTTTTCTTTTTTTATTTTAGACATAAGTTTTCCTTTCACTTAAAATTAAAACCACTTTAATTTTTTACGCCATATGTGTTCCTATATATATTCCATAATAACATCACACAAATTTCCATCTCCAAAACCTGACTGAATCATTATAAATATTTTTGTCGTTATTTTTCTTTGCACTAATTATTTGTAATTTCCATAATTTTATCCAGCTATTAAAAAATTAAAATCTAATTAAAATTTTTTTGATATTATACACGCTTTTTAAGGAATTTTATGAAGTTTGCGGATGTTTTTAAGCTCTCAATACCCGTTTTTATGGGTTATTTTCCACTTGGTATTGCGTTTGGAATTTTATCAAACAAGCTTGATATGAGTGCCTTTATTGCAGTTGCTTTAAGTGCTCTTGCTTACGGCGGAGCGGCACAATTTATGATGATCTCGCTTTTTAGCGTTGGCACGAGTTTTATAGAGGTCTTTATCGTTTCATATCTTGTAAATTTGCGTCACACTTTTTACGGACTTGCTTTGCTTAGAGATTATAAATATTTGAAATTTCGCATTTTTAATATAGCAACCTTAACTGATGAAACCTTTGCGATTTTTAAAAGCCTAAAAATTGACGATATAAACGAGCGAAGTTATGTTTTTACGTGGCTAAATTTTCTCTCTTGGTCTTACTGGCTACTTGGGACGATTTTTGGCTGTGTGTTTGGGAATTTAATTACGATTGATATGAGCGGTTTGGAGTTTAGTTTAACTGCACTTTTTATTGTAATTGTAATTGAAATGTTTAAGAATGAGCGTAATTACAAGGTGCTTGGGGCAGCTACTTTATTTGGAATTTTAGGCGTTGCTTTGCTCCCACCAAAGCTACTTTTGGTTGGCTCAATGCTACTTTGTTTTATATTTATAGTGGCGTTTAAGGATAGATTATGATAAGTGTAAATTCGTCTGAGTGGCTTTTGTTTTTGGCAGTTTTAGCAAGTGCGGCGGCGACATTTTTAACTCGTGTTTTGCCGTTTTATGCTATGAAAAACTACAAACCAAAGCTATGGCTTGAAGCTACTCAAAAGCATATGGGACTTATGATAATGGTTGTTTTGGTTTGCTATGGACTAAAGGATACAAAATTTAATGTATATCCGTATGGACTAAATGAAATTTTAGCCGTTTTAACGGCGATTTTGGTGCATTTAAAATTTAAAAATGCACTCTTAAGTATTGTTGTTTCGACTGCTGTTTTTATGTTTTGTCTTAGAATTTTTTGAAATTTAGATTTTAAGTTTATTTTTTTAAAAGCACTAGTATAATTCTTTGAAAAGTTTGTAATATTTTACAAATTATAAAATCATAAAGGAGAAAACTATGTGTTTTTCAATCAAAAAGGTGGTGGCACTTATGCTTATTTCAGCTGTTGCGGCGTTTGCAAAGCCGACTATTTGCATACTAGCAACTGGCGGAACTATCGCTGGTAGCGGTTCTGGCGAACTATCTACCTCTTATACCTCAGGTACGGTTACGGTGGATAAACTAATCGCTGCTGTCCCACAAATAAATGAGATAGCAACGATAAAGGGTGAGCAAATTTCACAAATCGGCTCACAAGAGATGAATAACGAAGTTTGGCTAAAACTAGCTAAGCGTGTAAATGAGCTTTTGACAACCGGCAAAGCCGACGGTATCGTCATCACTCACGGCACAGATACGATGGAGGAGACAGCTTACTTTTTAGATTTGGTTGTAAAAAGCGATAAGCCTATCGTAATGGTTGGTGCGATGAGAAACTCAACTTCAATGAGTGCTGATGGCCCACTAAATTTATTTAACGCTGTAAATGTGGCAATGAGTAAAGACGCGGTAGGCAAGGGCGTTTTAGTAACGATGAACGATGAAATCCACGCGGCACGTGAGGTTACAAAGACAAATACAACTGCTGTTGATACATTTAAATCGCCAAACACTGGCAAAATCGGCACCGTGTTTTATGGTAATGTGAAATTTTATATGGCTCCGGTTCGTAAACATACGACAAATTCTATGTTTGATATCACAAAAATCACTGAACTTCCAAGGGTTGATATAGTTTATAGCCACGCAAATGATAATGCTGACTTTGTAAATGTCGCTCTAAAAAATGGAGCAAAAGGTATAGTAAGTGCTGGTATGGGTAACGGAAATCCATTCCCAAGTGTGCTAAAAGCTCTAAATGAAGGTGCTAAAAATGGTGTGATAGTCGTTCGTGATAGTCGTGTTGGAACAGGCGAAACAACTAGAAATGGCGAAGTAAATGACGATGAGAACGGCTTTGTAGCAAGTGATAACCTAAACGCGCAAAAAGCTCGTGTGCTTTTAATGTTGGCTCTTACAAAAACAACTGATAAAGCAAAAATCCAAGAAATTTTCTACACTCACTGAGTTAAAAATAGGCGTTGTATCACCACAACGCCTCTAACTCTAAAAAGTTATCTCCCAAGAAAATCTAAAATTCCTACGTGGTGCGTAAAATCTACCTATCCCAGCACCAGTGTTTTGATCTATTAAATTTGTCGTTCCAAAGGCTCTAATTGATCTAGCCTTATCCCAAGTCATATATTTTGCATCAGTTATATTATAAACGCCAAAGCCAAAGCTGAAATTTTTAGTAGGCTTTGCGTAAGCTATCATATCAAAAACTTTGTAAGCACCGCTTCGCCAAGCTAATGTGCTATCTGTTACCCTTTTGCCTTGAACGAGCCTGTCAGGATCGGCAGCTTGTTGTTTCCAGTACATATTATAAGTATCCTCAGCTTTTTTAGCCGATACATCAGTTAAAAAGAAGTCTATGCCGTATTTATCATCAGGTGTAGAGTAGCCTATGCTATAGACTGAAGTAGTTGGTTGGATAGCATTCATAGGTATGTCGCCGTTCATTTTGCCTTTTTGACGTGTAAATTTATATCCAAATCTAAAGCCTTTTAATTTGTCGCTTATATCGCCAAGCTCGATGCGTGAATTTACTTCAAAGCCCTTAACCTCAGCACTATCTCTATTTATATTTTGCCAAAATGGATATTTTAAATAACTATCTGTAACCTCTCTTCGTCCTATATAGACTAAATCTATAAAATTTGTATAGTCTGTTTTAAAAAAATTAAATGTAGCAAAGCTGTTGTTGTTATGAAAGGTTACTGCTAACTCTTTAGTTTTGGCAATTTCTGCTTTTAAATTTGTATTTGGTGCTATTGAAAAGCTAGGGTGTTTAAAGGTCATATAGACTTCATCAGAGGTTGGTGCACGAAAACCCTTTGAGTATTTTAGCTGAACTCTTAGCCAAGATAGCGGATCTAAATCAACCCCAAAGTTATACGAATTGCTTTTATACTCAGTTTTTCTTAAAAGCAGGGCTAAATTTTGAGCAAAATTTTGATTTACAATAGGACTGTTATACTTGCAATTATCTGTTTGGTTTAAGGCGCATGGCATAGATTTCATAATGCCTAAAATAAGCCCTTTTGGCACTGGCACACTCTCATCGTAGCTTGGATTGTGAGCGACCTTGTCGTAGCGGTAGTTTAGATCAAGTCCAAGCCACTCAAAAGTCTTTATATAATCGCCAACATAAACAGCACTCTCTTTGGTTTCAACAGGTATTAGGTAGCTATCGCGAAAATTTAGCCTATGCCTTGGCGTGGGATTTCCTCCGGTCCATTTGCTTGGATCTGGCTTGTATTGTCTTGGATCTGTGCCATCTACTTCTATATTTGGTATAAAATAGTCTTGCCACCACTGGATATCTTGCCCCATATATCCATCGGCATTTACCATTGATTTTTTGGTTTTTGCATGCATTGCACCATATTTTATAAAGTGTTCTGTGCTTAAAAGCTCAAATTCTTTATCAAAGTCTATGTTAAATTGCTTAGTATCAGTATTTAAATCTCTATCATTATAGTTATCTGATGAGTAGCCTTCAGATTTTGGTACAACTATTTTTGCGTCTTCGATAGTGTTAAATCCGTTTTTGCTTCCACGTTTTACATCTATTTTGCCATATTTTTTGCCATTTATATTTACAGTTGTAATACTCCTATCTTCTTCTTTATATACTTCTTCCCATTTCTCATTTTGTTTAACAAAGACTCTAAATTTCTTAGAACAGTCTAGTTTAGAACAGTCTATTAAATTTTGTATAGCATTAGCCTCTCTATAATCACTAAGCTCCTTGCCATTAGCAGTGTATTTAAGAGCTGTGCTCCATCTTTTGGAAACTTTTTCTGCTTTGACTTCATTACCATTACTATCTACTACTTTAATAACGCCTGAGCTATCATCTAGCTTTAAGCCATCATTATTTCTAACACCAACACACTTATCCCCACTACAATAATCATCCGTCCTTGCTTTGTTTTTTATTCGCTGATTTGAGTATGAAATTTTTACACTGTCCCAAAAAGGTGTCTGCGTAAAGCTTTCAAAGGTATACTGCACATTTTTTCTAGTTGATTTATCGTTGGTTTTTCTCTCTCCATAAGTTTCGATATCTTTTTGGTTTTGTATAGTATTTAGCACATAAGATAGATCCTGACCTTGTGAGCTAAGCCTTGAGTTATCAATAGCTACGCCAAAACGCTGGTTTTCAAAAGGCTCAAAGCCTATTTTTACCAATGTGCTCTTTCTACTTATATCGTATGGATCGGCTTTTTCGCGAGTTTTGCCAACAGCAGCTCTATCCTCTTCATTGCTTTCATAAATGTTATAAAAGTAGTTTTTATGCTCGTGTCCGTTACGTTGTGTGTTTACGATAAGCACGTCAAACCACTTAAATTTAGCCGCCGCAGTAATTGATCTAAATTTTTGATCATCTACACTTTGAAATCCATTTTTGAAAGAAAAATGATAATTTTTATCTATTAAAAAATCTTTTGCGTCTTTTGTTTCAAAGCTCACACCCCCCCCCAAAGCACCACTTCCACTCTTTACAGAGTCAGCTCCTTTTGTTATGGTTGCCATTTTGACATTTTCCATCTCTATGCCATTTCTTGTGTTGTTAAAATTTCCATATCCCTCAAAAAGCTCTTTAAAACCTTGAGAGCTAAGCGTCTCAGCCTGTCTAAGCCCGTCTATTGTGATACCAACTCTGTTTTCATCAACACCACGAATGGCATACCCACTAGCGCCCATTCTGCCAGTTTCAACTACGCTTACGCCTGTTTCGTATCTTACTAAATCCCTACTATCAGTAACTTGCTGTTTATTTATTGTCTCAGCGTCTATTTTGCGCTCTCCTACTCTTTTATCCTTTATCTGTTCATTTGCAGTTACGCTAATCTCGTCGAAATTAACCTCATTTGTTTGAGAGTATAAGTTTAAACACAAAATAAACGAAAGATATATTTTTCTCATATAAAAGCCCCCAATTTTTATATTTGATTATAATATCGATTATTAATTTAAAGGTGGAATTTTATAATAATTTATTTTATGGATTGCTTAAAATTTTGTTTATTTTTTATTTACGGACGCATTAAAAATTTAATGCGTCACTTGTATATGGCAGTATAAGATAGTTTTTTGTATTTACACAAAATTCCAAAGCGTTTTGCATTTGTTGAGTGCTAACCCCATAAACTTTAGCCAGTTCAGAGTATAGTTGCGTGGCGTCGCTTAGCTGGTGCTTTGCATAAAACATCAAAAGAGTGGCTCCAATGCCGATAAAATCGTAGCCAAATTTATACATAAATTTTATTAAAGCATAGGTTTGATGAGGTTGCATATCATCGATAAAATATCCATTTAGCATACGTGCAAAACACTCATACGGCTTTGTTGTATGGCAAAGATACACATCAATCTCCTCATCTAAAAATTTTGCGTCATTGTAGGCTAGTTCGCTTAGCAGTTTTATTTTTTCGCCTTTATTTAGATTTACCTTTGAATAAAATTCGCTTAGCTGTGTATCTTTTGCATTAAGGATTGATAAAATATGCTCAAATTTTGCTACTTCGCTATCTGGTTGTTTTTGTGTGTCAAAGTAGTATTCGCCAGATGAAGCGTGCTCGCTAGTGTGTTCGCACTGGGTTGAGTTTTCAAACACAAAAAGCGGTCTTTTATCAGGATATTGCTCGAGCAAATTTTCATAAGCAATTATCGTTGCTTTCATATTCCGCTCTGTTTTTAAAATACCATACTTTGCCATATCCAAAGCATTTGGGATTATGTCTAGCTGAATTATTGAGGATGGATTAAAAAGATGATTGTAAATTCTAGTAACTGCTCTTAACACGACACTCCTTTTGGCGTAATTCTACACCAAAAAATGTAAAATTTAGCTTTTTTGGGTTAAAATACCCCAAAATTTCAAGGGGTTATTATGAAAAATGCAAAAGTATGGAAATTTGGAGATAATATCGATACAGACATCATCATAGCGGCAAGATATTTAAACACGTCTGATGAAAATGAACTTGCAAAACACATTATGGAAGACGCAGATCCTACGTTCAGTAAAAAAATAGCAAATGGCGATATTATTGTAGCTGGAGAGAATTTCGGCTGTGGTAGCTCACGCGAACACGCTCCATTAGCACTTAAGGCTGCTGGTATAGGTGCTGTTATTGCTAAGAGTTTTGCTAGGATTTTTTACCGCAATAGCTTTAATACTGGGCTTTTGATTCTTGAGATTAAAGAAACCGACGAGATAAACGAAGGCGACGAGCTTGGCATAGATATTGACGCTGGTGTGATAAAGAATTTTACAACTAAAAAAGAGTATAAATTTAACGCCATACCGCCATTTATGCAAGAGCTTATAAAGGCTGGTGGGCTGATACAATATGCAAAAGAGAATTTGAGGTAGAAAATGGCAAAAAGATATAGAATTTGCGTTATAAAGGGCGATGGTATTGGTCCTGAGATCGTAGATGAGGCGATAAAGGTTCTTGACGTTGTTAGTGATAAATTTGGCTTTAGTATAGACTATGACTATAAGCTTATGGGCGGAGCTGCTTACGATGTTTTTGGCGAACCGCTTCCAGATGAAACGCTCCAAAGTGCCCTAAACTCAGACGCTGTGCTTTTTGGTGCGATAGGTGGGCAAAAGTGGGATAACCTGCCACGCGATAAACGCCCAGAAAGCGGACTTTTAAAGCTTAGAAAGAGCCTAGAGGCGTTTGCAAACCTTAGACCTGCTATGATATATGACGAACTAGTAAGTGCTAGCACGCTAAAGCCTGAAGTATTACAAGATGTCGATATACTCGTTGTTCGTGAGCTAACTGGCGGGATTTATTTTGGGCAACCACGAAAAAAAGAGGTAGATAGTGCGTTTAACACGATGATTTACAGCCGCCAGGAGATAGAAAGAATCGCCAAAATAGCGTTTGAAGCGGCAAAAAAACGTAAAAAACGCGTATGCATGGTGGATAAAGCAAATGTGCTAGAAGCTAGTCAGCTTTGGCGTGAAGTAACAAGCGAGGTTGCTAAAAACTATCCTGATATAAGCCTTGAGTTTATGTATGTAGATAATGCAGCTATGCAGTTAGTGCGTAATCCACGCCAATTTGATGTTATTTTAACCGAGAATTTGTTTGGTGATATTTTAAGTGATGAGGCTAGTATGGTTGTGGGTTCAATAGGGCTTCTTCCAAGTGCTTCAATAGGCGGAAAAGTTGGCATTTACGAGCCTATACACGGCTCAGCCCCAGACATCGCAGGGCAGGGCATAGCAAATCCGATTGCTACAATCCTAAGCGGTGCTTTAATGTTAAGATATGCGCTAAATGAAGAAGAGGCCGCAAGTGCTATTGAAAATGCTGTTAAAAAGGCTCTTAGCGATGGGTATCGCACAAAGGATATATCGGCTTTTGGTGCTAAAGAAATTTGCACTACATCTGAAATGGGTAGCATAATCTCAGGATATATAAAATAATGAAAAACACTATCACAGAAGCCCTTATATACGAAGCCCAAGGATTAAAAGATGACGCTTTAGAGGTATATAAAAACATACTAAAAGCAAATCCGTCAAATTCTGACGCACTCTCTGCTATTAGACGTCTTAGTGGACTTAGAAAGAGCCGCGTGATACAAAATGAGCAGATGAAGGATTTTTTCATAAAAATGAGTGCTCCTGAAGAGATAAATGAGTTTAAAAGGTGGCTAATAAAACTATGAATAAAATTGATGAAATTTCAAAAATAACAATCGAAGAGATAACGGCTGAGCTAAATGCCATTGGGGATATGATTAAACCGCAAAGTAGTGAGCCTAGTCAGAAATTTACCATAGAAGAGAGCCTTGATACTACTGCAGTTTGCAAGGTCGATACGGATAATGTAACAAGTGAGGAGATATTCCTTAAAAATCTAAAAGAGCGTATCGAGGTGCTTTTTGAAGGGTTAAATGAGATGCCAAAAGAGAGATTAGAGCAAAGGCTTGATCTGACTTTGAAATTTTTAGAATTCGCTCTTGCAAATGTAGAGAACAGGCTTGAAAATCTTAAATGATGAAAATTTAGATCTGGTGCGTGAAATTTTTACGCCCTATACAAAGCGTGTTTATTTGGTTGGTGGGTGCGTTAGGGACGCATTTTTAGGCATAAAAAGCACCGATTTTGACATTGAAGTTTATGATATTAGCCAGGCAAAATTTAACCAAATTATGCAAAATTTGGGTGCAAATGGTGTTGGCAAGAGTTTTTTTATATATAAATTTAAAAATTTTGACATCGGTTTAGCAAGAACAGAGAGCAAAACTGGCTCAAAACACACAGATTTTAGCGTTAGCCTGACACAAGATGAAAGAGTGGCTTCAAAGCGTAGAGATTTTACGGTAAATAGTATAATGCTAAATATTTTTGATGGCAAAATTACTGATTGTTGGGGCGGGATTGATGATTTAAAGGCTAAAATTTTAAGGCATATTGATGATGAGAAATTTATTGAAGATCCACTTCGTGTTCTTCGTGCTGTTCAGTTCTCATCGCGTTTTGGTTTTGAAATTTTTAGTAAGACGCTTAAATTAATGAGTGACTTGAGTATAGAAAATTTAAGCAAAGATAGAATTAGTGCTGAGCTTTTGAAATTTTTTAGAGGCGAGTTTTTAAGTGTTGCCACAAAATACCTTTATGAGCTTAATCTTTTAAGTAGACTTTTTGGCGTTAATAAATTAGATCAAAATTTTATAAATTTACTCACAAAATCAAGGCAGTTTATCAATGATGAACGTCTGTTTTTATATCTGTTGTGTGGGTATTTTAAGCTAAATATCAAAAAAGTGGCAGCGGATTTAAATCTACCAAAAAGTTATATGATTAATGAGCCGTTTTTTGATGATTTTGTAAGCGATAGGGATTTGGTAAAAATTGCTACCTTAAAACCGCTAAAATTTTGGCTTGGGCTGTATGATGAGAATCGCATAAAAAGAGCCAAAGAGCTCGGGCTTTATGACAAGGCTTTTAAACCAAACATAGACTATCAAGGGCTTGTTAAGAGTGGCTTAAAAGGCGATGCTTTAAAAGATAAAATTTCACAACTAACAGATGTGGAAATTTCTAAATTTTTAGCCAATCAAAGCCCAAATTAAAGCCAAATTCGCTAAAATCAGCCTTTTAATATTTAAGTAAGGGTTATATGCTAAACATCGTTCTAGTTCATCCACAAATCCCGCAAAACACCGGTGCTATCGGCAGAATGTGTGTAAATGCAAATTTAAGCTTACATATCATTAAACCAACAATGTTTGATTTAAGCGAGAAGGCTGTTAGACGTGCTGGGCTTGACTATTGGAAAATTTTAAATCCTGTGATATGGGATAGCCTTGATGAATTTTTAAAGCAAAATTTAGATAAAAAAGAGCGATTTTTTTACGCCACGACAAAGACAAATAACCTTTATTTTAACGCCAAATTTCAAAGTGGCGACTTTATATTTTTTGGTGGCGAAAGTACCGGGCTTCCTAGCTCACTAATGAGCCTAACTCCACAAAATATGATAACGATCCCAATGGGCAAAAATGGCAGGAGCTTAAATCTTGCAATGAGCGTTGGTATCGTAGCTTATGAGGCGATTAGACAAAATATCAATGAGTTTGATTTTAGAGAGTGTTTATGAAAAAATTTCTAATTTTTATTTTATTATCGGTTTGTGCCTTTTCTCAAACGCTAAAGATCGCGACCTATAATGTAGAAAACCTATTTGACGGCAAAAATAATGGCAATGAATATCCAGACTTTAGAATCGGAAAGTCAAAATGGAGCGATGATAAATTTAAAGATAAACTAAAAAATATAAAGCAGGTTATAAATAGCGTAAATGCCGATATAATCGCACTCCAAGAGATTGAAAATGAGATTGTTTTAAAAGAGTTGGTAAAAGATACGCAGTATAAATTCTTATCATTTTGCTCTCCTAAAAACTCTCCTGTTGGTCTTGGTATTATCTCAAAAATTAAACCAAGCCTAGAACACGAATGCATCAGTGTAAAAGGCGTAAAAACAAGAGATATTTTAAAGCAAAAATTTAGCCTAGACGGCAAAGAATTTGTTATTTTTGTAAATCATTTTCCAGCGTTTAAAAATGGACTTGACAAGCAAGAGAGTGCGGTAAAAACGCTATTAAAAGCCATAAGAGAGGAGAGTTTATCAGTAATTGCACTTGGGGATTTTAATACTCCTTTTGGTAAAAAAAATATTTTAGCACCTATTGAGATTAATGAAAGTTTTAAAAATCTTTGGCGTGAATTAAACGCGAGTGAGCGTTACAGCTTTGCTGGTTATGGTAAAAAAAGGGCGATTGATCACGTGCTTTTAAGTCCTTCGTTTTTTAAAGATGAGCTATTTTATGCTTGTGGTAGTTTTGGCGTTTTTAAAAGCGGACTAGTTGATGATAAGGGATATGCCAAAAAAGAAAATAATGAGAATTTATACTCAGACCACCTTCCGCTAGTTTTTGAAATTTCAACCGATAGGGATAAAAAGTGTGGCTTTTGGAGTAAATTTTAATGAAAATTTTAGATATTTTTATGCTTGTGGCGTTTGTTTTGTTTTTAGTTTTTTTGCTTCGCGGCGTGGCGTTACAAACGGCTAAAAAAGATGAGTTAAGAAAGAAATTTAAAGAAAAAAGGGTTAAAAATGAAAGAATTATTGATTGAAATCGGCGTTGAAGAGCTTCCAGCCATACCATTTTTAAAGGAGTTGCCAAACATTAGAGCAAAGTGGCAGGCGGTTTTGAGTGAGTATAGATTAGAAAGCGAGTTTGATTTTTACTTTACGCCACGTCGTTTGGTATTTTTTCATAAAAATTTTAGTGAACTTCAAAGTGATACAAAAGCAGAGTTTATCGGTGCTCCAAAACACGTCGCGTTAAAAGACGGCGTTTTTACGCCAGCTGCGTTGTCGTTTGCTAAAAAGTGCGAGATTAGTCAAGATGAGCTAAGTTTTAAAGAGATTGATGGAAAAGAGGTGCTTTATTATGAAAAATCGCTAAAAGGCGAAAACTCAAAGGAGCTTTTGGGCGATATGATTGAGAAGTTCTTACTTAGCCTAAATTTTGGCAAATCAATGCGTTGGGGCAATGGCGAGTTTGAGTTTATACGACCGATAAGATCGTTTTTATGTCTTTTTGATGACAAAAGTGTTGAGTTTAGCAAATTTGGCGTTAAAAGCGAAGTGTCAACCTATCCGCACCGAAGTATTGGCTATGAGAAGGTTAAAATTTCAACCATTCTTGAGTATTTTAAGGGTGCTAAGGATAGAGGGATTATCCTAGACCCAGATGAGAGAAGAGCTATTATCTTAGAGCAGTTTAAGAATTTAGAAAAAAATGGCATAAATATCCAAATAGATGATGACTTGCTAAGTGAAGTTGTGGCGATCACTGAGTATCCTACTGCACTTTTGGGCGAGTTTGAAAGTGAGTTTTTGGCTGTTCCAAGCGAGGTTATCATCGCTTCTATGAAAGAAAATCAGCGTTATTTTCCAGTGTTTAAAGATGGTAAACTGGCAAATAAATTTGTAGTTGTTTCAAATGCCATAACAGACGACAACAGCCTAATCGTAAAGGGCAACGAAAAGGTGCTTCGTGCAAGACTTAGCGACGCGATGTTCTTTTGGCAAAGCGATTTGTCTAGCGAGTTTAGCCCTGAAAAATTAAAAAACATAACCTACCTAAAAGAGCTTGGCTCAATGTATGATAAAGAGCTAAGAGAGCTAAAGATAGCTAAATTTCTATCATCTTTGTATAAAGATAGGCTTTCTAGCGAGGCTGGTGTGAACTACGAGAGCAAGATAGAAAGAGCTGTTATGCTAAGCAAGGCGGATTTGACAACTGGTATGGTTTATGAATTTACTGAGCTTCAGGGGATTATGGGACATTACTACGCACGTGCAAAGGGCGAAGATGAAGTCGTCGTAAACGCTATAAAAGAGCAGTATCTGCCAGACGGCGAAAACTCAGCGATACCTAGTTCTGTTTTTAGCTCGGTTGCGGCGTTATCTGCTAAGCTTGACGCACTTGTTGGATTATTTAGTGTTGGTAAAATTCCAAGTGGCACAAAAGACCCTTACGCTTTAAGACGTGCTGCAAATGGCGTTATAAAGATAGTAACTGCTCTTAATTTAGAGTTTAATCTTCGTGAAATTTTAGTTGAAATTTCTAAAAACTACGCCAAATTTGATGTTAGTGTGCTTGAAAATTTCATACTTGATAGAATTTACACATTTTTTGACGCAAATCCGTCAATAATCAAATCTTGTATAAACAGCGATGAGCGTGATATTTTATCACTTTTTAAAGCGATAAATGCACTAAATGAAGTCACAAACAAACCAAGTTTTAAAGAAAATTTCTCAACCTTTAAACGTCTTGCAAATATCATAAAAGACAGCGAAATTTCAGCCGTAGACGAGAGTCTTTTTAATAATGAATTTGAAAAATCGCTAAATGATAGATTTAAAAGCCTAAGCTCAAATCCAAATGATTTTAATGCAAGATTGACTGAACTTTTTGGCTTAAAACCGCAAATTGACGAATTTTTTGATAATGTTATGATAAACGCTGATGACGTTAAAATCAAAGCAAATCGTATAGCGATAATCGGTCAAATTTACAAGGAATTTTTAAAGATAGCTGACATAAAAGAGATTAGTTTATAAAGGCTGAAAATTTCAGCCTTTAGGAATTTTTAGTTTTGCGAGATTGGCTATTTTTTGCCTTTTGGTTTGCCTTTATTAGCATATTTTTAAAGACCCCGTTATCATAAAGCCCAGCGTGATACAGGCTAAATGCAACCATACTAATACCTGCTATTATGTGTGCTTTTTTAAAGGCTTTGTTTTTCATATTAAAAGCCGTTAGGGTTAAAACCCCAAGCGATACACTCATACCGATCTTTGCAACCTTTCTGTGTGTGCCTATATCTAGTAAATTTCCTTTTAATAAGCCGTTATTTGCCAATCTTTACCCCTTTGATTGAATTTAAAAGTAACCAAATTGTAGTTCCGTTATGAAGCACTGCTGTTGCGATAGGATTTAGCATACCTATCGTGGCAGCTGCTAGTATGGCTGAGTTTATGCCAACTGTGGAGTTGAAATTTGAACTAATTAGCTTCATCGTTTTTACGGCAAGTTCTTTTGCTATGGCTACACTTTCTATGTCATCTTTTAGCAGACTTATATCAGCGGTAGCCTTTGCTATATCAGCACCTTTGTGCATACTTATGCCCACATTTGCTTTTGTAAGGCTTGGTGCGTCGTTTATGCCGTCCCCGATAAATGCTACATTTTTGCCACTGGCTTTTAGCTCTTCTATGATTTTAGCCTTGTCAGTTGGCAAACACTCCGCAAATACGCGGTCACACCCAAGTTCACGGGCAACCTCTTGTGCCTTTTGCTTTATGTCACCACTTAACATTATGATCTCTTTTACGCCTAAATTTCGTAGTTTTTCAAGCGTTTCTTTGGCGTTTTCTCTCATATCATCTTTCATCGCTATGACACCAACAAGCTCCTTGTCGTATCCAATATAAAGCAATGTAAGTCCGTTTTTAAGGGCATTTTTGATTATCTCATCTTGCCCTTTGAAGCTTATGTTTTCATCATCTTCTAAAAAGTGCCTTGAGCCTATGACGACCTCTTTGCCGTTCATAGATGTTTTAACGCCGTGAGCTACGATAAATTCGACCTCGTCGTGATGAATATGGCTAAATCCTCTGCTATTTGCCGCTTCTACTATCGCTTCTGCAACTGGATGAAAGTAGTGCTCTTCTGCACTGGCTGTTAAATTTAAAATATCATTTTCGCTAAGACCAGCTTTAAAAGAGTGAATTTCAACGACGCTTAGTCTGCCTTTTGTGAGTGTGCCTGTTTTATCAAACACGAAAGTATCAGCACTACTTAATGCTTCTATGGCTTTTGCGCCTTTGATTAAAATTCCATTTCTACCAGCCTTTGATATGCTTGATTTAAAGGCTACTGGAGTTGCCAGTTTTAAAGCACAAGAGTAGTCGGCCTGAAGCACACTAGCAACGCTATTCATATCTTTATTTAATAGATATGAAACCCCTGCAAGAGATAGCGTGACTGGTACTAGCTTATCGGCTAATTTTGTAGCCTTTAGCCCTACGCTCGATTTTTCATTTAGTGAGCTTTGTATATACTCTTTAATACGTGCCGTAGCTGTTTCATCGCCTACATTTTCAGCCCAAATTTTTATCCTGCCCTCTTCAACAACTGTGCCACTTATGACGCGGTCGCCTCTGTTTTTGGCAACCGGTTCAGCCTCGCCAGTCATTGAGACTTGATTTATACTTGCCGTGCCTTCAACGATATATCCGTCAACGCCGATACTCTCTCCAGCTCCTACAACTACTATATCGCCTTTTTTAAGAGAATTTGTTTTGACTTTTTTAAGGATGAGTTCGCCATTTTGTCTTATCTCAACCCAAACCTCTTCGATATTTGGCTTGGCTAGTTCTTTTATGAGATCATCGCTTCTATGTGAGGCACTCTCTTCCATATATTCGCCAAGATTTAGCATAAAATTTGTGCTGTTTGCTGCTAGATGATCGCCCCTTGCCAAGCTTACACCAATTGCCATAGCTTCAAGAACTTTTGATGTTATGCCGTCATTTTTTAGCTCACTAAAGCCGTGAAGTAAATTTTGGCTGCTTGCATAAAGCCCAAGTGCTGTTTTAATATAGCCGTTTGATATTAGCGGAGTTATGGCTGTTATCGCACCAGCTTTGTAAATTTCAGCCTTGCTTGGCAAGGTGGGATCTTTTGGCTTTATAGGCATTTTTAGGTGTTTGATGAACTCTAAAATTTCATCAAAGTCGCCTGAGTACTCGACCACTATGCTTTTTGCGTATTTGTTTACACGGACGTTTTTTACGTTTTTGTGTTCGCCTATACTTGCCTCTATGAAGCTAATATCGCTACGATTGTTTAGCTCATCGCATATTAGCCTAACACGATTTTTGCATTTGTGTGCGATGTGGATATTATTTTTGTGCTTCAAGCTCTGCTTTGACATCTTCAAATCGCTCTTTTAACTCTTCTATACCAGCGTTTATAAGTTCGCCACCTTTGATGATAGCTTTAAATAGGCACTCCTGTGCCTTTGGGTTTGTTAGAACATAAGTAGCTATGCCGCCTAATACAAGCCCTTTAACAAAACCAGCAGCGTTGAAATTTTCAGGCACAAAAGGTATGTTTTGTGCGGCTTCATTGATAGCATTATCAACCGGACTTGGGGTTTGCTGTGGCATTTGTTCGATATATGGGTTTTTCATCATTTTTCCTTTATTAAATTATTTATTGCAATTACCGCACCTACGCTTACACCAATACTTAAAACAGCATTTAGATACTTAGATGTTGCGATTTGATTTGAAGCATATATAGCACTTGCTGTTGTTATACCGCCAATTAGCCCGACTTTTAGAACTTTTTTTGCCAAAATTGCCTTATTTGGCTCGTTTAAATTCATACTAAGTGTGCCAATACCGGCAATAAGGGCACCGCTTACAAAGTGATCAGCGGGTCGTCTAGTTGTTGTAAGAAGATTATTCATCTAATTACTCGCTTACAGCCGGTTTTTTAGCACGTGTTTTGCGTGTAGTTTTTGGCTTTTCGTTTGTTTTTGAAATTTTACTTGCTACTTTTTTGCCTTTTGCTATGCTATCTTTGGCAAGTTTCTTACTCTTTTCAAGTCCGTCCTTTGCAAATTCTTTGCTTAAATCAATTAGCTTATCTTTTTTATTATAAGCAACTACTGCTAAAGCACCAAGTGCAGCTCCTGCGATAAATGGAAGCATATTAGATCCTTTGTTGTAAGATATTTTATTCATCTATGTTATCCTTTTGTGATTTTGCTAAAATTTGAGTGGCTAAAGCACCAAGTGCTAGTCCGCCAAAAAATGGAAAATTTGGGTTTGATAGTAGTTTTGAGATCTCCTCTTTACTGGCTTTGCCAGATACGATGTCGCCTAGTTTTAGACTCATATCGTTAAAGCTATTTTGATAGTTTGATAAAAAATCGCTATTTATAAAATTTTCATTTGCGTTCTCAACTTTATGCGAGTTTTGTAGGATGTTTTTTAAAGCCGGTATATACTCGTTGTTTGAGGTTGCCCAAAGCCTAAAAAATATATCCCTTAGCGTGTCATTTTCGCACTCATCTGTTAAATTTTCGTATGTTTTATTAAGCGTTATCTCATAATTTAACGCAAAAATAGTCGCTTCAAACTCATCATTTGGAGTCAAAATGGGTAGTATGGTTTGATCGTTTGTTTTTATGTCGCTGAAATTTTTAAGCAAAGCTATCCCATTTTTTCTGATTGCTAAAATTTGCTTAAATGTTTCATTGAAATTTTGCAAACTCTCATATAGCTTCTCTCCACTTTTTTCAATCGTTAGTGCGAGTTCAAGAGAGTCGTTTAAGTTCACGCTATGCTCCTTGCTACGGCATTTATTTTATTTGCTAAGTGGTCTAAATTTTTACCACCAAGCAGATCGTCCCATAAATTTTTAGTAAAAATTTCGCTATCATATTGTATTGTTACTGAGCCTATGATTTTGTTAAATTTTACATCTTTTATGCCATTTATCTTTGCGATCGTTTCATCAAGTTTGCTTAAGTCGGTGGTGTCTGAAAGCTCTTTGATTTTCGGGCTTACACGCACTCTTAATCTGCCTGGAGTATGCGAGATCGTCGTAAAGTAAGACGCGACTTTTGTTAAAATTTCAGGTGTTACGCTCATAATGTTCCTTGTATAAATATCTGTCATTATCTTATTTAGATACTTAAATGTAACTTAAAGCTTTTTGCATATCGTTATCGTTTTATGCACTCATCACAAATACCATAAAGTATCATCGAGTGCGTTTTTATCTCAAAGCCCTTTGCTTTGGCTATATTTTCTTGTTGCTCTTCAATCATATCATCGTGAAACTCTATCACTTTTTGGCACTTTTCACATATGATGTGGTCGTGATGGGAGCTTAAATTTAGCTCATATTTTTTAATGCCATTATCCTCGTAAGTGTTTGTCAGGCGGCACTCATCTAGAAAATTTAGTAGAGTGTAGATAGCAGGTAATGAAATTTTATCTTTAAAACGTTTTTGAAACTCAAGCTGTATCTCATTAGCACTTAAATGCTTTTCGCTTGTGTATAATATGTTTAGGATACGCTCTTTTATATATGAGTTTTTGTGGTTTAGCTCTGATAAAAATGCTGAGAAATTTTTATAAAAGTTATCAAAATTATTCATACGATACGCCTTAATTTTGGGATTTTATACAAAAAAGACTTAACTACTCATAAATAAAGCATATTATAAGGTTGTTTTGGTATAGTTTCGAGATTTTTTAATAAAATTAAAGGGTTTTTATGACATACGACGAACTTGAATTAGACGCCGTTTTGCTTGAAATTTTAGAAAATAGGGGTAGTTTTGACTCTATGGACGACGAGGAGCTTTATGAGCTTATCGAACACGTAGCGACTTTTACTGATGGGGATTATGAAGAGGCGTTTGAGTATATGACACAATTCTCCCCAATCCCTAAAAAACGCTTCGTTTCACTATTTATGGTCTAGTTTTTCTAGACCTTTTTTGCAGTAAAATTCCACAAAAAACTTAACGTAAATTTAAAGTTATTAAACTTTTTATCTAATTTAAAAATTTAAATATAAATTAATAATTCTTTAAAGATTAATATGCAAAAATTACATAATTAAATATGCTAAAAAATAATATTTAATTATGTAAGTTAAATTTATTTAAAGGAGAATGCTATGAAAAGTGGAGGACGAGTCATCTGTCCGTATTGCGGAACCGGCTGTGAAGTCGAACTTTTTGTGGAAAATAACCACATAAAAAGTGCCGTTGGGGTTCAGAGCAACCCAGTAAATGAGGGCAGTCTTTGTCTAAAAGGTGCTTATGGCTGGGACTATGTTGGTGCTCCAGATCGCCTTACAAAGCCTCTTATACGCAAAAAAGATGGAGTGTTTAGCAAAGATGGCGATTTTGTTGAGGCAAGTTGGGACGAGGCACTTGATTTGGTAGCTAATAAAATAAAAGATGTCGTCGCAAAGCACGGTGCTGACGCATTGGCTGGAAATTTTTCTGCTCGTTGCACACTTGAGGATAACTATGTTGCCCAAAAGCTTATGAGAATTTTGGGGACAAATAACATAGATCACTGTGCTCGTATTTGACACGCTCCAACAGTGGCAGGACTTGCCAAAACAATAGGTAACGGAGCGGCTACAAATAGCTTTACAGAGATCGGAATTCACAGCAACTGCATAATGATGATAGGCTCAAATCCAGAAAATGGACATCCAATCGTAGCTATGCACGTTCAAAGAGCATTAAATAGAGGTGCTAAGCTAATCGTCATAGATCCGATAAAGACGGAATTTGCAAATAGAGCTGATGTGCATTTGCAACTTGAGCCTGAGCATAACATACCAGTTATAAATGCGTTAATTTACACGATTATTGAGGAAAATTTGGTAAATTACGAGTTTGTAAAAGAGCATACAAATGGCTTTGAGTATGTAAAAGAGGCGGTTAGGGAGTATTCACCTGAAAAGGTCGCTTTATACACGAAGCTAAGGGCGGAGGATATTAGACGTGCTGCTAGAATTTATGCGACCACAAAACCAGCTGTCATTACTCACGGAATGGGTGTAACGCACTTTAATCACGGCGTTGGTGGTGTTTGCGATATTTCAAATTTAATGCTTATTACTGGTAATGTTTGTGAGCTTGGTAGTGGCGATTTGCCAATAAGGGGTCAAGAAAACGTTCAAGGCTGTTGTGATATGGGCGTTTTACCAAATGTATTTCCAAATTTAGGGGTGGTTACTGACCCAAAAGCTAGGGAGTGGTTTGAGGCTAAATGGCACTTGCCTAGCGGTCATTTAAGCGGTAAAATAGGTATTCACAAAACCGAAGTGCCTGATGCGATACTTGATGGAAGGGTAAAATTTTTCTGGACGATAGGAGAAAATCCAGTTATTTCAGAGCCAAACACAAATCACTTTTTAAAAGGTATCTCAGAGGTTGAGATGTATGTGGTACAAGATATTTTCTTAACCGAAACTGCACTAAAGGCAGATATCGTTTTGCCAGGTGTAGCAAGTAGTGAAAAAGAGGGGCTTTATGCAAACGCAGAGCGTAGAGTCCAGCACAATGATGCTGTTATAACGCCACCAGGGGACGCAAGGCAGGACTGGTGGATTGTGTGCGAATTGGCACGTAGACTAGGGCTTGGGGAGCATTTTACATACGGCAATCCTGAGCAAATTTGGGAGGAGGTTAGAAGGATTGATCCTAGAAGATATGGCGGTATGAGTTATTATAGGCTTAAAAAATACCACGGACTTCACTGGCCTTGCCCTGATGAAAATAGCATGGGTGGACAGAGCTTGTATCTTGATAAGAAATTCTTTACCCCTGACGGAAAGGGAAATTTAGTTCCTTGTCTATTTGTAGATAGTGCAGATAAGATCGAGAGTGCTAAGGCTGATTTTGCTACTCGTATGAATATGCCGTCTGAGTATCCAGTAATGGCAGGTTCTGTTGATGAAAAAACAGATGAACGCTACCCTATACAGCTTTTAACCACTCGTAAGGTCTATCAATACACCGTTGGCACTATGACAAGGCGTTCAAAGGCTATAGAAGAGGGCGGAGATAGCATAGGTCCGATAGCTGAGATGAATCCGGCTTTAGCACAAAGATATGGTATATCGCACGGAGATTTTATAAAAGCGTGGAGTAGATATGGGTATATTGTTGTTAAGGCTGATTTGACTGATTGTGTGCCTGACGGAATAATTCAAATGACATTCCACTACTGGGAGAGCTCTTGCAATGAGTTAACAAGCTCTGGTTGGGACTATATCTCTAAAACTCCTACATTTAAGGCGGCGATTCAGATTAAAAAAATTGATGAGGAGGAATTTTTGCGAGTTAGAGAGCTAAAACGTGAGAAATTTCAAACCTCAAGGATCATTTTTGATGACTTTCACCACCATCCTATGACATTTTAAACTCTAGCCCCGTCTTTTTGGGGCTAGGTTAAGGTCTAAATTTAGATTTTACTTGTAAAATACATAAAAATTTCAAAGTTTTTAAATGGAAATAATCTTAATCTTAGAATACGTAGGTATAGCCTCAGCAGCTCTTAGTGGATTTTTGTTTGGCGTTAAAAAGGGATGTGATTGGCTTGGAATTTTTCTAGCTTCGTTTTTAACGGCACTTGGTGGCGGTATCGTGCGTGATATGATGGTGTTTCGTCCGGTTTATAGCTTTACGCATTACACGCCGGTTTTGATTGTTTTGATTGTGATTTTTATGGCTAGAGTTACAAAAATTTATAAAAAACGTGAGAAAATTGAGAAGAAATTTATATTTATTTTTACAGATGCCATTGATGTTATATGCTTTTCGGTTGTCGGAGCGATAGTTGCGATACAGTATGATTATAACGTGTTTGGCGTGGCATTAATAGCATTTTTTAACGGCGTTGGCGGTGGAATTTTGCGTGATATTTTGCTAAATGAAGTCCCTTGGTTTTTAACAACTGGACTTTATGGCACTATAAGTATAGGGGTCGGCGTGGTTTATTATTTGCTTTATACGCTATCTCTTACTGCTTTGCCATTCGTGCTTTTGCTAATCGCCGTTGGTATTACGGTTCGTATGTTTGCATATTATAAAGGGTGGTCTTTGCCACCATTAAAGGATTAAGATGTATTTAATGAACAACTATGCTAGATTTGATGTCGGCTTTGAGCGTGGAGAGGGTGCTACGCTTTTTGATAAAAATGGCAAGGATTATATAGATTTTGCCGCTGGAATAGGTGTAAATGCACTTGGATACGCCAATAAAAGCGTGACAAAAGCCATTTGTAAACAGGCAAAAAAAGTGCTTCACACGTCAAATATCTATCATATCAAGCCACAAGAAAAACTGGCAAAAGAGATATCAAAACAGCTTGGCTATCATACATACGCATTTTTTTGCAACTCAGGTGCAGAGGCTAATGAGTGTGCTATAAAATTAGCTAGAAAATATGGCACAACGCATTTTAGCAAAAAGAAATTTGAGATAATCTCACTAGGAAATTCCTTTCACGGACGAACTCTAGCGACATTAAGGGCAACCGGTCAGGATAAATTTCATCCTGAAATTTTTGCTCCATACACCGAGGGCTTTAAATTTTGTAGTAGTATAGATGAGGTTATTGCAAGTATTAGCGATGAAACTGTGGCTGTTATGATAGAGCTAGTGCAGGGTGAGGGTGGCATTAAGGCGTTTGATAAAGATGAGATAAAAAGGCTTTCTAAAGAGCTTAAAAAGCGTGAGTTGCTTTTGATTACAGATGAGGTTCAGTGTGGAGTTTATAGAACTGGCGAGTTTGTAACGAGTAAAATTTATGATATAAAGCCAGACATTATTACATTTGCTAAGGGACTTGGTGGCGGAGTGCCTATTGGTGCTTGTGTGAGCAGAAAAGATATATTTGCTAGTGGCGATCACGGCTCAACTTTTGGTGGAAATTTTCTAGCGTGTGCGAGTGGACTTGCGACATTAAAAGAGCTAAAAAAGCTAAAAAAATCCGGAGAGTTAAAAAAGATCGCTAAAAATTTTGACTCTGAGCTTGATGGGCTTTTATCTAGTTATCCTAAAATTTTTAGCTCTAAACAGGGCATTGGTATGATGCTTGGGCTTGTTTTAAAAGATGAGAGTAATTTGGTAAAAATCATACAATCATCGCTAAAAAACGGCGTTTTGGTGCTTAGATCTGGCAAGGATACGCTTAGGTTTTTACCGCCTTTAAATATTAGCAAACAAGAGATAAAAGAGGGTTTTGCAAGGCTTAAAAAGGCAATTAGCGAAATTTAAAAATAGTGAACCCTGTTTAGGTAAAGCCCTTGGGCTGGAGCTGGTATGCGTGTAAAAATGGCTTGATTTTCTAGCTGTTTTTTTATAAGCTCGTTTGCATTTTTGTGCTTTAGCCCTTTTAAAACAGCTGCTACCATAAGTCGCACCTGAGCCCTTAAAAAGCCATTTGCCTTAAAAACGATGATTGTTTTATTTTTATATTCGTAGCAAAATGCCTTGTAAATTTCCCTGACTGGATTTTTTGTGTCGCTACCAACTTTCATAAATGAGCTAAAATCATGTCGCCCAATAAATAGCGATAGAAGCTCGTTTGCTTTTTTAACATCAAATTTTGGCAAAAACAGCTCATAGTTCGCCCTAAAAACGCTAAATTCATCGTGACTTATGACATAGCGATAACTTCTAGATATGGCGTCAAAACGAGGCTGAAAATCATCACTTACTCGTCTTATAAATTTCACATTTATATGTGGTCTTGCGTGGCGATTTATCAGGCTTTTTAAACGCTCTAAGTCACTAAAATGCTCACCACACTCAACACTTGCACTTTGGTTATTTGCGTGAACATCTTTATCAGTCCTGCCACTTGAAGTAATCTTGCTAAAAATTCCAACGTGAGATAAGGCACGTTTTAGGGCATCTTCGACACCATTTTCGTGTGGCTGGGTTTGTGAGCCTTGAAATTTAGAGCCGTCATAGCTAAAGATGAGTTGAATTTTCATTAGTATTTTTTAATGATTTTAGCTTTGTAGTAAAAAAAGCTAGATATCAAAAATATGGCAAATATCGCAGGTATTGCAACAATTGGCTTTGCTCCAAGAATCATAATAAGCGAAAAGTATCCAAAAAGTACAGCAAACGTGCCTACATAGACAATGCCCTTGTCGTATCGATACGTAACTATGCCAAAGCTAATGGCAAATAGTGTTGATGCAAGTGGAAACAGGGCGATTAAAATATATGTGCTTAAATCTTTTTTGCGTTTTTGGCTAGTTTTTGCCTCAAGCCAGTACTCCTTAATGCCAGATACCAAGCCCACGCTCTCATTTTGTTTTGTGCGTATTTTTAGCGTCTTAAACTCGCTTACGTGAAATGTTTGCTTGCCTATGTTGTAAGCCTTGCCGTTATCTAGCTTAAGTTCTATCACGCCATTTTCGTTATTGATTGTGGCTTGTTTGGCGATTAGTAGCTGTTTTTGCTCGCTGTTTTTTGGATTATACATTACGATATCTTTGTATGTTGTCTTATCATCGCTCTCTTCGGATATATAAACCATCCAGTCAGAAAATTTCTGCCCAAATTGTCCACCTTTTAAATTTAGCTTCGCAATCGTCTTTTTGTAATCTATAAAATTTGCATTTAGCTCCGAGGCTTTTGGTATAAAAACTAGTGCGATGATAAGTAGCGTGACGCTTAAAAAGGCTGAAAATTTCAGAAAAAATCTAGATATTATGGTTGGCGAGTGACCTAATGTGAAAATAACAATAGTTTCATTTTCTTTTGATAGGCGAAAAAGCATCATTGCTAAAGATACGAAAAATGCTATAGGCACGACAAATAACAACACTCTTGGTAGGGTAAATGTGTATAGTTTAACTAGCTCAAAAAAGCTTATCTCGATGTATGCCGTGACCCTTGCTATCTGTATGAAAAATACGATTGACATTATCAAAAAAAGTGTGCTAAATAGCGAAGCAAAGGTACTTAGAAAGTGAGATAGTAAGTATTTATTTATTCTATTCATATAAAAAACCTATGAAATTTATGGCTTGTTGTTTAAAAATGTAGGTAGCAACTAATCCACTGCTTAAAAATGGCACAAATGGCAACTCATAGCCCCTTTTTGCCACTACCGCATAAACTGGCAAAGTTAAAACCGCACCTAGATACACGGCAAACAGACCAAGCTTGTATCCAAGCACGGCACCGATGATACCAGCTATAAAGATGTCAGCACTACCCATTGCCTCTTTTTTCATAAAAAAACTTACAACAAAACGAAGTAGCCAAAACGCAAGTGCAAACGCAATACCAGCTAAAGCGTTGTGATAAAACGGTTCGTTATTTAGTAAATTTAATATCACGCCATAAGCTAACGAAAGGGCAACGCTTACGTTTAAAAGCACGTTTGGAACGGCTTTATAAAATATATCAATAACACTAAGAGTTAAAAGCATAATAAAGCAAATTCCAAGCAAAATCGAGCTTATTAACCCTAAAATTTCGCTATTTTGTGGACTAAAAATATATGCAAGAAGCATTAAAATTCCACTAGAAAATTCAATAAATGGATAGATTGGACTTATTTTTAAATTGCAAAACGCACACTTGCCACCTAAAAATATCCACGAAAAAATCGGCACGTTGTGATAAAATTTCAAAGGTGTGTTGCAACTTGTGCAGTGTGAAGCTGGGAAAATTACGCTTTTGTTGCGTGGTAAACGATAGATTAGAACGTTTGAAAATGACCCAATACAAACGCCAAATACAACCACAAAAAGTCCAAAACTATCCAAAATAATCCTTTAACTTAAAGCGTAAATTTGCCAAAAAATTGATTATAGACTTATTAAAAACAAAATAAAAGTCTATAAATTTGAGCTAACATTGATTTTTTTAATTTATAGGCTTTAAAAATCAAAAAAACATGACTTGCTTTATAAATTAAATAAGAGCAAACCCAAGTCGTGGTTATATTTAGATAATTTGAAGTATGATAAAAGCTAGATTAAGAGACAAATCTAGCTAAATCGCCTCCTTGTGTAGTTTTAAAAAGTCGTCCGACCCCCCCCCATTTTGTAAAAATACCTCATTAAATGTCGATTTTGGATCTTTTATATTAAATAAAAAATCAATAACACCCAAATACGGCACAAAATTTTTACCTTGTTGTTTGTAAATTGGGTGAGTAAAATCCAAATACTCTATTTTGATTTTATTGTCGTTAAAAATTTGCCTTGAATGCTCGCTTTGAAGATAGTTTCTTGAACCCTCTGGCGAAAGATAGCTATCTGTATTTAAACTTAAACAAATTTCAAGTAGTAAATCCTCACGTTTTGCATTTGACAAATTTAGCTTACTAGCACGATAAATAGGAGTATAAATACCCAAATCACTCATAAATTTTTTAATAAGATTTATATTAAAATCGGATAAATTTTCATTTAAAAATAGCTCATTTCTTAAAAATTCAAAGTAATTTTTAAAGTTTATTGATTTTGAGTAGGCGTGATGAATTGTATTTAAAATTTTCTCTCGCCATTTTGGCTCTTTTGATAGTAAAATATCGTTTATTTGGGTCTTTTGGGGAGATTTTTGACAGCAAAGAGATAAGAAAAACTCCTTATCATTTAGCTTAATTTTATTTCTACTTTGCCAGCTTCGCCTTTCAAACTGAACACTATCTAAGAATACAAATTTATCAACGCTTTTTATCATATAAAAATAGCCTAGCCAAGGCAAAAAAGTTGGTTGCATAATGGCTATTTTCATAAAATTCTCCCATAAATTACAATATCGCTATCGTTTATTAAATATTCATTTTTCATTATATTTGAACTCTCATAGGTTAAAATTTTAAAATCATTTAATGATAGCTCATTTTGCAAAATTTCAACTAATTCGTGCTCTTGATAAAGCGTGTTTAAACACCCAGCCTCGCCAGTGATATCGTAGTCATCAGCCATTTTAAAGCAGTTTTTCTCAACCATTTTGCCAATGCCATATCTAAAATCCCTAATGCTTCTTGTTCTTAGAAAAAATAGTGCGTTTGGTTTGTAAATTTTATTCTCTTTTAAAAGCCTTAAAAGCCTTAAAAAATCGGCTCTTAAAAAGTAATTTATGACGTTTGGGATTAGTAAAATATCGGCGTCAAAATTTGCATTTTTGCTCACAAAATCAAACATATCGCAGGCGTGAAATTCATAATTTTTGTAGCCAAAGACGTTTTTAAAATTATATTCGCCATTTTGTATGTTAATCGGATTTATATCAACTCCAACACAGCGGTTTTCGTAGCTTGAAAACAGACTTAGGTTGTTGCCGTTGCTACACGCTAGTTCTAGGACGTTTTGATTTGTTAGATTTTGTAAACCATTTTTAAAGAAAAAGTTAATGATTGCGCTATCTGGGAATTTTAGACCCTTTAAATTTTTATACATTTTTCTCCCTTTTAGTTGATTTCTCCGTAGATTATGATGTCGCTATCTTTGATATAAACGCCGTTTTTTACGTTTAAATTTTCGCTTGTTATGAGTGTGAAATTTCTAAGGTTTAATTTTTGTTTTAAAATCTCAACTAGCTCACTTTGACTATAACAAGCACAAATTAGCCCATTTTCACCACTAAATTCATCGCTATCTAGCAAAAAAGTGTTATCCTCTATCATCTTGCCAAGTCCGTATCTATGGTCTTTTGTGCTTCTTGCTCTTAAAAATAGCCTGCTACCCCCCCCCATAGCCTGATTTTGGCGTAGGTTTGATAAAAGCTCGGTAAAATCGTGCTTTGTAATGTAATTTATAACGTTTGGGATTAGCAAAATATCGGCTTTTATGCCCTTTGTGCTTCTTGCAAAATCCCTCATATCAGCGTTAATGAAGCTGTAATTTTTAAATTTATATATGTTTTTGAAGTTAAAATTTGCATTTTTGATACTTGTGGCGTCTAGCTCAACGCCGATTGCTTCGTATCCGTAGCTTGCAAAAAGTGAGAGGTTGTTGCCGTTATTAGAGCCTAATTCTAGGACTTTTTGCGGCGTTTTATCAAGATTATTTTTAAAAAAATACCTAATAAGCTCGGCATCTGGATACTTAAATCCTTTTAAATGTTTAATGTAAATTTTATATCCTTTTTACAATCTGTTAAGCGGTTATTGTAGTTAAATTAATATTAAATCTAAATAAGAGGTGGTTTTGGCTATATGTTTTTCTGAAATTTCGCTATTTTTTAATGAATTTATAACACAAACCAGCTAATCACGACTGCCGTAATTTATCGTTAGGTTTATTTGGATAAATTTATTACGCTTTTTAGGTTTTAAATTCCGCCAAAACGGCGATTTTTACCCTTAAATTCACTTACGATTTTTGCTAGTTCATCTTGGTTAAAATCAGGCCAAAGTGTGTCTGTAAAGGTAAGTTCGGCATAACTTGCTTGCCAAAGCATAAAATTTGAAAGCCTCTTTTCGCCACCAGTTCTAACCAAAAGGTCAATATCGGCACTCTCATCAAGGGCGTTTGTGATAGAATTTTCTGAAATTTCGCTATTTTTTAATGAATTTATAACACGAACCAGCTCGTCACGACTGCCATAATTTATCGCTAGGTTTAATTTTAGTTTATTATTTGTTTTAGTTAGCTCTTTTAGCGTTAAAATTTCAGCCTTTAAATCATTGCTAAATGGCGTAATGTCGCCGATTGTGTTAAAAAATATCCCATTTTTTACAAATTTTTCACGTCTAGAGATTAGAAATTCTTTTAAAAGCTTCATTAAAAAATCAACTTCACTCTTTGGACGCTTCCAATTTTCGGTACTAAACGCATAAAGGCTTAAAATTTTAATATCATTATTTATACAAAACTCACACATTGCTTCAACAGCTAACGCACCAACTTCGTGCCCTTTTGTGCGGATAAAACCACGCTTTTTAGCCCATCTGCCGTTGCCATCCATTATGATTGCTAGGTGTTTTAACTCATTCATCTTAGCCCTTAAAATCAATCAAATTTTCATTTTTATCTAAAAGTGGCAAGACATTTGAAATTTCTACATTTAGGTTAAACTCAGCACTTAATAAACTTGCTACTTTTTTAAATGGAGTTTTAATGCTTATTAAATTAGAAGCATTGAAAGTAAAAAGAAGCGGGGCAAAATTTGAAAAAACTAGGTAAATTTCACTACTTTTTACCCCATTTTTTAGCTCAAAAATGCCAAAATTTTCATTATAAATAAATGGTATATAAATAATACCTTTTGATAAAGCCAAAAGCATATTACTAAATCCGCCAAATTCGTGCTTTGAATTTGAATTAATAAGTGCATTTTTTAAATAATTACTAAACCAAGCGGTATTAGGCTCGTTAATTAGCCTTTCAATTAAACTAAGTCCGTCATTTAAAACAAAGCTATCAAATTTTGGCTTTTCTAAAAGGTTGCTAATTACGATATTTTGAGCGCTATTTTCAATTTCGCCCCAGTAATTTTGTCCTACATTTAGTGATTTAACGCTTCTTGTGCTGATACTTTGGTTTGCAAATTTTAAGATATAGCGGTTAAAACCGACTTTCTCGCTTACAAGAATACTAACTGGCAAAGATGTGTTTAAATGTATTGTTTTTGCTTGATTTGTGGCTACTTTTTGCACCTTTGAGATAGCATTTATCATAAATTACTAGCCAAATTTGCAATTTTTAAAGCGATATTTGACTTATCATCAAGCCCTAAATCAACGCTATCATTTTGAGTGATAAATTTCACTTCATTTTTATCGCTACCAAAGCCGTTTTGATTGCCTAAAATATTTAAACAAACGGCATTTAGCTCCTTATTTTTTAGCATATCTTTGGCGTTTTGCTCTGCGTTTTGTGTATTTGTTTCAAGTTTAAAACCGATTTTTTGGCATTTAAAGCCTTTTAATTCGCTTAAAATATCTAAATTTTTAACAAGCTTTAAACTCCACTCATCGCCAAGCTCTGATTTTTTAAGCTTACCACTAAAAATTTTATCACTCACGTAGTCGCTAACTGCCGCACTCATCACGAGTAAATCGGCATTTTCACACTCATTTTTACATAAAGACAAAAGCTCTTTTGTGCTTGTAAATTTGCTGGTTTTATATGGCAAATTTTCATAAACTACACTTGAAATTAGGCTGACATTTGCCCCTAAAAAGTAAAATGCGTCTGCTAATGCCTTTGCCATTTTGCCACTTGAAAAATTACTAATGGCTCTAACGTTATCAATCCTTTCGCTTGTTGCGCCGCCAGTTATTACTACCTTTTTGCCCTGAAATTTGGCTTCGCACAATGCTCTTTTTACTTCGTAAATTATCGTATCTATGTGTGCTAACGCACCACGCCCAAGGTCGCCACAAGCTAGAATTTTAGTCAGTGGCTCGATGATTTTAACGCCATTTTGCCTTAAAATTTCAAAGCTTCTTTGCGTGGCGAAATTTTCAAGCATTTTGTTATTTGCAGCTGGTGCGATTAGAATTTTAGCGTCAGTTGCTAACAATGTTTGCATAAAAACGCTAGTTGCAACGCCGTTTGCTAGGCAGTTTATCGTATTTGCCGAGGCTGGTGCGATTAGGACTAAATCGGCTTTTGCGTATTCTATGTGGCTTACCTTATTTTGCCAGTTTTCATTACCAGTGCATAAAATTGGGTGGTTTGTAAGGGCCTCAAAGCTTAGCGGATTTGTAAATTTTAACGCTCCGTCGCTTAGCATTACACGCACATCAGCACCAAGTTTTTTAAGGCGTGAGAGTATCTCGTAAGCCTTGTAAAACGATACCGAGCCACAAACTGCTAGTAGGATTTTTTTATCTTTAAGCATTTTTGCGTCCAAAAAATTTATAAAAAAAGCCCTCTTTGTTTTGCTGTTTGCCCCTGCTAATGGCTAATGCACCGCTTGGTACGTCAGATGTAATGGTGCTACCAGCAGCGATTAATACGTCATCGCCGATATTTACAGGCGCAACAAGCTGTGTGTCTGAGCCTATAAAAACGTTTTTACCAACGATTGTTTTGTGTTTTTTTATGCCGTCATAGTTACAAGTAATCGTCCCGCAACCAATATTTGTGCCAGTGTCTATCTCGCAGTCGCCAAGATAGCTTAAATGCCCAGCCTTTACGCCGTTTAAAACACCCTTTTTAACTTCAACGAAGTTGCCAATGTGTGTGTTTGTTATCTTGCTATCAGGTCTTATATGTGCTAGTGGTCCGATGTCAGAGTGCGAAATTTCGCTACTTTCAATGACACTGCCACTTTTTATGTGGCTGTTTGTGATTTTACACGCTCCGATTATGCTTACGTTTTCTTCTATCACGCACTCGCCTGTAAATTCCGCCCTTGCGTCAATGTAGATTGTATTTGCTAGACGCATTAAGACGCCTTGTTTCATTAAATTTTGCTTGATTTTATCCTGCATTAAACTCTCAGCAATGCTTAGCTGAAATTTGTCATTTATCCCCATAAAATTATGCTTGCTAACATCACTAGCAACGCAGTTTAAGCCAAGTTCGTTTGCGATTTTTATAGTGTCTGTCAGATAATACTCATTTTGTGCGTTTTTATTATCAATTTTAGGCAAGATAAGCTCTAAAATTTCACGCTTAAAGCAGTAAGTGCCTGCATTTACTCTTTTTATCTGTTTTTGAGCTTCGTTTGCGTCTTTTTGCTCTATTATGCCAGTTACTTTGCCATTTTCTTCAATCACCCTGCCATAGCCAAAAGGATCATTTGCAATAAATGAACTCATCGCTATATCAGCGTTAATCTCGCATAAATTTCTAAGCTCATCAGTCGTGATTAACGGCATATCGCCACACGTTACAAGCACCTTTTTACCACCAAATTTTATACCTTTTAAAGCTCCGGCGGTGCCTGGATAGTTTTTTAAATCCTGAGTGTAAATTTTAGTATCTTTAAACTCATCTAAAATGTGTTTTTCTATAAGCTCTTTTTGATGAAAAAGCACGACGCTAACGTCATTTGTAAGCTCATAAGCACGAGCTAAAACGTGTCTAATCATACTCACGCCACTTATATTAAACATAACCTTTGGCGTATCTGACTTCATCCTAGTGCCAAGTCCAGCGGCTAAGATGACTACTGAAATTTCACTCACTTTTTTACCTTGCTATTTAAAATTTTGGCTAGGATTTTATCAGATTTTTAACTAAAAGCTAATAAAATAACGAGATTTTATGTAAAAAATTTCAAAGTGAGTTAGTATGGATTTAGGAACCGTTGTCGGTTGGGTTTTAACGCTAGTGCTACTTTTTGGCTCTATGGCAATAGGCGTTGGTATTGGTCCTTATATCGATATCCCGTCTGTGATGATCGTTTTTGGTGGAACAATTGGCGTTTTAATGGTTGGATTTAAAATGGAAACGCTAAAAAATATTGGTAAATTTTATGGTATTGCTCTTAAACCAACTCTTACAAATTTGCCAGAAACAATTAAAAAGATTGTTGATTACTCCACAAAGGCTAGACGTGACGGAATTTTAGCACTTGAAAATGACGTAAACAACGAGTCAAATTTGTTTTTGAAAAAAGGGCTTTCAATGGCAGTTGATGGCAATGAGCCTGACGCTGTTAGGGCATTGCTTGAGATTGACTTAGAACAGTCATCAGCAAGACACGGAGCTAATATTAAAATTTTTGATCAAGTTGGTGGTTTTGCTGGGGCCATGGGTATGATAGGTACGCTTATTGGCTTGGTTGCGATGCTTATGAATATGTCAGATCCAAGTGCGATTGGTCCATCAATGGCGGTGGCGCTTCTTACGACGCTTTATGGAGCGATGATAGGTAATATAATTGGCGCTCCTGTGGCAAATATTTTATCAATTAGAAATGATGATGAGGCGCTAGAAAAACAGGTTATCATCGAGGGGATAGTTTCAATTCAAGCAGGAGATAATCCAAGAACGCTTGAGAATAAGCTACTTTCGTATCTGCCACCAAAAGATAGAAAATCGCAGTTTGAGTAACAAATGGGAAAGCTAATAAGACCTGAAGATTGCCCCAAATGTATGCCAGGGTGGCTTGCAACATTTGGAGACTTGATGTCACTTTTGCTCTGCTTTTTCGTACTTTTGCTCTCAATGAGTACAATGGATGCAAAGAAATTTGAAACGGCAGTTGGCTCGTTAGCTGGAGCATTAAGTATACTTGAGGGTGGAGCTAGACCTGAAACACAAGCTGAGCAAGAAACGGAATTACAATCAAAAATTAAAAAAGAAAAGCTTGAGCAAAGCTCACAAAGTAGCTTTGCAAAGACTGTTCAGAGTATAAATGAAATTTTAAATTCTTCTGGAGCACCAGAGGTTATTTTGCAAGAGACTGAAGATGGATTTATACTTAGAATGCCATCCGCGTTGTTATTTGAAAAGGGTAAGGCTGAAATTTCAAATGATGATGCTAAGCTATTTTTAAAACGTGTAGCGATGATAACAGCAAAACTTCCACCTGATGTTGATGTAAATGTCATAGGACATACAGATACTCAAGCTCCAGATATGAACTCTGTTTACAAGGATAACTGGCAACTCTCATCTGCTCGTGCCATAAGTGTTGTTGATGAGCTTATTAAAGATGGTGTTGAGCCAAAAAGGCTGGTGGCTGCGGCTCGTGCTTCGTTTGAGCCGTTTGCGACAAATGATACAGCTGAGGGCAGAGCACAAAATAACAGGGTTGAGATACACTTTACATCGCTTGATAAGACAAAGCGAGATACCGCTAAAAAAAGCATTCTTGATACAAAGTAAGTTATGAGAGTATTTTTACTTTTAGCTAGTGTTTTTTGTATCGCATTTTCTGCTGACGCACCGCTTCCGACGATAAATTTAAGCCTAAACGCACCAGAAAATCCAACTCAACTAGTAACCTCGCTAAATGTTTTAATAGTTTTAACAATTTTGACATTAGCACCTGGGCTTATGTTTATGATGACTAGCTTTTTACGGCTTATCATCGTGTTTTCATTTTTGCGTCAAGCTATGGGAACACAGCAAATGCCACCATCTACGGTTTTACTATCCATTGCGATGGTGCTTACGTTTTTTATAATGGAGCCAACCGCAAAACAGGCGTATAATGACGGCATTAAGCCATATTTAGCCGAACAAATAGGCTACGAACAAGCGTTTGATAGCAGTATAAAGCCGTTTAAGGATTTTATGCTAAGAAACACGAGAGAGAAGGATCTTGCACTATTTTTTCGTATTAGAAATTTAGAAAATCCAGCAAATGTAGATGAAGTCCCACTAACTATCGTTATGTCTGCGTTTATGATAAGTGAGCTAAAAACTGCCTTTGAGATAGCGTTTTTGCTCTATTTGCCATTTTTGGTCATCGATATGGTTGTAAGCTCTGTGCTTATGGCTATGGGTATGATGATGCTTCCGCCAGTTACGATATCGCTTCCGTTTAAACTGCTTATTTTTGTGCTTGTTGATGGTTGGAATTTACTTATTGGGAATTTGGTTAAGAGTTTTTCATAGCAATGTACAAAATCTTAATACTTTTCTTATTGCCTGTTTTTTCTTTAGCGACACAGCTTAGTGAGCTTTTAAATGCACTAAACAGCTCAACACTAGTCAAAATAAAAGAGTATAACGTAAAAAGAGCTAGTTTGGCTAAAGAGGCACTTGCTAGGTCGTATATGCCAAGTCTTAGTATTGAGAGTGGATACTCTAGTTATAGCGATGATAGGGGATTTAGCACACCAAAAGAGAGCTTAAAGGCGGCGTTAAAGCTTGAGTTTATGCTATATGACGGCGGAGCTAGAGAGGCTAGGCTTGACGCTTTAAAATTTAACAAAAACGCCCAAGAGCTAAGAAGTAGCGAGTTTAAAAATGAGTTAGCCTACGAGTGCGTCGCTCTTTACTTTACTGCTTTAAATTTAAATGAAATTTTAGAGGCTAAAAATGCTCAGGTAAAATATCTGCTTGAAGCTAAAAATAGGCTTGATGGTTTTATGAGGGCTGGACTTGCTAGTATAGATGAAAGCGAAGCGGTTAAAGCCCAGTATCTACTTGCCTTAAGTGAGCTAGATGAGATAAAAACAAGGCTAGAAAATGTCCTTTTACAGATAGAGCTTTTAACTGACATTAAGGACATAAAGCCACAAAAAAGCAAAATAGATGATGTAAATTTTAATACTTTAAGTCAAAATGGCGAAATTTTAGCACTAAAACAAGAGCTAAATTCTGCTTTAAGCGGTGAAAAAGAAGCGTTTTCTAGCTACTTGCCACAAATATTTTTGCAAAATAGATATTTAATTTATAAAAACAACTACGACTACGGATATTTATCATCAAATTCTAAAGCATTTAGCCCATATTTAAAAGAGCTATTAAACGAGAAAAAGCAAGATACAAATGAGTTTATGATAGGTTTTAATTGGAAAATTTTCGACTTTGGCTCTAGTTACAAACAAATACAAATAAGTCGTATAAAAACACAGCAATTAGCCCTAAATTTAGCATATAAACAGAGTCAAAACATAACAGAGCTAAAAAGTATACAAAATGAGATTAAAAGCCTAAAAAGTCGCATAAAAGCACTTGAGGCTTCAAAACAAGCAGCCCTTAAAAGTTTAGAAGTAAATGCCCAAAAATACAAGGCTGGACTGGTCGGATATAGTGAGTTTTTGGCTGCGACTAGTAGGAGTTTTGAGGCTAGCAGTAATTTAAGTGTAAACCAAAATGAGTTAGAGATTAAAAAGGCTAGATATTTTTATAAAAACGGCGATGATATCGCTTCAAAGGTGGTAAAATGAGAAAAATTTTACTTTTTGTGTTAAGCTTTTTTACTCTAAATGCAGAGCAGATATATGCAAATTTTGACGTGGTTGCGTTAAAAAGCTCAAAGCTCGTTTTTCAAAGCTCAGGAGTGCTAGAGTGGATTGGTGTAGATGTATCAAGCGTGGTAAAAAAGGGCGATGAGCTAGCTAGGCTTGATAGCAAAGATGAACAAATAATGTTACAAAATGCCCAGGCAGAGCTTTTAAAGGCAACTTCGGCTAGTGATTTTAGCACCTTAACATTTGAGAAATTTAAACAAGTAAAAGATCTAACCTCGGCTCAAAGCTATGATGAGGCAAAATTTAACTATCACAAGGCACAAGCCGAGCTTAAAAAGGCTAAAATTGCAGTAGATAATGCAAAATATGCTCTTGAGAAAAAGAGCTTAAAAGCCCCTTATGACGGCATTATAAGTGCAAAGTCAAGTGAGGTTGGAAACGGCGTGTTTGCTTTAAATTCTGAAATTTTTCAAATCATCTCATATCCTGAGGTTAAAATTTCAATTTTGATTGACGAAAAGTATATAAATAGCGTAAAAATCGGCGATGAGTTTAAATTTAAAATCGCAGATAGTGGCGAAAAGAGTGTTAAAATTTCACTCATCTATCCAACAATAGATCAAAAAACTAGAAAATTTAAAGCCGAAGCCATAACTCAAGGGGTTAAAATAGGCTCTTTTGGAGAAGGTTATATCGTAAAATAATGTATAAATTTGCTATCAATCGCCCAATCACAACACTAATGATATTTCTAGCACTCGTGCTATTTGGCCTGTTTTCTTTTAAAAATATGAGCACAAACGCCTATCCTGAGGTCGATATACCGCTTATAAAGATTACTACGTATGCAAATGGTGATATGGGACTTATTAAAAACAGGATAACTAAAAAGCTAGAAGATGAACTAAATACGATAAATCAAGTAAAACACATACGCTCTTTTAGTTATGATAATCTAAGCGTGATTTTGGTCGAATTTGAGCTTGGTAAAGATATAGAGTCAGCCCTAAACGACGCTAGAGATCGCATAAATAAGGCTCGTGTTGATGGGCGTAGTGTTGTTGAAAAGATGGGAAGTGCTAGTGAGGTGATATTTGGCGTTTTTGTGAGTGCAAAAGATGGCAACAAAACGGCACTTATGAAGGTTGTAGATGACAAGGCACGTAACTTTTTACAGCGTATCAAGGGTGTTGGAGAGATTAAAGATAGCGGTTTTTTAAAACCTGAAATTTATGTTTTACTAGATGCATTTTTGCTGGATAAATACTCACTAAATGCAGATGAAGTCGCAAAAATTATTAAAGCAAGTAATCTAAAAATGCCACTTGGCAAGATTGAAAATAGCCAAAATGTCATAACTCTAAAGTCAAATTTCGACGCTAAAACTATTTTTGAGCTTGAAAATCTACGGATAAAAAATGGAATTTTTCTAAAAGATATCGCTAGGATCACTTTTGATGGAGCTAGTGATAAAAGCTATGCAGATGCAAATATAGATGGCAAATTTAAAAGTGGAGTTTTGCTAGAAGCTAGAAAGATATCTGGTGCAAACACCATAAAAATCATAAATGATATGAAGTTAAAATTGCCAGAATTTAAAGCCTTACTTGGCGAAAATTACGACATAGACTTGGTTTTTGATAAGAGTTTTTTGATACAAAACTATATCAGCCAAGCTGTTTTTGATATGATTTTAGGAGTTATACTCACTGCTGTTATAGTGTTTTTATTTTTGCGAAATTTTAGCTCGACAATCATCGCAAGTATCGCAATACCAGTTAGTATAATCGGCACGTTTTTTATCATTTATATTTTAGGAAATGACCTAAATAGGCTAACATTAGTCGCTCTTACCATTGGCATTGGCATATTTGTTGATGATGCGATAGTTGTGATAGAAAACATCTCAAAACACATACAAAACGGGCAAAAAGATCCACTAAAAGCTAGTTTTTTGGGCGTAAAAGAGATAGCCTTTAGCGTTCTTGCTATATCTATCGTATTGCTTTGCGTTTTTGTGCCAATAGCATTTATGAATAGCGTAGTCGGCGAATACTTTAACACATTTGCTCTAAGCGTGGCTGGTGGCATTGTTGTATCGTTTTTTGTGTGTATTATGCTTACGCCAACGCTTTGTGCGAGATTTATTAGCGTAAAAGAGAGCAGTTTTTATCACAAAAGTGAGCCATTTTTTATCTGGCTTGAAAGCTCGTATGAAAAAATTTTGAGCTTTGTTTTAAAATTTAAACTCCTATTTACTCTGCTTGTGATTGTAATTTTTGCGTTAAGTATGTTTGTATCATCTAAACTTGGTAGTAGTTTTAAACCAAGCGAGGATAATAGCGAGTTTAACATTATGCTAAAAACAGACGCAAACTCAAGCGCTCAAGTTACTAGGCAGATAGGACTTGACGTTTTAAGGGCGGTTAGTTTAAGAAAAGATGTAGAGTATGCCTATTTGCTTACCGCTTATGGCGACGCAAAAGAACCACATAAGGCTAAAATTTACGTAAGATTAAAAGAGCTTAGCTTAAGAGAAAAAAGACAAAAAGAGATTATGCGTGAGATTAGAGATGAGATGAAATTTCAAAATGTATATATCTCAGTTGCCGAACTTGCTACCGTCGATACTGGCGGAGATAACGAGGAGGTTCAGCTTATAGTTACTGGCGATGATGAGAGGGTATTATCTTCGCTTGCTCCAAAGATTAGAGCCGTTCTTGAAAATACAGAGCTTTTAACAGATATAAGCAGCACAAACGAGGATAAAAAAACGCAACTTCAAATCTCAATCGATAGACAAAAGGCAAAAATTTTAGGAGTTAGCGAGTATGAGATTGCAAATGTGATATCTCTTTCTTATCGTGAAAATTCTGTTGGAGTTTTTGATGACGGAACTGATGAATACGAAATTTTAATGCGTTTTGATGATGATTATAAAAACAGGATAGATGAGCTAAAAAGACTTCGTATAAGAGATGACATTTTGCTAGGCGATGTTGCGATGTTTGGCCAAAATTTTGACTCATCGGTTAGATTAAGATATGACAAACAAGATGAGATAAAATTTATAGCAAACACAAAATCAGGTGCGTTAAGCGAGGTTAAGGCAAAGATAGATGAGGGCATGAGGTCAATTTTGCCTAGCGGATATACGCATAAATACTCGGGTTTTGTTGAGTATATGGACGATACGAACCGTGCATTTTTGTTTACCATTTTAATTAGTGCGGTGCTAATTTATATGGTTTTAGCCGCACTTTATGAGAGTTTTATCTTGCCATTTATTATTATGATATCTATGCCACTTGCTTTTGCTGGAGTTGGCGTGGGGCTATTTTTTAGTCAAAATTCGTTTAGCCTTTTTGTTATGGTTGGCGTTATTTTGCTCTTTGGTATGGTTGGTAAAAATGCGATTTTACTAATAGACTTTGCCAACAAATTTGCAAACGAGGGAATGCCTGCTGATATGGCTGTCATAAAAGCGGGTAAATTACGGTTAAGAGCGATACTTATGACAACTTTTGCTATGATATTTGCGATGTTGCCACTTGTGTTTTCAAGGGGTGCTGGATATGAGAGCAACTCCCCTATGGCAATAGCTATTATATGCGGTCTTATAAGTTCTACGATTTTATCTTTGTTTATAGTTCCTATTTTATTTAATGGAATTTACAAGATAGATATGTGGTTTAGAAAATTTTATCAAAGGCAAGAGCTTGAGAGCTAGTATTTTTATCTTTATTTTAGCACTTACGCTTAGTGCTGGAAATTTAAATGAGTTAATAAACCTAGCTCAAAGTGCTAAAAAAGATGATATTTTAAAATTTAGCCACGAAATTTCAAAGGATATCACTAAGCAAAAACAGCTTGACTTTACTCTAAATACGCGTTATACGTTTACACAAAAAGAGCAGGGTGGTTACGCTACAAAGGCTGGTTCGATACTGCTTCGTTTTGAGTATTTATTGTTTGACGGCGGACGCTCTAAAAGCTTAGAGCAGATGAGTTTGTTATCTCAAACGGGCGAGATTTTTAAGAGCGAGGATTATAAAAATTTTATTAGTTTTGAGGTTGCAAAGCTCTATTTTGGTGCGATTACTATGGATGGCATTATTAAATTAAAACAAAATCAAGTTGAAATTTTAAAATCGCTATCTGATGAAAATTCGCTATTATATGAGTTCTTAGAGGTTAGCAGTGATGAAAATGACGCTATAAATAAAGCACTTTTAACCGCAAAAGATGAGCTTTTTGAGCTTGAGTTAAAACGAGCTAGTTTACGCTCATCAATTACTTTGCTTTCAAATGGCGAGATAGATTTTAAAGCTGGAAGCACTATGCAAATGCCCATTTTTACGGACAATATTGCTGATTTAAATTTGCATATTAAAGAGCAAAATAGCGTTATTTATGATCTAGAAAATGAGACCAAAAAGAGTAAAAATTTGCCTAAAATTTATCTAAAAGACTCTCAATCGCTAAATAATAACAGCTTTAAACAAAGCAAGGGTGGCACATCTGAGACTATAAGCAAATATCTTGACGCAAATAAGCCAGTTTTGGAGCTTAAGTGGGATTTACCAAATTCCATAACAAAGAGCAAACAACGCCAAGAGCAAGAAGCTACGTATCAAAAACAGCTACTTGAGCTAAACGATAAAACTGCTATGATAGTTGCTAGACTTCAGGCTTTAAAAGAGATTATTATTAGGCTTGAGGCTAGCACAAAAATAGATGAAGTAAAGAGTAAAAGGCTACAAAAGAGCCTAAAGAACGTTATTTTATCTTATAGTAGCGGTTATATTAAGTATGATGAGTTTTTGTTTTTGCTTGAAGATAATATTGCTGAGCAGGTGGGATTTTTGCTTGATATGGGCGAATTTCAGATAAGAAAGCTTGAGTATTTTTTTGAGCAAAAAGATGATATAACAAAAAGGATACAAGATGAATAAACTCGTGTTTGTTACGATATTGTGGGCTTTTAGCTTTAGCCTTATAGGTGAGTTTTTATCAGGTAGGGTTGATAGTTATTTTAGCGTTTTTACTAGGGTTGCTCTAGCGTGCATAGTATTTTTGCCATTTACTAGTTTTCGCGGAGTAGATAGGCGTTTAGCACTTGGTATTATGGGCATAGGTGCGGTGCAAATAGGTGCGATGTATCTGTTTTACTACAACTCGTTTTTATATCTTAGTGTGCCAGAAGTTGCGTTATTTACAATATTTACACCATTTTATGTAACTTTAGTATATGATGCGTTTAGTCTTAAATTTAGAAAACTATACTTAATTAGCGTTGGCACAGCAGTCCTTGGTGCATTTATCATAAAATACGGCTCTATAAATGACGGAGCATTAAAGGGATTTTTGCTAGTTCAGGGTGCAAATATATGTTTTGGTTTTGGTCAAAGTGCGTATAAAATTTTAATAGAAAAGTTTAAAGGCGTCGAGCAAAAAAGCGTCTTTGGATATTTTCATTTTGGTGCATTCTTTGTCACGTTAATAGCATTTTTGTTGTTTGGAAATTTTAGCAAAACATCTCTTGATAATACGCAAATTTTCGTGCTTATATGGCTTGGAGTTGTGGCAAGTGGGCTTGGATACTTTTTGTGGAACAAGGGTGCTTGTGAGGTTGATAGCGGAGTTCTTGCGATTATGAATAACGCCCTTATACCAGCTGCAATTTTAGTAAATTTGATATTTTGGTATAAAGACACTGACCTAGCTAGACTAGCTATCGGTGCGGCAATACTCTATTTATCGCTTATTTTGCATAAAAAAATAATGAAATTTTATAAAATGGTATAAATAACTACTTTTTATCTTGCCATTTTAGATAAAAAGTAGTTTCTTTATTTGGTTCGCTTTGGCATAAAATTTCTATATTATTGTTTTTGCAACATTGCTTTACAATACTAAGTCCTATGCCAAAACCACCTTGATTTTTATTAAATCTAACATAACGTTGAAAAATTTTACTAAGCTGTTCTTTGTTTAACCCGTCTCCAGAATTTGCGATACTAAGGCTATTTTTAGATAGATTTATGCTGACATTACCTCCAAAATTTGTGTATTTTGCAGCATTACTTAGCAAGTTATCTAAAATCTTTACTGCTTCTAAACGATTTGCAAAGATTTCAGATTTTTTTATATTTGATTGTATTTTTAGTGATTGTTTTGCAAAGATGGTATCAAAATATTCAAGTCGTTGGCTTAAAATATCATCTAATTTTAAAAGTTCTTTTTTGCTGGTATTTTGTTTAAAAGTAAGATAAAGCAGGTCATCATATATATTATTTAGTCTTTTTGCTGCTAAATTTATATTTGCTATACGCTTAATGTTTCGTTTATTAAGTTCACTTTTATTCATTGTTTCAATACTCATTAAAATTATAGAAAGTGGCGTATTTATCTCGTGAGTTGCGTCTTTGATAAAGCGATTTAGTGTTGTTATTTTGTCATAAAGAGGCTTTAGTGCCAACCTAATAAGCACATAAGATATCGCTAGGATAGATATAAGAATAATTATAATTTTGCTAAAAATTTCAACTTTTATCTTTAGAAGTTCACCGTTTATCTCTCTTCCTGTTAATATGATATTTGAGCGCGAGATTTCAGTTGTATCCTCTTGCATATCTTGAATATTTTCAAAAATTCCAACTTTGTTGTCTTGCATAAATACGCTTTGCTGTGGTATTTTACAAGACGTGTTTTGATAAAGTGTTTGATTTGTTTCAGAGATTATGCAAATTTTTACATTTTTTTGTACCGCAAATTCATCAACTGCACTAAATCCGTTCATCACAGCTTTCATATAAATGCCCATTTTTATCTCTTTTAGGCTTTTTACCTGCTCTGAAATTAGTAAATTCTTTGCATTTTTGTACTCATTTGTAAAAAAATATGTAAAAAATAGCAATGTGCTAAGTAGATAAACTGCTAGAATTTTTAAGATAATGCTATTACGTTCAGAGATAAATATAGCCATCTCCTCGTCTATTTACAATGCTATCTTTACCTAAAATTTTACGCAAATTTTTAATATATGCACGCAAGCTTAACTCACTTGGTTCTTCGTCAAATGCATAAATTTTGTTAAAAATTTCATCTTTGCTTAGCAAGGTATTTTTGTTTTGCAAAAAGTATAAAAGCAGCTCAATCTCTTTGTTGCATAGGTTTATGATTTGATCATCTTTTTTTAGAATTTTGCCAAGAGTATAGAATTTATATCCATTACCAATATCTATAAAGTCATTATTTGTATGTGAAAATGTACGTTTTAAGAGGGTATTGATCCGCAATAAAAGCTCTTTTAGTTCATACGGCTTTTTTAGATAGTCATCACAACCACTTTTGTATCCACACTCAATATCGTCTAGTGTATTTAGTGAAGTGGTAAATATAGTTGGTGTATTAATTCTAGCTTCCCTTAAGGACGATAGTAAAGAAAAACCATCGCCCTTTGGAAGCTTAACATCAAGTATGAATATATCAAATTTTTGCTCGTATGATAGATCAAGTGCGCTTTTTACATCTTTTGCAATGCAAACTTCATAGCCATTTTCGCTTAGAAATTCTTGGGTCATTTCAAGTAATGTTTCATCATCTTCTACGAGCAAAATTTTCACTACATGCCTTTTTTCATCTCATTTTTCATCTCTTTCATATCGCTTTTCATCTCGTCTTTTTTCATCATCATATCCTCTTTTGCTTTATCTTTCATCATGTGGGTTTCATCTTTTTTCATCATGTCACCCTTTGACATATCAGCGGCTAAGCAAAGACCACCAAAAGCTAACGAACCAAGCACAAGTGCAACTATTTTTTTCATTTTGTCTCCTTTATAAGAAAATTCGGTCTAATTATAATAATTTAGTGTGAAGCAAGTGTGAAAATTTAACTAAACACCAAAAATAAAATCGGTAGAGTCACAAAACTAAACGCAACGCCCATAGCTACAGCAGATATAGCAAGTGAGCTATCTAGCTCTGCTTTCATTATCATCGCACTTGCTAAAACCATAGGTGGCATCGCACATTGAAATATCCCAATGAGCCATACTTCATCTATTTGTATCTGCATAAATTTTGCAAGAGCAAAAAATATCAGCGGTGGCACGACCATTTTACACACTAGCACGATACTTGCGCTCTTGTATGAGCTTTTAATACTACCAAAGCTAAGACCTATACCAATAGCAAATAACGCAACTGGCGTGACTGAACCCTCAAACATACGAAGCGGAGCAAAGATAAAATCTGGTATTTGAAAATTCTTAGCCAAAAAACCTGCCACAAGTGCTATAAATGGCGGAAATTTTAAAATTTTCATAGTATTTTCAAAAAGCGATACCTTTTGTGGCGCACCAAAAGATAGGATAAGTGGACCTAGTATCGAAATAGGTATAGATGTGGCTAGTTGATCGTAAAAAATCGCCTCATTTACTGCATTTTCGCCAAAAAATCCCTGAACAACTGGCATACCGACAAATAGGGTGTTGCCAAAAAGGCTAAGCAAAACAGCACTTACTGTGGTAGCTTTTTTGAAATTTAAAATTTTGCATAAAGCAAGACAGACGAGTGCACCGATTATAGTTGATAAAAAGCCAGTTCCAATTACGTTTAATAGCCTTATATCAACATTTACGTGGTAAATTTTATCAAATATCAAGGCTGGCATAGCAAAGCATAGAACGTAGTTTATAAACAATATGGAGTGTTTTTGCTCCACAACATTTATCTTTTTGGCTATAAAGCCAACAGCAACGATTACAAAAATAGAAAAAAGTGGGATAAAGATCATTAAAAACTCTTTAAAAAATTTAAAATGTCGATTATATGGCGATAAAGTTTAAAATTTAATAAACTAACCATAACATTTTATTTAGGTTTTTTTAATAGAATTACAAAAAAGGAAAGATATGAAAAAATTTATTTTTATTGTGGCTGTTTTAGTGGCTGGATTTTTTGCTTATGAGTTTTTAAACCCAAAGCCAGAGACTGAGTATATCACGCAAAAGGCAATCAGGGGCGATTTGGCGTATAATGTTGAGGCAAATGGCGAAATTTTTGCGACCGAGCTTGTTGATGTGGGAGCACAGGTTAGCGGTCAGATTAAAAAGCTTTACGTAAAGCTAGGCGATAGCGTAAAACAGGGCGATATGATAGCTGAAATAGATGATGAAACACAAAAAAATAACGTTGAAAATAGACGCGCTCAGCTTTTAATCTATGAAGCACAGCTTGAAAGTGCAAAAGTGGCTTATGAGGTTGCAAAATCGCAGTTTGAGCGTGAAAATTCGCTCTTTAAAGCAAACGCAACCTCAAAGCAAAACTACGAAAATTCAAAAAACACTATGGCTAGTGCCAAGGCAAAAATCGGCGAGTTAAACGCACAGATAAATCAGGCTAAAATCGCGCTTGATACGGCGTTAATTGATCTTGGCTACACCAAAATTTTAGCCCCAAGAAACGGCGTTGTGGTCTCTGTGCCAGTTGAAGAGGGGCAAACCATAAATGCAAATCAAACCACGCCAACTATCGTTTATATCGCTGATTTAAGCAGTGTTAAGCTTAAAATGCAAATTGCCGAGGGCGATATTACAAAAATCAAGGTCGGCACAAAGGTTGAGTATGAAATCTTATCAGATGATAAGAAATTCTATGCGGTCGTAAGCTCAATTGACCCGGGTCTTACCACGCTAAGTGACGGCAAATACACAAGCACCAGCACTTCAAGTACCAGCTCAACTTCGGCTGTTTATTACTACGCCCAAAGCATAGTTGATAATAAAGACGGAATTTTAAGAATCGGTATGACAACGCAAAATTCTCTCCTAATTGACGAGGCAAAAGACGCAATTATCGTGCCAAGTATCGCCGTAAAAAAAGACGGCAAAAGGCATTTTGTGCAAATTTTATCTGAAAACTCGCCAAAAAAGGTTGAGGTAGAAGTCGGCATAAGTGATGGCATAAATACGCAAATTTTAAGCGGTGTTAGCGAAAATGACGAGATAATCACGGCACAAGGCAGCAGCGAAGAGATCGCTAAAATGGTAGAAAAGGCGAAATTTTAGTGATAGTTTTAAAAGATATTGTTAAAAAATTTCGTGTCGGCGATAATGATATACAGGTTTTAAACGGCATAAATTTAAGCATAAAAAAGGGCGAGTTTATCGCGATCATCGGACAATCAGGCTCTGGCAAATCAACGCTTATGAATATCCTTGGCTGTCTTGATAATGCAAGTAGTGGCGAGTATCTTTTAAACGGCAAGGATATCACGCACTTTAAAAGCGATGAGTTAGCACAGCTTAGGCGTGAGAAATTTGGCTTTATCTTTCAAAGATACAACCTGCTTTCAAGTATGAACGCCCTGCAAAACGTATCACTGCCAAGCATTTATGCTGGTGTAGCTAAAAAAGATAGAGAGAGACTAGCCAGTGAAATTTTAAGCGGACTTGGGCTTGGAGATAAAATTTCAAGTTATCCAAACAAGCTTAGTGGCGGACAGCAACAGCGTGTAAGTATCGCACGCGCCCTAATAAACGGCGGCGAGATAATACTAGCTGACGAGCCAACTGGTGCGCTTGATAGCAAGAGCGGACAAATGGTGATGAAAATTTTAAAAGAGCTTCACGCAAAGGGGCACACCATAATCATCGTAACCCACGACGCAAATATCGCTGCTCACGCAAACAGAGTCATTGAGATAAAAGACGGCGATATCATCAGCGACACGCAAAAAAAAGATGAAATTTTTAATCTAAACGAAGCAAAACAGCCAGAAAAAAGCCTATTAAACTACTACAAAGACCAGCTCATTGAGAGCTTTAAAATGTCGGTATCTGCGATATTTTCGCATAAGCTTAGATCAATGCTAACGATGCTTGGCATAATAATTGGCATAGCAGCGGTCATTAGCGTGGTCGCACTTGGTAAAGGCTCACAAGAGCAAATTCTTTCAAGCATTAGCAAAATTGGCACAAACACCATTGATATTTTGCCCGGCAAAGGCTTTGGCGATATGAGGTCAAACCGCGTTAGAACCCTAAGTGTAAGCGACGCGAAATTCCTTGAAAAACAGCCATTTTTAGACTCCGTAACCCCAAATACTTCAAGCTCTGGCATACTTACTTATAAAAATTTATCATTTTCTGCCTCGCTTCGTGGCGGTAGTTCTAGCACACTTGATGTAAATGGCTTAAAAGTTGAGCAGGGCAGGGTTTTTGATGATGATGAGATTAAAGGCTCGGCAAGTGTCGTTTTAATAGACGCAAACACGAAAAAAACGCTATTTAAAAACGAAAATCCTATCGGCAAAGTGGTGCTTTTTGATAAAAAACCGCTAAAAATCATCGGCGTTGTAGCGCCAACTGATAATGGCTTTGATGACCCAAGTGTGCTTAGGCTTTATGCGCCATATTCAAGCGTGATAAATAAAATCACTGGCGATAAGATTATTCGCTACATAACCGTTAGGGTAAAAGATAGCGTAAATGCACAGGTTGCTGAGAAAAGCCTAACTGAGCTACTTACCGCAAAGCACGGCAAAAAGGACTTTTTTACTAGAAATTCTGATAGTATTAAAAAGACGATTGAAGAGACGATTGGCACGATGAGACTTTTAATCTCATCAATAGCCGTTATCTCGCTAGTTGTAGGCGGTATCGGTGTGATGAATATAATGCTAGTTTCAGTAACAGAACGCACAAAAGAGATTGGCATAAAAATGGCAATCGGCGCTAGGGCTAGTAATATTTTACAGCAGTTTTTAATTGAAGCTGTTTTGCTTTGTATCATTGGTGGTGCTATCGGCGTTGCTTTGGCGTATGCTATTGGCTATGTGTTTAATAACTTTGGCGATTTTAAGATGATTTTCTCAAACGCCTCAATCGTGGTGGCACTCGTTACTTCAATAGCCATAGGCATTATCTTTGGCTTTGTCCCAGCAAGAAACGCCTCACGCCTTAACCCAATAGACGCACTTTCAAGGGAGTAGTTTTAGCCACAGATGTGGCTAAAATTTATTGGCAGTCACGACGGTACTCTTCTTCTCCGTTTTCATTGTAGTATATCACACAATCTTTATTGCCGTATGGTTCGCTGTATTCTCGCAAATTCCCATTTTCATAATATTTTCTATACATAAATTTTCCATTTTCATTATACACGTATTCAGTATTTAATCTTCCATTTTCGTCATACCGCTTATGTGCTCCTTTATTTTTAGAATGACCATTTTGACCTATAAAATATTCGCCCTCAAAAGCTAAAACTCCATTTTTATTATAATGTTTCCAAATTCCAACCTCTTTGCCGTCGCTATATGAACCAACTTTCATAAGTTGTCCATTTTCGAGGTATTCTTTGTATTTGCCATTTAATATGCCATTTTTATAATTGCTCTCTTCTTTTATATTTCCATTGTCATACCATTCAATTTCTTTACCATTTTTCTTACCATTTTCATAGTATGATAATTTGTATTTAGTGCCATCGTTATTAAATACTTTACGCTCACCTTGAAGTTTGCCATTTACGTAAAATTCTTCAAGAGTGGTAACTTTGTGGTCAAAATGTCTTACGTATCCATCAAATTTACCATTTTTAAACTCAGCTTCTCTTATCAGAGATTTGCCGTTTGAGTATTTTTTATACTCTTTGTATGTGCCGTGAATTTGATTTTTATCATTATATGGAGTTACTACTATCTTGGTTTTATTCTCTTTTGTTTCGTATCTATCAACGCCGTCGCCACATCCGATTAAAAACATCCCAAGCATTACACCTACAATAAATTTTCTTTTCATCTTTGCTCCTTTGTGAATTTTAAAGCTCATTTAATTAAATTTAAAATAAATAGAAAATTAAAAAACATAATATTTATCTTTATTTTAATAAATAAGCATAATATTTATGCTATTTTCTATTAACCTGAAATTTTATATTCTCACGCAAAAAAAACAGAGAGCAGGGTATGACAAAGCGTGATATAGCTGGATATTTGGGTGTGGATGTTCAAACTTTAAGAAACTGGAAAAAGACTAGACCAAATTTGTATAGAGTGATAATGCAAGGACTAGCAGTCGATGAAGCAAGTAAAATTTTAAAAAACAGCTACGAGCAATTAGAACAGCTTATGAAAAACGATGACAAAGGCTCAAAATAAATTACTGCTCGTAAAAATACGACTGCTCTATGCCCTTAAAGATAATCTCTCTATCATCTATTTTATCGGTTAAATTTGCCCTTAGAAGCGTTTTTAATTCTAGGTCATTTACTGGACTTCTCTTTATTGCCTGTAAATACCTAAATTTATCTACATTTTGCCAGTTTATGAGCATTTTTGTCCTGTTTTTTAGCATTAAGTCAAGCCAAATTCTCATCGCTCTGCCGTTGCCCTCTAAAAATGGATGAGCTATGTTCATCTCAACGTATTTTTCAACTATTTGGTCAAAATTTTGCTCACTTAAAGCCTCTATTTTTGGTAAAATTTCTTTTAAATAGAGCGAATTTGCAAACCTAAAACCGCCCTTTAAGATATTTATCTCTCTAATTTTACCTGCAAAATCATATAAGTCCTTAAAAATATAGCCGTGAATTTGGCTTAAACCCTTAAATGTGCCAACTTCAACTCTGTTTATCTCGCAACTTTCAAAAAGCTCGTATGCCTTTAAAAGGCTAAGGTTATCTATCTCGCTTTGTTTCATAGTTAAAAAATTTCGCCTATAAGTCTATCGATTGCCAAATTTGCAGTTTTGTTTATGGTGTTAAAGATAGTTACTGAGCTTGGATCAGGACAGAAAATTCGCTCGTTAATAAGACCTGATTTGATGATGTTTTTGTCATCTTTTAACTCATAAGCAAGGCTTACTTCGGCGTGATCGCCCCTTATATGAAGCGATACAAGCTCGACTTTTAAACGCAAGTCATCATCTTTTGGGCTAAAAACAGGCTTTAATCCACAGTTTGAATACACACCTTTTAAAAGTGCCTTGTAAAACATCTCACTTGGTAGGGCGACATATTTTGTGTCGTCAAGATAGCGGATAAAATTTCGCTCAGATATAATTAAAATTTGGCGATTATCAACGATGTCAAGGGCTTTAATACTCTCAATGTATACATTTTTTGGCTCGAGTTTTTTATTGCACTCATTTTTTGAGTAGTAAATTTCATACATTGTCGCTGGTTTTGAGTTTGTTTTAAACACGCAACCACCAAAAAATATCACAATAAATAAAAAGATAATTTTTCTCATTTTGTATCTCCGCTCGTATCTTTAAAGAAAAACTCATAAGGGTTATCCTCAAGCCTATTTAAGGCATTTCGCAACTCTTTGAGGGTTTTTTCAAAGCTATTTAAAAATTTGTTTGCTTCATCTAGTGTTGGCTCAATGGTTTGTTTTAGGTCATACTCGCCACTTTTTATTTTATCAGCAAGTAGCAGTTGTGTCTTGTTTAGTCCAGTAAATAGGGCATTTGCTGATTTTGTAATGGAGCTTAAATTTGCATTTATCTCTTTTAAATTTAGCTCATTTAAACTAGCCGAAAAGTTGCTTAAATTCTTTAAAATTTCAGATAAATTTTCTAAATTTTCGCTTTTTGCAACGCCAGAAGTAAGCTCATCAATGCCTTTAAGCGTGTTTTGAAGGTGCAATATATTTTCATCAGACGTGAGCCTATCAAGCTTTAGGAGGCTCTCATTTAACTTCTCGCCCATGGTTTGTGCATTATTTTTTAGCTTTGTTAAAAGCCCTTCATTTAGGGTTATTATTTTAGGATTTGTGCCAAAATTCTTTGTGCCACGACTTATATTTAAAGATGAAATTCCGCTTATCATTTGATAATCTATATCAGCTACGCTGTCGGCCTTAATAGGGATATCCTCGCGAATTTTTAACGTTAAGCGTATCTTTTCATCACTATTAAAGGCTATATCGCTCACGCTTCCGACGACAACACCTACAAATTTAACCTGAGATTCCACTCTAATGCCAGTTGGCAGTTCGTTTGTGATAATGTAGTAATTGGTGTAATCAACGTTTTTATCACTATCACTCATAAACCACATAAATATCGCAAAACAAGCCACAAAAGCTATAAAAAACAGCCCAACGGCAGTATAAGAATTTCTATTTTCCACTAACTTTTCCTCATATCAAATAACTCTTTTAATGGGTTATTTTCTAAATTTTTTGCCTCGCTCATATCGCCCTCAAAGATGATTTTTTTGTTATCGATTATCAAAAATCGGTCAAGTATATCAAAAATACTATCAGCGTCGTGAGTAACCATAACCACACTAAGCCCTAAAGTATCGCGTAGTTCGCAAACAAGGGCGTCCATTTGACGTGAGCTAATCGGATCAAGACCACTATTTGGCTCATCTAAAAACAGTACCTTTGGGCTTAAAACCAAAGCCCTTGCAAGAGCTGCTCTTTTTTTCATACCACCGCTAAGTTCGGCTGGATAGAGCGTTGCAACGTGCGGTTTTAGACCAACTTTTTGTATCCAAAACATCGAAATTTCATCTATTTGTGAAGTGCTAAAATTTGAGTATTCTTTTAGCATTACGCCGACATTTTCAAGGATATTCATCGAGCTAAAAAGCGCACCAAACTGAAGCATTACTCCGCATTCTAGCTTGATATTTTGTTGCGTATTTATCGGACTTTGCCACATATTTATGCCGTTAAATTTTATCTCTCCAAGATCTGGTTTTTTAAGATACATCATAGTTTTCATAAGCGTAGTTTTACCACTACCACTACCACCTAAAAAGCCGTAAATTTCGCCACTTTTTACGCCCCAGCTGACATTATCGTGTATTACTCGTCCAGCATAGCTTGTAGTTACGTTTAGACCTTGTAAAATCATACGCCATACCACATAAAAAATACTGCAAAAACTGAGTCGATGGCAATGACTGCAAATATCGCGTTTACAACGCTTATGGTTGTTTTCTCACCAAGACTTAAGGCGTTACCAGTTACTTCAAAACCACGCAAACAGCCAATAAGAGCTATCGCGGCTCCAAAAAATGGTGCTTTTATAAGCCCAACATAAAGGTGTCTTAAGTCAATACTATCCTTAAAACGGCTTAAATACTCGCCAAAATTTATATCAAGTATGTTTTTTGAAACGATCATTTGACCAAAAATACTAACAACATCGGCTAAAAATACAACAGCTGGAAGCACTAAAATCATCGCTATAACACGTGGCAACACCAAAAACAAAAACGGATCAAGCCCCATTGTTTTCATCGCGTCAACCTCTTCTGTTATCTTCATAACGCCAATTTGTGCAGCAAAACTAGATGATGAACGTCCAGCAACAACGATAGCAGCGATGAGTGGTGCGACTTCACGAAGTGTTAAAACACCCATAATATCAACGATAAATATACTAGCACCAAACTTAGCTAGCATTGCTGAGCCTAGATATGCTAAGACTATGCCTATTAAAAATGACGTTAAAAGCACTATAAAAAGGGCATTTATACCACTATCTTTTATGTAGTTTGATAGCTCTTTAGCTCTGAAATTTTTAGGTTTTATAAACGCTTTTGAAAGATTGATGATAAACTCGCCTAAAAATGAGCTGAGATTTAGAAAATTTTTATTTAAATCTAAAATTCTTTTACCCAAATTTGCTATGAAATTTTGCTGTTTTGACTTTGAAAAATTACTTTTATCTATCTTTTTATCATCGATTAGCTCAAAAATTGAGCTTATATTTTTATTTTGATTTATAAATTTCGCACCAAATTTATCCTTAAAATTTACAAGTAAAATCGCAACTGCGTAATCAATGCTCTTTAAGTTTGCAAAGTCAATCTCATATTTTTGATGTTTTAACCCTTTAAAAACGGCGTTAAACTGCTTTGCGTCCTTGTAGGTTAGGGCGTCAAAAAGTGCGATTTTATCTCCTGAAATTTTAATTTTATGCAAATTATCCCTTTAATTTAAAGCTGATATTTTAACAAAATCCGCCTGATTTGTTTATAAAATTATTTTTGCTAAAATGGCAATTTTAAAGGATAGTTATGGAATTTAAAGTATTAAAATACGACGGCAACGCAAGGACTGGAATTTTAAAAACGGCTCACAGCGAGATTGCGACGCCTGTTTTTATGCCTGTTGGCACGGTTGGTGCGGTTAAGAGCCTTGATGCGATTGATATGGCTGAAATTTTAGACGCCAAAATCATCTTAGCAAACACCTATCATATGTATCTGCGTCCTGGCTCAAAGGTGGTTAAGGAGTTTGGCGGACTGCACGGATTTAGTAAATTTAACCGCTCATTTTTAACAGATAGCGGTGGATTTCAAGCGTTTTCACTAAGAGCAAATACCAAAAACGATGACGGCGGGATAAAATTTAAAAGCCATATTGACGGCTCAATGCACTATTTTACACCACGCTCGGTGCTTGATACGCAGTATGATTTAGGCTCTGATATTATGATGATTTTAGATGATTTAATAGCACTACCGGCTGAGAAAAAGCGAGTTGAGCTAAGTCTAAAACGCACGATAAAATGGGCAGATGAGGCGATAAAGTATCACAAGCTTAAACAATCTGAGGGCGTGGGGCTAAATCAAAATATCTTTGGCATTATTCAAGGCGGAACTGATTATGAGGCGCGTAAAATTTGTGCGCAGGCGCTTGCAAATATGCCATTTGACGGACTTGCTATTGGCGGATTAAGCGTTGGTGAGAGCAATAATGAAATGTATGACACCGTACAAGGCGTTATGCCATTTACTGACGCTTCTCGCCCACGTTACTTAATGGGCGTTGGTACACCGCAGGATTTGGTTGAAAATGTAGAGCGTGGGGTTGATATGTTTGACTGCGTTATGCCAACACGTAACGCAAGAAACGGCACACTTTTTACAAGTTTTGGCAAGATAAATGTAAAATCGGCTCGTTTTATAAACGACCACGCCCCAATTGATTTTGAGTGTAATTGCTACACGTGTCGGCACTACTCTCGTGGCTATCTAAACCACCTTTTTAAGGCTAGGGAGCTTACATTTTTTCGCCTTGCTAGTATTCATAATTTGCATTATTATTTAAATTTGATGAAGCAGATTAGAGAGGCGATAAATAGGGGCGAGTTTGCCAAATTTAAGCGAAATTTTTATGCAAAAATTTACGTTTAATTTACATTTAAAGACTACCTTTATGTTTTTTGTGAGATAATGCCACAACATCAAAAATAATTAAGGATTATAGATGAAGTCTTTACGGGTTAAAGTGGCACTTATACTAGTTGTCATTATGTTTGGCTCAATACTTAGTGTTAGCCTTTTAAGCTACAAGCAAGCCGAGAAAATGCACGCCGAGCTGTTATGCCAGGGGTCGGGAGTTCAAGTCTCCCCTTTGACACCAACTAAAATCCCTAAAATACAGCGTTTTAAAGCTCTACAATGTTTTAAGTTTTGGTTAAGTTAGGCACAATTTTTGTCAGTGTGCCAAAGTTTTGACAAAAAATAAGGCACAGTTTGAGGCACAAATTTTAATTTTATTTTTCACAGATTTTATATATTTTATGCCATCATGCCACCACTAGCACCAAGACCCTCTCTCGTGCCTCTTTCTGTCTCTCCCCTAGCATCTTTACCGCTAAAGCCACTTTTGTCCCTACCTTCTCTTTCTCTATCCCATTCATCCAAGGCTTCTTTTAGGGTTCGTTTTCCCATTTCTTCTATTTCTTTAGCCATTCTTTGGGCATTCTCTTTTGCTCGTCTATTTATCTCTCTCATTTTTTCTTTCATAGTCTTACTAGCCCCTCTTAAATCATCACCTATCTGCCCATATACCTACCAGCCTTATTTTTCCATCCAGCAATTTGTTTTGTCTCATAATAGTCTTCTTTACTTGCTATAAGCCCAACTCCATCAAGTATTCCAAGCATATTTTTAATCCCATCTATAAAGCCAAGTGGTGCTTCATGTACTGGCGTTCCCACATCATCAACCCCAACAAAATCTCCGCCAAATCCAAAGTGATTATCTAGACCAAACGCTGTCTCTAAAATTTCACTTACTAAAGCAGAAGTCACTGCCGAAACCGCAAAAGTAGAAACCGTAGATGTAACACCAAGTGCTTTTACGGTCGTATTTACAGCCGTGTTTAATGTCATATTTTTTACACTATTATAAATGGCTTCTGGCACATTTGCTGTATTTACTCTTCCTTGTGTTACACCATCATACACCATACCAGCTACAGCTGAGCCTATTGGGCCCATGTATGAAGTAGCTATGTTTTCTATTAAATTTTCAAGTGCAGTATCAGCCACTACCTCTGCAGCAAACCCATTAAAATTTCCAGTTTTTGCTTTGTTTGTCAAACTGCCATCATGATTAAATTTACTATCTCTTTCTCTTGTGCTTTCTCTTATTTTTTGCCTAAGTTGCACTACCTTATCTATTTTGTTGTACATCTGCACGATGTCAAACTCACGCTCTTTAGTTAGTAGTATCTGTATAGGCATTAGCATAAACTCAGCAAAGTCTTCGTTAAAGTTTATGATAGAAGCACTCAAAGATAGAGATTGATTTATAAAGATTGATCTAAAATCAGCACCAGGCAATACAAAAGAGTTATAAGCACTCCCTCCAGCAAATGTATTATCAAGCTTTCCACCAGCCATAAAGGCAAATGTATCATCATCGCTTCTAGCTGTTGCGTTTATAAAGTCATTAAAAGCTATATAACCATACATTTTTTAAGTTTTTTTAGTCATTGTCATATTTGTTGGTTCTACTACGCCTGTAACATCTTTACTTATTAGTCTATGCGTTAGATTAAAGAAGTACTTAGTCATATCTGTTGGCACTATCATGCCTCCAGCTTGATTATCACTTATAAATCCGCCCACAACGCCGATAGATTTTATCAATCTATTGTCTTTTACCTGCTCATCTATCGCCTTTTGTTGAGCAAGAGCTAGTTTATCCTCTGTGCCTAGCTTTTTTATCTGTGCATCTAGCAGTTGCCCTTGCTTCTTTAAATTTGCTAGTTTATCCGCTCTTTGCTCATCTATTTCATCGTTTTTTATCTGCTGACCTCTTGTTTGCTCTCTTATTCCCTCAATATTAGCGTCCATAGCCAAGCCTTGCTTCTTTAAATTTTCAAGAGTTATATTAAAGCTTAGGTCTTTTTCAGTTACCACCATAGCCACTTGCATTGCTATGGTGGTAAATTGAAGCGTCATCTGTGGCAAGATATTTGATAGTATCTTTATACGATAATCATTTGGTATTAGATACTCTGTGAATTTATCCTCGAGATATTTTATAGTCTCTTGAAACGGCGTATTCTCATCCACACTTATTCTTAGTAGCTCTTTTACTCTGTTTTGATAACTTTCATTAAAACTAATATCCATCTTTTTGCCTCTCTAATCGTCTTATCTTTGTTTTTTGTAATATTATCTCATCACTCATCACTGCCACTTGCGTTTTTACGCCGTTGCTCTCTATTGTGCTTACTCTATCACTTAGACTTTCGCACCAATCTATCAAGCTTTGTATGCGTTCGTTTATTTGTGAGATTTGAGTATTTAGGTTTGTTATTTGGTTTTCTAGATTATTTATTCTCTCTTCTTGTGTTGGCATTAAAACCCACTTTCTATCTCTACCTTAAAATTTAAGCCGTTGGTTAGCTCTAAAAATCTGCTTAGAGTGGCTTTTGAGTTAAATACGCCTTTATCGTCATAATTACCGCCTAATAAAATACAACCCTGCGTATCTTTTGGATGGTTGCCTACGTGGATTAAGATATATCGCTCACGGCTTACTTTGTCATTATAAAGTAGTGGCAATACCTGCTTAAAGCGTGGGCTTTTATGCCATATTACGTTATAAACGCCCTGCGGTATTCTTTTATCTAAGTTAGGACGTATTTCGTCGCTCCCTGCTGGTTCAAGTGTAAAGCCATTTAATAAAACTTCATCACCCTTAAAAAGCGTAAAACGTCCGATAGTGCCGTCATCTATCTCTTTAAATCTGTTAATTTTAAGTATCATTGTAATTTTTTAGAATAATTTGTATAATTAGCTAGAGGTTAGGCCAGAGGGTCGCAACCTCCAGCCTAAATTATACCTCAGAAAGTGAGGTGAGTTTATGCTTAATAACTTACTTGTCATAATTATACTACTTTGTATAATTATAGTCAAGGCTTTTTAGCCTAGCCCCTTTTATAGGGCTAGTAGGTTAAACCTCTAGCCATTTAAATTACTCCTTATAACTCCTTTCATTATTTTTTAGTTTGTTCCTATCTTTGCTTTTATCGCACTTATGATTATGTCTCTAATCTCAACTAATAAATCACTGCCAAACCACGCAGCGGTCGCACATATCGCCATACAAAGTCTTTCATTTTGTAAAAAATAAAATGCTATCTCATAAGCGATATATGCTGAAAATACCCCATCAATAAGCCGATAGCTAAAAGCCTTTAAGCCCTTTTGATCGCTTTTAGTAAAGCCAACAAGTGAGCCTAAAATACCCAGTGCCATTACATAAAGCAAATAGCTACTTAGCATGTTAGCCTCTAAAAAAACGCTTCCCACCAGCTAGGAGGGAATTTTGCATTAAACACACCAACACTTAAAAGCCATGCAAAGGTGCTAATCTCATCACTACTTATCGCCCATTTAAAAAAATAGTAGCTACTTATGCTTATTAGTGCAGCACTAAAGCCACCAAGTAGATAAATCATAGTCTTTTTTATAAATTTACTCATTTATACACCCTATTAAAAGCTCATGGACTATTAAAACATATTGCACCACCTCATTAAAGCTCTCTTGGCTTACTCGGATCATAAGTCGGCATGGTTGGCAGGTCCTCTTTGTTTAGGCATTTTATAGGGATGTATTGCTTTTTATACTCGGTTATTACCTGTTTATCCGCACAGCCTACAAATGCAAAAAGGGCTAAAAGTATAAGAATTTGCTTCATTGTCTGTTTTCCTTTAGTTTGTTTATTAAATCCTGAGTGGCTCTTTCATAATATCCCTTTATCTCTACGCACTCGCTATTTTTTGGTGCTTTTACGCTCTGTTTGGCTTTTATATTTGCGGTTATCTTTGCTAGGTTTGGCTTTTTTGCTTCTAGCTCTTTAAATTTGGCGTTTTGTTCGTCTATTTTGGTGTTGCAAGTGGTTAAGCTTGAGCGGATAAGCTCATTTTCTAGCTTATAAATTCCTATCTTTTCATTTGCGATTTTTAGCTGTTTGTTTAGTGTTTGATTTAGGCTAAATAATATAAAGCTCACACCCACGCAAAAGCACAAAAGGACGTAAATAATAGCGTTTGATTTAAATAAATTTGGTAAAAAGTTCATTAAAATTTTAAACATCTTTACTCCCTATATCTTAGCTTATGATATACTCTACAACACAGATAAAAGATACTAACCTTTAGTCTTGAACAACCAAGCTCTGTCATCATCTCTTTTAAAATTTCATCTGCTAACTCATATTTTTCTAAATCACATAAATAGTCGTGAACTAGTATTGCACTTAGATACTCAGGAGAGTTTGGAGGATACACACTCCAAAAGATACGTGGGATATTTGCTCCATTAGTTTTATACCCAGCTGGGATGATAATATCTTGATACCTATACTCTTCTACAAGTTCAAATTTATCTTTACTAAAAGGTTTTAAGATAGGATTATGTATACTCATAGCTATCCTTAAAGCACAGACGCTTTTATAAACATATCATCTAGCTTCTCATCATCCCAATTAAACTGATTAGCTAGAACACCTACAAGTGGATTGGTTCTTTCTATATCTAAAGCATACTCCCACTCTACCTTTGCCACTGAGTTATCGCCCTCATTAATAAACTTCTCTACAGCCTCATACACACCCTCTTTAATAAGTTGCAGTCTTGCTTGCCTAGCAGTTATCTTACAAGGTACAAACTGTTTTAAAAAGGTATTTATTTGATTTATAACTTCACTATCAGTAATCTCCCAAGTGATGTATTTGCTCTTATCATTTGTCTTTAGCTTAACCCCAGCTGGAGCTGATATAAGCACTTTATCTTCTAGCGAAGCTTGAATAAAATCAGATGTTACATATATTATGTGCATATTTAATCCTTTTTTATAAAATTAACGTTGGTATTGTTATGTGACTAGAAGTAGAGCCAAGACCAGTTAATTGACCATATTTATTGCTCCCACAACCCCATAACTGACCATTATCTAGGAGGTAAAATATAGTTACATTATCATCCTCTTTATCTCCCATGCATACTATATCAACTATGTTTTTTGTATAAAGAAAGCTTACCTTTGTTGGAGTTTCTTTATCAACTACATCCATTACACCAAGAGCCCCTGATGTATTTACTCCCCAAGAGTATAAAGATAACTCGTTATTATTATCCTCATCTACAACTGCATAACCGACATATTTATAAGACTGGCTAGGAGTAAGAATGTATACATTTTTAAAAACTGCATTAGGTTTATTTGGTATAGTTATCTCTTTTACTATTTTATGTTTTTCACTAGTATGGCGTACTGCATACCATATCCTATTAACCTCTATTTCAAACAACCTGCCTGATGTAGTTAATACAAAATAGTTACAAGCATCGCCTATAATTTTTACAACAGGATCTGAGGCAAAATCATATACCTTCCCATAAGAAAAAAGCTCAGGAAAAAGTTGCATAGGAAGTTCTGAATTTTCAGTGCCATTACCAATATACCCCCAAGTATATAAAGTTCCATCATCACAAAGAGCTAAGAAACCAGTGCTCTCGCGATTACGAGTCACACTAATATTTTTATAGTCTACAATCTGCACCACTTTTTTATTTTCAGGTATTTTAACTTTTTCTAAAGATGATACACCTTCTAGACGCTTGTTTCCAGACCCTAGTGAATACCGCGTATAACCTGCTACGTATAGATTGCCTGTATTTGTGAGTATATATATCACAAGATTATATGTAATTTGATACAACCAAATAGTCTTTATACCTTCTGTTGATATAAAAGATGGGAAAGTGACTTGTTTTGGAGTTGTTGTTACGGATGTACCGGAGTCTGCAAGCTTTGAAAAAAGATAAGGCTTTTGAGGAATTTCTCCAAAAAACCAAAAGCTTCCATCGTTTTTAGCTGCAAAGCAATGGGCATCCTCTCCGTTATGGTATGTGCAAAAAACCGTAAAATTTTTAACATTACTTAAAATTTTAACCCAATTAAATTGATTTGCTGGATTTCCTTGACCCAATGCATAATCCCTCCCTCTACCTCTACCATACAAATCCCCATTTTCATACAATATATAAGTGTTTATTTCACTAGCCCACATATCTTTAATTTTAGATACGTTTTTTAAAGGATGGGATAGATTTATCCAAAATAGAGGTGTTAAGTAGTTTCCTACACCAAGTGTAAAAGGAACTTCACTGTCTTGAACCCCACAAAATAATAAATCATCATCTTCTGTATAAACTAAGTTATATTTTTTTGGGTTCATCATTGATGATGTGTTTAGAAGTTTTCTTGCCTGTATAGATTTATTGCGTGAATGAATTTTAAGGTTTATCATTGCTTCTATCTGCTCTTTTGTATAAGCTGTATTTTTGTCAGCCTTTAGTTCTAAAAGTTCATCTGTTTGTATTTTTGTATATACATCTATCTGTTTAGGAAGCGCTGTAATTAGATCATCTATCTGCTCTTTTGTATAAGTAGTTTCTACCTTAGCAAAAGCAGAACTATCAAGACCATCAAACAACTCTGTATCGTGAGCTGTTGCGTTGACGGAGAGTTTGTCATCTAGGGCAGTTTGGATAAGTTGATTTAAACTATCTTTTAGCTCTTGTAAAAGTAGTTTAATTTTTTGTGAGCTATAAGCCTTTAAAAATGAGCTATCTTCATCATCTATAATCCCATCGGTTTTTATTTTTACTAGTTCTAGCTTTAAAGCTTCTAGTTCTGTTATTAATGGAACTATTTGATCACATTTATTATTAAAGTTTTCATGCTTTTGAGCTATATCATCGTGCATGGTTTCTATTAGTGGTCTTATCTCTTTTATCGTAGTTTCTGCACTTTTTACATACGTATTTATCTGTCTTAATTCATCTAAATTTATTTCACTTATAACACTCTCTAGCTTATCAATTTGCGTTAATAAAAATTGCAATGCCTCTAATTTTTCTTGTGCCAATTTTAGTTCATATATACTAGTTGCCATTGTTAAAACCTGCCTTTTTTATACTCTCTTTAACTTGCTTAAGCCTTTGTGCGATTTGCTTAAAAAGCTTAAACAAATCAATACTTGCCAAATTCTTTACCTCTTTATCTAACATCATCGATACTTAGCCCCTCATTGGCGTTATATTGCGCTATTATCTCTAAGCTTTGCTGTCTATTAAAAGGCTCTTTATTTAGCAAATAAAGCACCTCATAAATTACAGCATAACTTAGCTCCTCATCAATCTGCAAATGCTCAGTATCACTTTTAAAATCAGGTTTTTTTGGTATACGTATAAAAGTTTCATTGGCTAAATTCCTAAATACCTGCATTTTTGGCAACCGATAACGCTCCATTAGCTCACTAGGAGTGCATTTTGTAGCTACATAGAGCATAGCTTCTAAAAACAATTCGCTTAAAATTTCATCATCAGGGATTTTAATCCCTGACTTTCCTTTAAAGAGTAAAATTTCTTTTGCTCTTTTGCTTAGCATTTTACGCCTTTAACCCAACGCCTATTGCAAATGCGTCAGGTATCCTTACCTCAAGAGCACTTTCGGTGTAGTAGCGCTTTTGCTTAGCTGTTTTGCTGGTTGATACGTCCTCAATGGTCGTAGGGATTAAAAGTCCATTTTTAGCGTATGAAAAATCCCCAGCAATTAGCACGTCTTCAAGTCCAAATTTAGCACTTAATAGGCGGTGCATTCTGAAATTTACCTTGCCAAAATCTGTTTCAAGCGAAACCACACGAGTGTTTATTGACTTATCATTGCCAAATTGACGAGTTGCGATTTTGTTTATCGCTTTTTTAAGGTTTGCTCCAATAAATACATCTTTTGGCGTTGCTCCACTATCCCAAATTTGCTGTAAAATTTGACTTAATATATCCTCTGTTAAAACACCTGCTGTGCCTTGCCAGTCCCCACTGCTATCAAATGCCAAAACATTACCACGTTTGCCACTTGAAAAAGCCGATGCACCCTTTGCTACATAGTAAAATAGCCCTGCCATTTCAGAAGCAGTTGTATCTGTTCTAGCGGTTGGAGCCTTAAAAACTGAAGTTTTTACGTTACTATCTCTACCAAGTCCTAAAAGAGCATATTCGATGTCGGCTTTATGCTCTTTTGCCTTTTTGCTAACTTCGTGAGCTAGTTCGTTCCCACCATAGGTTTTAACTGCCTGCATAGTCTTTGAAACCATAATGTTAGAGGTAAAAATTTGAGTGTTGTTAAACAGCTCAACTTTTGAGCTTTTATCATCTCCTACAAAATCTGAAATTTCTAGCTGTGCGTTTTTCTTTGGCTCGGCTAGTGTGTCGGTTATCCAGCTATGTTTTGTGCTAGATACCTTTGATTTACCCATAAGTGAAAGTATAGGCGTTTCATCTGAACCTATAAGCAGGATTTTGTCATAGACTGACGGAGCCAGTCCAACTCTTTGTGTTGCTGGAGATTGATACCCAGTTGAAGTTATTGCCATTTTCTATCCTTTATGATGAATTTGGCTTAGTTTATAAGTTTGGGGTATGCAAAAACTACCCATTTTTTGCAGTGATGGGTAATTTTTGATTTATTTTTAGGTTATATTGTTTTCAATCTCTCTAAGCTCTTTATCTTTGCCACGTCTAAGCATATCGCCAAGCATTGCAGGGTCTGTTTGTGCTACTTTTGGGTATTTGTTTGCATAGCCCATTATACGGTTATAAAAGCTAGGATTTGATTTTTTAAGCCCTAAACTCGCCAGTTTAGTTCCCAAAGCCCCGCCGAAAAATCCCCTTACGAACTCATCAAAATCTAGTTTTACATCGCCATTCTCATCACGCTCTACACCATTTAAGCCACCACCTAACAAACCGCCGCCGATAATGGGGTGTGAAAATGGGGTAAAATCATCACTATTTTCTAAAGAAACTTCGCTTTTTGCTTCGTTTTTTGGTATAATGCCATCAGTGGGCTTAGCTAAATGAGATTTATTCTCCAACTTTAACGCCCCTGTCGGCATTGTATCGGCGTGTGGGAGTAGGGCGTCCCCACTAGCTAAGCTCTTTTTTATCTCATCTTTATTCATCCGCCTTGCATTTGCGTGGATTATCTTATTATCATCTTTATTTATAACAATATCTTTTACTTTTTTGCCGTCGTTTTTTGCGATAAAAACACTATTTGGCGTTTTTGCTTCTGTTACCCTGTTTGGATTGTCTAGCACGTAGTCAATAAGCTCTTTAACCGCCCTTTGATTTTTAAACATTTCAGGGTGCTTTGATTTTAGCCACGCAAGAGAGGCGTTTATCGCTTCATCTATGCCTGTTTTTTCTTTCAAAACTTTATCTAACTCAAATTTTACATTGTCTAAATATGTTAATTTACCCTCCTTTGCCATTGCAAAGTTTTCGCCCAAAATGGTGTTTTGCTTTTGCAGTGCATTAAGCTCATCAATACTTGGATTTTTATTTACATTTATGGCGTTTGTCGCTTCTTTTGCTTCTTGTTTTGGCGTTAAATCATCACGTGCGGTTAAAAATTTAGTTAGCTCCGCCCTTATGCTATTTGGTATATTTTTATCAGTTGCGATTTTTGTTAGGTTATTTATAAAGCCGTTATAGTTTTTTGACTTTAAAATCGCCTGTTCTACGTGGTGGATTAATGACGGCTGTCTGCCGATTATCGGTGCTAGTCTTAGGGCTGTTTTTATGGTGCGGTTTGCCATCATAGTATAAATTCTAGTGGTGGGGTCTGTGCTAAACCCTTGTTGGATTTTTTCGCCCTTTTTATAAATGCCTATTGCGTCTGCTAGTTTTATATCCTGCCCTATTAATGGGTCTAATTTATTAAGTAAATTTACAAAATTCTTTGCGTCGCCACTTCTAAAATTGTGATTGCTTACCGCTTTTATAACGCTTTTTATATCTAGCACCTTGCCATTTGTGCCTACATTGTATGTGTGCTTATTTAAGGCTTTTTCTAATAAGCCAAGCTCCACTTTTGAAATATCTTTATCGCTATGCTTTGATAAAAAGCTATCTACGCTATTATTTGAAGCTTTTTCATCTATTACCTTACTTATCGCATTAATAACGCTATCCTCGCCCTTATCTATATCTTGTGCGGTTTTAAACCACGTGCTGTCCGTGATATTTTTCATATCTTTATACTCAGATACCATTGTTTTATAAAGGCTTTTAGCTTCGTTTTGCAGTGGGGATTTTGTTAAAATATCGTCTAAAATATCGCTTTCAACGTAATCTTTAATGTTTCTTGCAATGCGTTTTACGCTGTTTTGCTGGGCGTCTGCTATTAGGTCGTTTAGCTCGGCTCTTAGTCCGTTTACTCCGCTTATATCTATCTCTTTACCATTTGCTAAATTCTCTAAGATATTTTTTAGTCTAGTATTAGCCACCCCGCCCCATTCTCTTGCTTTTAGCTCGTTTATATCGTTTAAAAACTCTTTGCTAGTCGGTATATCGTAAATGGTCGTTTTTATATCGCCTATGCTATCCTCTAAGGCTTTTAATCCGTCGTTAAATTCTTGCTTTACCCTTGCTTCGTAATTTGTCGCCATATCTTTTACAGATATGTCATCAGCCCCTTTTAAGGCATTAAACTCATCTAAAATTTTATTTGTATCAGCTGTAATTATCTCATTCATTCTATTTGCTGCCGTTGCGTTTGAGCTTAGTGCGTTACTTGCTATTTGAGCCACTCTTTCATTGCCTCTTGCGGCGGTTAAAAAGTCGCTTTGATTTTTTGTTATCTCATCATTTTTAAAAAATAGATTTTGTGCTGTATCTACGGCGTCTTTTGCTAAATTTACGCCCTTTTGCGTCCACTCTTTGCCTTTTTGCATTAGCTCATTCTGAGCGTTAAAATCATCTACCTTTTGCCCTGCTTTTTCTAGCTCCTCTTTTGCAACACTGGCTAAATATGAGCCGTCGTTAATATTTACTCTTACGCCCATTTCATCAGCTTGTTTTAAAAACTCATCTAATGCCTCTTTACCACCCATTTGAGCTTGTAACTCTTTTAACGCTCCACCTACATTTTGTTCTCTTAATGTCTTTAAAATAGGCATATAATCAGCTGCTTTACTTATTGCTTCGGCTGAAATTTTACCGGTCGCTTTAAAGCTTTTAATAGCTGGGTTTAAAAGCTCAGCAAGTCCAGCCCCTAAGGCTTCGTTACTAGCTCCGCCAACACCTGCTTTTATAGCTTCGTTTATTTTAAACTCGCCGTCTGTGTTGGCTGTGTTTCTTGTATAATCCGCTACCGCGCCAGCTCCACTACCAACTGCTCCATACGTTAAAGCTCTTGCTGTTGCTGGTGCTAATAAACTTCTTACCGCTCCCCCTGCTACCGGGCTTTTTGTCGCAAGTGCAACCGCCGTGCCACCAAGCGAGCCTACTAACTCGTTAGCATTAGCCCCCAAAAGGTCTAAAAAATCAGGCGTAATATCCTTTATCTCGCCATTTTTTAGCTTAACGCCGTATTTTATCTCGCCGTTATGAGTTGCCATAAACGGCTCATAGCCTAGCTCTTGCGCCGTTTTTATAAAAATATCTTTTGTTCTACTAGCGTCCGCTTTTCTTTCATCATCGCTTTTAAAAAGTCCGCCTAGTGCAAAAGTGCCATAAAAACACATTTTTTAATGGCAAACTAAGAAAAATTAAAAATGATTAAATCCTTATATAAATTTGCTGAGAACGTTAGCAAATGATGATATTAACAATGAATTTATCGCCAATAGTAAAAGAGACACCAAATAATCTATTTAATAAAATTTATGCACCAACGATAAAAGATATAAGCGACGCAAGTCCTGAGCAATTTATAAAATCAAAAAAGCAAATAACAAAAGCAGCCCAAAAAAGAAAGTTAAAAATGTATAAAAATTAAGTTAAAAAGAATAATAATTTAACGCAAAAGCTTATTGAAGTTGGTTTTATATAATTAATAAAAAAATAGGACTGCAATCAAAATTCTAAAATAATAATTATGGCATTAAGAGCATTAAAATATAAAATTTATATTCTTTTTTACTGTCTTATGCTAAAATTCATTCAATCATAGATATTTTTTAAAACGCATGGAGATATTATGTCAAAATCAATTTGTTTTTTTAATCATAAAGGCGGAGTAAGCAAAACCACAACAACCTTTAATATTGGCTGGCAACTAGCAAATATGGGAAATAAGGTTATGATGGTCGATTTGGATTCGCAATGTAATCTTACAGGAGTTGTTTTAGGATACAATGTTTGCAAAGAAGATGGAGATTTAGAAAATTTTTACCAAAACAAAAATAATCTTACCATGGAAGATATTGTGTCGGCCCTGATAAGCGGGGATTCTGCTGAAGCGTTTGTAAATTCCAACAAAGGAGTTTTGACTTCAACAGGAAATGAAGATTTATTTTTATTGCCGGGACACCTAGATGTGTCAGACTTAGATTCACAGATTAGCGTAGCTTTAAAAATAGCACAGGGTGTTCCTGCAACTAAAAAAATACCGGCTGGATTGCCTAAAATCATTACTCTTTTGGCTAATAAATATGGGATAGATTACATTTTATACGACCTGAGCCCAAACGTAGGTGGCTTAAATGAGGTAATTTTAATGTCTAGCGATTATTTTATTGTGCCAACATCTCCAGACTTCTTTTGCTGGCAAGCCGTGGGATCACTAGCAAAAAATATAAAAAAATGGCACGAAGAAATTGAATATTTTAAAAAAATGAACGGATTTTCTGAGGATAGAAGCTACGCGATAAAAAATTGCCCTAAATTCTTAGGAACCATACAACAAAGATATAGACCAAGAAATGGCAGTCCAGCAAAATCTTTTGAAAATTGGATATGTAAAATTAGAGAAGAGATTAGCGATAATTTGGTCCCGGTATTAAGACAAAAAAATTGTATAGCAGACGAGACTAAAATAAAACAGGTTTTGTCTCAATATGAGCTAGAGCCATATGATTTGGCACATATTGCGGACTTTAATTCATTAATTGCAATCAGCCAAGAATTTCAAGTGCCGGTCTATGCTCTTACTAGGGAACAAATAGCAAGCACAAATCAATTTGGGCACGCTTTAAACACAATGGAAGCGAACAAAGAGTCATTTAATGCAGAATTTAAAGCATTGGCACAAAGAGTGATTGACTTAACTTGAAAAATAATTCAAGAATACACTATTAAAGATAATATTTATAATGTTGCTATTGTGTTGATTTCTATGAAAAGTCTTAAAAATAACCAAATTTAACAAGCGTCTTTTCCTATCACTAGTCATTAAAGCATATATTGTAAGCCTACCATCAAGCTTATGATATATTGCTCTAAAACTTCTAAGCTTTAGACGACTAAAGCCATCAATCAAACCTTTTAGCTTTTTATCTTTTGCGTTTTTAAAAGTTCTTACTCATAAACGTAGTTATAATGCAAGATGAGATTTTTAAACCCAGAGATTATAAAATGAGCCACCGATTTTTTTAAATCTTTAAGCTTTTTTAGTGCTTTTTCGCTAAATTCAAATTGCCTTTTATTCATTTATTATTGATTCTACTTCATCTAGCGTGCATGTTTTGCTTTTTCTTTGGTTTTTTGCTCCATTATTTCTGAATCCATAATGTCAAAGCAATAATTAAGTGCTTGTCTGATTATTGCACTTTTACTCTCCGAGCTCCTTTGCGATATTGGCAAACTCCACATTTAGCCAACTTGGCAAAGATACCATTTATCACACATATTAACTCCTTATTTTTTTTATTTACTATATAATTTTGTCAATATTTATTTTTGCCACAATAATATCGCTTTTGTTTTACAAATATGTTTTTTCAAAATAATATTTACACTTTTTATTTAAATATCTTTTTGATAAAGCAGCAGTATTGTTTCATCCAAACAAAAAATAGACTAAATAGTTTAAATCACATCAAGAATTTGGTCGAGTTAGCATTGTAAAAATTTTGCAAAATTACATTTTAATCAGAAGCAGACTATGAAAGCGGGATTGCTATAGTCTTATCAGTCCTAATAAAACCACATTTGAAATTTGATAATCCACGCATTTACTTATACACGGACTCTTTTTTTCGCAAATAAACCATTAAAACACAGCTCTTTAAAAACAAATCCTAAAAATGAAATTCACACAAATAATAACTTACTTATTAGGCAAAAGATAATTTCACCCATTATTTTTTAAATAAAATTCACAGATTTTATAAAATCTCTAAAACAAAAAGCTAATATTATGACTAAAACATTTTTTTAAGCATTTTATAGCTAAAACCACACCATTCAACTTATTGACTACAACTACTAACCAAGCCTCTAAATTATGCAAACAAATGCTTGCATTGACGAATTTAATATTTACTACTCCATTTTATCACTTAACAGCTAACACCTAAAATATCTAAATTTACGCTCACTTTGCAAGAATTTTTACGTGATGACGACAAGCTGAATGAATGTTTTTATTCTATCTTACACACTCAGGATAAATTCACGTGCTAACCCACAATGACTTTTTATTGCTACCAACGTGGAAATTTTATGAAGTAAATTAAAAGCTTAGTTTTTATAAAATTTATGGATTTTATAAAAAAAGAGGGGGCTAAATGAATAAAATCTATACTCTACATTTTGATTTTAATGCTGATAGCAGAGCTGATTTTTTCAAAAACGTATCTGATTTTATCAATAATATTGATGAGTTAAATACCGCGCTTTGTTCTTACATTGACAGCGAAATAACAACAAAAGTTATATTAGAGCAAGTTGGCGACGGCTCACTAAAAGCCAAAGTAAAAGACGTATTAAAAAGTGTAGATACTGACAAGTTAAGGAGTTACGTGAAAGACCCAAGAGACGCCATAGCCGATTTTTTAATAAAAGCGAAAGATAAGCTCATCGTTTGGCTAGACGATGAGCCAAAACAGCCAACAAATAAAGCCGATGAGATAGTTTGCCAAGCCTTAGAAGCTACTGATTTAAAGCCTTGCGGTTATAAAAATAACAAAACGGCGCTACTTAAAGCACTATCAAATCTATCTCAAAGCACAAAAGGATTTAAAGTGCCTCCACGTATAAATTTAAACGGCAACGAAAGAGAAATAAAGGGCGGTTATGAGTTTAGCCCTGATAATTTAGATGATATTATCACGCAAAAAAGCCAGTTTCAAGGCTCATTTATCATCAGAAAACCGGACCTTGCAGGAGCTAGTAAATGGACTATCATACACGGCAAAGCAATTGATGTAAAAATCATCGATGAAGCGTGGATAAATAAGCTAAAAAGCCACGAAATAGCCTTGCGTTATGGCGATAAGACAAGCGGAACGCTCATAACAAACTCTTTTATTGACAAAGATTTAAATGTGATAGATACGGAGTATTTTTTAGATGATATTTTAGGGGTTAGCTCATCAAATGAGCCGACACAACCAAATTTAGATTTAAAGGATTAAAAGTGAGCTACGAAAAACAGCCAGGAACAATAGAGCAAATCCCAATAAAGGTAACAATTGAGCGAGACCAGCCACTAGATATAGCCACTTTTTCAAAAGCGCTTTTATCGCTTAATAACGCGGTTGATGAATATGTATCGCTTTCTAGCGGAACAAGCGGGATTAAAGCTACACTTAATGGCGTAGAAAAAGGTAGTGATATTATTTATATTTTAATCACTGGTGCCGTTATGTTTGATACGCTTTTGCCTACTATAAATGGATATTTTGAGTTTTTTAACAACATAAAAAACATAGGCAAAAAAAGCGTAGATGATATAAAAGAAGATAGGTTTTTAACCTCTACCGCACTTGACGATATGGAAAACATCATAAACCTAGCCAACCAAAGCGGTGTAAGCGTAACGATAAATTACAACAATTATAAAGATTGTATGATTATCAATCAAGAGAATAAAGAGAGTTATGCAAAAGGCGTAGCCACAGCAAGACAGATTAAAGACTTTGAGAGTAAGGAACAAAGATACTTTGAAAATGTTTTGATAAGGATGAAAGAGGTTAAAGATAGTGAGCGTATAGTAAAAGATAAAGCTATTTGTGATGACATCATACCAGGTAAAGCCGTAAGCACCGAGATTGTAGACAAAGATGCGAAAGAGCTTATAAATAAAAATCCATTTGATAACTACTACTTAGTTAATTTATCTGTTCATAAAGCAAACGGAGTGGTTAAGCTCTACCGCATAACAGCATTACACAGCATAATACCAAAAACAAAGGATTAAAATGACAAGCGAAGAACTAAAAGCGTTTTGTAAAGAGCGGAATTTGACTTATAAGGAGCTTGGCGAAGCAATAGGAATGAGTGAAGCTACTTTACGCTCAAATATCTCTAAAGGAATTATTTCAGAGCAAACAGCACGGGCTATTGAGCTTTTAAAGCATATTGAAGCTTTAGAAAATGAACTTAAAGAATTTCAAGCACTAAAAGAAATCCTAAAAAACATCATAAAATAACGTTTCCGCAATTTTGCGGAGACGCAAAAGTTGCAAATATCTACAAAAATTTATAAAAATATTTCAATTTACAGCTTTTTATATTGACAATAGTTGCAAAATATGATATAATCCTCTCATAAATGTTGCAAATAGCAATGTTTAGGAAAGGAGGCAAAGCGATGGAAGTTTTTATCTCGGTAGTTGATTTGATGACCGCCATCATCAAGTTGATTACGATTTACCTGCTTATCAAACAGATAAAGCGGTAAGAAGTCAAGGGGCTAGGTTAGCCCTCACTTTTGACTTTGAGATTAGGAGCTTTTACGCTTTGCCTACTGAAATTATACCACAAGGAGCGGTAAAATGGAAGTTTTTAACACTATTTTGGATTTAGTCATAGTTGCGTTACTCGCCGTTGTCGTTTGTCGTTTAGGCGGTGTAAAATGAATGCCGTTATAAACAATATAAACGTAAATTTTAACATAAGCGATGAGAGAGTTTTTATAAGCTCTCTTGAGCTTAGCGAAGTATTTGAAAAACAACACAAACACATCCTAAGAGCTATTGAAAATTTATTAAATGATGAGTTTAAAAGTCAAAATTTTATCAAACATAGCTATTTAGATAAAACTGGGCGTGTTTTACCCTGCTACAACCTAACCCGCGATGGCTTTTCGCTTTTGGTTATGGGTTTTACTGGCGAAAAGGCTTATAAATGGAAAATAGAGTTTATCAAAGCTTTTAATCTTATGGAAGCCGAGCTTAAAAGAGTAAGCATAGGGCGTTATGTTGATAAAATCTCCGCCCTTGAAGCAGATTTTAAACTAAACGCCAAACATCATCAAAACCAAATCAACGGCTACAAGGGTCAAATTTGCTATAATACAAGCTAAAAAATTTAAAGGACACGCAATGGAAAACAAAGAAGCACAAACAGGAAGCTACAATTTACAAATAAAAATACCACACGAACTAAAAGAAAAACTCGAACAATTAGCACAAGAAGCCGGGGTAAGCTTAAATCAATACATAATGTTTATGCTTATTAGAGAGACTAAAAAATAGGCACTCGGATTTTAAATCCGACCGCTTATTGCGAAGTCAATATAAAAAGATTGATAAAATAATAAAAATGTATTGACAAATCAATTTTATTTCAATTTAATTTCAATAAATTTTCATTGAAAGGTTATTGAATATGAATGATTTAGTCATAAACCACAATGGTACACCAGCCACTACACAAGATAAAGTTTCAGTTTTAACTGACAACAACGAACAATCAGTCCAAAGACTTATTAGAACTTACGAAGTTGATTTAAAAGAATTTGGCGAACTTGAATTTAAAAACATACAAATTAAAGCAGGGCTTGGTTTTACTTTTAAAAAATGCTACTACCTAAACGAACAACAAGCCACACTTTTGCTTACTTATATGAAAAATACGCCAAAAGTAAGAGAAGCTAAAAAGTTGTTAGTAAAGGCTTTTTATGACATGAAACAAAAACTACACACAAACCAAATCAACGGCTACAAAAGTCAGATAGCAAAGCACAATAATCAAATAGAGTTGTTAAAAGCTGAGCTTCTAATGGCTAAGAAAAACTACCCATTCGCAGAGCTTGACCTAAGCGACCCTAAATATCAGCCATTTTCAGCTGGACGACCTAGCTACAAAGAGCTATGGGGACAAAACATAAGTATCAAAGCTCACAACAACGCCTTAAAAGTAGCCCTTAAAATGTATCAAGATGACGAGGATAAAAACAAACAAATAGTATCAAACCTAGCCAAAATTCAAAAAGAGCTAGAAAAAAGTTACACAGCAATAGGTGCGGTTATGGCGTATTGTTATGACAACGACCGCTTTTTTATAAACCAAAAGGATCAATAATGAAATCTTTAGACACACAAAAAGAGAAATTCGCAAAGTATTTAGAAGCTTACGGAATAAAGCTAGATGGTAGCGACGAAGCAGTAAGTCATAAGTTGCTTAGTTGTGCTTTTGATTTATTTTGTGCCTTAGACGCATTAGCAAAAAATCATAACGCAATAAAAGCTAAAATTTTAAACATACTAAACCCAAAAGGAGAATAAATGAATTTAGAAGTTTTTAGAAACGATGACTTTGAGATTAGAGTTACGGTTGATGAAAAAGGCGGACCGCTTTTTTTGTTTGGCTGATATTTGTAAAGTTTTAGAGCTTACAAATCCAACTCGCGCCGCAAATGCGATAAAATCGGAGTTTGAGCTACCTAAGTTAAATGTAGGTAGCTTTGACACTGGGTATGGCGTTAAAGAATTTACAATGATTACCGAACCCCAACTTTACTTCGTGTTAATGCGTAGCGATAAACCAAACGCAAAAGCGTTTCGTAAATGGGTAAATTGTGAAGTCCTGCCAAGCATTAGAAAAACAGGCGGATATAATCAAAAACCACTTAGCCAAATTGAAATTTTGCAAAGCTCGGTGGCTATCTTAGCCGAGCAAGAAAAAAGAGTAAGCGTTTTAGAGCATAAAACTGATGATTTACATAAAGAGCAGTTAAAAGCAAAGCATAATATCAACCGCCTTTTAAGCAATGATAATTATATGACTTTAATTGCGTTTATGAACCTACACGGCATAAAGCAAAAGGGCTATCATTTGCCAAGTTTAGGCAAAAGGGCTAAAAAGTTAAGTGAAGAACAAGGGGCATTTATGGGAGCGGTTATAGACCCTAGATATGGGCGGATTAACACTTATGACACTGAAATTTTAAAACAGGTGTTTAAAGTAGCCTAATCTCGCACATTAGGCTAAAACACTTCAAAATTATACACAACTAACCTTACGGCGGAGTTAATCCGCCTTTTATAAAAAAACATAAGGACAACCAATGTCAAGCCCAGAAATTGAAAAACACAATAAGGTGTTAGAAAATTTTGATGCCTTTTGTAAAAAGATAGACACGCACAACGAAAAGATAGAGCTAGTAGAGCGTATAACAAGACGGCTTTTTAAGCTTGATATTTTTGAACTCGGATATATTTTAGAAGTTGTAAAAGCAATGATAAAGGATAGATATGAGCGAGATTTTAGAGCTAAAAAATGAGATTTTGGAATTAAAATTTATACTATCGTCTTTACTGCCAAAAAGTATGAGTATCTCTGAAATCTCGGCTCAAACTGGCAAAAGCAGACAAACTTTAACCGCTTTTGTAAAGTCAAATTTAGAGCCTAAAAAAGATTTTTGGCAACAAAATGGTAAAATAATGCTGTCTCAAACTGCCGCCTTAAAAATTATAAGGAGATATAATGAAAAATAGCGGCGGATACAAGGTGCGAAACGGCAAAATTTACGTTTTTGGCACGATAGATAAAGTAAGATATAGATTTTCAGTAGGCAAAGAAGCTACGAAAGAGAATTTAACTTGGATAGCACGGAACTACTGGAGTGTTCTTTTAAATTTAATTGATGAGAAAAAAACGCCAAAACAGAGTTTAAAGCTTAGCGATTTTTTGCTTGAAGCCATAGAATTAAGCGCACACAAACGCTCAAAATCAACGCAAAGCGACTACATATCAAAAGCAAAACGGCTTATAATCCCATATTTTAAGGCGTATGAGCTAGGTAATATTAAGCCATTTGACATAGAGCAGTGGCAAAGTGAAATTTTAAAGCACTACTCAACTGCCACTGCTAAACGGCTTAAAAATATCCTAAATATGGCTTTAAATAAGGCATATTTAAATGATATTATACCTAAAAACCCTTTAACTTTGGTAGATAGTTTTAAGATAAAGCACGAGAAAAAAGAGCCATACACGATTGATGAAATGCTTAAAATTTTGCACTTTTCTACTGGCTGGTTTAGGCTATTTTTACATTTAGCTTTTACGACTGGACTTCGTACAGGTGAACTTATGGGGCTAAAAAAGAGCGATATTGACTTTGAAAAACGTGTGATTTATGTTAATCGAAGCATAACAAAGGGCGAGATAAAAGAGAGTAGTGAGATAAAAAATCACAATCGCATAGTTGTTTTAGCTGATTATTTAGTAGATGAGTTAAAGGCGTATGATAGTGGCAGCGAGTGGCTGTTTGTTTCGCGGCTAAATAAGCCTTTTTTTGAAAGCAAAGCCATAACAAAACACTATTTTAAGCCACTTTTAGAGCGTATAGGGGTTAAATATAAAACGCTTTATGCTACACGCCACACGTTTATTAGCTTATTGAGAAATGCAGGAGTTAGCAAAGACTTTGTAGCAGAACTTGCAGGTCATAGTGAGGCGATTAGCGATAAGCACTATTATAAATCGGCATTAACCGAGCAAAAAACAAAAGCGATAAATAACGTTTTTTATGGGCTAAATTTGGGTGTTAAGGCACAAGTTAAGGCACAACAAGCATAACAAAACTCAAAAACATCGATGAGAGCGTGAGAATTTAACAAAAACACCTGCCCTGTTATAGACACGGAGCTAAAGGTTTCTATAGATAGCGTTGCGGCTAGTGTTGATAATGTTTTAAACAAATTCATAACATCGGCTGAGCTACTTGGAGCAAATGAGTTTGTTACAAGATGGATGGATAGTAACGAACCTGAAGAGGATTTATCTGCATTTTTTAAATACCAAGCCTCTGTTGAAAAGGAGCTTGGGCTATTTGCTATAGGTATGATCTCTGACGTTACACTAAGATATTACGCAAAAGATAAAATTTTAAAGACTATGGATCAAAATTCTCAAAGGGATCAGTGGTACTTTAAGTTAAAAAATAGTAGTGAAAGAACGGTTTTAAACATTGACGCTGACGATAATACCGGCAATATAACGCTTTTTGTTAATAGTAAAATTCAAAAAGGCGGTAAATTTTACGGCGTAGCATTTACTGGAATTTCACTAGATAGCGTTGTAAAACTAGTAACCTCTCAAAAAATAGGTAAGAGTGGTAAATTTTATATGGTTGATTCAAACGGCGATATAAAAATCCACGCAGATCAAAGCTTAAGGAATAAAAAGCTAAGCAGTTTGCTTGATAGCGATTCATATAGAAATTTGATAAAAAAAGATGGCGGTTTTATAGAAAAGGATGGAAAAATCATCATATCAAACTATATAGAGGCTATGGATTGGTATCTTATAGGAGAGCTTGAAAAGAGCGAAATTTTGGCTGATTTGGATGATTTATTTTACACATCTCTTGTTGTGATACTGGTTGCTGTTGCAGTATCGTTTGTTATCTCGCTATTCTTATCAAACTATCTGCTTTCGGTTATACTCAAGCTAAAATCAGGACTTTTATCGTTCTTTGATTTGCTAAATCACAAAACAAATAAAGCCCAGCTTATCCAAATAAAGTCAAAAGATGAATTTGGCGATATGGCAAATTTGATAAATGAAAATATTGCTAAAATAGAGAAAAATTTGGACGATGAAAAGGTATTTTTAGAGTCTATTAATGGTTTTGCTAAAGAGATTGAAAGTGGAAATTTCACAGCTACAATTGACGCTCAAACATCAAACGATCTCTTAAATGAGATGAAAAAAGATCTAAGTAAAGTTCAGCAAACATTGCGTGAGAATTTCTGCAAAAACAGCAAGGAGCTTATGGCAATACTTGACAGCTTTAAGGCTAAAGACTTTACAAAACGTATCGAAGATAATGCTATGATGTCTAGCGTTATAAATGGGCTTGGAGATGAGATTAGCAATATGTTAAAAGCATCTCTAGAGCAAGGAGAGATATTAAAAGATAAGTCTAAAATTTTAAGTGATTATATGGGGCTAATCGCAAAAGGTGCTCAAAATCAGTCAAATTCTCTAAGCGAAAGTGCGGCTGCGGTTGAGCAGATGAATAGCTCTATGAACGCTATTAGCCAAAAAACGCAAGACGTTATCCGTCAGTCTGAGGAGATAAAAAATATCATCACAATAATCCGTGATATAGCAGACCAAACAAACCTACTAGCACTAAATGCTGCTATAGAAGCAGCACGTGCAGGAGAACATGGGCGTGGATTTGCGGTCGTTGCCGATGAGGTTAGAAAACTTGCTGAACGCACTCAGAAGTCTCTTAGTGAGATAGAAGCAAATACAAATGTATTAGCTCAATCAATCAATGAGATGAGTGAATCAATAAAAGAGCAAGCTGAAGGTATAAATATGATAAATCAGTCAGTTGTAGAGGTAGAGAGACTAACTAAAGAAAATACTCAAATCGCAAGTCAAACTGAGGCAATATCTGTTGAAGTAAGCAATATGGCTCAATACATTACAGATGATGTCAAAACTAAACGTTTCTAATTAAAATTTGGGGCGATTTTAAGCCCCAAGCTACTTTTTAAAACCGCTTAAAGCCCATTTTGCTATAATGTAGTCAAATTACGGAGTCTAAATGAAAGAAATTTTAATAATAGCAGATGGTGCTTTAGCACAAAGCTTTATATCAAGGCTTTATACGGCTCGTTCAAATTTACAGCACTATACGATAGTTACTCAAGATACGAAAATTTTAGAAACTAAAAACACTTCAGAGAGTTTTAGCTTTTATGAGTTTGATCCGACTAGTTACTCAAAGCTAAAAGCCGTTGTTGATGGCTATTTTAGCCAGTTTATAGTTATTATGCACGATAAAGACGAAGCACTTGCAGTATATGAAAATTTAAGAAAAATTAGCACAAAAACAGAGATAGTACTTTTAGTACTTTGGGATATACCCCAAATTTTAAGCGACGATAAGCATTTAGAGCTTGTAGACACTAGGTCTATCATATCATCACACTTTGTCGGACACCTGCCTGATATGCCGGCCATGGCTGATAATATCGGGCTTGGCGAAGGCGAGATAATGGAGGTTAAAGTCCCTGTTGGTAGTGCTTATATGTATCGCCACATAAACTCAATCCAGCAAAAGAAGTGGCGTATAGCACTTATATATCGCTCAAATGAGATCATCATCCCAAAACCAGGCGTGATGATACGCCCAAACGATAGCCTAATAATAGTCGGCGATCCGATAGTTTTGCAGAGTGTTTTTAGATCGATAAAGCGTGAACCAGGGCAGTTTCCAAGCCCATTTGGAAGTAATATTTATATTTTTATAGATATGAGACAGATGAGTGAGAAACGTGTTAAAAAGCTAATAGATGATGGTCTGTTTTTAAATTCTCATCTAAAAAATAAAAGGCTATTTTTTGTAGTTATAAACCCAACTTTTGGTCAAAATTTAGATACCCTAAAGTCGTTTAGGGATGATAAAAAGATAAATGTTGTATTTGACTATTTTTCTTACAATAACGCTAGAATCAGATCTGATATTCACAGTATGGACATAGGTTTCATAGTGTGCGATAAAGAGTATTTTTTTAAATTTAAAGAGCTATTTTACCAGCTAAAACGACCCGTTTTAAAGACTGCTGATATAGCGTTTAAGGATATTAAACAGGGTATTATTTTAAGCGACGGAAAGGAAAATATAGAGAACCAATCGGCCGTGATAATGGACTTTTCGGCTCAGCTTGATATGGATATAAAGCTTTACTATTTTGATGGTAAAAATAGCGACACAAGCACACTTGCTGAGCATTTTGAGAGTCTTAATAACCTTTTTGAAAAGAGCATAAGTATTGAAAACAGCAAGGATAAAAATCCTATTTTAAGGCTATCAAACAGACAAGATATGCTCCAATTTATCGCATTTAGCGATGATATCGTCAAAAATGATAAATTTGCATTTTTATCAACAAACATAACAAAGCACTATAAAAAACTGAGTAAAAACGCACAATTATTTGTGCCAATGGGCTCTTAGCAGGGGATTTTATGCAGATTAAATTAAATTTAAAACAAAAACAGAGTGAATATAATGTTTATCTAAACGAACTAAATGAGCTGAAAATTTCAGGCAAAGTTGCTATCATAACAAACCCAAAGGTTGCTGGTTTGTGGCTTACTTATCTGCTTGAGCGTTTAAAATGTGATGAGTATTTTATCATAAGCGTTCCTGACGGCGAAGAGTATAAAAATATGCAAACAGTAAGTGAAATTTTAGAACAACTTTTTACTAGCAAACTAGACCGTTCAAGCACCCTTATAGCATTTGGCGGAGGAGTTATAAGCGATATGGTTGGCTTTGTGGCTAGTATTTATGAACGTGGGATAAAATTTATAAATATACCAACCACGCTTTTATCGCAAGTTGATGCGAGTGTTGGCGGAAAAACTGGAGTAAATAATAAATTTGGTAAAAATTTAATAGGCTCATTTTATCAACCAACTGCGGTTTATTGCGAAAGCAAATTTCTAAAAACACTACCAAAAAGAGAGCTTGTGGCAGGGGTTGCTGAGATAGTAAAAATGGCAGTGATGTTTGATAGGCAGATGTTTTACTCTATGCGAGATTTAGACATAAATGACGATAGTCAAATTTTGCCGTTTATAAAAAGAGCTATTGAGCTAAAAGCACAGGTGGTTAGCCAAGATGAGCTTGAGCGTGGTATAAGAGCGGTTTTAAACTACGGACACACTTTTGCTCACGTTATAGAAAATCAGACAAATTATAAAAGCTTTTTGCACGGCGAAGCAGTAGCCATAGGTATGAATATGGCAAATTCTTTGGCTTTAAAGCTTGGACTTATTAGCACCAAAGAGCGTGATGAGATAAGAGCGATTTTAGAAAAATTTGACCTTCCTACAACATATGCTATAAAAGATGAAAATGAGTTTTATGAAGCGTTTTTTATGGATAAAAAGAGCGAAAATAGGCAGATAAAATTTATATTGCCAAATGGAATTGGAGAAAATTTAATAAAAAATGATGTCCCAAAAGATGTTGTTTTAGAAATTTTAAGAGAGTTTAAATGAGAGTTTTAATCCTATGTTTTCTGGCTTTTATAGGTGTTTTTGCTGAGAATAACTCTAGCATTGATAAAAATACGACGCAAATTTTAATAAGCGACATAAATTCTCAGATAGCTGGTATAGACGCATCTTTAAAGAGTAATGCGTGGATTACAAGATATGCAAACTATAACACCTATCAAAAGATAAAAGCTAAATTAGAAGATAGCGAAAAAGCACTCAAAAAAAGCGATAAATCAGCTCAAAGAGCCGAACTAAGCAAACAAATTCAAACCCTAAAAGAGCAACTTAGCTTACTTAAAGAGTATGAAAATGCACCATTTTTAAATATGCTAATGGCACCAGAGATTGACTCTCCGCCACGCATTATAAACCCAGTTGAACTAGTTTCTGGATTTTCTTATATTAAAAAGGTTGCAAGTGATTTAAGCGAGTATAAAAAGCATATCCTTGAGCTTGATACACTCGTTTCTAAGCTTGAAAACAAAGAGTCGCTGCTTGTAAATTTGCTTGATATAAATTATGATGAGATTAGTAGCGATAAGCTTTCTGACTTAAGGCAGGAGATAGGCGACTTTAAGGGTGCTAAGCAGATTGCTGATACTACGTTAAATGTGCTAGAAAAAAAGGTTGATGAGGCGATAAATATCACAAAAAATGAGATAAAATCCCAACTTTTAAGTATGCTAAATATCGCCATTTTTATCATAGCTACAATAGCAATCTCATTTTTCTTTAAATTTGTAGCAAAACGAACAATTAGCGACGATGAGCGTTTTTACACTGTTAATAAATTTATAAATTTCATAAACGTTTTGCTTATAGTGGTTATATTGCTTTTTGCGTATATAGAAAATGTCACGTATATAGTTACCGTTTTGGGTTTTGCTTCGGCTGGTATTGCCATTGCTATGAAAGATATGTTTATGAGTATGCTTGGGTGGGTTGTTATCATATTTGGTAGCTCGTTTCACGTAGGCGACCGCATAAAGGTTTCAAGATCAGGAGTAACTCACGTCGGCGACATCATCGATATATCGTTACTTCGTATAACCATGCTTGAAGATGTCACACTTAGCACCTACCTTGACGGAAGCAGACGTGCTGGACGCATTATTTTTATACCAAATAACTATATTTTCACAGACCTTATCTCAAACTACTCTCACTATGGCATGAAAACCGTTTGGGACGGCATAGATATATGTATAAGCTTTGATAGCAACCACAAAAAAGCCGTATATATAGCAAAAACAATAGTCAGAAAATACTCAAAGGGCTATACTGACATAGCAAAAAGGCAGATGAATAAACTAAGAAGCCAATACAGCATAAAAAATCCAAACGTAGAGCCTAGAGTTTTTACATTTTTTGAAAGCTATGGCATAAATATATCCATATGGTATATGGCAAATTCATATGCGACGCTGGTGCTTAGAAGCACGATTAGTGCTGAGCTTATAGACGCTTTTAACAAAGAAGATGATATACGTATAGCATATCCTACGCAAACTATGTATATGGCTAGAAAGTCTCTGCCACATCCACACACGGAGCTTGAGTTAGAGGGATCTAATGAGTAGGCAAAAGCTATACTTTAAAACCTTTGGATGTCGCACCAACATCTATGACACCGAGCTTATGAAAAGCTATGTAAAAGACTATGATATAGTAAGCAGCGAAAACGATGCTGATATTGTAGTTATAAACTCTTGCACTGTTACAAATTCTGCAGATAGTGGAACAAGAACTTATATAAATTCACTAAAAAAACGCGGGATTAAGGTAATTTTAACAGGTTGCGGGGCAGTTAGCAAGGGCAAAGAGCTTTTTGATAAAAGTGGCATTTTTGGAGTTATTGGAGCCAGTAAAAAGAGCGATATAAACGAGCTATTAAATCAAAAGCAGCGGTTTTTTGAGCTTGGCGATTTAAACAGCATTGATAAAAATATAGTTACAAACTATGAAAATCACACGAAGGCTTTTATTAAAATTCAGGAAGGTTGTAACTTTTCTTGCTCGTATTGCATAATCCCAAGCGTTCGTGGCAAGGCTAGAAGTATGAGCGAAGATGCTATTATAAACGAAGCTAAAATTCTAGCTAGCAATGGATACAATGAGCTGGTTTTAACAGGCACAAACATAGGTAGTTATGGTAAAGACACTAACTCTAGTTTGGGTTTATTACTTGCTAGACTTGGTAAAATTTTAGGCATTAAGCGTATTAGACTTGGAAGTATTGAGCCAAGCCAAATAGATGATAGTTTTAGAGAAATTCTGTTAGAGCCTTGGCTAGAGCGACATCTTCACATAGCACTTCAGCACACAAGCCAACAAATGCTAACCATAATGCGTAGGCGAAACACGGCATTTAGGGATATTGAACTATTTTGTGAACTTGCTGATATGGGCTTTGCACTTGGGACGGATTTTATCGTTGGACACCCTGGCGAGAGCGATGAAATTTGGAGTGAAGCACTCGCAAATTTTAAAAAATTTCCACTCACTCATCTACACGCCTTTGCCTATTCAGTAAGGGCTGGAACGCACTCTGCTAGTTTAAAGCTAGATGTTAAAGGTGACGTGGCAAAAGCTAGATTAAAAGAGCTAAAAGACATTGTGGCAAAAAATAATTTTGAATTTAGAAAAAAACAGGGTGTTCTAAATGTGCTTGTAGAGCAAAAAGATGGCGAGTATTATGAGGGATTTGATCAGTTTTATAACAAAATTTTCATAAAAACAGACAAAGATATTTTAAAAGAGTGGGCGGTTGTAGAAAAATATGATGTAAAATTAGAGGCAAATTATGCAAAAATTTAATAAAAAAAATATCATTTTTATAGTTGGTGGATTACTTGTTTGTTTGCTAGTTTTTGCGTGGATAAAGAGTGAGCCAGAGGATATAAGCTACGCAAGATACGAGGTGCTTTTAAGTCAAAATGCCATACAAAAGGCAAGCATTGATGATGGATATGTATATCTTTACACGACGCAAGGAAGATATAGGATTCTTATGTATGCCATTGATATTGGTGTTTTATCAAGAAGCGTTCCGACTACAAAAAACTCAAGCTTTAACGGCGTTGAATACGCGGTTTTGTTTAGTTTTATGGTTGTTGTATTTTTTATCTTAGTTATCTTAGTTGCTAGAATTTTGGTTAAAAATCTAAAAGCTCAAACAAAAGATAACAAAACACAAGCCACAGCCTTTGAGATAGAGGGTATGCTCTCAAATAACATAATACCCGCAATATCAAATGTAAAATTTTCTGATGTAGCCGGGATTGATGAGGTAAAAGTAGAGCTAAATGAGATAGTTGATTTTTTAAAAAATCCATCAAAGTATAGAGAATTTGGTATAAAAATGCCAAAAGGTGTTTTGATGGTAGGACCTCCTGGCGTTGGAAAGACGCTTGTTGCAAAGGCTGTTGCAGGAGAGGCAAATGTGCCGTTTTTTTATCAAAATGGTGCTAGTTTTGTGCAAATTTATGTCGGAGTTGGTGCAAAACGAGTAAGGGAGCTGTTCTCACGTGCAAAGGCTATGGCTCCGTCAATTGTATTTATAGATGAGATAGACGCCGTTGGAAAGAGCAGGGGAGATGGGAGGAATGATGAGCGAGAGGCTACGCTAAATCAGCTTTTAACAGAGATGGACGGCTTTTTGGATAACTCTGGCGTGATAGTTATAGCGGCCACAAATCGTATCGAGATGATAGATGACGCACTTCTTAGAGCTGGGAGATTTGATAGGAGAATTTTCCTTTCGCTGCCTGATTTAAAAGATAGAGAAGCGATACTTAAAACATATCTAAAAAATAAAGTCACAAATGTAAATATTAAAGATATCGCAAAAATGAGTGTTGGTTTTAGCGGAGCTGCTTTAAATACGCTTGTTAATGAAGCCGCCATAAGTGCATTAAGACGAAAGAGCGGAGTTATTGAACTTATGGATTTTGAGAGTGTGCAAAGCAAGGTTGTTTTTGGTCAAAAAAAGGCACTTAGCTACTCACAAAAAGATAAAAAAATCCAAGCCGATTATCAAGCCGCAAAGGCGATAAGCGCGTATTGGTTTGATATAAAATTTGATAAAATTTCACTCACTCAAGATAGATTTGTGGCTCCTGAGTTTGAGATAGTTTCAAAAAGCAGTATGTTTTCTAAGCTTAAGGTTCTGCTATCTGGTATAGTAAGACTTGAGCTTGTCTATGCAGATACGTTTTCAAATTCCGCCGATGATTTAAGAGATGCAAAAGAGCTTGCAACTAAAATGGTTTATGAGTTTGGTATGTCACAGTCTTTACTTCCAAATCAAAATGATGTTGAAAATTTGCTAAAACAAGCAAAAGATGAGATTAGAGAATTTATGAGCGGTATGAGCATCCAAAGTGAGCTGGTCGCCGATCATCTTTTGAAATTTGAAGTCATACAAAGAGAGCAGATAGCTGAAATTTTAAATAAAACGTATGAATAAGGAGAAAAAATGAAGGCAAAAATAGGAATTTTAACCCTTAGCGATAGAGCTAGTGAGGGAATTTACGAAGATAAATCAGGCGTTGCAATACGCGAGTGTTTAGATGAGTGGATAGTAAGCGAACGTGAGTATTTTTATGAGGTTATACCAGATGAGTTTGAGCTTATAAAACAGAGGCTTGTATTTATGACAGATGAGCTTGGTTGCGACCTAGTGCTTACAACTGGTGGGACTGGCCCGGCTCTTAGAGATGTTACGCCTGAGGCGACAGAGGCTGTTTGTGAGAAGATGATGCCTGGATTTGGGGAAATGATGAGAAGCGAGAGCCTAAAATACGTCCCAACAGCCATACTCTCTCGCCAAACAGCGGGCATTAGAAAACATTGTCTTATTATAAATTTGCCAGGCAACCCAAAGGCGATACGCGAGTGTCTTGAGCCAGTTTTCCCAGCGGTGCCTTATTGTATCGATCTTATAGAGGGTGCGTATATTCAAACTGATGAGACAAAAATGAAAGTCTTTAGGCCAAAACAGAAGAAAATTTCATAAAAAAGGGTGGCATAAGCCACTCTTTAAACTCCTAAAGCTTTTTTAACCTCATCACTAGCCATTAGTATATTCCACTCAGGCTCCCAAACTAAATCTATCTCGCACTCTTTTATCCCTTCAACTCTAAGCGTAGCGTCATTTACCCAGCTTAAAATAAGCTCGTGAAGTGGACAAGCTTTGGTCGATAGTGTCATAGTTACCTTTGCTTTATCGCCGTTAACCTTGACATCATAAATTAGACCCAAGGATACGATATCAAAGCCAACTTCAGGATCAACGATTGTTGAAAGCTCTTTGTAAATTTTATCTCTCATAATTTTCTCCAAAATTTGTATATTTAAAAAAGTTAATCATATTTACGCATACTAAAAAAATAGAAGCAAACATAAAAACAACGGCAAAATTTGTCCAAAAAATATAGCTAAAAATTCCAACTACATTTAAGCCAAGTGCGATGTATGCTGGTTTTTTTAGTATCATATTATCAAGTAATGGCACCTTTGTTTTGCCAACAAATAGTGCTATGTAGTGATACCATATAAGAAATGGTGCGATTTTATAAAGATGAGCTACGATAAATGCGTATAAAAATCCATATATAAAAAACCATATAGCTATCTCATTTTTACCAAAATATATGAAAATTGACGCAGCTATTAGGCTAAAGAGTGATAATGCCACGTTTAAATTCCAGTAATCAAACGCCTTTCTTACCCTTTTTTTCATTATTAAAAACGCTTGAAATATAAAACACAATATGCTAAATCCTATAAAAACTAAAGCCAAATTTAGCTCTACATACAAGCAAAATCCAGCGACTATGTAAAGAAAAAGGCTTATCTTGCTTGACAGAAATTTCACGTCGTGAGATAGTGCAAACATCGGCAAAAGCACTGTGGATACACCAACTATGATAAAAAATACAAATCCAAGCACGAAATATATGTGAAAGTGCAGTGCTGTCTTAAAATCAAAGCTTATCGTACCAGATAGTATCAAAATGAGTAAAAAGCCAAAAGTTATACCAACTAGTAAAAATAGCCCAGAGATGAGTAGGGCATATTTTGCAAAGCTGTTTTTTGTGGAGTTTATAAAACTAAGCAAAAATGTAAGACAAAAAAATAGCAATGACAAAAACAGCACGTCGCCACCGATTCTAAAAATCGCCATTTTTTCATAAAGTAGCCCAAAACCAAGCAGTAATGTGCCTGTGCAAAATAGTATGAAATTTAAAAAAGCACCCCTTATGGTAAAAAATGCCTTCTCAAGAATGACTGATGTTAGCTGGTATAACGCCCCTACGATAATACTCATTACAAAGCCCACAAAAAATATGTGTGCAAACCCAGCGGTGCTAAGTGATAAAATTTGGGCAAAATCCGCCTTGAAAAACGCAAAAATACTAATGAGTAAAAACAGCACTCCAGCCACAAAATATCCGCCAACAAGCCTAAATGGCGGAGCAAATGTATTTAAAAGCATATTTTATCCGTGGCAGGTGTTTTTGGTATCTAGATTGACCGGATTTGCGTTATCCTTTAGGCTAAATGTCAGTTTTACTTGCTCACCGTCTAAATTTTCACGCTCGATATTAAAATTTGGCTCGATTTTTGGTATTAGTCCGGCTGGGAATTTGTGATTTATCATTACAACTTTTGTGTTTTGATCTTTTACTAAATTTAGTGCAAGCATCGCATTTACCATTGGTTCAGGTGGCACACAAGCACGAGAGTCAAAACCTATGTAGTTTATGCCATCTGTTTGTGTTTTGTAAAATTTGATCGTAGCACCATCTAGCTCAAAGCTCTGCCAGTTGTTAAAAAAGTCCATATTTTCTCCTAAAAATAAATTTTAGGAGTATTATAATCCTTTTAAGTCCAAATTTTCTTGACTTGGCTCAATGCTTAAATTTATTATTTGTAAAAATTAAGCAGTAAATAAGAGAAACGAGTGTTAAAAAATAAAACAGATAGCTAAAAATCGGCATAGACAGCTCGTCCTTGCTCTCTATTTTTTTAATAGAAACGGCGTTAAAAAACTCGTGAAATATAGGGAGACGCCAACCATAGTATTTTATCTGCACTAGTGACTTGCTTTCTGCTAGTGCGGCTGCTTTTGCTTGTAGGTCGGCTGAGTTAAATTTCATATAAAATGGATATCCCCAGCGAGTGTCTTCGTTTCTAAAAGATATGACATCATCTATACTTTGTGGTGTTTTTGTATAGATAAAATACACGTCTCTTACAGCTCCATTTACAACTCGCTCCTTATTTATAAAGCCGTCTTTATCCATACGTTTAACCTCTATGCCAGTTATATTTAGGGCTTTATAGCTTGGCATAGAGAAATTTATAACACATATTGCTACTGCGTGGATTGCTAGTATGATACCAAATATCGTATTTTTAAATATATTTTTCATTCTGCTAGTCCCATAAGTAGCCTTAAAGCCATATTTGCCTGATGATTTGCACATATTCCAACGCGTGGCGCCATTAGTCCTTGATGAAATTTCGCCTCATTTTTCATATCTCCGCAAATATAAACGTTTTTAGCAAATTTTGTGGTTTTAATCAGGTTTGAGCTAAAGTGTCCAGCCATACCAGAGCCACAGATTATTTGCTTATCTTTTAGGCTATTTGCAGCTTGTGTTAAAAACATATGTTTTCCCGCAACATTATCAAACGCCTCACAGATAATACTGCAAGGCGAAAATACGCTAGATACGTTATTAGCATCTATTTTAACATCGTGAGCAATAACCTTGACAAATGGATTTACGTCGGCTATTAGCTCCTTTATGGCTTGTGTCTTTTTAAGACCTATGTGGCGGACGTAGTATTGTTGGCGATTTAGGTTGCTTGGTTCAACTACGTCAAAGTCAGCCACGATAAGCTTTGTCACTCCAGCACGAGCCAGGCTTAGTGCGATATTTGATCCAAGTCCACCAAGTCCAGCCACTCCGATACAAGCATTTTTAAGTGCGTTGTTTAGCTCAGGAGTGTTTCTAGCCTCTATCATTGACCTTAAAATTTCAAGATCTGGCATAACTCCACGTTTTATGATTGTTATCTTATCGCCATTATTTAGCGATACATCATTTGTGGTAGCAAAGCCATTTAGGATAAAAATATCAGCATTTACTAAATCGTGTTTTGTTAAAAAAGCAGAAATTTCACTGCTTTTATCCAAAAACTCAGCCCTTAACTGGGCTGTTGTGGTGGAATTTGTGCTAAAGTGAAATCCATTTATACTAACTTCTATCATTTATACTCTTTTATAAATTTAGCTATTCGCTCTATGCCCTTTTTTATACTTTCTATGTCGGTTGCAAAGCTTAGTCTAAAGTAGCCACTCATACCAAAACCAACGCCAGGTACACAAGCAACTCTTGCCTCTTCTAGCATTTTTTGGCAAAATTTCATATCATCTGGCTCAACATCCTTGCAGTTTATAAATAGATAAAATGCCCCTTTTGGACTGCTTACACTTAAGCCTTCTATCTCGTTTATCATCTTTACGGCGATATCTCGGCGTTTTTTGTATTCGTTTTTCATATACTCTATATCATCGTCACTTTTACCAAGAAGTCCTGCTATGGCTCCAGCTTGAACGATAGAGCTTATGTTGCTAGTACATTGGCTTTGAAGTTTTTTCATAGCGATATTTATCTCATCTATCGCACAAGCTGTATATCCAAATCTCCAGCCAGGCATAGCACCACATTTGCTTAAGCCGTTTATTGTGATTGTGCGTTTAAACATATCTTCGCTTATACTAGCAGGAGAGATAAACTCGCCTTCAAAGATGATTTTTTCATAAATTTCATCACTTGTGACTATGATGTTAGTACCTTTTAAAACCTGTGCTATCTCTTCTAGCTCTTTTTTTGTATATACCGCTCCAGTTGGATTGGTCGGATAGTTTAGTGATAAAATTTTAGTCTTTGGTGTTATTGCTTTTTTAAGTTGCTCTGCACTTATTTTAAACTCTGTGCTGTCATCAGCCTCGATAAAAACAGGCACGCCACCGCAGTATTTTACCATTTCAGGATAGCTTACCCAGTAAGGTGCTGGTATGATAACCTCATCACCCTCATCTATGAGTGCTTGAAACACGTTAAAAAGTGCGTGTTTTCCGCCAACTGTTGTGATGATTTGATTTGTGGTGTATTCTAGGTTGTTATCTCTTTTTAGCTTTGTAGCAATCGCTTTTAAAACATCTTGTGAACCAGGAACTGGCGTGTATTTTCCACAGCCTTTATCTAGTGCTATTTTTACGGCATCTTTTATACTTTGTGGGGTGTCAAAGTCAGGCTCTCCAGCACTAAAGCTTATTATGTCAATACCCTCGGCTTTTAGCTGTTTTGCACGTGAGCTTATGGCGATTGTTAGGGATTCGCTTAGGGTTTGAATACGTTTTGCTATCATAGATAACTCCTTTATAAATTTGTGCTATTGTATATTAAATTTTTAAAAGCAAACGCTTATGTTTTAAATGGTCGTTTGCTTTTTTTGAAATTTGTTTCTCTTGGTATCATTCTATGGTTTTTAGGTAGCTGTTGTCATTTAAGAACAAGTATAGCTCACCAAGCACCTGCTTTTTCTGCGTGTCATTTATCAGGCTTGATTTTTCAAGGCGTTCATTTAGTGTATCTTGTATCTCATAGATGTTATAATCCATATCTTCTAATATATCAAGAATGCTCTGGCTCTCTAGCAAATTTTCTATCTCAAAGCCACTTTGTGTTATTTTTATCGTTGCTTCGGTTGGATGAGTAAAGAGATTGTGTTTCATTCCTAGCACCTCTTGATAGGCTCCAACTAAGAAAAAGCCTAAAAAATAGTCCTCTTTTTCAACATCTACATCGTGTAGCAACAGAGGATTTGTTTCGTCGTTGTAGCCTATCTCTCCGTCACTATCGCAGGTGATGTCCCAAATCGAGGCTGGTAGAGTAGGGCGGATATCAAGGCGGTCAAGTGGCATAATTGGGAAATTTTGACCAAGTCCCCAAAAATCAGGCAAACTTTGAAACAGTGAGAAATTGACAAGGTATCTTTCTTGCACATCTTTTTGGACCTTGCTTAGATCGATGTTGCTTTTGTTGCCGAGTAAAAATACTGCTTTTTTGCTTATTAAATTTACCAAAACTTCTGCATTTGAGCGGTCTTGTAAATCAACATATCCAAGGTCAAATAGCGTCAAAACGCTCTCCATATGATGAACGCTGTCGTGCAGATACTCAAGTGCGTTTGACGGCTTTATGCTGTTGTATAGGTCGTAAAGTTCAGTGATTAACTGTGGATTTTTTTTCTTTAAATTTAGCTTCTCTTCGGTATGCTCTTGGCTAAAAAGCTCAAGTACTGGAGCGACCAAAACAGCGTGAGAGGCAGAGATATATCTGCCGCTTTCGGTAAAAATATCAGGCTCTGGCTCGTTTTTTTGCTCGGCTATGGTTTTAAGCAGGTAAACCACGTCATTTGCGTATTCGTTTAGTGTGTAGTTTCGGCTTGTTGTTTGTTTAAATTGCGAGTACTCAATAGCAAGTCCGCCACCTAAATTTATCGCTTTTAGGTTTTTTGCACCCATTTTTCTTAGCTCTGCGTAGATGTTACCAGCTTCCGTAAGAGCCTTTTTAAGCGGATGAATTTCAGTTATTTGTGAGCCTATATGAAAGTGTATCATTGTAAAATACTCAATCAAATTTGCCTTTTTTAGCATATTTATGGCTTCTATTAGCTCTGTTGACGTTAGTCCAAATTTTGAGTAAATTCCACCGCTTTTTGCCCAAATTCCAGAGCCTGAGCTGTGTAGTCTTATGCGTAGTCCTATGTTTGGTTTTGGTGAAAATCTCTCTTTTGAGATGGCTATAATTGCCTCAAGCTCGTTTAAACCCTCTATTGTAAGAGTGATATTATGCCCCATTTCTGCGGCTATAAAACCTATATTTATCATCTCTTTGTCTTTAAAGCCATTAACGGTTATGGGTGCACCCTCGTTGTTGTAAGCCATAGCTAAAAGCAACTCGGCCTTACTGCCAGCTTCAATGCCGTATTTATAAGGTTTGCCAAGCTCTACTAAATTTTTTACAAAACCTGGATATTGATTTACCTTTAAAGGATATACGGCGTTAAAATTTCCTTTGTAGCCAAACTCCTTTTTTGCCTTTGCAAAACTAGCATACATCTGCTCTACTTGCTTTTGTATAAGGTGTGGAAAGCGAAGTAGTAATGGTCCTCTGTATCCGTCATCTCGTATCTGTTTTACGATATCGATAATGGCAGGTTTGCTAGGTGTGTTTAGGCATAGCTTGCCGTCTTCTATGATAAAATTTGAGTTTCCCCAGATATTTAAGCCATAGTCGTTCATTATAAATGATCCTTTAAATTTTGCATTTTTATCGTTTTCTCATCTTTATTTTCTAAATTTTTATACCAAATTTCGTCGTTTTTAAGTTCGTTTTCGCCGATACATAGTAAAATTTTTGCATTTTTATTATCTGCTGTTTGTAGGTGTTTTGCTAGTTTTTTTGCTTCAAATGAAACTTCAACTTTGTGCGTTTTTCTAAGGTCTGTAGCGATATTAAAAATCCTATCTAGTCCGATCTCATCAAGTGCACAGATATATATCCCATCTCGCTTTTGCTCGTTTGGTTTTGATTTTAAAATCTCCATTATGCGCTCAATCCCCATTGCAAAACCTATGCCGTAACTAGCCTTTCCGCCAAGATACTCAACAAGCTTATCATATCTGCCACCACCAGCTATGGCACTTTGAGAGCCAATCTCGTCGCTTACAAACTCAAATGCCGTTTTGCAATAGTAATCAAGTCCTCTAACAAGCTTTGTATCTACTTCATATTTTACGCCGTTTGTGCTTAGAATTTCACGCAATTTATCAAAATCAGACTTTGCATTTGGGCTTAAATTTTCTATCATAACCGGTGCGTTTTTATAAATTTCTTGACACTTTTCGTTTTTACAATCAAGCACACGAATAGGGTTAATCTCGCGTCTTCGTTTACAATCATCGCAAATTTCATCTTTGTGTTTATCTATAAAACTTAAAAGTTTTTGCCTGTATATAGGCATACTATCGCTATCTCCAAGTGAGTTTAGTTTTAGTGTGTAGCTTATATTTAGGCGGTTAAAAATTTCAGCAACCAAAAGTATTACACTAGCGTCTTCATACACGCTACCCACGCCAAAACTCTCTACTCCAAACTGATGAAACTCACGCAAACGCCCTTTTTGCGGTCTTTCGTAGCGAAACATTGAGCCGTGATAAAAGTAACGATAAATTCCACCAGCCTTATCAAGCTTGTTTTCTATAAAGGCACGAACGACTCCAGCTGTGCCTTCTGGTCGCAAACATACGTCATTTTCGCCCTTGTCGATAAACTGATACATCTCTTTGCCGACTATATCACTACTTTCGCCTACGCTTCTTTTAAATAGCGTTGTTTGCTCTAAATGCGGAGTTTTTATAAGGTTAAATCCATATTTTTTAGCGACATCCTCGCATACGCTAATGATTTTTTCATAAAGCCTTGAGTCCTCGTGTAAAATGTCTTTCATACCGCGAAGTGTTGTTATCATCATCTATCCTTTTATCTAAAGGGCTTGATTTTATCAAAAAAATGTGAAATTTCAGATAAAATATTAAACAATTAAACAAAACTTTAAATTTTATATTAATTTTAAGTAAAAGAGTTATAATAGCACAAATATGAGCTTTTAAGGAGATAACAATGTGTAAAGATTGCGGTTGCTCGGTTTCTGGTTGGCATACTCACGCTGACGGGACTAGTCACTCTCACACTCATTCGCACCCTACGTTAAACGACTCAAAAACGATAGATGTTATAACTAAAATTTTATCGGTAAATGACGAACAAGCGCTTAAAAATAGGGCAGAGCTAGAGAAGCGAAAAATTTTAGGGATAAATTTGATGAGTAGTCCTGGTGCTGGTAAAACTACGCTTTTAGAGGCTACGATAAAGGGCGGTAAGTTTAAAATAGGCGTTGTAGAGGGAGATCTTGAGACAAATGCGGACGCGGACAGGATAGCTAAAGCTGGTGCTCCAGCCTTTCAAATAAGCACTGGTCAGACGTGTCATCTTGATGCTTTTATGGTTAATCACGGAATTTTACATATACCACTTGATACACTTGAGCTACTTTTTGTAGAAAATGTCGGAAATTTGGTATGTCCTGCTAGTTATGATATAGGAACTCACATAAATGTTGTGCTTCTTTCTGTGCCTGAGGGAGATGATAAAGTTGCAAAATATCCTGTGATGTTTAAAAACGCAAATCTTGTTGTGGTTACAAAAGCTACCCTTTTAGAGCATTTTGAGTTTGATATAGACAAGGTAAAGCGTGAAGCTAGAAAACTAAATCCAAATGTCGATGTTATCGTGCTAGATAGTAAAAGTGGAGAGGGGCTAGACGCTTGGTTTTCATTTTTGGAATTTAAAAGAAAGGCTTTGTAAATGTGCCTTTCTATACCTTCAAAAGTGCTTGAGATAGATGAGCAAAATGTCGCGCTTGTAGAAACTCTTGGCGTAAAGCGTAAGGTTAGTCTTGATCTTATAGCTGAGCCGGTAAATGTGGGAGAATACGTGCTTATACACGTTGGCTTTGCAATGGAGAAAATAGATACAAAAATAGCACAAGAGAGCCTTGAGATTTATCGTCAAATGGCAGATAATATGGAAAAGGGCGTCATTAGCGATGATGATGGAGATATGGGATTAAAGGATATGCTAGATGGATCTCATAAATGATTTTCGCGATAAAAGGTTGATTTTAGCCCTTAGTGAGCGTATTAAGAGTATTAGCAAAGAGCCACTTAATATAATGGAAATTTGTGGTGGACACACTCACTCGATAATGAAATTTGGACTTACAAATTTAGTCGGAGAGCATATAAATTTCATACACGGACCAGGGTGTCCAGTTTGTGTTATGCCAAAAAGTAGGATAGATGAGGCTTGTAAGTTAGCTTCACTTGATGGTGTGATATTTTGCACCTTAGCTGATATGCTAAGAGTGCCTGGATCGCACACTAGCCTTTTAAAGCTACGCGCAGAGGGCAGTGATATTAGGGCACTTTACTCGCCACTTGATTGCTTAAAAATAGCCAGTCAAAATCCAGATAAAAAGGTTATATTTTTTGCAATTGGCTTTGAAACCACGACGCCTATGAGTGCTAGTTTGATAGAAAAAGCCTTGCAAATGGGGCTAAAAAATTTGTATTTTCATATAAATCACGTCACTATCCCAGCTGCCATAAGAGCTATAATGGACGATAAAGATGTGAAAATAGGGGCGTTTTTGGCACCATCTCACGTTAGTGTGATTACTGGAAGTGCTGTGTATAACGAACTTGCAAATGAGTTTAAAACCCCAATAGCAGTTAGCGGTTTTGAGCCACTTGATATGATGGCTAGTGTTTTAAATTTAGTCGAGCAACAAAATTTAGGAAGCTATGAAGTTTTTAATGAATACTCAAGGGTTGTTAGCGAACAAGGAAATTTAAAGGCAAAAGAGCTGGTAAATAGATATTTTGATTTATGTGATTTTGAGTGGAGAGGGCTTGGAGAGATAAAATCAAGTGGTATGGGGCTTAAAAAAGAGTTTGACTTTATCAATGCGAGGGTTGCCTTTGACTGTGAGGTCGTAAGCAAAGGCGAAAGCAAAGCCTGTATATGCGGTCAAATTTTAAGAGGTCACGCAAAGCCTTATGACTGCAAGGTTTTCGCAAAGGCTTGTACTCCACAAACTCCAATAGGTTCTTGTATGGTTTCAGGAGAGGGTGCTTGTGCCGCCTACTACAAATATGCAAAAGAGGTAAAATGCGGATAATGTTAAGCCACGGCGGTGGCGGAATAGAGATGAATGATCTTATAAATAAGACGATTTTTAAGGCGCTTGATAATGAAATTTTAAGACAGAGCAATGATAGTGCGATACTTGGCGATTTTAAAAATTTGGCCTTTAGCACGGATAGTTTTGTCGTGACGCCACTTTTTTTTAACGGTGCAGATATCGGTAAAATCGCAGCGTGCGGAACTATAAACGATCTTGCTATGGTTGGAGCTAGTGCAAAATATCTAAGCTGTGCTTTTATCATCGAAGAGGGACTTGAGATAGATGAGTTTGAGCGTATCTTAAACTCAATGGCTAAGGTGTGCAAAGAAGCCGATGTAAAGATAGTTTGTGGCGATACAAAGGTTGTCCCAAAGGGAAAATGCGATAAAATTTTCATAAACACCTCTGGTGTTGGTGAAATTTTAGCACCAAATATTTGCACAGATAGTTTAAAAGTTGGAGCTAAAATTTTACTCTCAGCAGATATTGGCAGACACGGAGCAGTCGTTCTTGCAAATAGAGAAGAGTTTGAGTTTTTTGGTGAGCTTAAGAGCGATTGCAAGAGCTTAAAAGGCGTGGTTAGTGAGCTTTTAGGTAGTGGGGTTACTCCACTTTGTATGCGTGATGCGACTAGGGGTGGACTAAGTGCGGTTTTAAATGAGTGGGCTAGTTACTCAAAGAGTGAAATTTTGGTCTTTGAAGAGAGTATAAAAGTAAGCGATGAGGTTACTGGAATTTGCGAACTTCTTGGATTTGAGCCTTATGAACTTGCTAATGAAGGCACGTTTGTTCTTGCAGTTAAGCCAGATGATGAGAAAAAGGCGCTTGATATTTTGTCTAAATTTGATAAAAATGCAAGTGTAATTGGCGAGATTGTAAGCGATAAAAACTCACGTGTTATCTTGCAAAACGCTTATGGTTCTCGCAGATTTTTAGAGCCTCCTAAGGGCGAGTTGCTTCCTAGGATTTGCTAATGCACGAACTAAGTATAGCACAAAATTTACTTTTGTTGTGCGAACAAAATGCACAAAAGCAAAACGCCAGTAAGATAACTAAAATTTTTATAAAAATAGGCAGACTTAGCGGTGTTGAACCACACTATTTACAGAGTGCGTTTAGCGTTGTTAAGGCGCAAAGCGTGTGTGATGAGGCAGAGCTTATCGTGCATATCCAAGATGTCGTGATAAAATGCAAAAAGTGCCTTGAGCAAAGCACACTAAGCGTAAATGAATTTATCTGCCCAAAGTGCGGTAGTAACGAGCTTGAGATAGTTGATGGAGAGGATATGTATCTGATGAGACTTGAGCTTGAGAGCTAGTTACTCATCTATTTTATCGCTTAGTAAAACTGCTATAAATTTTGTGTTTTGATTTGCCAAAAGGGCAATTTTAATGCTCATAGTAAGCGGAACTGCTAAAAACATACCGCCAACGCCAAGTAAAAATCCCCAAAATAGTAGACTTAACAGCACAACAAGGACGCTAAGCCCAAGACCTTTGCTTAGGAATTTTGGCTCTATAAAATTTCCTATGCTTATATTTACCGCAAGATATAGTGCTAAAACCCAAACAGTTATCATAAAGTCATTTAGTGCCAAAGATACTAGCAGTGCTGGTATGGCGGCTATTATTGAGCCTATGGTTGGGATAAAATTTAGCACAAATGCCAAAATCCCCCAAAGTGGGGCGTATTTGACACCTAAAATGCTAAGTCCTATAAATATAAATACTCCAGTTGCAAGTGACGCTAAGGTTTTTATAACTAAATAGCTCTTTAGGTTTGATATGAAGCTTTTTATGAGTGGTTCGGTTTTTGGATTTGTGGCTGCAAAATATTTGATTTTTTCTGTGAAAATTTGCGTCCCAAATAGCATAAAAGTTACTAATAAAAACACAAAAAAGCTTTTTGATACAATCACTCCTCCATTTTTTAAAAACTCAACACTGGCTGATAAAATTTTGTTTGGCTCTAACTCGCTTGGTATGCTTATATTTTCTATGCCATACTCGCTAAGTTTGCCTAAAATTTGCATACTTAACGCATTTAGTTTACTAGATAGCTCTGGCATATAAGATAACAGTCCATTTAATGTATTTAGCGTTGTGTTTATCACAAAACCAAGCAGGAAAAATATAACCGCAATGACTATGCTAAAGGCTAAAATTCTAGGGAGTTTTAGTTTGTTTTGTAGTTGATTTATAAATGGGTTTATGACTATGGCTATAAAAAGTGCCATTAAAAACGGCATAATCACACTATTTGCAAGTTTTACACCGCCACAAACTACTATGAAACTAGCTAGATAGACTATCCAAAGATTGTTTTTCAAATTTCTTCCTTACTCAAATATCAAAAATGGCACCTCAAGCACATTGCGAATCATCTTAAATGGCGCTAGTAGCGTATCTTTTAGCACTTGTGAGCTATATTTTGGCTTATCTGTTGTGCCTCTTAGTTTTATTAGCGTTGATAGTTTTCGCTCTTTGCCTAGTAAAATTTGATTTATGATTGGTATTTTGTCTATTATAAAACTTGCGTCTTTTAAAATTTCTATTTGAAGATCAATATTTATATTTTTATCTTTTAGATTTATCTCTCCTGCGCCGATTATATCGGCACTGCTACCTTTTATGTCAATTGCTAAGAAATTTAAAATATCCCCATTTTTTTCAAACATAACCTTTCCGCTTTTTGCTGAAAATCCTTTTTGGTTAAAGTCTGGAGTTTTAAAGCTAATAAGCGATGGTATCGAGTTTAAAAAAGTAAGAAGCTGCTGGTAAAAAACATAGTCCTTAAAGTATGTATCGTAAAATCTAACCTCACCTTTGTAAAATTTGCTATTTCCAACGACTTTTAGTTTAAATTTCCCACCCTCAAAGCTATTTATCTTAAAGAGCTCATTTACAAATTTTCCGTCTATATCTCGGGCTTCTAGCGTTGTTGTGTCGTTTATTTTATTTAAATTTATCCGTCCGCCGTAAGCATTTGAGCCAAGCTTTAAAAAATCCTTTTTTGCTGTTAGCTGATACTCTTTAAGCTCTAGTGTTCTGTTTAAATCATTTAGTATAATGTTTGAGTTTTTTGCTTGTAAAATTAGACTGATATCATCAAGAGAGCTTGTAAAGCTTGAGTTTTCATCGGTCTTTGCAAATAGATCTACTCCGTCTATTTTAATACCAACATCTTTGCTGTTTTTTACCTCAAAGCTTAAATGACCGCTTGAAGTTTCGCCTTTGATATCCTGTTTATTTATTAAAATTTTAAAGTCATCATTTTCGTATTTGCTAAGATCTTTTTTATAAAATGGCAGGTCAAATTTCACACCCAAAGCATCTACGTCAAAATGCGTAAAATTTTCTGTATTTATATCTATGGTTTTAAACGCACTTATGCCGATTTTTTCTAGGAGTTTTGAGTGTTTTATTATGTTTTGCGAGTTTGATAGTTTTATGCTATTTTTGTGTGTGGAAAATTTTAATTTAGTATCTAAATTTTCTAATGCAAGTATCGTATCGTCGCCACTAAAATCAAGCGTGGCTTTTAAATTTTGATCTTTTAAACTAAGCAAGTCATCTATCTTTAACCACTCGACTTTAGCGTCTATTTTACCCTTGCTAGTGTTTAAATCAAGTTTTGCTACTCCACTTGCATTAAAAATATCCATACTTAAATTTTTTGCGTCAATATACAAATTTGTCGTATCTTTTAGCACGACATCTGCTTTTTTTACCTTAAATGGCGCATTTTGTATTAAAATTTCTGAGTTATTAAGCTTAAACTCACCATTTGCTGTTACATCTAATGTGTCAAAACTGACGTTTAGGTCTAAATTTGTATCCGTTTTGCCACTTTTTTGAATGATTGGTATTTTTAGATCATAGACCTTTAAAATATCGTGTATATGGCTATCTAGCGATGAACTGGTTTTTATGTTTATAAAAATTCCAGCCCTTTTTTCATCAAAAATATCATATATGTAAAGGCTTGATCCATCTAGTTTTTTACCCTGATAGCTTGGCTCGTTTAGACTAAAGCTTAACTTTGAGCCACTAAGCGTGATATTTGCGTCTTTTACACTTATTGGACTTACACTTTTATCTAGACTGATCTTTAAATTTCTAGCCGTTGCCTTTGCGTTTAACTCATCTAAAAAAGCGTCGTTTTTTGCTAGATTAATTTTGCCATTTAACTCGCTTATACTATACTCACTAGCTACTATGTAGCCGTATATCCAGCTTTTAACCTCTTTATTAAGATCTGTTTTTTTAGCAAGTTCGTTCATAAAATTTTTAAGCGAAGTAGCATTTGCGTCATAAATTTTATATCTTAACTCATCTTTTAACATATCAAAATTTATATTTCCGCTTATCTCGTGAGTTTTAAACGCCCCTTTAAATTCATATTTTCTGTTTTTAAAATCCGCGTTTGCACTGCCATTTACGCTTAGGTTAAAATCTTTAAAATTTAAGTTTGAAACATCGATATTGTCGCTATTTTTATCAATTTTTAAATCTACGCCAAGATATGGGCTATCTACAAAAAACCTGCCATTTTGATATAAAATTTTAAGATTTACACCGCTTATAAAAATATCCTTTAGCCAAATCTCTTCAAAAATTCTATCTATCCAAATAGCACTCTTTGAAAGTTTGTAAAAATCTGCTGATGAGCTATGTTCGTTTGAAAATTTTAAATTTGGTAGAGTTATGTTATCAGCTAGAAAAATTATTTTTTTATTTAGTTTAATGTATAATTTCTCAAGTTTTATACCAGCAAACTCGAAATTATCGATTTTGATACCATATTTTAGGATTAGTATGACAGAAAGAGTTAAGATGATAAAAAATTTTATAAAATATCCAGCAATTCTTGTGATTTTTGATATTTTTATCATTTTTTTTGTAAGTATCCTTTTTTATCTTTCTTGCCCAGTTAGCACGTCAAAAGTGGTTTTTATGCCAAAGGGAAGTGTTGGCGAGATTATATCTTATTTAGTTGATAAAAATTTTAAGATTAGTGTGCTTGATAAGTATCTTTTGCACTTTATGGGAAAACCGCAATCTGGCTGGATAAATATGGGTAAAACCACTCTTACTAGGGGCGAGTTTTTAGAGCGTCTTACAAAGGCAAAGGCTGCGATGACTGATATAACCCTAATCCCTGGCGAAACGACGATTGTATTTTTAAATGAAGTTGCTAAAAAGTTAAATTTAAATCCAGTTAAATTAAATGAGGAATACGCCAAAATAGCACCTTTGCCAGACGGATTTTTAGTGCCAAATACATACAAAATTCCACTTGGTATTAGTGAGCGACACTTGATTTACTATCTCATAAACTCGTCAAAAAAGGCACAACAGGATCTGTCTGTTAAAATTTTTGGCGAATACAATGAAAAAAAATGGTTTAAAATACTCTCAATCGCCGCGGTAATTCAAAAAGAAGCCGCAAATAACGATGAAATGCCAATCGTTTCATCTGTGATTTACAACAGACTAAAAAAGGGTATGCGTTTGCAAATGGACGGCACTTTAAACTACGGCATATACTCGCACGATGTGATTACTTCTGAACGCATTAAAACCGATATGAGCGAGTTTAATACCTATCTAAACGACGGAGTTCCACCAACTCCTGTTTGTTCCGTTTCAATAAGTGCCATAAAAGCAGCCATAGCACCCGCAAATACGGAATTTTTATACTTTGTGCTTGATAAAAAGAGCAAAAAACATAGATTTTCAAAGACGATAAGTGAGCATAATCAAAATATAAATTCTCAAAAATAGGGCATTTTTAAAAGCTTTTAATTTAAAAAATGATAAATTTGTCTAAATTTAGTAAGGAAAGCCAATGAGCCAAATCATCTGGACAAAAACCGATGAAGCACCATTTGTGTCTTCTGTTTCATTTTTGCCTATCTTAAAGTGCTTTTTAAGCAGAGCTGGTATAAATCTAAAAGAGATTGACATAAGTCTTGCCAGTAGGGTTTTAGCACAATTTAATAAGTGCGAAGACGGACTTTTAGAACTTTCAAAAATCGTAAAACAGAGCGACGCAAATATTATAAAACTCCCAAACATTTCAGCCTCACTTCCCCAGCTAAATTCGCTAATAGATGAGCTAAATTCTTTAGGATATGACTTGCCAAAGTATGTTGATGAGCCACAAAACGAAGAGGAGAGGGCAAATAAACAAAAATACCAAAAAGTCCTAGGAAGTGCGGTAAATCCGGTTTTAAGAGAGGGTAACTCAGATAGAAGAAGTGTAAAGGCGGTAAAGGATTACGCAAGGCAAAATCCGCACTATATGGGCGAGTGGGACGAGAAAAATAGATGCGAAGTAGCATATATGAATGGTGGCGATTTTTACGCAAATGAGCATTCAAATGTCATAAAAAAAGATGGAATTTTAAGAATAGAATTTATACACAAAGACGGCAAAAAAGAGATTTTAAAAGATGATATAGCTGTTAAAACGGGCGATATTATCGACGCTAGTTATATGAGTATTGATAGTCTTGATGAATTTTTTCATAAACAGATTGATGATGCAAAGAGTAAAGACCTGCTTTTTAGTTTGCATTTAAAAGCTACTATGATGAAAGTAAGCGATCCTGTGATATTTGGTAGGGCTTTAAGGGTATTTTTTAAAGATGTTTTTGGTGAGTTTGAAGCTGATTTAAAGAGTGCTGGAGTAAACGCCAATAGTGGTCTAAAAGAGCTTTTTGCAAAGATTGAAAATCTGCCAAATAAAGATAAAATTCTAGCCAAATTTCAAGAAGTTTATACCAGTCGTCCAGATGTGGCTATGGTTGATTTAAAGCAAGGCGTGGATAATTTTGGCGTTCCAAACGATGTCATAATTGACGCTTCTGTTCCTGCACTATTAAGAAATTCTGGCAAGATGAGCGATAAAAATGGAGCCTTGCGTGAATGTAAAATCATAATACCAGATAGCACGTATGCTAGGGTTTATGAAGCAGTAGTTGAGGATTTTAAGGCAAATAAAAAGCTTGATGTAGCAACACTAGGAAGCGTAAGTAATATCGGCTTAATGGCAAAAAAAGCCCAGGAGTATGGAAGTAGCGATAAGACATTTATAGCGGGAGCTGATGGCGAGTTTGTGATATCTGGAAGTGAGGAAATTTTTAGATTTAGCGTTAAAAAGGGTGATATTTTTAGGGCGATGACAACAAGCATTGAAGCGATACAAAGCTGGATTTTACTCGCTATTAAACGTGCTAAAGATAGTGGTGAACCTTTGATATTTTGGCTAGATAAGGATAGAGAACACGATAATAACCTAATAAAAATCATACAAAATTTTAACGATTTAAACGACGTTTGCTATGAAATTTTAAACTACCAAGACGCTTGCAAAAAAAGCCTTCAGATGATAAGAGAGGGCAAAAATGTCATTAGTGTTACTGGTAATGTCTTGCGTGATTATTTAACGGATTTGTTTCCTATTTTAGAGCTTGGTACCAGCTCAAAAATGCTATCTATCGTGCCACTACTTTGTGGTGGAGCTATTTTTGAAACGGGAGCTGGTGGGACTGCACCTAGACTTGCTATGGGGCTTAGAGATGAAAATCATCTTGGTTGGGATAGTCTTGGCGAGTTTTTGGCTTTAATTGCTTCGCTTGAATTTGAAGGTAGTAAAAATGCTAAAATTTTAAGCAAAGCACTAGATAATGCCGTCGCTAGATACCTAAAGGACGATAGATCTCCAAAAATGCAAGTAGGAGAGGCGGATACTAGACTTAGTCATTATTATATAGCACTTTACTGGGCTAGTGAGCTAAAAGATAGCGGCATAGATGGTTTTAATGAGCTTTATAAAAAACTGCTAGAGAATGAAGAGATTATAAAGGCGGAATTATCACAAAATAAAGGTAAACAAGCAGATCTTGGCGGTTGGTATTATTTAAACGAAAATACCATAAATTCGCTAATGAGACCGAGTAAAACACTAAATCAAATAATAGGATAGAGTATGAAAATTTCAGTTATTGGAGCAGGAAATGTTGGTGCGAGTGTGGCTTATGCACTTGCTTTAAAGGGGCTTTGTGATGAACTAGCCATCATTGACATATTTGCAAATCACGCAAAGTCAAAAGCTATGGATATAGCACAAAGTACACAGGTTTTTAACCTACCTATAAAGGTTAATGGTGGCGATAACTACACACTTGTAAGTAAAAGCGACATAGTGGTTATGACAGCAGGTAGCCCAAGAAAGCCTGGTCAGAGCAGAGAGGATTTACTTCTTATAAATGCAAAAGTCCTAAAAAGCGTAATGGAAAATGTAAAAACCTACGCTCCAAATGCTATTTTGATAATGGTTACAAACCCACTTGACGTTATGGTGTATCTAGCACAAAAATTTACAGGCTTTAAAAGTAGTAAGATAATAGGTATGGCAGGAGAGCTTGATAGTGCTAGATTAAGGTATGAAATTTCAAACCTAAAAGGCGATGCCGATAGTAAAAGTATGGTTGTAGGTGCACATAATGATAAGATGATAATCTCTAAAAACTACGTAAAAGACGCCTTAAGCGATGACGAGTTTAAAAACATCAGCGATGATACAAAAAATGGTGGAGCAAAATTTGTAGAGCTTGTTGGAACTTCGGCATTTTATGCTCCAGCGGCTGGAGCTGTGAAGCTTTGTGAGGCTATCATAAAAGATAAAAAAGAGCTTCAAAGCGTGAGCGTGATACTTGACGGCTTTGCTTGTGGTAGGGTTGCTAGTATCGCAAAAGATGGAATTTGTGAAATTTTTGAGCTAAATTTAACTCAAATCGAACAAGAGAAGCTAAAAGAGAGTCAAGACGAGATAGCTAAAAATATAAAATTTGTAGAAGAGAATTTGTAACTGCAAATTTGATTAAGGAAACTAGAGTTATGATAGATAGAGATGATATAGCCGTTTGGGTTGATGAGAGTAGGTGTAAGGCTTGTGATATATGCGTAAGCAACTGCCCTGCTGGTGTCCTTGCGATGAGGATAGAGCCAAATGCGGTGCTTGGTAAAATGATAGAAGTTGTATATCCGCACGAGTGCATAGGGTGTCGTGATTGCGAGTTACATTGTCCTGATTTTGCGATTTATGTTGCAAATAAGGGTTATAAATTTGCCAAACTTACAGCCACAAGCAAAGAGCGAGCCGTAGCAGTAAGAGCAAATAAATTTTACAAGCTATAAAGGAAAGATATGAAAAACACAGAAAGAGCCTGTAAATGAGAGAGATGATTACGACTGGAAACGAGCTGGTGGCTATGGCTGCTATTGATGCTGGGTGCAAATTTTTTGGAGGCTATCCTATAACGCCAAGTAGCGAAATAGCACACAAACTAAGCTCACTATTGCCTAAAAATGGCGGGACTTTTATACAAATGGAAGACGAGATAGCAGGTATTTGTGTGGCTCTTGGAGCTTCTATGAGTGGTGTTAAGGCTATGACTGCTAGTTCTGGTCCTGGAATTTCACTAAAGGCCGAGCAGATAGGATATGGTTTTATAGCTGAAATTCCGCTTGTTATAGTAAATGTTATGCGTGGTGGTCCAAGCACTGGACTTCCTACACGTGTGGCTCAAGGCGATATACTTCAAGCAAAAAACCCAACTCACGGCGATGTAAATATGATAGTTTTAGCACCTTCAAGTTTGCAAGAGTGCTACACTCAGACGATTCACGCTTTTAATATGGCTGAGCGTTTTATGACACCTGTTATGTTGCTTCTTGATGAAACCATCGGGCATATGCAAGGTAAGGTTGTTTTGCCTGATGTAAGTGAGCTTGAAATTTTAAACAGAGCGGAATTTAGTGGCGATACGTCTAGCTACGAGCCATACGGTGTAGATATTGATAAACCAGCTGTTTTAAATCCATTTTTTAAAGGTTACAAATATCACGTTACTGGACTTCATCACGCACAAAGTGGCTTTCCAACAGAAAATGGCGAGATTGTCGAGTATAATATAAAAAGGCTTTTTAATAAAATAGACGCACACTCAAATGAGCTTTTTAGATCTGAAAATTTTATGCTTGATGATGCGCAAATTTGTATCATAGCTTATGGAAGCGTTGCTCTTAGTGCAAAACAAGCTGTGCTAAATTTAAGAGCAAAGGGCGTAAAAGTAGGGCTGTTTAAGCCAATATCGCTATTTCCTATGGATAAAGCAGAGTTTGAAAATTTAGGCAAAAAATTTAGCAAAATTTTAATTTGTGAGCTAAATATGGGGCAATATAGCACAGAGATCGCAAAAATACTTTTAAGAGATGATTTAAAAACACTGCTAAAAGCCAATGGTAGACCGCTAAGCCCAAGCGAGATTGAAGCTAAAATAGGAGAGTGTTATGGCATTTAATTACGATAAATATTTACGCACAAATAAAATGCCAACCCTTTGGTGCTGGGGTTGCGGAGATGGCGTGATACTAAAAAGCGTCATACGTGCTATTGATGAACTTGGCTGGAATATGAACGATGTTTGCGTGGTTTCTGGCATTGGCTGTTCTGGGCGTTTTTCAAGCTATATAAACTGCAACACCGTTCATACAACACACGGCAGAGCTACAGCTTATGCTACCGGCATAAAGTTAGCAAACCCAGATAAGCACGTTATCGTCGTGACTGGCGATGGAGACGGACTAGCTATAGGTGGCAACCACACCATACACGCAGCACGCAGAAACATCGGAATAAAGCACATTTTGATAAACAACTTTATCTATGGACTTACAAATTCCCAAACCAGTCCGACAACTCCACGTGGCTTTTGGACTGCAACAGCAGAGTATGGCAACATCGATCCTAGCTTTGATGCTTGTAAGCTCTTAATGGGTGCTGACGCAAATTTTGTCGCACGTTCATCTGTTTTAGACCCAAATAAATTAACGAGAATTTTAAAAGAGGGCTTTAGCCACGATGGATACGCATTTTTTGATATTTTTTCAAATTGCCATATAAATTTAGGACGTAAAAACAAAATGGCAGAGGCTGTTAAAAATTTAGAGTGGATAGACTCTCGTATCATAGATAAAGCGAAATTTGAAGTGCTAGATGACGAGCAAAGGCTTGATAAATTCCCTATAGGAATTTTACACAAAGGCGAACGCACCGAATATACAAAAGCTTATGCGAAAGTTATTGATAAAATGCAAAATGGCGTAGAGATAGATTTTAAGGAGCTAGTATGAAAAGCGAACTTAGATTTGTTGGAGTTGGTGGACAGGGCGTCATACTTGCTGGTGAAATTTTAGCAGCCGCAAAGATAGAAAGCGGTGGATACGGCGTAAAGGCTTCAACTTACACATCTCAAGTAAGGGGCGGACCGACAAAGGTTGACATTATCCTTGATGAGAGTGAAATTTTATACCCTTATGCCAACGAGGGCGAGATAGATTTTATGTTAGCAACTGCCCAAGTTAGCTATGACGCGTTTAAAAGCGGAGTAAAAGAGGGCGGCATAATCGTAGTTGAGCCAAATTTGGTAAAACCTAGTGACGATGATAAAAAGCGATATAAAATTTATGAAATTCCAATAATTACAATAGCAAAAGAGGAGGTCGGCAACGTAATCACTCAAAGCGTTGTTGCCTTAGGAGTTGCGGTGGCTATGAGCAAATGTATAGATGAAAACATAGTAAAAGAGAGCATGCTCTCTCACGTCCCTGCTAAGGTAAAAGAGGCAAATGAAAAGGCTTATGAACTTGGCTTAAAATATGCTAAAAATTTAATAGCATAATCATACAAATTTACCCATTGTGTAGCAGTAGTGTTATCATTACTGCTACTTTTTTGATACTTTCCTTAAAATAAGATAATTTTAATCCACTTTGATTTTACCGCATTTTCAGTAATAAATTTATCATATTTTTAAACAATACTTATTAAGTCCAATTTAGTAAAAAAAATTAAAAAAAATATAAGATTTAAAGAAACTGAAAGTAAAAATAAAGTAAAATCCCAACTTGTTTTTAAGGGGCTGCGTTTTTACGCATTTTGGTTTTGGCTTTTTTGCCATTAATTTAAGTAATTTTTCTAAGGAAATATCAATGAGTGAACAAAAATTTACCAGACGTGATTTTCTACAATCAGCCTGTATTGGCGTCAGTGCATTGGCAGTTAGCGGTAGCGGTGCGAGTGTTCTGGCAGACGAAGCAAAGGATAATGGTAACAAAAAGGGCTTACCATCTTGCGATATTTTAGTTATTGGCTCTGGTGGAGCAGGTCTTCGTGCAGCCGTGGCAGCAAGAAAAGCAAACCCAAATTTAACAGTCGTTGTGGCCACTAAAATGATGCCATCACGCAACGCAACCTGTATGGCAGAAGGCGGTATAAACGGTGTTACTGATTTTAGCAACGGCGATAGCTACAAGCTTCACGCTTATGATACGATTAAAGGCGGTGCTTACTTGGTCGATCAAGACGCTGCACTAAAATTTACAGAGATGGCAGGTAAGGTTATAGCTGAGTTAGACTATACTGGAACGCTATTTTCAAGAAGTAAAGATGGCGGTGTTGCTCAGCGTATGATGGGTGGCGCAAGCAAAAGACGCTGTAACTTCTCTGCTGATAAAACTGGACACATACTAATGCACTCTTGCCTTGATGACGCTATATCAAATGGCGTGAAATTTCTAATGGATCACGAACTTCTTGAGATAAGTGTAGAAAATGGCAAAAGCGAGGGTGCTGTTTTAAGAAATATCCAAACTGGAGAAATTTACCCAGTGCTTTGCAAGTCGCTAGTTATCGCAACTGGTGGTTATACTAGAATTTTTTACAACAGAACATCAACTCCATACATTGCAACCGGCGACGGCGTAGCTGCTGCACTTAGAGCTGGTCTTGGCTTTGAAGATCCTGAGATGATACAATTCCACCCAACCGGTGTTGCAAATGGCGGAACTCTAATAACAGAAGCGGCACGTGGCGAGGGTGGATACCTTTTAAATAATAAAGGTGAGCGTTTTATGAAAAACTATCACGAAAAGATGGAGTTAGCTCCTCGTGACGTAGTTGCTCGTGCGATAGAAATAGAGATCCGCGAAGGTAGAGGTTATGGCGAAGGTCTTGGCTCTTACGTTCTTTGCGATGTTCGCCACCTTGGTAAAGAAAAAATCTTAAAAGCACTTCCTAAGATTAGACACACTGGATTGCTATTTGAGAACATCGATCTAGTAGAACAACCAGTTCCTATTAGACCAACAGCTCACTACTCTATGGGTGGTATCGAGGTTGTAAAAATAGATGATATGAGCACGAAAATTCCAGGTATTTACGTAGGTGGAGAGGCTAGTTGTATATCTATCCACGGTGCAAATCGCTTAGGCGGTAACTCTTTGACAGACGCTATGGTTACTGGTTATTTGGCTGGAGTAGGTGCTACAAACTACGCAAAAGATGCAAAATTTGGAAACGGAGAAAATGCGTCAAAACTAGCTAAACAATGGCAAGATAAATTTAAAGATGTCACAAGTGGCGGAACAACAGAAGAGATGTATAAACTTCGTGAAGAGCTAGGCAGACAAAACTGGGATAATATGGGTATCTTTAGAACTCAGGATAAGCTTGATTTGTTGGCTAAAAATTTAGAAGAAATTCAAGCTAAATACGATCAACTAAAAGTTCCAAATTCAAACCCAATTATGAATACAGCATTTACAGACTATGTAGAGCTTGGAAACCTTATTTTACTATCACGCTGTGCTTGTTTGGCTGCACAAAACAGACTAGAGAGCCGTGGTGCTCACACACGTGAGGACTATCCAAAAAGAGATGATGTGAAATTCTTAAAACACAGTATAGTGACTTTAAAAGATAATAAGCTAGAGCTAGGTTATAAAGATGTTGTTATAACAGAATTTAGCCTAGATGGAAGGAAACCAGCATGAAATTTATAATACAACGTTTTGACGGAAATAAGCAGTTTGAGCAAACTTATGAATTAGAAAAAAGTGAGTATGAGGGAAAAACTCTACTTTCTGTTTTATTGCGCATTAAGCAGACAAGGGATATCACACTTAACTTTACAGCATCTTGTCGTTCTGCTATTTGCGGTGCTTGTGCTGTGCGTGTTAATGGTTATTCATATCTTGCTTGTGATACAAAAATGGAGGAGCTACTAAAAGAGTATGACAACCCAGATACTCTAAAAATCGCTCCGATTAAAAATTTCCGTGTTATATCTGACCTTGTTGTTGATTGGGAACCTAGTATTGAAAATTTACGCAAGATAAAACCAACCATAGTTGCAAAAGATGAGTTCTCTCCTGAAAAAGGCTGTAAGCAAACTCAAGAGGAATTTGATAGAATCAGCAAACAATGGGACTGCATTCTATGCGGTTGCTGTGCTAGTGAGTGTAATAAACTAGAAGCTGACGCAAGTGACTATATGGAGCCATTTGTATTTACTCACGCTTTTAGAGCAGCTTATGACTCACGTTCAAAAGATCCTATGATACACTTAAAGCCTTCTATTGATAATGGTCTTTGGATGTGTGTTCACTGCCAAGAGTGTGCTGACCGCTGTCCAAAAGGAATAAGTGCTGCTGATGACATAGCAGGACTACGCGTTATGGCTATGAGAAAAGGCTTAAAAGATGGCACAGGTCCAGCTCACGCAGAAGCTTTCCTTTTAGACTTAGAAGATACTGGTAGATTAAATGAAATTTACCTAGCACTTCGCTCTGAGGGTGTTTTAGCAAATACAGCTAAAATGGATATAGCATTTAACCTAATGAAAGCTGGCAAGATGAATCCTCTACATATCCTTGGCGACGAGAAGATAGAGGGTCACGATGACTTAGTTAAGATGATAGAGGCAGCTAGAGCTGCTAGTAAGGAGTAGTTATGCAACAAAAAGATTTCGCTTTTTTTCCTGGCTGTGTTTTAAGTCAAGCAGCCAAAGAATCAAAAATGTCACTAGAGGCGATAGCCCCGATACTAGGCATAACTCTACACGAGATTAAGGGCTGGAGCTGTTGTGGTGCTTCTCAGGCACAAGATGTTGATCCATTAGCGGCACTTGTAGCAAACGCTAGAAATATCGCACTTTCAGAAGGTATGAATATGCCTATGTTAACTACTTGCTCAACCTGTATGCTTACACTCACTCGTGCAAAGGATACTTTGGATAAGGGCGCAAAGGATCGTATAAATGAGTTTTTAGCAAAAGGAAATATGAAGTATCAAGGTAGTAATGAGATAACAAGTCTTTTGTGGGTTTTATATGAAAATTTAGATACTTTAAAAGCAAAAGTTGTTAAGCCACTTTCAAATTTAAAAGTAGCTCTATTTTACGGCTGTCATAGTGTTCGCCCTGAAAAAGCTTACGACTCAAAAGAGAGCTCAACAAATCCAAAGAGCTTTGAAGCTGTTGTTTCTGCGCTTGGTGCTACTATTGTACCGTTTGAGAAATGCCTTGATTGCTGTGGCTTTCACGCTAGTTATCCAGCTGTAAAATCAGTTCAAAAGATGTCATCTCAAATCGTTGGCAATGCTGATGAAAATGGTGCAGATTGTGTTGTTACACCTTGCCCACTTTGTCAAATGCAACTTGACATCTATCAAGAACGCTACCAAGACGCTAGGGGTTCTGAAGTTAGAAAACCTATCATTCATCTTTCACAGCTTGTAGGTTTAGCACTCGGTCTTGATAATGAAAAGTTAGGACTTGATTTAAATATTATTGATGCAACAAAGTTGATATAATGAAATTTCTCCCACACTTTGTGGGGAAACCTACTAAGACTGCTGTATGTAGTGTTTTACGTTTTTTAGTTTTATGATCTCGGATTGTATGCGAGAACTTGCGTTTTTAAAAAGCTCTAAAGCTGATTGTATTAGTGCTTGTGCCTCTATGGCTTCATCTGCTTTAAAATTTTGAATATTGAAATTTTCTATGCTTTTTTGTATCTGCTCTAAATCCTCATTGATAATTGCGAGTTTAAAATTTTTAAGCCATTCACTGCTCATTTGTAGTCTCTCTCCAAGCTTCTGAAAGTTGCTTTACGACATTTGTGACCTCATTTAGAGCGTCTAGGTCATCTTTTAAATTTGCCATAGCAAGAAGTTGAATTTGTCTTGCGTATAGACCGCTTAAGTAGTGCGCGACGTCTCCTTGAGAGTAATCCAAAGAGTTTAAAAGCTCGATAAATATAGCATTTGCTTTGTTTATATTAAGCACTTTTTTTTCCACATCTCCAGCCTCTATGGCCTTTTTTGTGCGAAATATAAAACGCAAAATTCCGTCATAAAGCATCTCTATAAGTTTGGTTGGAGACTCTATGCCTCCAACACTAGACTGAGCATACGCCGCATAAGCAGTGTTATTTATCATGTTTTTCCTAGTCTTTCTTTTTCATTTCAGCATCTATCATTGCTTTTAGTGTTGCAAATTGATTTTCAAGTTTTGCGATAAGTGTATCATATTTAGACCAAGTATCGCGCATTTGCTTATATTTATCGTCCAAATTTGTTTGAGCCTTTTCTCTCTCATCTGTTAGCTTTTTGTTATCATCTGCTAGTTTTTTATCATAAATCGTAAGACTTCCGTTTGAGCCAACGAGTTTATCTAGCTGATCGCTCATCTTAGTAAATAGCCCGTCAAAATTTGTAGTTTTTGCTCTTATGGTGTTTTCAGACATACCAAATTTTGCTAAGACCGAGTTATTGCCCTTAATCTCTATATCTGAGCCGTCGCTTGCTTTAAGCATTATGCGTTTTTGATCACTGCTTAAAGTCGCCTCTACGCCAATAATTCCAGTAGAATTTATAGCCTTTAAAAGTGCTAGAGCGTTCTCTTCCGCCGTTGCACTCGTGTTTGTTTGCGCTAGTTTAACAGATATGCCATTTATCGTTAGATCACCACTTTTTAGCTCGACGCTACCAGCTGATACGTCCGAAGTGCCTGTGTATGATATCGGCTCTATTTTTGAAAATCCCATAAAGAAATTTTTAATAGCTTCGTGGTTGCTGTTTAGTTTTGATAAAAATACACTAGCGTCGTTTGATGTTTTTGTAGGATCTTTTGGATCTATGAAGGCTAGTTTTCCATCTTCGCCAATGGTTATGCCAAAGTCGGTTATGCTATTGCCGTTTGAATCTTGTGATGTAAAAATTCTATGCAGAGTTGATCTGATAGAAGTTACCTCATTTACGCCTTGTAGCTGTCCAGATTCGCCAGTTTTATCATCGTATTTTGTGCCTATCTCAAGAGCCGCTAAGAAGTTGTTGTATGAGCCCATCATAGTTTCAACAGCTTTTAATAGCTCTGACGTATCGTTTCCTATGCTGAAATTTGAAGCACCAGTTTCTTTTAATGTTATCGTAACGCCTGAGCGTAGGTCGTCAAATGTGTTGTTTTTTCTAGTGATTTGTAGTCCGTTATACTCAAATTTTGCGTCACTGGCTGTTGTTAGCCTATTTTTTTCTAAATTTGTAGTAGTTTTTTGTGTGCCGTCAGGATTTAAAACAGCTGCTCCATTATCGTCTTTAACTGGTATAGTCTTGCTATCCCAGCCTAGTTTTTCTAGTGCGTCGCCTGATGTGCTTGTTAGCTTCATACTATTTTCTTCGCCGGTATATTTTGACTGTAATACCATTTGATATCCGTTGCCAACGTTTATCATTCTAGCTTGGACGTCGCCACCAGCTTTTTCATTTATAAGATCTGCTAAATCCTGATACGTACTAGACGGTTTTAAATCAATTGTGTATTTTACGCCTCTTATTTCTATATCAAAGCTAGAGTCGCTTGCTATGCCTATTAGGCTTAGCTGACTGCTAAATTTTTCACTTTGGAAGCTATCTCTTTGTGCTAGCTGTTGCACATTTAGGCTTATATCTTGGATAGCAACGCCTGTAACAGCCGCCACAGACGCACTTGTGCCAGTTGATGTAACCTGTCTTTTTAGATAGTTTGTTTCATCTGTGAGCGATGAAAAGCTAGAACTTAAATTTTTAGCAAGACCTATTAACGCACCAAGATCCTCTTTTTGTGCAGTATTTTTATCTATCTTTCTAGTGATAGGATCTATTATAGCTGCACTATCTGCGGCTTTTAGCTTATCTAGTGTTTCGTCGTTTAGTTTGTTATTACTACCAAGACCCATTATACCTGTTTTTGATGTATTAGCCTTTGTATTTGTGCTAGTGCTTGTAGTGGTTGTACTTGGTGTTGATGTTGTGCTTGATACTTCTGCCATTTTTAACTCTCCTTGTCAAAAAGCAAACCTATACTCTCTTTAAAGTATTTAGAAATTTTCAGTGCTTCTTTTGTTGGAAGTTCTCTTATAACTTCGCCTGTGCTAGCTTCAGTGACCTTAACAATCATAAGATTAACATCTCCATCGTAGTCAAATCTTATATTTGTTTCTAAACGCTCCATCTGAGTGTTTAGCTCCTTTGTCACGTCTTTCATTTTGTTTTTTAACTCATCTTGGTTTAGTCCGTCTAACTCATTGCTTTTTGATACATTTTCAATCTCTCTTGTTTGTAGATTATGCCCAGTACTAGAGACATTTTGCATAGGTATACTAGTTTGAGTTATTGGGTTGTTGCTACCAATCTCCATTTTCACTCCTTGAAAATTATTTTTCTAACCTTATATCGTTATTTTTGGGAAAAACTTTAGAAATTTATACAAAAAATGTTAAAATTAGCCAAAATTTACAAAAGGAAAAATATGAAAATTTCTTTTGAGTGCGATTGCATTATATTGCAAAATAGCCTGTTGATGTTTTGTAAAGAGTTTGTTTCACACCACAAAGATTGCGATTTTATTGTATCAGATAAAAAACTTAATACACATAAACCGCTATTTTTGATAGGCTCCCACATCTGTGTGCCATTTACAAAACAAAATTTAATAAATGCATTAGAAGAATTTTACTCCGTTGCCTTAAACAGACAAAATTCTAGCAAAAGTATGGACTTTGAGGCAAGGCTTGATTTGATTTTAGCAAATTTCAAAAAAGAGCTTATGGGGCTTATAAGGGATTAGGTTGAAACTTTTTACTACGATTTCAAGCGGAATTTATAAAGGAAAAAAACTTGAGCTTCCAAGCCTAAGCACAACAAGAAGCACAAAGTCGATCGTAAAAGGCTCGTTTTTTAATACAATCAGAGATGAGCTTCGTGGTTTGGTCTTTATCGAGGGCTTTGGCGGAAGCGGTGTTATGGCTTGTGAGGCGGTTAGTAATGGGGCTAAAAGTAGTATCGCAATTGAGATAGATAAAAATGCGTTTAAACTTACTCAAAACAATCTAAAAAGCTTAAACGCCCAAAATTTAGAGGCTATAAATGGCGATAGTTTTGAGATTTTGCCAAAAATCATCACAAACAAAGATGAGCAGTTTATCATCTATCTTGACCCTCCATTTGATTTTAGGGATGGATTTAGTGGGGTGTATGATAAGCTTATAAAAATGGTTGAAAATTTAGATTTTAAAAAGATAAAAATGGTTGTTTTTGAGCACTCTAGCGATTTTAAAATGCCTGAAAATTTTTCAAATTTCAGACTTTTAAAGACAAAAAAATTTGGTGCGACCTCTCTTAGTTATTTTGTTTAAAATTTTTGGAATATTTTTTGCTTGTAATTTGTAAATTTATGAAATTTGCAAGGGAAAATGATGAGAAAATTTTGGGCTTTTGCTTGTTTTTTTGCTATCACTCAAGCTCTTTTGGCAACGCAGGTAAAGGATATAGCCAGTGTTGTTGGAGTTCGTGAAAACCAGCTTATAGGCTATGGCTTGGTTGTGGGATTAAATGGAACTGGTGATGGCGGATCGTCAAAATTTACTATACAATCCATTTCAAATATGCTTCAAACCGTTAGCGTAAAGATAAATCCTGATGATATAAAATCAAAAAATACCGCAGCTGTAATGGTAACAGCCACACTTCCGCCGTTTGCAAGACACGGAGATAGGCTAGATATCACAATCTCATCAATTGGCGACGCTAAAAGTTTGCAGGGCGGAACGCTTTTAATGACGCCTTTAAAGGGTGTTGATGGCGATATATACGCACTTGCTCAAGGTGCTGTAAGTATCGGTGGTAAAAATGTTGGCAGAACCGGGAGTAATCACGTTACAGCAGGTTCTATACTTGGTGGTGCGTTGGTTGAAAGAGAGGTTCTTTATGATATTTACAATCAACAAACTATAAATTTAAGCCTTAAAACCTCTAGCTTTAAAACAGCAAATCAGCTTCAAGACACAATAAATGCAAATTTAGACGAGGGTGTCGCACTAGCGATAGATCCAAGAACGATAGTTTTAAGAAAGCCAGATGAGATAAGTGCTGTTGAGCTTTTAAGCAAGGTTCTAGAGCTTGAGATAGACTATAAGGCAGACGATAAGATAGTAATAGACGAACGCACAGGAACTATCGTAAGCGGTATAAACGTAAGCGTTGATCCAGTTGTGCTAACTCACGGCGATATAACTATCAAAATCGAGCCAAGTTCATATGAAGAGGGTGCTGAGGGCGAGGTAGATTTGCTTGATGGCTCATCTATAAACTCAAAGGCAAATATGTTGCGTATTAAAGAGCAAAAAACAACTATCGCTAGTGTAACTAGAGCCTTAAATAAGCTTGGTGCAAGTCCTAGCGATATTATCGCGATACTTCAAAATTTAAAGCGTGTGGGTGCTATACACGTAGATGTGGAGATAATTTAATGCAAATTGATAATACAATGGCTCTAAACGCATACTCAAATTTGCGAACAAATAAGCTAAAAGAGCAAAGTGTGGCACAGCAAGATAAGCTGTTAAAAGAGCAAACTGACGCGTTTGAATCGTTTTTGGTAAAACAGGTGCTTGATATAGCGTTAAAAGATGATGAGAAAAATTCTCTATTCCCAAAAACGGCAGGTTCTGACATCTATAAATCAATGTATAACGACACGATGAGTCAGTCGCTTGGTGGAAATTTAGGTTTTAGTGACCTTTTATTTAATTTCTTAAAGCAAAGGTCTTAAGAAAAATCATTTTATGCCGATGTAGTCAGGAGAAATCCTAGAAAAAGGTTAAAAATGATAAGTTCTTTAAGTGTAAAATCTGGCGTTCAGACAAATTTGTTAAACAAAACAAATGATGTTAAAAAAGAGCCGTCAGTAGAGGTAAATAAAAAAGAAGAGAGCAGGGTAGCAAAAATAGCGTCTGCTATTGCCGATGGAAGCTACGAGCTAGATATGAAAAAAACGGCGAAGGCTATCGCTGATACTCTTTTGTAAAATTAATTTTTAAGGAAAAAGGGCAGTATGCTAAAAAAATATCTTAACGATGCCATAGATACTTTAGATAAGCTTATAAGTACGACTGAGCAAGATATAGCAAATATCAAAGAGGCAAAGCACTCAGCAGTTGATGAGAGCGTGAGAGTAAAAACGGCACTAATAAAGCAATTTGAGGATACAAAAAGAGCTTTGGATAAAGAGCTTGTTAAAATTTCAAATTCAGATAGTCAGAAAAATTTAGCACAAATGCTTGATGATGAGATAAAACAAAAATTGGTAGTTATGAGAGAAAAATTAGAGCTTTTAAATAAAAAGAATAAAGAGTATGCTAGACACGTTGTTTTGATTAAAAATTTCTTTGATTCGCTTTCAAAGGAGATATTTAATCCAGAAGATAGCGAATATGGCTCTGATTTAAGATATAAGACAAGGGTTTAATAATGGCAAATATTTTTATGTCGCTAAATACAGGCGTTACGGGGCTAAATGCAGCTCAAGTACAAATAAACACAACTGGGCATAATATCACTAACGCAGATTCTCAGCACTATACTCGCCAGCGTGTAGTGCAATCTGCTGCTATGCCTATGAATACTATTCCTGGTGGCATAGGTACTGGCACACAAGTAGATACTGTAACTCGCATACACGATGAGTTCACGTACAGCAGGTTAAAACTAGCTTCATCTAACCTGCAAAGTACAGAATATAAGCAAAATATCCTTCAAGAAGTTGCTCAAAATTTCCCAGACTTAGAAGACGCTAGTATCTACAAGGATATGACAAACTATTTTAAGGCGTGGAATGACTTCTCTGCTAACCCAGATGATGGCCCTCAAAAGCTAAATTTGATAAATGCGGCAAATGTTTTAACAAGAAACATCTCAACTACTGGCGCAAGGCTAGAAAATTTGCAAGAAGAAGTTGATAAGATGATCGAGATAAATATAAACGAGGTTAATAAACTAGCCAAGGAAATAGCGACTATAAACAAAGAGATAAACCGCGTTGAAAGCGGTAAAGACGCCGGTATAAAGATAAATGCGAACGATTTACGCGATAAGCGAGATGAGCTTGAACTTGCAATGTCAAAGCTTTTAAATGTAAATTCTTTCAAAAGTCAAATTAGTTCAAATATGCCTGTTGATAGCGGTATTACCGATGAGGGAAGGTCTTATTATCTAAACATAGGCGGTGTTAGTATAGTTGATGGCGTAAATTTTCATCCGCTAACTATCACAAAAAATGACAACGGGACTTTTTCTGAAATTTACTATGAAAGACAAGACGGCAGACGTATCGATATGGCGGATAAAATTTATAACGGCAAGATTGGTGCGGCACTTGATTTACGTGGCAGACACTATAGCCCAAATGATGCAAAATTTACAGACGGAGTCATACAAAAGTATATAGATAACGTAAATACGTTCTCAAGAACACTTGTTCATAACACGAACAATATCTATGCAAAATCAGCTATGGAGATAGCAAATACTGATGAGCTTAGCTATCTTGAAAAGGAAAAGACGCTTATGAACTTTTCAAATGAGATTCAGCAAGGCTCTTTTGATGTCGTAGTTTATAATAATCAAGGACAAGAGGTTGCTAGAAAAACGATAAATATAAATGGCACAACAACGATGGATGATACGACATATGGCAACTCAATCGTAGAGGATTTTAACTCAAATTCAGACGATAACCACGATAATAATATGTCAAATGACGTAAATGACTTCTTTTCGGCGTCATACTACTATGATAAAACGTCAAATATGGGGACTTTTTCTGTAACTCCAAAGCAAACTCAAGGCATTTATAGCTTTTCAATAATCGATAATGGGACAAATTTCCCGGGCGTTATAGGTATAAATAAGGTATTTTCAGGCGAAAAAGCCAGTAACATAAAAGTAAATGACCAGCTTGTAGCCGACCCAACGAAACTTAGAGCTTACTCAAAGCCAGTTAGCGGAAATAACGTTGTGGCAAATGATATGGTTCAGCTTCAGTATAGGAGTGTAAATTTTTACTCAAATGGTATGTCGCTAGAGAAAACCGAAACTATGGAGGGCTATTATAGGTATCTAACTACCGATATAGCAAGTGACGCTGAGTCAAACAACACTATACACGAGACAAACACGTCGCTTCATAGAACTGCTGAGGGTGAGTTTGAGTCAATAAGTGGTGTTAATACAAATGAAGAGCTTACGAATTTAATTCGCTTCCAGTCAAGCTATGGAGCAGCAGCAAAGATCATCACAACTGTTGATCAGATGCTAGATACACTGCTATCTCTTAAAAATTAATGCTAGAGCTAAAAGCCAAACTTGACGCCCACGTCCTTGATAAAAACACGGACGTTGGGCTATTTTCTTATGCTGATCCACTTCAAGTTGCATCACAATTTAAAGATCTGACAATTGCTCTGATTTGCGCGTTATTTGCATACGGAAACGCAAAACTAATCGTGAAATTTCTAAACTCGCTTGATTTTAGATTTTTAGATGAGAGCGAAAATGAGATTAGAAAATTTTACAAAACACACAAATATAGATTTCAAAACACAGCCGATGTAGCTGAAATTTTCATAACTTTAAGCCGTTTGAAAAAAGAGTGCGATATGGAGCAAATTTTAAAGCAAGGGTTTGGGAAAAATGGGCTAATGATTGAAGCCATAAATGCTTTAATTACCAAAATTTACAGCCTGAACCCCTATAAATCAGACGGATATGAGTTTTTTTTCGGACGTGCGTTTAATGATAAGCCGACTTCGCCATACAAACGCTACAATATGTTTTTACGTTGGATGGTTAGGGATACAGACATTGATTTGGGGCTTTTTAAGAGTTTGCCAAAGTCTGAGCTTTTAATGCCACTTGATGTTCATACACACAGAGTTTCGCTAAATTTAGGGCTTTGTAAGCGAAAAAGTTATGATTTTTTAGCCGTTATGGATCTTACCAAAATGCTTCGTGAATTTGACCCGCTTGATCCGATAAAATACGACTTTGCGCTTTATAGAATAGGGCAGGGCAAGGAGCTAAATACTCTATAAAAACAAATAGCTTTTAATAATTTTTTCTATTTTGTAAAATTCAACTTTATTTTTACAATACTTTGGTAAAATTTCGGTCTAAACTTCATTTGAAAGGATCTTGTATGAAAAAAGTTTTAATAGCTAGTGTTGCACTTTGTGCTTCTTTGTTTGCAAACGAGTGCAAACCAGCTGACTGCCTAGTTATACCTATGGAGCAACTTGGTGAAAAGGGCAACGTAAATGTTGGCGAAGTTATTGCTATGAACACAAACTACGGTGTGGCATTTTTTCCAAATTTAAAGGGTTTAACTGCTGGTGCTCACGGATTTCACGTGCATACAAACGCTGATTGTGGTGCGACTGAAAAGGGGCTAGGCACAAAAGCTGGTGGGCACTGGGATCCAGCTGGAACTGGCAAACACTCATACCCTTGGGATGATAACGGACACAAAGGCGATCTACCAGCACTTATTGTTGATAGTGAGGGCAACGCTGTTTATCCAGTTTTAGCACCAAAAATCAAAGATGTTAGCGAGTTAAAGGGGCATTCTTTGATGATTCACGTTGGCGGCGATAACCACAGCGATCATCCAAAACCACTTGGTGGTGGTGGCGCTAGAATGGTTTGTGGCGTTATAAAATAATTTTTAGCCCCTAAATTTAGGGGCTTTTATCTGCTTGATAAAATAAATATAACAGCTCTTTTTCTACATAAACGGCTTTAGTTATTAATTCTACTGATTTTAAGCCAAAAAAAGGTATAAATCAAGATAATTTATTAGAAATTTGTAGTTTTTAGGAGCGTTTATGGAGTTTGAAATTTGGGTTTATTTTTTGCTTTTTGGCGTTGCTTTTTTAGCAGGTTTAATTGACGCTATTGCTGGAGGAGGCGGACTTATCGCACTTCCTGCACTTATGACAGTAGGTATCCCGCCTCACGCAGCACTTGCTACAAATAAGCTTCAAGGCACATTTGGTAGCTTTACGGCGGCTGTAAATTTTGCTAAAAAAGGGCTTATTAATTTTAATGAAATTTTAATAGGCATTGTTTTTACCTTTATCGGTGCGGTTTTTGGGACGATTTTGATACTATTTTTAAATGCTCAAATTTTAAAAATCATAGTCCCATTTTGTCTAATTGCCATTTTTATCTACACGATTTTTATGCCAAAAGTTGGCGAAAATGACCGCCAGGCAAGGATGAAACCAAAAATTTTCTACATTATTTTTGGCTTTGTTTTGGGTTTTTATGATGGCTTTTTTGGACCTGGTGCTGGGAGTTTTTGGACGTTTTCTATGGTGGCACTTTTAGGCTTAAATATGAAAAAATCAGTCGCTCACACAAAGGCACTAAATTTTACAAGCAATGCTGTAAGCTTAGCCGTGTTTGTAATTGGCGGTCAAATTTTATGGCTGATTGGGCTTTTAATGGGCGTTGGACAGGTGTTTGGTGCATTTGTTGGCTCAAATTTGGTTGTAAAAAAAGAGGTTAAATTTATTAGAACTATATTTTTGGTTGTTGTTGGTGCGACGATTATTAAACTTATTTGGGATTTTTTAAAGAGTTAGCCAAAATAGGCTTAAAATAGAGCAAACTTAAAAAACTTTTAACATTATTTTTGATAAAATCACGGCAAAAATTTTAAAAAGGTTGGTGTATGAAGGATTTATTTCTCTTTTCAGATTTAATTTATCATAGTCACGCATTTGTCTATGCGTTTCACTTTTGCTTGGTTGCTATTATCGTAGTTTTGGTGGCTAAGTGCGCGACATCTAAAATGCAACTAGTTCCTCGTGGTGTTCAAAATATAGTCGAGGCCTATCTTGAGGGTGTTGTTTCTATGGGCAAGGACACCTTAGGTAGTGAGGAGTTGGCACGAAAATATCTGCCTTTGGTTGCGACGATAGGTTTTGTGGTTTTCTTTTCAAATGCCATTGGTATTATACCTGGTTTTGAGTCTCCGACTTCTAGCTTAAATCTTACTTTGACATTGGCACTTGTTGTGTTTGTGTATTACAACTATCAAGGTATTAAGAAAAATGGCTTTTTTAAATACTTTGCACACTTTATGGGGCCAAGCAAGGTTCTAGCTCCGCTTATGTTTTTAGTTGAGATTATTTCGCACCTTTCTCGTATAGTTTCACTATCTTTCCGTCTTTTTGGAAATATCAAGGGTGATGATTTGTTCTTGCTTGTTATGCTTAGTCTTGCACCGTTTTTTGCACCACTACCAGCTTACGCTCTACTTACGCTTATGGCAGTGCTTCAGGCATTTATTTTTATGATGCTTACTTATGTTTATCTTGCTGGCGCGGTTGCAGTAGAAGAGCATTAAAAAATTGGGCGTTTCTTACGCCCTTTTATCTTAAAATTTAGCTACTTTTGGATAAAATCCCTTAAAATTTTAATAAAAGGCATTTTATGTTTGAAGTCGTTATCGGACTTGAAGTCCATACTCAATTAAATACAAATACGAAAATTTTCTGCTCTTGCTCGACTAGCTTTGGCGATGACGCAAACACGCACGTTTGTCCGACCTGCCTTGCTTTGCCAGGTGCTTTGCCTGTTTTAAATAAAGAGGCTGTAAAAAAGGCGATTAGCTTTGGGACTGCTGTAAATGCGACAATTAATAAAAAATCAATCTTTAACCGCAAAAACTACTTCTATCCAGACCTACCAAAGGCGTATCAAATTTCGCAGTTTGAAGTGCCAATCGTTGAAAATGGCGAACTTTTTATAGAGGTAAATGGCGAGAAAAAACGTATCGGTATAACTCGTGCTCACCTTGAAGAGGATGCTGGTAAAAATATCCACGAGGGCGCTAGAAGTTTAGTTGATTTAAACCGTGCTGGTACACCTTTGCTTGAAATTGTTTCAGAACCTGATTTAAGAAGCTCAGATGAGGCGGTGGCGTATCTTAAAAAACTACACTCAATCTTGCGATTTTTAAACATATCAGACGCAAATATGCAAGAGGGCTCATTTCGCTGTGACGCAAACGTGAGCATTCGCCCAAAGGGAGATACAAAGCTTTACACTAGAGTTGAGATTAAAAATTTAAACTCATTTAAATTTATTCAAAAGGCGATTGAATACGAAGTAGAGCGACAAACTATCGCTTGGGAGGACGGCAAATACGATGATGAAGTCTATCAAGAAACACGCCTTTTTGATACGACAAATCTCGTAACTCGCTCAATGCGTGGTAAAGAAGATAGTGCTGAGTATCGCTACTTCCCAGATCCTGATTTGTTACCTGTTGAAGTTGATGAGGCAATGTATAACGAAGCGATAAAAATTCCAGAGCTAGCTGATGAGAAGGTTGTAAGATACCAAAAAGAGTTTGGCATAAAAGAAGATGATGCGTTAAATTTAGTAGCGACTATTGAGATGGCAAGGTATTTTGAAGAGCTTGTCGGTGCTAAAATTTCGCCAAAACTTTGCGTTACTTGGGTTTTAGTTGAGCTTCTTGGGCGTCTTAAAAACGGCGTTACGATTGAAAATAGCCCTGTAAATGTAGCTAAAATGACCGAGCTTTTAAAGCGTATTGAAGACGGCACGATAAGTGCAAAAGCTGCAAAAGAGGTGCTTGATTATCTAATGAATAACGATGAGAGCGTTGATAGCGTGATACAAAAGCTTGGCTTAAAGCAGGTTAGCGATGATGGAGCGATAGAGACAATAATAGATCAAATTTTAAATGCAAACGCCGATAAAGTCGCTGAATACAAAGCTGGTAAGGATAAGATGTTTGGCTTTTTTGTTGGACAAGTGATGAAAGAGGGTAAGGGTGCATTTAACCCTGCTAAGGTAAATGAAATTTTAAAATCAAAACTTAGTTAAGGATCAAAATGAAACTCGCAGTTATCGGTGCTGGTAAATGGGGTAGTGCGTTATTTCACGCATTTAAGCAAAATTGTGAGTGCGTTATCAGCTCACGCACCAAGCGAGATTTACCAAATTTTGTGGATTTAAAAACGGCATTGGAGTGTGAATATCTAGTTTTTACCATACCGACGCAAAGCATTAGCGAGTGGTTAAGTCAAAATTTCATTTTTAAAAATCAAAAAATTTTAGTTGCAAGTAAAGGTATTGAGACAAAAAGTGGTAAATTTTTAAATGAAATTTACGAAAACTTCGTGCCAAGCGAGAATTTATGCTTTTTATCTGGTCCAACATTTGCAAAAGAGGTTGAGAAAAAACTGCCTTGTGCGTTGGTTGTAAGCTCAACTAATTTAGAATTAGCCAAAATTTACGCTGATTTTTTCCCGGATTATATGAAAGCCTACGTTTCAGATGATGTCGTTGGGGCTGAGATTTGCGGTGCTTATAAAAACGTCATTGCCATTGCCGGTGGGGTTTGCGATGGACTTGGGCTAGGCAATAACGCAAGGGCAAGTCTAATCTCTCGTGGGCTTGTTGAGATGGCTAGATTTGGCAAATTTTTTGGTGCAAAAGACGATACGTTTATGGGGCTTAGTGGGGCGGGGGATCTGTTTCTTACCGCTTCAAGCGTGCTTTCACGAAATTACAGGGTTGGCAACGGACTTGCACGTAATGAGAGCTTGGATAAAATTTTAAACGAGCTTGGCGAGGTTGCTGAGGGCGTGGCGACTGCCTTTGCAATTTGTAAAATTTCAAAAGAAAATGGCATTTATACGCCAATTGCCAATGAAGTGGCAAAAATGCTTGACGGCAAGGATGTTTATGAAAGCGTAAAGGCACTTTTGGGGCGTAGATGAGATTTTTAATTTTTCTTTTAATCTGCCTAAATTTGAACGCAAAAGAACCAAGTTTAAGAGAACAAGTTTCACAAATGATAATGGTTGGCGTAAAAGATAGTGGCACTAAAACACTGCTTAGTGACGCTGGATATGGGCGTTTTGGTGGAGTTTTTATATCAGAAAATAGCGTAAAAAACAAGGCAAATTTAAAATCTCTAACAAAATCTCTCAAACAAAAACAGAGTAAAATTTTAATAGCCGTTGCCGAGCAGGGCGGAGATGAGAGTCTTTTAAAAAAGCTAGGATATGAGAGTATGTCTTTGCGAGATGTGGCAAACTCGCTTGATATAAATTTGGCAAAGGAGCTGTTTTTAAAAAGAGCCAATGCCCTAAAAGAGCTAGGTATAAATGTAAATTTAGCACCAACGGCCGATCTTTATGGGGATTCGTTTGGCAAAAATAGTGCCAAAACTAGCCTTTATGCTTTGGTCTTTATTGATAGCATGAAAGAAGCTGGTGTGATAAGTGTTATAAAACATTTTCCTGGGCAGTGTGACATACATAGCAACACTTGTCTTCTTGCTAAAGAGACATTATCGCCGTTTCAAAATGCGATAAATGGTGGGATTTTGGCTATCGTGGTTGGAAAATTTTATGTGGATAATATCGATGATAAAAATCCAGCCCTGTTTTCAAATATCATAACTGACAAGCTTTTGCGTGATGAGCTTGGTTTTAATGGTGTTGTTTTTAGCGTGGATTTTAAAAATTTAAACTCAATACCGCTAAAAGAGAGGATAGTGCGTTTTATAAATGCCGGCGGGGACGTGATTTTATTTAGTGATTTTTATATTAGTGATAGAAAGAGTGCCGAGCTAATAACCCAGCACATTATAGACGCCGTCAATGAAAAACGCATTACAAAAGATCGCATTAGGGCGTCTTATGAACGCATTATGAAGCTTAAAGGCGAGATTAAAGATTAAGAAAATTAACGATTTTAGTGTGAATTTCGTCTATTTTTTCGTCCGCATTTATCTTTAAAACATCGATATTTAGGCTTTGTAAAAACTCATCCATAATCTCTTGAACATTAAGCAGATACTGAGCCCCTCTTTTTTCTATATTGTCGCTAGTTCCGCGGTTTGATAGCCTTTTTAAAAGCAGATTTTTATTGGTTTTAAAAAATATAATTTTATCTGGGAGCGTATTGTCAAGGGCAAATTTGTTTAAAAAAAGTAGCTCATCAAAGTTTAAATTTTCATCATTTGCCTTTGCGTAAGCTACACCAGAGATAAAGCTTCTATCGCTTAGGATTAGCTTGTCTTGATTTGGCAAAATCACCTTTTTAGCGTGTTCTGCTCTATCTGCTAAAAATAGCAACATCTCTGCCCTGGTTGATAAATTTAGCTGGTTTTTTAGTAAAATTTCACGTGCAAATTTGCCAAATTCGCTTCCGCCAGGCTCTTTTGTGATTATAGTATTTGGATTTTTTTTAGCCACTAGCTTTATTTGGGTGCTTTTACCAACCCCGTCTATTCCTTCAAAAACTACATACATTGCCTATTTTCCCCTAAAAAAGCTAAAATTTCACTCGGCACTAGTTTACTTACGTCGCCATTGTGCTTTAAAACCGATCTTACTATAGAGCTTGAAATAAAGGCGTTTTTTAGGCTAGGCATTAGATAAACCGTTTCAAACTTGTCCCAAAGCGAGGCATTTGCGTAGCCTATTTGCAACTCATACTCAAAGTCGCTGACCGCACGAAGTCCGCGTATAACTGTGTTTATGTCTCTGCTTTTGGCAAAATCAACAAGTAAATTTTCAAACCCAACAACCTCTACATTTAAAAAATCTTTTGTAGAAATTTTAGCCATTTTTATTCGGTCATCAAGGCTAAAAAATGGATTTTTACTCTCACTTTTTGCCACTGCTACTATTACATTATCAAAAATTTTAGTAGCCCTTTTTATAACGTCAACGTGCCCATTTGTAATCGGATCAAACGTTCCTGGATATATACAAGCTTTCATATCTCTTTCCATCTTTTGTAAATTTTGTTGCTAATTCCAGCGGCATCAAGCCACTTTCCGATGATGAAATTTTCCATTTCATCAACATTGCTAATATCTGCATAATACCCCAAAACAGGTGGCGCGATTATTGCTCCGTATGCCGATAGTTTGCTCATTTGCTCTAAATTTATGGTTGAAAAAGGCATCTCTCTAACGCCAAGGATGAGCTTTTGTCTTTGTTTTAACGCGACTGCCCCAACCCTTGAGATAAGCGTATCTGAGATACCTGAAGCTATCTTGCCAAGCGTATTTATAGAGCATGGCGTGATAAAAACAGCCTCACTCATAAATGACCCTGATGAAATTTGCGCTCCAAGATTGCTATCATCGTAAATTTTAACATTTAGAGTTTTTAAAATTTCATCTATATTTATTTTATTTTCAAGCCTTAAAACCTCTTTTGCTCCATTGCTTACCACAACGTGCGTATCGTGGGCTTTTGCTAGTTCATTTACTAGCCTAACTCCAAGCATAGCACCACTTGCACCACTTATTGCAACAACAACTTTCATCTTATGATAACCTCTTTTTTTGATGATATCGTGGCTTTGTATGTTTTGTTATCTTTTGTTCTTATGTTAATTATTTCGCCTAAATTTGCGTTTTCTAAGGCCTTTGCTTTAATGATAATATTTACTCCGTCTTCGCTAATTATCGCATTTAGCGTATCGCCCTTTTTAACTAGGGTATCTTTTAAAAAATATCTATCCATTAAAATTTCGCCATGTTTAATCGGCGTTTTTACTATCAATCTTGGCTCGATTTTGCTTAGGCTATTTTTATTAAATTTATTAAACTCAACAAAGCTTGATGTGTAGTCTAGTGCACTTAATACATGCTTTGGTTGCATTGAATTTAGTGCCATAAATACCGGCATTTTAGCGTCAAAGCTGTATTTAAAAAACAGACTTTTTGTGCTAAAATCACTCTGTTCAAAGACTGCTCTAAACACTCCTGATGATTTGATAGCTTCGTTTAAAACTAACTCTTTAAATTTGTAGCTATCAAAGTCTTGCGGGAGCAAATTTTGTGGCTCTATCGTTAAGCTTTTTACGCTAATGCCTTGGTGTAAATCGCTTAATGTTTTTAAAAATCCCTCTTGCAAACTATCTAAATTTGTGCAGTTTCTGATAAACGCGACATTGCCACCGCTTTTATCTATAAAGCTTTTAAAATTTGAAGTGAGAATTTTAGATAGAGTTTGTGTGTCGATTTTTAATGCCCTGTGAGCTTTCATATCTAAAATTTCGTTATTTTCGCCATCAAAACCAAATGTTTTTAGTGTGATAAACTGGCTATCAACGCAATACATAGGATATACATCAACTGCTAAAATTTTAAATGGTAAAAATAAAAGTAGGATAAAAAAAGTGGAGCGGGAAACGAGATTCGAACTCGCGACCCCAACCTTGGCAAGGTTGTGCTCTACCCCTGAGCTATTCCCGCATTTAAATTGAAGTCCGCATTTTATCACTTTTTTTATCATTTGTCAAGAAAACCTTATGACTTTTATAACGCTATCTTTTTTAATACCATCTTGCGTGGCGTCAGAAAGATACAAAGCATTGCTTTTTATGAGCGGTTTTATCATACCTGAGCCAAAATTATTATTATCAGTAATGTGAAATTCGCACTCATTTTGTGTGAAATTTACACTACCTAAAACCACATTTGCACGACCTTGCTTTAGCTTTATCTCCTGCATAGCTTTTGCTACCACCTTGTCGTGCTCTTTACCCAAAAGCACTGGCAAAGCAAACAAAAACGCACAAAGATACGCTGCCATAGGGTTTCCTGGAAGTATAAAAATGAGCTTGTTATCCTTTGTAAATGCCTTGCAAGGTCCTCCTGGTCTTATGTTTATTCTGCTAAAAATTTCAGTATATCCTAGCGATACTAACGCAGTTTTCATATAGTCCGCCTCGCCTTTACTTGCTCCACCAGAGCAAAAAACTACATCATAACCATCTATTTGCTTAAAGGAATTTATTGTTGCGTCCAGGTCGTCTTTTATGATTCCAAGATAGTCGCTACTAAATCCATAATGACTTAGCAGTGAAGCGACTCCGTATGCGTTTGCATTGTAAATTTCAAGCTCATCTGCCCATTCCCAAGGCTCTTTTAACTCATCTCCGCTAGAAAATATGGCAATTTTTGGCTTTTTATACACCTTTACGTGCGTTATTCCTTGAGCGGCTAGATACATTATGTGTATTGGTGTTAGGGTTGTGTTTTTTGTTAGTAAAATTTCGCCGACTTTCGTTTCTTCTCCTAAAAATCTATGTGCGTCGCCTTTTTTAAAGTTAGAATTTGCATAAATTTTGCCATCTTTTTGGATTGCATCTTCTAGTCTAATAACGCTATCAGCACCTTTTGGAAAAGGTGCACCAGTCATTATCTTAACGCACTCGTTGCCATTTATACTAAGCTCTTTTTTCTCACCAGCAAATATACTATCTTTTAGCACATAGCCATTTTTTTGCTCATCAAATTTAACCGCGTATCCGTCAAGAGCGGAGTTGTCAAAAGCAGGGAGGTTTTTTATCGCTAAAATATCATCAAAAAGTTTGTATCCTAAGGCATTTTGAGTGCTTATTATCTCATGCTTATCAATGCTAAAATTTTCTGAAATTTTTAAAAAAGCTTCGTTTGCCTGTATCATTCGCTAAGCCTTTTTATGTTTGCACCAAGAGAATTTAGCTTTAGCTCTAGGCTTTCATATCCCCTGTCTAGGTGGTAAATTCTATGCACTTTAGTTGTTCCATTTGCTACAAGGGCTGCTAAAATCAGTGCCGAACTAGCACGAAGATCTGTTGCCATAACGTCAGTTGCGTTTAGTTCGCTTTTGCCGTAAATACTTGCGATATGCCCATTTAGCCTTATATCAGCACCCATTCTTGCAAGTTCGCTAACGTGCATAAATCTATTTTCAAAAAGCCTTTCATCTATAGTGCTAACACCGTCTGCTACGAGTGCTAGAGCCATAAATTGTGCTTGCATATCGGTTGGAAAACCTGGATATTCAGTCGTGATAATCTCGCAAGGTTTTATAGTTTTAGCTGGTAAAAGCGTGATTTTACCATCTGAAATTTCAAAGCCAAAGCCCATTTGCTCAAGCTTTCCAAGCACTGCGGTTAAGTGTTTTGGCTGGGTATTTGTGATTGTTATTTGTGAGTTTGTAATAGCACCAGCACAAAGATATGTTCCAGCCTCTATTCTATCTGGAATAACGCATATCTTGTCAATCTCTAATAGCCTTTTGCCACTACCTTCGATGACTAGCTCATCTGTGCCAATACCCTCTATTTTTACGCCAGCTTTGGCTAAAATTTCACATACTTGCACGACCTCTGGCTCTTTTGCGACGTTTACTAGATGTGTTGTGCCGTGTGCTAGAGCAGCTGCCATTATTATGTTTTCGCTTCCAGTAACGGTTATTTTATCAAACACAATCCTTGCTCCCTTAAGTCCATTTTCTGCTGTAGCTACGACATAGCCGTCTTTTATCTGTATATTAGCACCCATTTTTTCAAGTGCACTAAGGTGCAGGTCTATTGGTCTTTGTCCGATCGCGCAACCTCCTGGCAAACTAACCTCACAATGCCCAAATCTAGCAAGTAGTGGACCAAGAGTAAGGATAGAGGCTCTCATTTTACGCACGATATCGTAATTTGCCTTTGTTGAGTTTATGTTAGAGGTGTTTATGATTAGCTCATTTGGCGTTTTAAATTCGCACCTTGCACCCAAATTTGATAGTAGCTGAGCCAAAGTTTTTATATCAGCCACATTTGGTACATTTGTTATTTTAACCTCATTTTTTGCTAAAAGTGTCATTGCTATTATCGGTAAAGCCGCATTTTTTGCACCACTTATTGATACGCTACCGCTTAGTTTTGTTTTTCCTTGTATCTGTAAAAAATCCATTTTTAAACCTTTTTAAATTTTTTAGATTATATTTATTTTTTGCTTATACTTGCTTTTATTTATCTTATCTTGCTAAAATGTCACAAATTAACTTTACGGGAAGCTTAATGAAAAAGACTATATTTGCTTGTTTGCTTGTCGGGATATTTTTTGCAGGTTGTAGCTTTAATAGCCAAACAAAACCAAATTTACCACCAGAAAATGTAGCCACGAGTGATAGCTTACCAAGCGACTTTGGTAGAGATTTTGGATATGCAAATCAAGGCGTTTTTGAGCTTGATAAGTATATAGGGACAAAGAGCGGATTTGACTGCTCTAGCTTTGTTTCGTTGGTAAATAAAGAATTTAACAATATCTTTTTTGAAGAGAGTTTAGTAAGTGATTTTTATGATAAAAGTGGTAGAAAATCAAAGGCGATTTTTAACTTTTATGAGAGTAAGGATAGGATAGTTTTTAACGAGCCTCAGGCTGGGGATTTGATATTTTTTGCAAATACTCTTGGTAGAGGCGTTCAAAAAAATAAAGATAAAAAAAATATAACTCACGTTGGTATAATAACTAAAATAATGCCAGATAACACAATAGAATTTGCCCACTATGCCAAAGGCAGAGTGAAAAATGGTTACATAAATTTAGATAACAAAGATACACACAAAATCGGTAAAAAAGAGGTTAATAGCTACATTGTAAGCTGTGCTAAAAACAAAATTTCTTGCCTTAGCTCAAATAGGTTTGCTGGTTTTGGCAGAGTTAGATAAAGGAGATTGTTGTTGGATTTTTTTGAGGAGATTTGGGGGATATTAAATGAGGGCGACATTGAGCTTAAGTTTTTAAAATTTAAGCAGTTTTATTTGGAATTTAAAAACACTAAAGATATAAATTTTACTCGCAAAACAAAAGCACGTGAGCTTGAAAATCCAAGCTATTTTGGTTTTTGCGATGTTGTGAGTATGAAAAATTTAAACAAAAAAGTGCCTAAAGAGCAAAAAGACGCACACTTTATACACTCGGTTGCACACATAGAATTTTCAGCCATAGATATAGCACTTGATGCTGTTTATAGGTTTGATGATTTGCCACGCGAGTATTATGAGGATTGGCTTGAGGTGGCAGATGATGAGATACGCCATTTTAGGCTTATTAGTGATTTACTGGCTAAGAAAGGCGTAAAATATGGAGATTTTCAGGTGCACGACGGACTATTTGTAGCGCTTAAAAAGACTCAAAATAGCCTAGTTGAGCGTATGGCGTTGCTACCAAGATATATGGAGGCAAATGGCCTTGATGCAAATGCTCATATTATTAAAAAATTAAGCGAACAGAGCGGTTATGACGAGCTTATATCTGTTTTAAAGGTTATTTTAAAAGAGGAAGTTAGCCACGTTAGCAAAGGAAATAGATGGTTTGGCTACGCTTGTAAAAGAAGCGGTGTAGATGTTGGCGAGTATATAAATATAATTAGAAATTTATATCCAAATTCCTTTATAAATGTTCGCGAGTTAAATGAAGCTGATAGACTAAAGGCTGGGTTTTTGCAAAGCGAACTTGATGAGATAAAGTCGCTTGGGGGCAAAAGATGAAGCGTATATACTTTATGCGTCACGCAAAAGCAGAGAGTCAGAGTGATAACAAAAAGGACTTTACAAGAGAGCTAAACGGCAGAGGTAAAGAGGATATCGAGCTAATGGCTAAAGTGCTAAAGGGGCTTAATGTTAAAATAGACGCCGTTTTTTGCAGTGAAGCAACTAGATGTGAACATAGTGCAAAAAGGCTTATATCCGAGCTTAACCTTAAGAAAAAGCCAAAAAGTGTGGCAAGTTTTTACAACGCTAGTTATGAAAAGCTATTAAGTTTCATATCAGGGATTGATGATAAATTTAATGATGTTTTGATAATAGCACACAATCCAGCCATAACTGAAATTTGCGAACATCTAAGCGACTCCGCGATAGGCAACATACCTACAAGCGGGATATTTGCTATTGAGTTTGATTGTGAGTTTGCAAATATCAAAGAGGGCGAGGGTAGGGCGTTGTTTTTTGAGTATCCAAAAAAATACAAAAAATCCTCAAAATAATATTAATTAAAATTTTATTAATAACCTGATATAGTTTTGTAATTTTAAATTAAGGGGTTTTAATGAATCTTGAGTGGAACAAATTTGACAAAAGATGGATGCTCTCACTGTTTGGTACGGCTGTTGGTGCGGGTATTCTTTATCTGCCTATAAAGGCTGGAGTTGGTGGCGTTTGGCCAGTTTTTGTGATGTGCTTTATCATATTTCCTATGGTCTATTTAAGTCACAGAGCGTTAAGTCGCTTTGTCTGCCAGGCAAGTGGTCAAAATCACGATATAACTCACGCTGCTGAGGAGTATTTTGGCAGAAAAGTTAGCGTTTTTATCTCTGTTCTTTACTTTTTTGCTATCTTTCCTATCTGTCTTGCGTATTGCGTTGGTATTACAAATACTTTTGAAAGCTTTATCTATCATCAGTTTTTACCGCTTTTAAATAGTGGTGGTTTGTACGATTTTTTGGCGTCTATGTATGATAATGGTGCAAAACTCTTTCCATTTTATAGGGCGTTGATGTCGTTTGTTTTAGTTAGCATCTTTATGCTTATTATGCTTTTTAGTGAGGAGTTTATCACAAAAGTTTGTGAGTGGCTGGTGTATCCGCTATGTGCTATACTATTTTTGTTTTCAGTATATCTTATACCAAACTGGAACTATGAGTCGTTTTCTCATATCCCAAATTCTAAAGAGTTTTTAACTATAGTTTGGCTGACTTTGCCGGTTTTGGTCTTTTCATTTAATCACTCTCCAGCAATTTCAACATTTTCTTTAAGCATAAAGCGCGAATATCCGCAAAATTCAGTCGCAAAAGCAAATCAGATACTTTTTAGAACCTCTATGATGCTTTTAATCTTTGTGATGTTTTTTGTTATTAGCTGTACGCTTTCGCTTACTCCTAGTCAATTTATCGAGGCTAGAGCACAAAATATTCCGGTACTTTCATACTTTGCAAATATTTTAGAAAATCCTTTTATATCATACGGAGGACCATTAGTTGCGTTTTTGGCGATTTCTAGCTCGTTTTTTGGGCACTATTTTGGTGCTAGAGAGGGTGCTTATGGTATCGTTAGAAAGTGTTTCAAACTCGCTGGAAACGAAGCTCCAAATCAAAAGCTAATAGCGGTAAGTTGTACAGCGATTATGTATTTTGTTATGCTTATAACGGCGTATTATAACCCTAGTGTGCTTGGATTTATTGAGAATTTAGGCGGTCCGATAATCGCGGCTATATTGTTTTTAATGCCGATGATCTCTATTTATGTCGTTTCAAAAATGAAGCAGTTTCAAAACAAACCGCTTGATGCGTTTGTATTTTTAACTGGAATTTTAACGATAGTAACGGTTGTTTATACATTCTAATGAGTAACTTAGATATATTTAAAATCGGCATAGGTCCGTCATCATCACATACGCTTGGGCCTTTGGTGGCTGGAAATTTGTTTTGTGATTTGATCGCAGATGAGATTGAACTTGTTGAGCGTATTAAGGTCGATTTATACGGCTCTCTTTCGCTTACAGGCAAGGGACATTTAAGCGATCACGCTATCATTTGGGGTTTGAGCTATTTAAAGCCAAGGCAGATTAATGCTGGTATTCAAGAGCAAATTTTAACCAGGGCACTTAGTGAAAATTTGCTAAAAATTTGTGGTAAAAAAGATATAAAATTTAACTACCAAAACGATGTTATTTTTCATAGAGAATTCTTACCGCTTCACGAAAATGGACTTATTTTAACTGCCTTTGGTAAGGGCGGTGAAATTTTAAAAACGCAGACATTTTACTCTGTTGGAGGCGGTTTTGTAGCTAGTAAAGATGAGCTTGAAGCTAGGTTAAATGGACTAAAGAGTGATGATAAAATTCCTAGCGACTTTATGAGGGTGGATAACGCAAACCAGGCTATAAAAATTTGTGAAGAAAAAGGCTGGAGCTTGGCTAAATTATCGTTTGAATACGAACTCCAGTTTCACTCGTCAGATGAGATACAAAGGTATTGTGTCGAAATTTGGGACGTTATGCAAAGTGCTTATGCTGCTGGGATAAATCCAAAAAATATGAACCTGCCTGGCTCTTTAAATTTACATAGACGAGCCAAAGGGCTTTATGAGAGACTTTATGCAAACGATGATCCTATGGCGATTATTGATTACATCTCGCTTTATGCTATCTCGATAGCTGAGGAGAATGCCTCCGGGGCTAGAGTAGTTACAGCACCTACAAATGGTGCTTGTGCCGTTGTTCCAGCGGTTATGCTCTATCTTAAAAACCACACGAAAATTTTTAACGAGCAAAAAGCAGTAGAGTTTTTACTAACCGCTATGATGATAGGCTCTTTTTATAAAAAGAACGCCAGTATAAGCGGTGCCGAGGCTGGTTGTCAAGCAGAGGTCGGTTCTGCTAGTTCGATGGCTGCTGGTGCTATGGCAACCATTTACGGGGTTAGTGCGGCAGTGGCGTGTGCGGCGGCTGAAGTTGCGATGGAGCATCACTTGGGACTTACGTGTGATCCTGTTGGTGGGCTTGTTCAGATACCTTGCATAGAGCGAAATGCTTTTGGTGCTATAAAGGCAATCGCTGCTGCTAGAATGTCTATAATAAGAAAAAGCTCCCCACGTGTTGGGCTTGATGAAGTCATAAAAACAATGTATGAAACTGGTAAGGATATGCACTCAAAATATCGCGAAACATCGCTTGGTGGACTTGCTGTGAATGTCGGAAGTGTGTGCTAAAAGGAGAGCAAATGAGGCAAAAAGTTGTTGTTATCGGTGCTGGTTACGCTGGAGTGTCGTTTTTAAAAAGCCTTGATGATGAGTGTTTACGTTTGGCTGATGTGACAATCATAAACAAAAACTCATATCACTATCACTCAACTATGCTTCACAAGGTTGCAACCGCTGAAAATAGCGGTCAGATAATGTTTGATTTGCGTGAAATTTTACATCCTGAAATAAAAATCGTCCAACAAGCAGTAACTGATATTGATGAAAAAAATCGCGTCGTCGTGACTAAATCTGGCAGTTTTTGCTATGATTATTTGGTTGTGGCTGCTGGTTTTGAAAAAGAGAGTTTTAATGTAAAAGGCATTGAAAATTCCGTTTTTATAGGCTCTTATACGCAATCAAGCAGGATTGCTGAAGTAATAAAACTAAAATTTAGCCAAGCTATACAAAATAAAACTGGACTAAAGATAGCTGTTTGCGGTGGCGGTTTAACTGGTATTGAGTTTGCGGCAAGTTGTGCTAATATGTTAAAGCGAAAGTGTGATTTTTATAAAATTCCTGCTGAAATTTCGTCAAAATTTGAAGTGTATTTAATAAGCTCTACACCAAGACTTCTTACATTTTTTAGCGATGATTTATCTAAAAAGACGGCTAAAAAACTTGAAGATTTGGGTGTTAAAATTTTGCACGATACAAGGATAAGTTCACTTGATAAAGGTGTTGTAAATTTTGCTAATGGTAGCTTAAGTGCCGATCTTATTGTGTGGACAGCAGGTATTAAAGGTGCTAGTATAGTTAGCGATAGTGATATTGAAAATGACAGGGGTAGGGTAAAGGTAGATGAAAATTTACGTGCCATTGGGAGTGTTGATAGGTTTTATATAGGCGATGTTAGTGCTGTAAGTAACGGTGCTGGTGGCTATTATCCGCCGACAGCTCAGATAGCTTGTGAACAGGGGGTGTATTTGGCTGGGCAGTTTAGAGATATTTTAAAAGGCACGAAATTTAGCAAACCTTTTAAATTTAAAAGCAACGGCACAATCTGCTCAATAGGTCACAGCTACGCCACAGCACAGGTGTTTGGCTTTGAAATGGCTGGATTTTTACCATCGCTTTTAAAAACCATAGTTGAGAAAAAATGGAACGTAAAGCTCCTTGGGTTAAAAGGAGCGTTTTTGTAAATTTAGCTAAAACCGCACAAAGTTAAATTTAAACCTTAAACTTCCCTAGTTTTGTGTTTAAAATCTCAGTCATCTTGCTTAAATGTTCGGCTGCTGCTGCTATCTCTTCTACGCTTTTTGTGTTTTGTGATGAGATTTCATTTATCTGTGTGATTGAGTTTAAAATATCGGTAATATTATCGCCAGTTGTTATATAGTCACTTACGTTTTTATCTGACAGATCTATAGCCTTATACATGCTTGTGGCTAAAATTTCTATCTTTTCTTTAACATTTGTAGCAACTATGTTTAGTTCTCTTATTTGTTTTGAATTAACATTCATCTCTTCGCTTGATTCAGTTACAGCTTGAACTATTATGTTTATTGTGGCGTTTATCTCTGTTAGGCTTTTTTGTGTTCGCTCGGCCAATTTTCTTACTTCGTCAGCAACTACAGCAAAGCCACGTCCATGCTCACCTGCACGCGCAGCTTCAATAGCTGCGTTTAGAGCTAGTAAGTTTGTTTGGTCAGCAATGTCGTTTATAACCACAAGAATTGATTTTACTTGTTCAGCATCTTGACATAGTTTTGAGATTTTGTCTGACAGGCTTAATTCAACTTCTACACTATTTTCTATCTTATCGCTTAGCTCATTTATGGCATTATTTGCCTCATTTATTTGACTGGTTGCACTTTGCATATCCTCTTTGCTATGTTTTGCCTGCTCTATGGATAGTGAAATTTGCTCTTTTATATCGCTTGCTTTTTGTGTTACGATCGAAACTATTGAAGATGACTGCTCTACATTTTTGCCAGTTTGAAGCGATGTGGTACTAAGCTCGTAAGCCGTTGATGAATTCTCGCTTGAAAGCTCTTTGATTTCTTTTATAAGTACTTGTAAATTTCTAGCAACAACGCTTAAAAGCCCCATCGCGCTACTTTTGTTTGTAGTGCTAGTATCTACCGTTAGATTTCCATTTGAAAGTTCTTTTATAACATTTTCAAGCTTAAAGGCCTTTGCTCCTAGTGTATTATCAAGTACTTTAATATTTACATAGTATAAAAGTGCTATTACTAAAATCGTGGAGACTAACAAAACTATAAATAAATTTTGAAAATTATCAAGCTTGTTTTTTAGGCTATTTACCTGCTCTTTTGTACGATTTTCAACAAGTACAAAAAACTCATCAAGCGGTTCCATAATTTGTGCTTTTTGTGTGTGATACTCTTTGCCATTTACCAAATTTAGTGCAGTTTTTAAGATTTGATCTTTTTCATAAGATGGCTTATCTTTGAGATTTTTAATTATATCAAAAGCCTTAACTTCAAGCCCCACAAGAGTATTTGAGCGACTATCTGCCTCGCTTAGCTTTTTGAACTCTTCATCTGTAAAGCCCTCATTTCGCATTAGTTCTTTTAATGAAATTTTGGTATCTGTATCGGGGCGTGGCTTGGTATTTCCTCCAGCTACAAAATCCCAATAAACACGCTCATAATTAACAGGGCGTACCACCTTACCATTCCTGATATCAAGCACAGTATTATATTGCGTTTCGTATGAGCTATCACTAGTAGCTACAAATGTGCGAACAAGACGAGTTAAATCATCAGAGCTTTGACGAAGTTCATCTGCTAACTTATATGAATTTAGTTGTCTTTGACCGGCACTTACTAGCTCGTTTGAGATAGTTTGTATTTTAAAAAACACAAATCCAAGTGTAGGCATAAGACACATGCATAACACTACTAAGAAATTTTGAAATTTTTTTGAGTGAAAAATACCCATTTTTTTACTCCTAGTTAAAACTAAATTTTGGCTGTTTGTATTGTATAGCAAGTAATATTAAAAAAAATTAAAAATACAAAGTAAACAAAAATCTATTTTGTATTAATTTTTAATGTTTTTATTTACTGTTATATAAGCATTTACATACTCAAATCCTGAGTAAAGCGTGAGAAATACGGCAATCCATAGTAAAATTTCAGCTCCCCACCACTGCATTGTAAGAAAGCCAATGGCTATCATTTGAAAGACCGTTTTTACTTTACCAGCCATTGAGGCGGCGACGTTTAGTCCTTCACTAGCGATCACAACACGAAATCCAGTGATGAAAAACTCACGTATGAGTATTAGATATATCGCCCAAGGGTTGGCTCTACCTATCATCATAAGTCCCAAAAACGCCCCAAGTGTTAGCATTTTATCAGCCAGTGGGTCAAGCACTGCACCAAGTTTTGTCTTTTGATTCCAAAGTCTAGCGATATAGCCGTCAAAAAAATCAGTAACACTAGCGATAACAAAAACAAGTCCAGCAAAATAGTTTATCCAGCTTATGTGAATACCGCTAAAATGCGAGTGCGCGTTAATGAGTAGATAAAACATAACCGGTGCTAGTAGTATCCTAAAAAATGCTAGGGCGTTTGGTAAATTCATTGTTTTCTCTTTTAGTCTTACTTAAATGTCGTTCCGCCGTCAATTATAAATGTGTGTCCGGTTACCCAACTTGCCTTTGATGAGCATAAAAATACACAAGCGCCGCTTAAATCAGTCGGCTCACCCATACGATTTAGTGGGCTTAGCTTTGATGTTGCCGCCTTGACCTCTTCATAGTTTGTAAATGCTCTTAAAGCGTCAGTTTCAATAGGTCCACCGCTGACGACGTTTACTCGTATGTTTTTCTCTCCAAGCTCTGTTGCAGCGTATCTTGCCATAGCTTCAACAGCTGCTTTTGCTGTGCCGTGACCTGAGTAGTTTTCGATATAGACCAAATTTCCAGTTGAACTAAGCGAGATTATTGAACCACCGCCTACTTTTTCCATTCTTTTAGCGGCCTCTTGTGATCCAACGACAAAGGCATTAACGGTTGCACTAAAGATATTATTGATCCCACGTGGTTTTAGTTTCATAAATTTTGTGTATCCACCAGCGACAGCACGACCCGAAATAATGGCATTTGAGATGAAAAAATCAACTCTGTCAAAATCCTCATCAATCTTTAAAAATAGCTCCTTATAAGTTTCAGGCTCAAGTATATTTAGGGCGTAGGCACGGGCTTTTATACCATAATCTTCTTCAAGTTCTTTAGCTTGTTTGATTGCTAACTCTTCGTTTGAGTTAAAAGTAAAGGCAACGTTTACGCCAAGCTTAGCAAATTCTAAAACAATGGCACGACCAATTCCCCTTGTGCCACCGCTAATTACTAGTGTTTTGCCCTTAAATTCATTTTCAAAACTCATTAAAATCCTTTTATATCATATTTTTTCATAGTTTGTTCGATTAGTTTAAAATTTTGTTCACTTGGTTTGCAAAGTGGCAACCTATACTCAAGAGTAGGTGTTAGCCCAGCTATATACATAGCAGCTTTTATAGGTATTGGGTTGCTCTCGCAAAATAAAATTTTATTAATATCATAAAGCTTGTCGTTTATGGTTTTTGCCTCTTTAAATTTATCGTTTAAGGCATAGTGGGTTAAGTCTGCTATGTAGTTTGGCAAGAGGTTTGCAGTGACTGATATTACGCCATTTCCGCCATTTGAAAGGATAGGGTAGTTTATCGCATCTTCGCCACTAATGACTAAAATTTCAGGTTCGTGAGCAAGTAGATCAACGCACCTGTCGATGTTTCCAGTAGCTTCTTTTATGCCGATTACGTTTTTGCAATCTCTAAAAATTCTAATCGCCGTTGGTGGTAGTATGTCAGAGCCAGTTCTGCCAGGCACGTTGTATAAGACAACTGGGATTTCTACGCTGTTTGCGAGCTCTTTATAGTGCAAGTAAAGTCCCTCTTGAGTTGGCTTGTTGTAGTATGGTGCTACGGATAAAATTCCGTCTGCTCCGTGGCTTTGAGCAAATTGAGCTATGCCGATAGCTTCGTGTGTAGCGTTGCTTCCTGCACCGGCTAGAACCTTGACATTTGTGCCTTTACAAGCTAAAACCGCTATCTCTATGCAAACCCTGTGCTCATCGTGCGTTAGCGTCGCACTCTCGCCAGTTGTGCCAACAGGAACTACCACATCTATCCCATTTGCTATCTGTCTTTTTATGAGCTTTTCGTAGGTTTGCTCGTCTAGTTTGCCGTTTTTAAATGGCGTAATTAACGCCGTCATCGCCCCTTGTAAAATTTCGCTCATTGCTCTTCCTTTTTTAGTATTATCGTGGTTGAGTTTTTGGTGGTAAAGTATTTTTTTGCCATATTTTTTATTAAATTCTCATCTATATTTTCTATATTTTTCTCAAACTCATAAAGTGGCTTAATATCGCCACGAGCAAGGTAACTTCCATATAAATTTGCAACCTTTGAAGCGCTGTCAAATGAGTAGATAAAATCGCTTTTTATCATATTTTTAACACGTGTAATCTCGTCATTTTGTATTGGTTGCTCTTTTAGATTGGCTAAAATTTCTAAAATTTCATTTTCTACAATTTTTGCGTCAATGTTTGGATTGCAAACGGCTAAAAATATAAATAAATTTTCATCAATGCTACTCATCGGGTAGGCATAAATTTGATTTACAAGCTGTTTTTCTTCAACCAAAATTTTTTGCAAAACCGAGCTTTTGCCACTTGAAAGATACTCACTAATGGCGTTTAATCCGATCTGATCGGCGTGGTTAAAGCTTGGAATTTTAAATGCGATGGCTAACATCTCAACCTCGCTATCTCTATACAAAACCGCTCTCTTCTCGCCGTCTTGCTTTGGTTCAATACAATGAACCTTTGGAATTTCACGGCTATTTTTTATGTTTTCAAACGCACTCTTGGCTAACTCAAACGCACTTTTTTTATCAATATCGCCACTGATTAACAAAATCGCATTTTTTGGCTGATAGTAAGTGGCGTGAAAATCCTTAATATCATCAATCGTCCAGTTTTTTATGTCGCTAGTAAAGCCGATCGGTGTCCAGTGGTATGGGTGGTAGATAAATGCGTGGTTGTAAAGTCGGTAGTAAAGGTATCCAAGCGGATTATTATCTGTCCGCCACCTTCGCTCTTCTGCTACCACATCACGCTCTGGCTGAAATTCTCTGTCTTTTAGGTTTAAATTTGCCATTAATTCGGCAAAAAGTTCTAAGCTTTTGCCTAAATTTTCGCTTGAGCATTTTATAAAATAGTGCGTGTAGTCAAAGCCAGTTGAGGCGTTATTTATACCACCAAAGCCCTTTACTATCTCGTCAAACTCCCCAGCTTTTAGGTTTTTTGTGGATTTAAAATTTAGGTGTTCAAGCATATGAGCAATACCGCTTTTGCCCATTTGCTCGTTACGTGAGCCTACTTTGTAAAAGATATCAACACTAATGACTTTTGAGCCACGATTTAGCGGTATATGGTAAATTTCAAGTCCGTTTTTTAGTTTTGTTTTGTTAAATTTTATCAATATTTTTCCTTTTATTTTTTAACGTTTATGCCGATAGCTTCGCTTATATTATTAAATCCGTCAGCCTCTAAAAGCTTTAAAATTCCGCTGTTTAGCTCACTGCAAATCATCGGCCCTTTAAATATAAAAGATGTGTAAATTTGTATCAAACTAGCACCCATTTTTATACGCTCATAAGCGTCTTGTGCGTCACTTATGCCACCACAAGCGATAAGTATCGTCTTGCCAAAAAGCTCATCGGCTACGGCTTTAAAAATTTCACGCGATTTTTGCCTTATAACTTCGCCACTAAGTCCGCCAAAATTTTGTAGATTGCTTGATTTTGAGAGTGAGTAGTCAATGCTGGTATTTGAGATGATTATGCCATCAGCTCCGCTTTTAACGGCACTTTGGCAAATCTCTATCGCTTTTTCGTGTGCTAAATCTGGCGAAATTTTTAAAATGATTGGTTTTGTACTTAGCTCTTTTAATCTACTAAAAAGCTCATTTATAAAGCTAACCTCTTGCAAGTCGCGTAGATTTGGGGTATTTGGTGAACTTAAATTTACAACAAATGCGTCGCACAAAGAGTCAAACTCGCGAACTAAAAATTCATAATCATCAATGGCATTTTCATTTGGCGTGAGCTTGTTTTTGCCGATATTTGCCCAAAGTGGTAGGACGTTTGGGTAGATACTGCTCATCCTGTTTTTGATTTTTGCTGCACCTTCGTTGTTAAAACCCATTGCATTTTGTATGCTGTTTTCTTCTACTAGCCTAAAAAGACGCGGTTTTGCGTTGCCATTTTGTGGTTTTGGGGTAAAGGTTCCGTATTCAAGGTAGCCAAAGCCAAGAGCACTAAGTCCTGCTATCATCGTTGCGTTTTTATCAAATCCACCACCGATACCAACGGGGTTATTATATATGCTTTTAAGTATACTTTGCTGAAGTCGTGGATCGTTTATGACGCATTTTTTGGCTATAAAACTAAGCAGTCCTGGCAGGGCTTTTGCTGCTAAAACTAGACCGCTTTCTGCCACTTTATGAGCTGTTTCAGGCTGAAGCTTAAAAAATATCGATTTTAAATCATTATATTCAAGGCTCATACATCCCCTTCGTTTGTTAAAAATGGAGCTAATTTTATCAAAAAAGTGCTTAAATTAACTCTTTTCCCTTAAGCTTTGCATATAGTTCACAGCTTTCTTCAAGCTCACTGTCACTACCAAATCCTAAAACTTTACCACCAGCGATAACCGCGATTTTATCGGCATTTTGCACGGTGCTTAGGCGGTGAGCAATGACAAATATGATCTTTTGGCTACGAAGCTTATTTATGGCGTTTGTTATCTCTTTTTCACTTTCATTATCAAGTGCAGAAGTCGCCTCATCAAAGATTAAAATTTGAGGATTTGAATATAACGCCCTTGCTATTGCTATACGCTGTCTTTGTCCGCCTGAGAGATTTGTGCCAAATTCGTTTAAAATCTCATCTGTGCCATTTGGCAGATTTTTTACAAATTCATAGGCGTTTGCCATTTTTAGAGCGTTTATGACGGCGTTTTCATCAAATTCTCGTCCATAGGCTACGTTTTTTGCGATCGTATCATTAAAAATATACACGCGTTGTGTTACAAGTCCGATATTTTCGCGTAAAGAGTGTATGTCTATATCTTTTATCTCTTTATTGTTTAGCAAAATTTTGCCGTCATTTGCCTCATAAAATCTCATAAGCAGATTCATAAGCGACGTCTTACCTCCACCGCTTGAGCCTACGAGTGCGATTAGCTCTGATTTTTTAGCTTCTAAATTTATGCCATTTAAAACCATTTTTTCATTATAGCTTAGCTTTATATTTTCAAATTTTATAGACTCTATAATGCCAGAAATTTTATACTCTCCGCTTGGAATTTGGCTTACTTTATCCATTAATTCAAATGTCCGCTCACTCGCAGCTATTGCGTCTTGCATTTTATTATACAGCGAAACTATGCGTTTTATCGGGGTGTAAAGCATAAAAAGTGCCGTTAAAAACGAGAAAAATGAGCCGATACTAAGCTCTCCATTAATAACTTCTTTACCACCTATTATAATTACAGCCGCTACGCCTATAGCACCGATAGTTTCCATTAATGGACTTACTAATTGCTCTATTTTTACGCTTTTTAGATTTATTTTAAAGAATTTGTTATTTTCATTTACAAATCTGCTATGCTCGTAATCTTGAGCGTTGTTTGCCTTTATTATCTCAATGTTTGTAAAAATTTCGTTTAATGTTGAGTTAAGATCTGAGTTTTTCTCCTGTGATGAGCGAGAAATTTTCTTCATTTTTTTTGCCATTTTTGATATCGGATAAAAGGCTAAAGGCATTATAATTAGTGCAAAAAAGGCAAGATGAGAGCTTTGATAGATAACGACACACAAAAGTCCTATGGCACTCACGCTCTCTCTTAAAAGCTCAGGAATTATGCCTGAGACGATACTTCTTATACGCTCAATGTCATTTATGCTTCTGCTTACCAGTTCGCCAACTCTGTATTCGTTAAAGAATTTCATATCAAGGCTTAGCAAATTTTTAAGTAGTTTTTCACGAAAACGTCTTACCGTGTCTTGACCGATAAATGCCGTAAAATAGGCTTGCATATATGTTCCAGCACCTTTTAAAAAGTAAATTAAGATGATGGCGTAAGGTAGCATATATAGTAGCGTTTCGTTTTTTTCAACGAAAATTTTATTTAGCACAGGTTCAACAAGCCAAGCAGAAGCCGCCGTTCCCCCACTAGCAAACGCCATACCTATAAAAGCGAGTATAAAATATGGTATGTAGTCTTTAAAATAAGGGATAAATCGTCTTAAAACGCCAGAAACTTTTAAATTTTTACTCATATTTTCTCCCAAAGTGTGCCACTTGGCGTGTCCATTATGTTGATATTTAGAGCGTTTATTTGCTCCCTAATCTCATCTGCTAGGGCAAAATTTCGCTCTTTTTTTGCCTCGTTTCGCTTTAAGATTAGCTCGTTTATCTTAGCTTTTAGCTCATCGCTTACGCCAAACTGAAAATACTCAAAGCTATCAAGCGTAGCGATACCAAAAATTTGCTCTAAAAAGGCTAAATTTGCAACTATTGTGGTTTTTAGGTTTTTATCTTTTGGATTTTTATCAAGCCCTTCGTTTGCTAAATTTACAAACTCATCAACCACAGCAAGTGCCTTTGAGGTGTTTAAATCATCGCTTAGAGCTTCTAGGATTTCGCTTTTGAAATTTTCGCTAATTTCTCCAAGTTTTGTCTCATAAACACGTTTTTTAAGGCGGTAAATTTTATCAAGACGTTTTTTAGAAGCGTTTAAGTCATCAAGTGAGTAGTTAAAATTCGCCCTATAATGGCTGCTTAATAGATAAAATCTAAGCACTTCGCCTTGATAATCTTTAAGGGCGTCTTTTACAAAAAAGCTGTTATTTAGGCTTTTACTCATCTTTTCATTATTGATTTGTATAAAGCCGTTGTGTAGCCAGTATTTGCTTAGCTCTTTACCAGAGTGACAGCGACACTGTGCGGCTTCGTTTTCGTGGTGTGGGAATAGTAGGTCAGAGCCACCAGCGTGGATATCTATTACAAATTCTGTATCGCTTGCTAAATGCTCTTTTATCATCGCAACGCACTCGGTGTGCCAACCGGGTCTGCCCTTGCCAAAAGGTGCGTCGTAAAAATTTTCATCAAATTTCCAAAGCACGAAGTCTTTTTGATCTTTTTTACTCTCATTGTTATCAACCCTAGCTACGGCGTCATCGCACTCTCTGCCACTTATGCTTAGGTATTTTACGTCCTTTTGGGTGTTAAAATATATGCCATCATCAAGCTTGTAAGCGTAGTCTTTTTTAATAAGCTCATTTATGTAATCTATCATCTGCCCCACGCACTCTGTCGCTCTTGGCTTTATATCAGGGTCAAGCACGTTTAAAGCCTTCATATCGGCCTCAAAGCTATCAATATAAAAATTTGTAATCTCCTCTAAACTCTTGCCACTCTCGCTCATTTTCTTTAAAATTTTATCATCAATGTCGGTGTAGTTTCTTACAAATTTTACCTTATGTCCGAGTGCGATTAAAACTCGCCTTAGCATATCAAAGCTCACGGCGCTTTTTGCGTGTCCAAGGTGCGCGTCATCATAAACCGTTGGACCACAAAGATAAATTCTAACCACCTCATTTTGTGGCTTGAAATCAACCTTTTGTTTCTTAACGCTATCATAAATTTGCATAAAAAATTCCCTTTAAAAATGTAAGTAAAAAAATCTCTGCCGTTATCAAAATGGCAGTTAAAAGTATAAATTTTATCTGGATTATAGCTAAAAATTTCGCATATCCAAACTCTTTAACGTATAAAAAAAGCTGTAAAAATCCGCCAAATGAACTAGCCAAAGCAAGTCCCACAGCACCCCAAAACTGCATAAAAATGAGTGCTAAGATGAGATTAAAAACAAGGCAAATGGCTGAAATTTTAGCTGCTAGCTTCTGCTTTAATCTTGCATAAATCCAAAGCGAAAAGAGCTTAGCAAGTCCAAAAGGGGTAAGCCCCACAAGATAGGCACATAGCACCTTAGCACACTCTATGGTATCAGTGTGAGTGAAGTTGCCACGCTCAAAAAGTAGCCAAATGATAGGCTCAGATAAAATCACGCCACCAACGCTTGAAGCTAAAAGTGCAAAAAACAAAATCATAAAGGCGTTTTTGGTTTGAAGTAGGGCGTTTTTTTCATCTCCGTTTTTTAAAAGGCGTGTGATTTTTGGAAACAAAGCTTGGCTTAGGGCGATTGCAAAAATGGCAAGTGGGAGCTGAAAAATTCGGTTTGCATAAAACATATAACTAATGCTACCACTGGCTAAAAAACTAGCTAACCACGTGTCTAAAAACGCACTAATTTGCATAGCTGATGAGCCTAAAAGTCCGTGGTAAAAATTTACAAAAAAGCCCTTTGTGTTAGTTTTTTTACCCTTTAAATATCTAAAAATTCCACCAAAAAATAGCGGATTTAGCCCTTTAAATTTTAGTGCCAAAAGGTGCGTTAAAAGCTGTAAAACTCCGCCTATTACGACGCCGTAGCTAAGGTATGTTGCTACCTCTTTTTGGCTTAGCCCATTTGCTAAAAATAGTGAAAAAATCATAGATAAATTTAAAAGTGCTGTTGAAAACGCAGTCGTGGCAAAATGCCCCTTGTATTGAAGCAAAGTGCCTAAAAATGTAACAGCGTAAATTAGAGCTAGGTAGTAAAAATTTATCCTTACAAGCGGGACGGCATTTTTAGTATCAGCTTCGCTTAATCCAGTTGCAATAATAGTGATAAACTGCTCGGTAAAAAGATTTACTAAAAGCGTTAAAATGCCGATAAATAGCAGAAATTTTAAGAAAATTTCACCACTAAAAAGCGATTTTTTTACTGATTTTGTAAAATTTGGTAAAAACGCCTGTGAAAATGCACCCTCTCCAAAGATTCGCCTAAATAAATTTGGCATTTTAAAGGCAATAAAAAATAGGTCGCTAAAAATCCCAGCACCAAGCACTAGTGCCGTTAAAATATCACGCAAAAGCCCTAAAATACGAGAAACTAAAATACCACTTGCGTTTGAGAAAAAGCCCTTTATAAACATTAAAACCACCTAAATTAAAAATCAAATAGTAGCAAAAAAAGCCTTATTTAATGAAATTTTTGAGATAATATCAACTAAAAATTTTTAAAATAGGACAAGCTTGATTGATATGACGCAAGAACAGGTGCAAGAGCAGGGGGTAGTTTACTTCTCTCCAGTTTTACTTACGACAAAAACACCGCATTTAGAGATAAAAACACTAGCAAATTCGCAAGGCGTGGATAGTAAATTTGTAGATTATAGACTGCTTGATATTCTTACTAGCTACACCGACGCAGAGCACGAAGAGCCAGTGGAGGTTAAAAGGGCGGATCTTGATATTTTTGATGATACGATGTTTTATATTGAGCCTAGTTTAAAGATAGAGCAGAGCTATTATGTCGAGTTTTATGATATCAGACAAGCACCAAAAGTTTTACTTCCAAAGATTAATATCGGTGTAAATTCAAGCCTAACAAAAATAGTAGCAAAGATACACTCAAGTAAAGATATAGCTTACGTCGATAAATACGATGAATTTTTGTATGAGTTTATCGCCAAACAGCTAATAAGTGCTAAAATTTTAGTTGGCATAAGAGAGGGCAAACTTAGAGCTGAGCTAAATAAAATTTCATCAATTTTACGTATAAAAGAGATGATTGATCAAGATGTTACAATAAGCGTTACTACTGGCGTAGAGCCACGAAAGCCTATAGATGCGCGTGTTATTTTTCACTACAAAAAGAGCTCTCAAAACCAAAATTCTGACAAGGTTGATTACGCTAGTAGGGGATTTTTACAAGGTGTTATAGCTGGAGAACTTATAATTGAAAAGATAAAGCCAAAAAACGGCAGAAACGGCAGAAACGTTAGGGGCGAGTTTTTAGAAATGCCACCTGTTAAAGAAGATGGCTCTAAAGATATAAATGTAAGCGAAAATATCGAAGTTAGCGAGAGTGATGAGAGTATAAAATATACGGCGTTAAAACCAGGCTTTGTAAGCGAAAGTGGCGGTGTTTATGACATAAAAGAAGAACTTGAGATAAATGAGATAAATTTTAAGCAAACTGGTTCTGTTCAAACAGTTATGGACGCAAATGTAACGCTAATGATAAAAGAGTCTGATATCTTTAAAGATGCCATTGGTACTGGTGTTGTCGTTGAGGCTAAAGAGATAAATGTAAAGGGAAATGTCGCTGCAAACGCTGTTGTAGTCGCTGATGAAGTAAGCATAGGTGGACAGACTCACGGCAAGGCAAAGATAAAGGCAAAAAAGGCAGAAATAGCCGTTCATATAGGGCTTGTTGAAGGAGATGAAGTCGAGATAGATAGGCTTGAGGGTGGAACTGTTATTGCTAAAAAAGTTCGTATAAACTCAGTTATTGGTGGAAATATCACTGCTGAGGAAATTTACATACAAACGCTTGGCTCAAACTGCACGATGACAGCTGCTATGCTAATTGATGTGAAATTTTTACGCGGTATGAATAATAAATTTATCATCGATACTAGCAAAATGGCTGGTAATATCGAGGATATACCAATGCAGTTAAAAAAGATAGAGGAGGCTGAGGCTATCCTTGATAAGCTACCAAAAAAGATAGAAACAAAAAAATCGATAATAGACAACAACAAAAGCTCGATATACACGATAAAGCAAAAGGTAGAGGAGCTACAAGCTGCAAAGATAGTTCCGCCTGTAACGTTTATGAAAAAGCTAAAAGAGTATCAGCAGTTGGTGGCTGACTACAACGAGCTTTTAAAAGAGCTAAAGAGTAAAAAGTCAGAACACCAAACCCTAAAAGAGGAGTTAAATGTAATGCAAAATGGAATTTTTGCAGCTAGGGTTATAAACAGAAGCAACTGGCTTGAGCTAAATGAGGTAAAATTTATAGTTATCGATCCACCTGTTGATGTTACGTATATGACAAAACAGAATGAAATGGCACGTGTGATGAGCTTAGAGCGAGTGGGCGATGATAAATTTCAAATCAAAAAGAGCAACGACTTAGGCGATGCTAAAATGGATGAAAAATGATAAAAGCAATAGATGGCGTAATAACAAGAAAAGATCCAGCATTTGTGATTTTAAAAACAGCAAGTGGCGTTAGCTATGGAATTTTTGTATCACTTTTTTGCTCTGCAAAGCTTGAAAGTGGAGCAAGAGTGGAGCTAAATATAACTCAAATTATAAGAGAAGATGCAAATTTACTCTATGGATTTTTGGATTTAAATGAGCAAAAAATGTTTGAAATGCTAATAAAACTAAGCGGTATTGGAGCCTCAACTGCTATGGCGGTTTGCTCATCATTAAGCTCGAGCAATTTTATGAGTGCTGTTATAAATGGCGATGATGAAACGCTTAAAAGGGTACCTGGAATCGGGGCAAAAACTGCCAGACGCATAATAGCCGAGTTAAGCGACGCTAAGCTTATAACCGAAGAGAATGTGCCAAATCACGCAAGTGAGGCTGCTATGGCACTTGAAGCACTTGGATTTAAGCGTGAAAAGATAGTTAAAATTTTAGCCGAATGTAAGGCTACTGATACAAGTGAGCTCGTAAAAGAAGCTCTAAAAAAACTAGCATAAAAAGGTGTGATATGGAAAATTTTGGTGTGATTTTTGGTGCAAGAAGCTTTGAACACGAGATAAGCATAGTCAGTGCTATTGTTTTAAAAAATGTGTTAAAACGAGAGCTAACCTTCGTTTTTTGTGATAAAAATCGTGAGTTTTATCTTATCGAGAATAAAAATATGAGAGCAAATTTTTTTAGCTCTGGCGAATACAAAAAGTGCAAAAAACTTATCTTACAAAATGGTGGCTTTTACACCCACTCTCTTTTTGGGGTAAAAAAACTAGATGTTGATGTCTATGTGAATTTAATACACGGAATGGACGGAGAGGATGGCAAGATAGCTGCTTTGCTTGACTTTTTTGAAATTTCATACATAGGTCCTAGACTAGAGGCTAGTGTGATGAGTTTTAATAAAATTCTTACAAAGCTACTAGCTAAAAAAGCCGATGTAAAAACGCTAGAATATGAGAGTATAAAGCGTGAAAGTCACATAAAAACGCCATTTCCTATCATTATAAAACCAGCAAGGCTTGGCAGTAGTATTGGTATAAGTGTTGTAAAAGATGAAAACGAGCTAGAATACGCACTTGACGTTGCGTTTGAGTTTGATGATGAGCTTATTGTTGAGCCATTTATCGCTGGAGTTAAGGAGTATAACCTGGCTGGTTGCTATGTAGACGGTGGTTTTGAGTTTTCTATGATAGAAGAACCAGCTAAGAAGGATTTTTTAAGCTATGAGCAAAAATATCTTAGTTTCTCAAATGAAACAAAGGTTAAAAAGGCTGAAATTTCAATAGAGCTTGAGAGAAAACTAAAAGAGGCTTTTGTAAAAATTTATAATTGTGGTTTTGAGGGTGCTCTTATTAGGTGTGATTTTTTTGTTATAGATGAAGAGGTTTATATAAATGAGATAAACCCAAATCCAGGAAGCTTAGCAAACTATCTATTTAACGACTTTACGGCTGTTATGGACTCTTTGGCTAACTCTTTACCAAGAGAGAAAAAGATAAATATAGATTATAAATTTATAAACTCTATCACTCATTCAAAAGGCGGTAAAATTTAATACCGCTTAACTATTTTATAAAGAAAAGTATGTTAAATTTTACATAAAATTTTATGTAAAGAGAGCAGATGACAACTTTTAGCAAAGATGAGATTTTTACAGCTACTGAGGTAGTAAGAAATTTTAGCACCATACTAAACAGAGTCGGCAAAGGCGATTTAAAACGTGCAGTTATCGTTAAAAATAATAAATTTGAATCAGTGCTTTTAAATATGAGTGAATACGAACGACTATGCGAAGCGGTCGAAATACTCCAAAGCATTTATACATCAACTAAGAAAGAGAATAATGGCTAGTAAAGAGATAAGAAGCGGTTTAAGAAAATATAAAATAAGCTATGAGATGCTAAACCCAGACAATGACGAAATAGTGCTTTTTTTGCACGGCTGGGGTGCAAATAAAGAGATAATGAAAAAGGCGTTTGGTGGGTATTTTACTGGGTATAAACATATATATTTAGATATGCCAGGTTTTGGCGATAGTGATATTTTTAGTCCGCTTTATACTAGCGATTATGCAAAGATTGTAAGAAATTTCATAAAAACACTACCAAAAGAGCCAAGTATAGTAGTTGGTCATAGCTTTGGCGGGAAGGTGGCAACGCTTCTTGAGCCAAGAAATATCGTGCTTTTAAGCTCGGCAGGGATACCTGTGAAAAAAAGATTATGGGTGCGTTTTAAAATTGCTATTTTTAAATTTTTAAAGATTTTTGGACTTGGTAAATTTTATAAAATTTTTGCCACCAAAGATGTCAGCGGTATGAGTAGAACTATGTATGAAACACTAAAAAATGTCGTAAATGAAGACTTTAGCTCAAAATTTGCAAATCTAAACTCAAGGGCGTTTATATTTTGGGGAGAAAACGATAAAGCTACGCCTTTAAAAAGTGGAGAAAAGATGCACGAGCTGATAAAACATAGCAAATTTTATCCACTTAAAGGCGATCACTTCTTTTTCTTACTCCACGCAAAATTTATAAGCGAAGAGGTTTGTAGATTGCTTAGGGGTGAAGAGAGTTGCATAGAAAGTATAAGCACAAAGAGTGATGCTAATGAGCAGGGCGATGAGAGCGGTATTGAGTTTTTGCCTGAAGAAGAGGGGATAGAGATAAAATGAGTCTATTTTCTCAAGAGTTTTTTAACGTAGCTGCCGCGTGTTTTGTGCTTTCGCTTGGCTTTTATGTAATCACTTGTTTTCAGTGGTTTTCGTACCGGGTAGAGCGTGTGCTTTTTCATTTTACAAAACCAGCTTGGCACGTCTTTTTCTTTATAATTCCAGTTGTTTTATTCTATACAACTGGAAGGTATTTTTTTATATATTTTTGCTTTGCGTATCTACCAGCACTATTTTTATGGCATAAAAAACTTGATAAAAAACTTGTATTTACTGGCAGGATAAAGCGTTTTTTTGCCATTTTAATAATCGCCTTAATAGTGCAAAATTTGCTCTATTTTATAGCAAATAAGCCAAATTCTGATATTATTTTGCCACTTGTTATGAGCTTAGTTTTAAGCCATTTTCTTGAAAAATTTAACTCATTTAAATTTCAACAAAAAGCTAAGGAGAAGCTTAATAGCATAAAAAATCTAAAGATTATAATGATAACTGCTAGTTACGGAAAGACTAGCATTAAGAACTTCTTGTATGAAATTTTAAAAGATGATTTTGTTGTGTATAAGACGCCAAGAAGCGTTAATACTTTAGTTGGTATCATAAAAGATATCAATGAGAATTTAGATAAAAATACGCAAATTTATATCGCAGAGGCTGGTGCTAGACAGAGTGGCGATATAGCTGAAATTTCAAGCTTTTTAAATCCACAAATAGTGGTGGTGGGCGAAATCGGTGCACAGCATATTGAGTATTTTAAAAGCATTGAAAATGTAAGAGCTACCAAGCTTGAAGCTCTTAAATCATCTCGTCTTGATATGGCTTTTTTACACTCTAGCACGTTAAAAGAGCAAGGCAGTGGTGTTGAAATTTATGATAGAGATTTAGGGGAAATTAGCGCAACTCTTGACGGACTTGAGTTTAAACTAGAAAGCATAGCCTTTAAAACCCCGCTACTTGGCAAATTCAACGCCTCAAATTTGGCAGTTTGTATTAAAGTAGCAAGGTGTCTTGGGCTTAGTGATGATAAAATTTCTAAAAAACTATTGCATTTAAAAAATGTAGAGCACCGTTTAGAGCGAATGGACGCAAAAAACAAGATAATAATCGATGATAGTTTTAATGGAAATTTTGCTGGAATGAGTGCTAGTTACGAGTTAGTTGCAACTTATAATGGCAGAAAAGTGTTAATCACGCCAGGCATTGTAGAATCAACAAGCGATGAAAATGAAAAACTCTCTCGTATAATAAATGAAATTTTTGACGTGGTTATGATCTCTAGTGCTTTAAATGCACAGGCTCTATTAAAGCACCTGCACAAGCCACAGATTGTGATTATCAAAGATAAATCAAAAATGCAAGAGCTACTTTTAGAGCATACTAGAGGTGGCGATCTGGTACTATTTTCAAATGACGCACCGAGTTTTATGTGATGAGAAAAATTCTATTTTTTGCTATTTTTGTATCGGCTTTTGGTTTTGATATTGATGACCTTGATAAAGGTATGGACGCGTTAAGAAAAGAGGATTATAAAACCGCGTTTGAGATATTTCATATAGGTTGCGAGGCTGATGACGCGTTAGCTTGCGAAGAGCTTGGTATGATGTATGTAAATAACGAAGTCCCGTCAGAGCTTGACGCTCGTGAGCAAAAGGCAAAGATCGGTCTTGAGTATTTTTTAAAAAGCTGTGAAAAGCTAGAGTATATGAACGCCTGTGATGATATAGTTAGTCTAAAGGGCGAGTTTATGCCACTTTTTGGAACTGAGATTTTTAACAGAGCCAGTAAAAAGTATGATGAGCTTTTAAGGGAATTTAAAAGCGATACAAATACTAGCGAGTAATTAGCTCCTTTGTCTGACGTGCTATCTCTAGCTCCTCATTTGTCGGTATTATTAGTGTTTTAATCTTTGCGTCTGGCTTATCTATAAAACGCTCTGTTGCTAAATTTTGGCTAAAATTTAGCTCCCTGTCTATGCTTACTCCAAGGTGTGATAGCTCATCGCATATCTTTTGCCTTGTATTTGGGGCATTTTCGCCAATACCGCCAGTAAAGATGATCGCATCAACCCTTTCAAGCACGGCATAATACGCACCGATATATTTTTTCACTCTATAGCAAAACATATCAAACGCTAGGGCTGCCCTTTCATCGCTCTCCTTTTTTGCGACAATATCTCTCATATCGCTAGAGCCACATATGCCAAGAAGCCCACTTTGTTTATTTAAAAAATCATCAATTTGCGTGTGATCTATTACCTTTTGCTCTAGTAAATAGACAACCACAGCCGGATCTAAATCGCCACTTCTAGTCCCCATAATAAGCCCTTCAAGCGGACTAAGCCCCATTGATGTATCGACGCTTTTACCATTTTTTACAGCACAAACACTAGCTCCATTGCCAAGGTGTAGTGAGATTGCATTAAATTTATCATATTCTATATTAAGCATACTTGCTGCTCTTTTGCAAACATATCCGTGAGATGTGCCGTGAAAACCATATTTTCTAACGTTGTGAGCCTTACAAAGCTCGTAGGGTAGGGCATATCTGTATGCGTATTCTGGCATTGTTTGATGAAAAACAGTGTCAAAAACGGCAACGTGTGGCACATTTTTGCTAGTTTGCATGGCGTTTTTGATACCAGCTATATGACCTGGATTGTGTAGCGGGGCTAGTGGGCTTATCCTTTCAAGCTCTAAAATCACGCTTTCATCGATAATGCAAGAGCTTAAAAAGCTCTCTCCGCCGTGAACTATCCTATGTCCTATTCCGTCAAGTTCGCTTAAGTTGTTTAAAATTTTAGCCTCTTTTAGTAGTTCATTCATCAGATCAAGCCCGGCGTGATGGTCTTTTATCTGCACCAGTCTTTCATAAATTTCGCCATTTGCTTTTAAAATAGCACGTGAGTTATCAAGTCCTATTTTTTCTATAAGCCCACTTGCTATACTTTGTTCATTATCCATAGAGAAAATTTGAAATTTTATAGAGCTTGAACCCGAGTTTAATACTAAAATTTTCACTCATCTCCTCCTGCTTGTATTGCACTTATTAGTATTGTGTTTATGATATCTTGCGTTAAAGCACCACGACTTAGGTCGTTAACTGGCTTTTTTAACCCCTGAAGTATCGGACCTATTGCTAGGGCGTTTGCACTTCTTTGAACTGCTTTGTAACATATATTTGCACTATTTAAATCAGGAAATACAAAGACATTTGCAGATCCTGCGACATCTGAACTTGGCATTTTTTTAGATGCTACTACCTTATCGACCGCTGCGTCATATTGTATTGGGGCTACTATTTTTAGTGTTTTATCAAGATCTGTGGCTATCTGTTTTGCCTGTTTTATCATCTCTACGCTTTGTCCACTCCCGCTATCTGCTGTTGAGTAGCTTAGCATAGCTACGTGTGGATCTAGTCCAAATGATAACGCTGTTTTTGCCGAAGTTATGGCTATATCAGCAAGCATATTTGCGTCAGGATTTATGTTTATAGCACAATCTGCGTAGACTAAAAGCTCTTCATCAAGCACCATAAAAAATAGCCCTGATACCACACTTGTGTTTGGTTTGGTTTTTATAAGCTGCAAAGCAGGGCGTATAGTATCTGCTGTGGTTCCTACTGCACCACTTACGACAGCGTCTGCTAGGTTGTTTTTTACCATCATTGTAGCAAAGTAGTTTCTATCACTAGCCATATTTAAGGCTTGTTCTTTGCTAATCCCTTTTTGCTTTCTTAGCTCGTAAATTTCATCTGCAAATTTCACCAAAAGATCGCTTGAATTAATATCTATAATATTTGCATTTTTTAAATCAATTCCAAGCGCATACTCTTTGTTTTTAATGCTTTGTTTGTCTGCTATTATGCTTATTTTTACGCACTCATCTTGTAAGACGTTGTGTGCCGCCATTAAAATTCTATCATCATCGCCTTCTGGTAAGATGATGTGTTTTTTTAGCCTTTTTGCCTCTTTTTTTAGCTGGTATTCAAATTTTAGCGGGGTTATTATGTTTTGTTTTAAAGATAAAATTTCAGATAAATCATCTGTGATGACAAGCTTTGAGTTTGGATTTATAGCTTTTACTTTTTCTAAAATTTCATCTTCAAAAATAGGGCAGTTTAGGTTTTTTGCTAGTTGTAAGCTAAGCTCTATTTTGCCCACTACACCGCTATTTTGTGGGGCTATAACTATGATAAAATCGCTATTTTGTGCCATATCATCAAATGTATTAATAAGCTTTAAAATATACTCTTTTTGTGATTTTAAAAACTCACTTTCATTAAAATTAATCTGTAAAATTTCAATTTTTTTAAATTTTAAAGCGAGTTTTTCTTTTAAATAATCTACGTTTTTTGTATCAAGCGTGTATAAAGCGTTCACGATTTACCTTTTGGGACTTTATTTACTTTGTATTTTAACATAAAAATTTAAAAACAAACAAAGTCATAGTCCCTAAAAGGCTAGTTTTTTAGCTGTGCGTCCTCGCCAAAATGCTTGGCTCTGTAACCACGAAGTAGGCAGTTAGAGCAATCAGGTGCGTAAAGTTGCCACATCGCTTGATTTGCAAGGTCGTAACTTGCGTCACTGATTGAGTTTGCTATTTGTGTTACGACGGCTGAGATTAGCATACCAACAATACCGCTGTTATCGCCACCTGAATCGGTTTGCGCGTAGGCTGATTTTTGCCAAAGTAGCTTTTGTGAGCGTAGATCAAAAAGCTTTGCACTTACGCCAACGATAGTGTAGCTTGAAAGCAGGACGTATTTTGTGCCATAGTCGGTTATATCAAGGTATAAAACGCTATCGGCTTTAAAAATTTCTCTTAATTTTGGCAGTGGGATTTTAGCTATCTCGTCCGCTTCGCTTATGCCGTTATTTTTAAACGTATCATAAACCAAAGCTATTGGATAGACGTAATATCCAGCTTCGTTTAGCGGGATTAGCGAGTTTGCTAGGATTGAGGCTGGTGCTTTTATATCAGTTGTTTGATTTGTTGGTGGCAAGACTAAAATTGACTTTGGTTTGGCACTTAAAAATTCCGAGTAATCATAAGGTTGTGGCTTTGCACAAGCACTAAAAAGTAGGGCGATGAGTGAAAAAAGAGCTAGGTTTAAAATTCTCATTTTTTAGCCTTTAATAGAAATTCTAAAAACTCTTTTGACTCGTTAAATTCACTCATCTCTTTTTCAAAATACGCTTTTGCCATTTTTAAATCGCCCTTGTTTGAGTATAAAAGTCCAATATGAGCATAAAGTCCGGGTGGGACTTTATGACTTTGTTGATTTGCCTCGTTTGCTAAGTTTTCAAGCTTTGAGATTTGCTCGTTTAGGTCATATTCATCAAGCAAATAGCTATAAATCGCATTTGGATACTCGCCCTGCCAGTAGTAAAGCGACCTTTCATTTGTTGAAGCACAACCTACAAAAAATAGCGTCAAAACCGCTGTGAGTAAAATTTTCATTTTAAACTACCGCTATCAACGCCGTTTGCTAGTTTATTTACAGCTTCTGTGATGGCTAAATTTAACACCTTGCCGTTTAGCGTGCTATCGTATCCTGCTGTGCTACCAAAGCCGATTACTTCGCGTTCACTTAGTGCGTATTCACCTGCACCTTGGGCTGAAAAAACAACTGATGAAGTAGCCACTTCAACGACATTTAGGCTTACTTTTGCATAAGCAGTTTGGGTTTTACCACTGCCTAAAATTCCAAATAGTTGCATATCGCCAGTCGTTTTTCTGCCAAATTCTGTCACGTCGCCAGTAATTATATATTTTGCGCCCTTGATATTTTGGGCTGTTTTTGAATACTCGCTCTCTTGTTTTAAGGCATTCATATTAGTTCTTTCTAAAACTGAAAATCTACCACTTTGGTTTAAATTTGTAACTAAAATCGTAGCAGCTTGATTGCCAAGTCTGTCCTCGCCGTCGCTAAAAATTCCATTTTGATATGATGATTGATTAGAAAACCTACCAACTGAAACTAGCACCTTTTGTCCGTGAAATGGGCTTAGTGCAACCTCTGGTGCTGGTGTCTCGATGCTTTTGTGGCTCTCAGTAGCACAACCAGCAAAGCTAAGTGCTAAAACACCAGCCAATGCAAAACTTAGTGATTTTTTCATATTTATCCTTTATAGAAAATTTCGTGATTATAGCAAAAAATAGTATTATATTTTTATAAAAGTTTTAAAATGATAAACTTAGGCAATATAAATTTATAAGGGTTTTTATGAAATTTCAAAATTCATTGCTACTTTGCAGTGTCGCTGCGTTTTATGTTGGTTGTACCCCAAGCGTCGATCCACACATTGATATGAAAGCACCAGTTTATGTAGATCAGCTACCGTCAAAAAATAACAGCACCGGTGCGTCAAATCAGGGCAGTTTGTATGGTCGTGGCGATAATCCTTTATTTTCAGACAGAAAAGCAATGAATGTAAACGATATCGTGACGGTTGTTATCTCAGAAACGGCAACTCAAAGTTCAACTGGTTCAAGAAGCACGTCAAAAGACTCAAGCATATCTCTTGGCGGAGGTGTCGCAACGGCTGGTGCTGCACCTTTATCAACAATAGCAGACAACATCACAAAGTATGGAGATATCAGCTTTAAAGCAGGTGGTGGCAATAAATTTAGTGGTAACGGGACGGTTAGTAGAAACGAGAAATTTAACACAACCATATCAGCTAGAATCGTAAAAATTTTAAACAATGGCAACTATTTTATCGAGGGATCTCGTGAAATTTTGATAAACGGCGAAAAGCAGCTTATGCAAATTAGTGGCGTTATAAGACCTTATGATATCTCTCAAAACAACGAAATAAACTCAAAATATATCGCAGACGCGAAAATTTTATACAAAACAGAGGGCGATGTGGATAGATCAACTAAAAAGCCTTGGGGAACTAGGATTATGGAGGCTATTTGGCCATTTTAGGCTAACTTTTGTCCTATCGCCGACGCCTTTAACTCTCTTATCTCATAAAATAGGTAGTAGTATATAAGCTCGTTTATGTTTAGGCTTTTAACGCCAAAAACAGGCTGAATCATAGCTAGAATTTTATCCGATATACCTGCTATCTCAACTAGCAATAACTCGTCGTTGTGCTTTTTTGCTACCTTTATGCAGTTTGAGAAAAATATAAATATCGTTTTAAATTCCTTAAGAATCACATTTGATACGATTTTAGAGTCCATTTTGATAAGTTTTTTTATCTGATCTTTTAGTGCTACAAGCTCACTTAGCGTGTTTTTAATCTCTTTTCTAAAACCAATATCTCGCTTTATCCAGCGTTTTTTATCATTTTTTGTGGAATTCCCATACTCTATCACTAAAATATCAATGATATCTTGTATCATTTTTAAGCTTTGTTGTAGCCTTTTATTTGAGTCTGGACTAACTCCACCTTTTTTGATTTTATGCTCTATTGACATTTGCGTTTGTTCAAGATATGTACTGATATTTTGATAGTAGTCTTGTGTGTTAAATACATTTTTAAAAAAGGTGCTTTCGTTACTGCTTTGTTGCAACTTTGCCTTAACGCTATCAACCATTTTGTTAAATTCTATGACATCCATATATGGTTCAGTGTCCTGAATATCGTCTGGATTTAGAAGTTGTATTTCTGACTTTATCTTTGATATTTGATCTTTTATATTAGCAAAATCCATCTAACGCTCTTTAAAAACTAAAATAATGCTACATTTTACTATAAAAATTGTAAATTTAAAAGAGCAGGGTAGTTTTAAAACCCTGCGGCGTATCGTTCTTGCTCTTTAAATAGCGGCTTTAGTGTTTCATAAGCATTTTGAATTTGTTCAAATTTTAAGCGATACGCATCTCTTACATTTTGACTTTTTGCCATATGTCTATCCGGATGATATGCTTTAACAAGGCATAAATAACTCTCTCTTACTGTCTCAAAACTGCTTTCAATACTGCATCCAAGAAGTCTAAATTTATCTTCAAAAAGGCTATTTAGAGCAGATAATCTAGCTGAAAATTTCTCAAATGATGAGTTATAATTTTTCTTAAAATTTTCAAATTCATCTTTCTTGTAGCAAAAATCTATCATAAATTTTAAATGCTGTTTTGCTAGGATAAATTTTTCTAGCATTTGTATTTGGCTATTGTTTTTGATTTTTATGTGTAGTTTGTTTTGATTTTGATTTAGCTTGTATTCGCAACCATCAAAGCTTTTTATGATATAGCTAAAAAATAGTTTATCTTGTTTATTGATAGTAAAAATTGCTTCATTTTTTGAAAATTCTATATCTGCTTTTATGACTTTTGTTATCGCATTTTGTTGTATATAGTTAAGTTTTATTGTTTTGTATTCAGCAAATTTTATCTCTATGCTTTCGTTATTTTCACGTTCGTAAAGTCGTTTTATAAATTTAAAAAAATACTTTCTTTGAGGCATTTCACTCTCTTGATAAAATGAGATCATTTTGCCTTTGCTAGATAGGGTTTTGCTAAAATTTTTATCTATCATTTGACTTAATGTTTTAAAAATCTCATCGCTATCTGTTAATATAGAAAGAGATTCTAAAGTATTATTTATTTGCATAAAAGACACTCCAAAATAAAAGTTTATTTCACAAAAGCAACAATCGTTCCAAAAAAATTAAACCATACATAAAATAGTATGACAAAAGGTAAAATACAAGCTATTTTATATATTTTGTATTGAAAACTGTAATTTTCAGATAATTATTTTAATTTTCCAAATGCTCTATTTTTAGGCATTTGAAGTTACGTTTTTTAGGTGTTTTATTGCATTTTACTTTTTGTGTGATAAAAATTTATCCATTAAATTTAGCGTAAAAAATTACAAAATATTTGTAGTAAAATTTTATGTTATTGATAATGAGTATATTTTATCTGAATTTTACAATTTTTTGGATATTATCCTTAAACTTTTTTAAATTTAAGGAGATTGATTTGTTTTCATCATTTTTTGCGAGTAAAAAATGGGCTATTTGGGCATACCTCGGTCTTAGTTTTTTACTTATATCTACGTACGCACAAGTTCAGCTTATGGTTGAGCTAAATAGCTGGTATAAGGGCTTTTATGATATTTTGCAAAACGTAAAAGATCATACTATGAGTGATTTGTGGAGTGCTATCTACAAATTTGCGATGATAGCCTTTCCCTATGTTTTAATCGCTACATTAACAAACTACTTCACACGTGTTTGGACGTTTAAATGGCGTGAAGCAATGACGTTTGAGTATCTACACTATTGGCAAAAGGTGCCAAAGGATGTAGAGGGTAGCTCTCAGCGTATTCAAGAAGATATTTATCGTTTTGCTAAAATTCTTGAAAGTCTAGGCTCTCAAATAGTAGATGCAGTAATGACACTAATAGCTTTTATACCGATACTTTTAACGCTAAGCGATCAGGTAAAAGTGCCATTTTTAGAAGATGTCAAGGGTTCTTTGGTTTGGATAGCTTTAGTTACTAGTATAGGTGGTCTTGCGATATCGTGGTTTGTTGGGATTATGCTTCCAGGGCTTGAGTATAACAATCAAAAAGTCGAAGCCTCATTTAGAAAAGAGCTAGTTTATGCAGAAGATGATAAGGTAAATTATGGCGGTTCTGCTAAATTTACAAGTTTGTTTAATGATTTGAAATTTAACTACGGCAGATTATTTTTACACTACGGATATTTTGATGTTTGGCGTTACTCTTTTAATCAAAGTATGGTTTTGGTTCCATTAATCGCTATGGCACCGAGTGTGTTAGCTGGGACTATAACGCTTGGTGTTATGATGCAAGCGACAAATGCGTTTAGGCAAGTTAGAAGCAGTCTTTCGGTATTTATGAACAACTGGACGGTTATAACCGAGCTTCGCTCAATCCACAAGCGTCTTAAAGAATTTGAGATAAATATAGAGTATAAAAGATAGTTTAAAGGGTCGCTTGACCCTTTATTTTTTTGGATTGTTTATCGTTGTTATCACGTTTTTATTATCAAGATATTTTTTAGCCATATCTTTAATGTCGTCGTTGTTTAAATTTTGTATGGTTGTTTCATACCATTTTTTATCAAATAGCTCATTTTCAAATATAAAATGCCCTATTAAATCTCTAAGCCAAAAGTCCGCTTCCTCAAGCGATTTTTTAAGCTGTATTATTGATGATTTTTTGTAGTTTTGCAAGTGAGTATCATCGCTCCCCTGCTCTTTTAGCTCTTTTGTGATTTTATTTATGCCTTCTATAACTTCACTTACACTTTGTGGAGCTGTTGAAAATGAGATATTTGCGGTTGAGTACTCAAATGGGACTTTTGATAGCGAAATTTTTGCATTAAATCCGTATGTTTGCCCCTTTTCTTCTCTTATCTTTTCGCGTAAAGTTGCTCTTAAAACAGATGTCAAAGCACGAATTTTAAGGCTATCTAGTCTTGAATACTTCGCGTTGTCATCTTTATATGTGATACTTACGTCGCTTCTGTTTGATGTTTGAAGCTCTTTTTTAAACTCTTTTATGCCATCAATGCTTCTTACGCCGTCATCTTTGAAATTTTCTTTGAAATTCTTACTTGGCAGAGTTGCGATATATTTTTTTAAAAGTGGCTCTACGTTTTTCATATCAAAATCGCCAACTATGAAAAATGTGTATGAGTTTGCGTTTGTAAATTTCTCATTTACTATCTTTTTTAGCTCGTCTAAATTTATGCTTTCTATATCGTTTTGGCTTAGCTCTTTTGTGCGTGGATTGTCGTTATAGATGAAATTTATAAGCTCTGTTTTAAACTTATACTCTGGTAAATTTTGAGATTTTTTTAAGGCGTCTATGCTTTGAGTTTTTATCTGTTTTAAAATGTTTTCATCTAGTCTTGGTGCGTTAAATTCTAAATTTATAGCTTGAAGCAAAAACTCCAAATCTGACGTGCTACTTGAGCCGTAATATCCTTGAGTTAGGCTGTCTATACGCTTATCGTAGCTTATGGTTTTGCCGCTTAAAATTCTAGCGATATCGTAGTTATCAAACTCCCCTGCTCCGCTCTCGTTTGATGTTTTTACCGCGTAAGCTGCGATTTGTGGTTTATCTAAATTTGACGTCCCACCAGGGCTAATGGCCGCAAAACTTATCTTATTTTTGCTTGTTTTTAACTCTTTTAGCACGACTTTTGCACCATTTTCTAGGGTTATTGTATAAAAATCGTTTTGTTTATTATGCTCTTTTTTAACTATATTTTTTGGCTTAATGTCCGTGTTTATAAGCGTTTTTGGCAAAACTTTTGTCATTTTGTTTAGGTTGTATGGCGAGGCGTTTTTGGCTAAAATTTCATACTCGCTTTTGCTTAGTTTAAAGCCATTTGGACTTAGGATATTTAGCTCGGCTCTATTTAGTGCTAAAATTTCATCAAATCTAGCCTTTACATCAGATAAAGTAATCTCATTTACTAGCTTTGTATTTAGCGTAAAAGCGTCTTTATCAGATAGTATAGTCGAGCCATTTTCTAGTGATGAGATGATATGCTCTGCTATATTTTTTGACTTTTTATTGGTTGCGTTTTCATAAGCTGTTTTAAATGAGCTTAGGTAGTTTTGCTTTGCGATATTAAAGTCGGCTTCGTTAAATCCATACTCTTTTATGCCTTTAATTAGGCTTTGTATTTCCGTTATCGAGCTGTTAAAGTCGCCGTTAATGACGTTTGAGCCAAATGTGTAATACACCTTTTGATTTTGCACCACAGGTCTAGCAAAGCTAACTCCTATCGGCTTTGTTTTATTGTTTTGCTCTTTGTCGTAGTAGTTTTTAATAAGCGTTGAGATGTATGAATCCATAATAATTTTTCTAGCGATACTCTGGCTAGTTCTTGGTGTATAGTTGTCTATAAAAACTAGGCTTGTGCTATTTATGCCAAGCTCTTTTGTGTCGTAGTTTAAAATTTCAAAACCCTTAGCAAATGGTATCGTTTTATCTGGTGTTTTGTAGTCGTTTGTGTTTTTTGCGTCGCTAAAATTTTGCACTATTAGCTTCTTGATTTTTTTAACATCAAAGTCGCCAACAGCTACAAATTTCATAAAACGTGGCTGATACACACGCTCATAAAAGCCCTTTATAGTCGCTATATCTACGTTTTTTATCACGTTCATATCGCCAATTGGAGATTTGTTAATATAAATGCTATCCTTGTATAAATTTTTAGCTTGTTGTAAAAAAAGCCTATATTTTGGCGTATTTCGCTGGCGTTCCTCTTCCATTATGACGCCACGCTCTTTATCAAGCTCATTTTGATCAAATTTCACACCATCTATCCAGTTGCTAAAAACCTCAAAAACGCTCTTTAAATTTTCATCATTTATGGCAATTTCTAGGTTGTAGCTTGTTGTGTCATAAGTTGTTTGTGCGTTTAAATCAGCACCAAATCTAACTCCAAGACTCTCAAGCTTTTTTATAAGCTCATTTTTGTCAAAATCACGACTCCCATTAAATGCCATATGCTCCACAAAGTGTGCAAGTCCTCGCTCATTTGGTGCTTCATCGGTAGAGCCAGCATTTACGATGAGATAAAAATATCCAGTGTTTTTAGGTTGTTTGTTTTGTTTTATGTAGTATGTTAGACCATTGTCAAGTTTGCCAGAGAGTATATCATTATCTTGCTCTAAGCCAAACAAAGCACCAAAGAGTGCGAAAATAAGTAAAATTTTTTTCATTTTTCTTCCTTGTAAAATATCGTAGCAATAAGCCCATATATGCCAAAAATAGCGATAATGCCGCTATTTAAAAACATTTTTTGTTTTTTTATGGCTAGATTATACACAAAGTATAAAAATGCCAAAATAATAGAAAATAAAACGCCAAAATAGCTAAAATTTATAAACTCAATTTTATAAAAATGTAGCGGTTGAGTAAGTTTAAGCTCAAATGGTAAAACATACTCTTTAAACCATCTTTTGCTTTGAAATTTTGCTAGTTCAAAGCTATTTTGCTTAATGCTTGTGTAGTTTAAATCCATAACATTTGTTTTTATGTTATCTTGCGAGTTGAAGGCTAAAATTTTATCAACTGGCGAGATATTTAGGCTTAAATTTGAACTAAATGGCTCATAACCTTGTCTGTCTAGCGGTATAAATTTGTAGCCATAATCTATAAGCCCAAGCTCATTTTGGCTAACTAAAAGTGCGTAAAATTCGCGTCTAGGATCTTCGCTAACGACGATGTTTATAATATTTGGCTTTGAAATTTTAGTATTGTTGATGATAAAACTTGCATTTACCTGCTTTATGTGAAATATTGTGTCGTTATTATCAATGATAAAGGCGCCTTCGTCAAATGCTTTTAAGGCACTTGGGTTTGTAAAATACTTTTTAGCAGGATAGCTAAAGTCTAAATTTTTAAGCTCGTCGTTTATGATTTTTGTTTTGTTTAAATCAATCGAGTTTACTTCTAAGTCAATCACATCTATACTGTTTTTGCTAAATTTAAATAAAAACGGCAAAAGCTCCATTCTATCAAATTTTTCTTGCGTATTCATAATGGGATAAAGCGGTATAAATTTTGCCTTATTTGAGCCAAAACGAAGCGATAAATTTTGTGAGTTTTTGCGGATTAGGCTTGGATTTTTGCCATACTCGCTAAAAATTTCAGGAAATTTGTTGCGTGAGATTAGCATAGAGTAGTAGCTAAATGGCAAGAGTTCAAAAAATCTCTCTTCGCTGATACTTTCTCCATTTAAAATTTTAAACTCCGTTGTTTTGCTCTCTTTGTCGTTTTTTGAGTATAAAAACTCATTTATCACAGGTGAGTATTTTATCTTTTCGCTAACGCGTGTTTGTGGGAGTGCTAAATTTATAAAAAGTTGTAAAAAATAGCTAAAAATAAGCGAAGCAAACACCAAAACTGCTAGATGTAACGCTCTCATTTTATATACCCCCTTTTATAGTTTTGAAGCGATGATACAAGCAAACAAATGCTAAAAAATACCCAAAAAATAAGATAGATTAAGGCATTGTCATTTAGGTAAAAAAGCGGTGTTTTGCCAACGTCTGGATTGATACTAAAATATATAAATACCGCACCTATGCCAACTATAATCGAGCCAATCACACGCCTTAAATTTGGCTCTATAATCACGCTTTGAGTAAGCAAAAATAGACCGAGCGAAAATATGACATTATAAATTAGTGTGCTAATAAGGGCATTTGTAATTAGCGTATCAAAAAATGAGCTAAATACCGCAAAAAGCAGGATAATCTGCATTAAATACACACCAAGTAAAAAGCAAAATGGTGTGAGCGAGAGCAAAAGGACGTTTTTAAGATAGCTTTGCGGATAGTGAAGCTGAAGCCTAATACGTGCATTTTGACGCTCAAAAAACATAGATGAAACGCCGATTATAAGGGCAAAGAGTAAATTTAGCTCATCTAGGTGGTTGTAGCTAAAATTTTTATTAAACATAAGTTGCATTGTATAGCCAGTGATTGAGTATTTGTGGATACTATCCTTTAAATCAAGCCATATCCACGCAACGCAAAACAGACTACAGGATGCAAAAAAATAAAACGCGAGTTTAAATTTTAAAAATTCTTTTAGTATAAAATATCTCATTAATATCTCCCTACAAGCCCTAAAAAAGCCTCTTCAAAGTCCAAATTTAACTCTTTTGCATTTTGCGGGGCATTAGTAAAAAAGCCAAAAATTTGCGTCTGTTCTTTTAAATTTAAGCTTGTTTGTATGTCTTTTATATTTGATATATCTGTATCTTTTGGCAGTGAGTAGCCTTTGAAATTTTGCCTGAAATTTGCCAAAGTATCGCAGTATGGCTCTTTATCTTTTCTTAAAACGACTATGTCATCTATGAGATGAACTAGATCTGAAACGATATGTGACGTAAGCAAAACAGATCTGTTACCACCCTTTATAAATTCCGCTAAATACTCAACAAAAAGTCTGCGATATCCAGTATCAAGCCCTATTGAGTAGTCATCAAGGATTAAAAGCTCGGGGTCTTGTGCAAAGATTAGCCCCAAAACAACCTGCGAACGCTGACCGCACGATAGCGTATGAAGCTTTTGGTTTAAGCTAACGCCCATTTTTGATATAAGCTCGTAGTAAAGCTCCTTTTTCCAGCGATCTTTGTAGTGTGCGGCGTGAAGCCTTTCTACCTGCTGTATCGTTAAAAAGTCGTAGCAGACGTGTCCCTCGTATAAAAGCCCTATTTTAGCCTTTGTGGCGTTATCTAGCTCGTTTGCGTTTTGGTTGTAAATTTTACACTCGCCACTGCTTGGTTTTAAAAAGCCCATTAAGATATTTATGGTTGTACTTTTGCCAACCCCATTTTTGCCAAGTAGCCCTACAACCCTACCCTTTTTGACGCTAAAATTTAGATTTTCATATATCTTTTTGTTGCCATAATGGTGGGTTAGATTTTGACACTCTATGATGTTTTCTATTGTATATCCTTTAAGTTAAAATTTATAGCTAGTTTGAAATTTTTGCCTATCGCTTCATCTGGGAAGTCTTTTAAGGCGTGATGAAGTATGTGTTTGCAGTGGTTGTCCATATATTCATAGCCACTACTTTTTAGGATGTTTATATACTCAAATTCATTTTTGCTAATGGCCTTAAACTCAACCTGTGTTCTGCCGCTCGTTTTGGTTGCGATTGCACGTTTTGGATAGGTTTTGTGTTTTAAAATGGCAGCATAAACTTCGCCGATTAAATTTCTAGCGGCAGCCTTTTCGTCGTTGTTATTATTAGAAATTTGAGTCGTTCCACCAATTGCAACTGCTTCGTTTTTAGCCACTGCAACACTTGAGGCTGCAACTGTTGTCTTTGGTATGTCTTGCGTTAGCGGTTTTATCTGCTCTTTTTGCGGTTTTGGTTTACTCTGTTTTTTAGGCTTAATAACAGGCTTTGGCTCATCTAGCTTTTTTTGCTCTATTTGAGTTACGGCTTCATCGCTTTTTATGTCTTTTTGGCTCTGGGTTTGCGTGGCTTGCATATTTTGGTTGCTATTTTGTGTGCTTATTTGGTTTAAATTTATAGACATTGCCATTTTACTTACAGCTTTTTCCGCCATTAGCGTTTTATTTAGAGTTGTAAAAAAGCCAAAAAACGCCATAAAAGCGATACCGTGGATAAAAAGCGATATGCTAAAAGAGATGATGTTGCCAACTCTATTTTGTGCTACCATTTTAGCCCTGCTTCAAGCCAAAACTGGCGACCTGCTTCATAGGTCGCAACGGTTGAGCTAGTGCCTGATAGTGCGGTTTTGTTGCTTCTATTTAGCACGTTTGAGATGTCTAAATTTAAAAAAGCTCTTATATCTTTTGGCAGTTTATGCTCATAGCCAATACGCATATCCCAGCTATAACTAGCCCCTAGATCAACACGTTCATATTTTATTAATTGCTTTTTGTTGTGCTTATATTTGCCATTTTGCGCTATTGCGTCCATTTTTGACTTGTATGTAATGAAATTTGAAATAGTTAAATTTGCTTGTGGTATTTGTGAAGTAGTTGTCAGTCTTAAGGTCCAAGGTCTTGTAAAGTCTTGCGCTGGTAGCTCGCTATATCTTGTGACTTTACCGTCAAAATATATCTCTTGGTCTATTTGTGAGTCTGACGTATCGTAGTTTTTGGCATTTGTTTTGGTTTTAAATTTGTCGTATGATAGCTCAAACGTATGCTTTGTGCCGTAAATTTTAAACGGATCTATATTTTTTAAAGATACATTCCAAGTATTTGTATCACTTTTGCCGTCATTTGAGTAGATAAAGCAATTGTTGTTTGTATATCCAGCTCCACATTGTGTGCCTAAATTTTTGGCACTTGAACGTATGATTTGATCCCTACCTTTTCTTTTTATATATTTTGCATTTAGCTCAAAGTTAGCAAATTTTTGAGTTATACCAAAACTTGTTTCGTCATCATAAGGTATGTTTAGCTCTTGAAATTTATATGTATTTCGCCCTTGGCTTGTTGTCCAGTTTGTTGAGTAGCTTACTTTTCTGGTTTTTGTAGTAATTAGCGAGTTTTGTCCATCCCTTAGCCTGTATGCGAAGATATTTCTGCCGTGATAGCGGTTTTTGCCAAAATTTAGTATGGTTTTATTATCACCAAAGACATCATAACTAGCGCTAAATCTAGGAGAAATGGTCTTTTTGTTCATATAATTATCACCTGAAAATCTAACACCAGGTCTGATTGTAAGTCTGTTAAAATTTATCTTATCCTCTAGGTAAAATGCCCAAGAATTTTGCCTTACATTTATCTTTCCAGCGTTATAGTAGCCTATAGTTCTAAAGTATTGCCCTTTGCCTTTAAATGAGTCATCTTTAAAACACCACTCGTCATTAGAATTGCAGTCTTTGCCGTTTAAGCTACTCGCACTACTTGCGGTTATAAATGTTCGTTTTATCTCGTAAAATGCATCTTGCTTTTTTAGCTCTATACCAGTTGCTATGTTGTGAGAAGTGCCTAGAAGCTCAAATTTGTTAAAATCAACATCTAGATTGTAGCTGTAAGTTTTTTGCTCTTGGTCTATATCGCCAAATCCACCCTCTGTTGATGTTGTGCTACCCCAAGGTTTTTGACTCGATTTTGCCCAAGCATACCTGTACTCATACTCTGCATCTCTTGAAGTTTTTAGCCTTGAGTAGCTAAATTTATTTTTTATCTTAGCAAAGCTAGACTCATAATCAGCATTTAATCCAAGCATTAAACCACCGGAGTTAAATTCCCAGTAAGAGTCTTTTACACTTGGTGCAAAAACCTTATGAATTTGCGGTGTGTATGTTATGCTAGGCGTTATCGTAAGTCTATCAGTGCCATACCAAATGCCTTTTAAGAAGTAGTTATCTATATTTCGTCTTTGATTTTTTGTGCTTTCAAAATACTTTGTATCTACGCTTCTAGTGTATGCTTTAAGTGGGATTTTACTTCTTGTATTTGTGTAGCCAAACATTAAACCAAAATCCTCGGTTAAAAATCCTTCTAAATTTAGCTTTGTTGTGTATTTTTGGAATTTTGGTTGATTAGCAGCTGTTGCGGACTCTTCGAATTCATCCTCCGTGCCTTCGTGTAAAATGTATTTTGTCCAGCTATCTCTTGTGTGTGACATTGAAAATTTGCCGTGAAAACCATCCCTTGGATTTCTAGTTTTTGCCTCAACTACACCACCGGTAAAATTTCCGTATTTTGCACTCACATCGCTATCATAAACATCAATGCTTTCTATAAAATCGCTATCTATTGCCATACCTTGGGATTGACTACGTATCATAGAAAATCCACCTGTTCCAACTTCTGTTGCCTTATTCCCTGCTGGGTCAATGTCGTTGTTTATGTTCATACCATCTATCATAAAATTATTTTGATAATATTTCGCACCATTTATACTTATATCGGCTGGGTCGATTTCGCCCATTGTGGTACTTTGTCTGTTTGTGTTTGAAAATTTTACGGCAGGATTAGTGCGGAGTAAACTTGTGATATCGCCATTTCCAGCTGGTGTGGCTTCTATCATCCTTCTATTTATGGTTGTTTTACCACCAAATTCGCTCTTTGAAGATATGCTACTACCCCCCCCCGTGGCTGTTTTTGAAGCATTTGCGTCTATATTTACATCTGCTAATTCGTATGTTTGTTCTGCGTGTGATGTTTGTGCTAGAGTAAGTAGTAAAGCCGTGGATAGATAACTTTTTTTAAAAGCCATAGGTTATAACCTTTTTTGTTTATAAAATTGATAATTCTTATATAATTTTACAATATTTTTAATAAAATGATATTGAATATCTTTTAAAAATTTAGCCAAAAAATAAAAATAGATAGTAAATTTAGCGTAAATATCTTATTTATAAATTTTAAAAATTGTGGGTTTTTGTGTCGTGTTTCTTAAAAATTTCAATTAGTTTATCTTTTGCATTTTCTATGTCATCTGAGCAGACTACGTAGTCGATACGCTCTTGTTTTTTATAAACCTTATCGTAGTATTTTGTTAAAAGTAGTTCACAAACTTTTGAAGTATCGCTCTTTTTATAGGCATCGCACACATCGGCTTTGACCTCTGCTGAGATAAATGGTGAAATTTTTCTTATGCAGTCATAAAAGAAATCATCATCTACCATTTTATAGTCGCTCATCGTGCATTCTACGCGTTTTGATAGACTGGCTTTTATCTCGATATTTACGCCACTTCTCATCGCTTCATATATGCTTTTTGGTAGAGTTAGCATACCAATTCTTCTACTTTCGCCCTCAATAAAACATAGATTATGGTGTTTTGTGATATCTGAAATTTGCTCAAAAAGCTCATCTTCAAATGCTTTTTGGCTTGGCTGAGTTCCATTAATAGCACCAAAAACAGAGCCTAAATGGTTTGCTATCTTTTCTAAATTTAAAGATGGGCTTAGCTCGTTTATGAGCTTTGTTTTGTAGCTTCCGGTGTTGCCAAATAGCGTGATAAACTTAAGTTTGACTGGCTTTTCTAGTTCGTTTTGAACGTGCGTTCTATACGCTTTATATCCGCCGCTTAAGCGTAAAATTCGGTATCCTATCATACTAAGGACTTGAGCGATCGAGGCTGAACGCATACCGCCACGAGCACAATAAATTCCAACTAGTGAACCGACTTTAGCGATTTTTTGTATCTCTTCTAGGTGTTTTGCGATATTTTCACACGCAAATTTTGCACCTAAGATTTTTGCGTCCGCCCTACTTTGCTTATAAAGAGTACCTGTTTGTTGATGTTGCGTATCATTTAGAACATAAAAATTTTTGGAATTTTTAATGTGCGAGTATAAAAATTCGTGTGGACTTCTAGCGTCTATGATAAGATCAAAATTCTCTCTTTGCTCTAGCCAGTTTTTTATGTCTAAATCACTCACTAAATGCCTCTTTTAGCTTGATAAAAAGCGGGTGAAATGGCACTCCGTTTACTCTTACGTCAGCTATCGTGGTTATGAAATTTGTATCACGCTCCCATCTAGGCACAAGGTGATAATGCACGTGCTCAGCGATCCCAGCACCAGCGGCAGCACCAAGGTTCATACCTATATTTACGCCACTTGCATTTAGTGATGTTTTTAAAATTCCAACACCCTTTTTAACATATCTGCTAATCTCACTCCACGCCTCATCGCTTAGCTGTTCGATGTTATCAAAATGCTCATATGGGATAACCATAAAGTGTCCGGGCGAGTAAGGAAAGCGATTTATCACGCCATAGCAAAATTTTGCCCTAAATATGACACCGTTTTCATCGTCGTTTTTTGGGTTTTTGGCTATATCGCAAAAGACACATTCACTGCGTTTTTGACTAAAATATTCAGCTCTCCAAGGAGCACAAAGATGTTTCATCTCTCCCCCTTTATCGTTTTTACCGCATTAACGATACTATCTTGACGCATAAAATGCTCACCTATTAAAAACGCATCAACGCCAATATTGCTTAGCTCATTTAGTTGCTCGTGAGAGTATAGTCCGCTCTCGGCAACCACTATTTTATCCTTTGGAATAAGCGAGACTAGCTTTTGACAAAGGCTCATATCCATTTTGAAATTCTCCAAATTTCTATGATTTATGCCTATAATGTTTGCGTTTATCTCAAGTGCTTTTTTAAGGTCGTCCTCGTCGTGAGTTTCAACAAGTACTTCAAGCCCGATAGACAAGGCATAATCGTGCAAAGTCTTAAGTTCGCCTTTGCTAAGGGCTTTTGCGATAAGTAAAACAAAATCGGCTCCGTAAATAAGAGCCTCGATGATTTGGTATTTATCGATTATAAAATCTTTTCTTAAAAGTGGTGTTGCTGTATATCTGCGAATGTTTGTTAAATACTCTAAATTTCCTTTAAAAAAGTGAGGCTCAGTAAGGACGCTAATGGCATTTACACCGGCTTTTTCATACTCTTTTGCTATAAAAAGCGGGTCAAAATTTTCGCGTATCACACCCTTGCTAGGACTTGCTTTTTTAACTTCTGCAATAATGTGGATAGGGTTTTTCTGCGTTTTTTTTAGAGCTTTATAGATGGCTCTTGGTTTGTATGGATTTGATTTAAAGGCGGACTCTAGCCACTCTATCGGATAGTTTAACTTTCTTTGTTCTAGGTCATCTTTTGTCTTAAGTATGATATCATCAAGTATCATTTTGCTCCCTTTTTTAGGCACTCATCAATCGCCTTTGTATGCTCTAATAACTCAATTTCGTTTTTAAACTCCTCAAAGCTATTTGCCTTTTGCATATATTCTTTTGCAAGTTTGCAATCGCCAAGTTTATAATACCCCCAAGCAAGAGAGTCTATATAGTAAGGGGAATTTGGCTCGATGGCTAAGGCTTTTTTTACAAGTTCTATGCCTTTTTTATAGTCTATATTTTCATCAATAAGTAAATAACCATAGTAGTTTAAAAACAGGGCTTCGTTGCTTTTTAGTGCGTATTTTTCAAATAGATCCAGTGCGTGTTCAAGTGTTTTTTTGTCTGGCTTTGGTAGAGCTTTTTCGTAAGCATAAATTGCCATAAATGCTCCAAATTTTGGCTCTTGGGTGCTTTGTAGAAGTCTAGAGGCTGTATCATAGGCATTTTGGTAATCTTTAAATTGTGCGTATGCTTGCAATAAAATTTCATCATCAAATTTATGCGATGAGATTAGTTTGTAAAAGCCATCTTTGTTATTTATCTGAGCATAAGCCATTAACGCACCCACTAAAAAGCCCTCGTCTTCATTTATGGAGTAAATTTCCTCATAAAGTGGTGCCAGTTTTTCGTTATTTACGCTTCTTAAATAAAGGTCAGCTAGGAACATACACACGTCTATGGTGCACCCGCCGTTTTTATCCTTAAAGTCGTTTAGGTACTCTATCACTTTTGTGGTGTTTTCTTTTCTTAGTATCAGTGCTTTAGCTAGATTAATCACGTTTTTTTCGCTACTATTTAGCTCGTAAGCCTTTTTAAAATTAAGAGCCGCCTCTTTGTCATTTTTTTCAAAAAACTCAAGATTGCCAAGCATCATATAGTTTTTTGCGTTTTCTTCATTTTTTATAAGGTTTTTTAATATTTCCCTAGCCTCTTGCATTTTACCATCGCTTAAAAGGACAGCAACCCTCGCTCTATCGTAATCTGGGTCATCTTTTAGATATTTTGCACCAAATTTTATAACTCTTCTTATCTCACTCATATCATTTGACATAAAAGCTACGTTTATCGCCTCCTTGATATACGCTTTTTGCTTTGTTTTTGAGTAGAGTTTTTCATAAATTGATATGCTTTGTTTGAAATTTCCACTTTGTAAGTGATTTAGAGCTTTTAAAATTTCTAAATTTTCACTACTCTGACTAGCATTAGCACCGCTTAAAAAGGTTGTTAGGATAGATATAACTATAAAAATTTTACGCCAATACATTCTTCTTTTAACTCCTGTAAATTTGTTTTAAAATGCTCCCAAAATGGAAAACTCCTGCACTGAGCTGGACGAAACTCGTAAATACTGCAATTTTTAGCCTCTTTATCAAAAAACACACAGGCAAATCCGTCCTTGTATGATGTCTCTTTTATGCTAAATTTCCCCTTATAGGTAAATAAAAATTTATCTTTAAACTCTTGCTCATCAAATTCAAGATACTCACAAAGTGCCTTTATCTCGCCATCATTTATCCAAATTATACCACTCTCTCCAGTGCAACACTTTCCGCCACACTCATCGCAAAAACTAGGGTCAAAAACCCACTCAAAGCCATCTTGCTTTAGCATTTATACTCCGTGCTTATGGTGTTTGCCCTGGCATAAATTTGCTTTGCTTCCTCGCTATCTCTACCTTGAAATTTCAAAATAAGCGGAGGATTTATGTCACAAGGCGATTTTGAGTTTTTCTTAGCCATTATAAGGGCTAGTTTCGCACTACTTTTTTCCTTAGGATGGATAAATTTAATGGCTGTCGGATTTAGTTTTGCATTTTTTAAACAGACTAAAATTTCTGCTAAGCTACCTGCTTCGTAGCAAAAGCATATTGCTCCATTTGGCTTTAAGTGCGAGTTTGCGACGTTTATGAAGGACTCAAGCCTTAAGTTGCTGCAATATCTGCTTTTAAATATATGCTCGTTTTGGCTCTCTTTTACGCCATCGTGATAGTATGGTGGATTTGAAACGATTAGCTCAAATCTCTCATCGCTTTTAAAATCTGTGAAATTTAGAGCTATAAATTTGGCTTCTATGCCGTTTGCAAGTGCATTAAAATTTGAAATTTCTACGTTTATATCCTGAATATCTATACCAAGAAGATTGATGTCTTTAAAATCTCTTTTTAGCAAAAGTCCTAAAATCCCACATCCACACCCAACGTCTAAAACATTGCCTTTTAAATTTGAGAAATTTTGCAATACAAAATCATAAAGCATAAGCGTGTCTGAGTTGTAGCGATAGCCGTCTTTTAGCTGTGCCAATCTCATCTATACGCCTTTATCACAAAGCCACGTGAGCTATTTTTAAGTATAAAATCTGGACTAAAGCTAATGCGAGCAAAATCGCCAAATTCATCTTTTATAAGCCTTGCTGCCACCACTGCACGCTCTTTTGCTACGCCTTCGTTTACATATTTTTTTAGCCGTTCTAGTTCATCTTTTTTTAGTGTTTTTGCCACTTCATAAGGTAGTCCAAGCCCCTTTTCATCGACTATTGCGATGATTTCGTATATGTAGTTTGAGTTATATCTTTGCAAAAAATCGCTCAGTCTATTTTTGCATATCTGTGTTGGCTCGTTTTTAGAGTCCATATCATAGCACTCAATTTTTGATACAAAGACAAGTTTTTTAGGCACTTCTGGCTTGGTTTGAGCCTCTAGTAACATTTTTAAATTCGTATTTTCATCTTCTAACCTATCTTGGTTGTTTAAATTTTCTTCTATATCTTTTGAAAGCTCTTCTATTTTTTTGTAATACTCACTCGTGCTCATACTGCTTTTGCCTAAATTTGCGATACGCTCGTTTAGCTCTATTATGGTTTTGTTGTTATCTTTTATGGTTGATTTTGCTCTGTTTAGCTCATCTTTTAGCTGTGCTAGGCTGATGTCATCTTTGATATTTTGCTCATTTAGTTTGCCTCCGAGCTGTTTTTTTAGAGCGTTTATCTGCGAGGTTAAAATTTCATAATTTTTCATATCCACAGATGATGTTTTTTGCAAATTTTTTAGCTCGTTTTGGCTTGTTTTAAGCTCTGTTTTTGTGGCACTTAGGTTATTTTCTAAATTTTTAATGTTGTTGTTTTTTAAATCTAGCATATTTTTTAGCTCATTTATGCTTTTAGTAAGCTCGTTTATGCTATCGCTTTTTATGGCGATAGTTGAGTTTAAATCGCTATTTTGAGCTTTGAGCTCTTTTAAATTTTGCTTTAGATTTCTAGTTGAGTTTTGCTCCATGCTTAGCTCTTCTCTTGTTTTTAGTAGCTTTGCTCTTGTGGAATTTAGCTCAGAGCTTTGCATTTTTAGCTCCGTTATGCTTTGCTTTAGTAAAATCGTTGCGTTTTTTTCTATATCAAGGCTGTTTAAAGCCTCTTTTAGTTTAGCTTTAGTTGCGTTTAGTTCGGCATTTTTTGAATTTAGGTTGATAGAGATTTCGCTTAGTTTTTTTGTGGTGTTTTTCTCTGCTTCTAGGTTATTTACCAGTCTTTGCATATTTTTTTTACTAGCATTTAGCTCAAGTGTTAGGTTTAAAATTTCAGCATTTAAATCTATGATTTTATTTGATTTTCTAGACAGCTCATCTTCTAAAATACTCTTTTGCAAATCAAATCCATCAAGCACCCTGCCAAGCTCCTTTTTATTCTCGCTTTTTAACGCGCCAAGTTCGGCGTTTGCCCTTTCTAACTCATCTTTTATGTGGGCTAACTCTTTGTTTATATTTTGAAATTTAGCCAAACTCGCGTTTAACTCGAAATTTAATGTGTTGTTTAAATTTCGTAGTTCACTTTGGTTTGCGTCGCTTTGCCTTTTAAAACTTAAAAACTCCTCTGTTGCTATTGTTTTATTTTTATCGACATCAAGCTTAAATTTTATCATCTCATTTTCAAGCATAGCAATCTTTTTTTCATAGCTTGAAATGCTATTTAACCCGTTTTTTTGGGCTTCACTTAGCTCTTTTGTAAGCTTTTGAATGTTTTGATAGTGTTGCTCCTCTTGCTCGTTTAATGCCCTGTCGCTCTGTGCTACGACCTCGTCTTTTTGCTTTGTTAGTTCGTTTTTAATGCTTTCTATCTTTTCAATAAGCTCTAAATTTTTCTCGCCAAGGTCAATATTATCAGCCACAAGTGCCTTGTTTTGACTTAATAGTTCAAGTATGCTAGTGCCGTTATCTTCGCTTACTGCAAAGCTTTGTGAGTAGCTTTTTGGCGTTATATAGCCACCATATTCATAAAGATTTGACTTGTTTATGTATTTTTCTTTTTCACTCTCTGGCAGATCATCAAATTTTAAAGAGTAAATTTTATACTCCTTTTCTGCCTCTTTTGTTTTTGGCGAAATATTGCTTAAAAATGATACTAAAATAAAGGCAACAACGGCTATGATAACCGCCACAACGACTCTAGTTTGGCTCAAGGCTATCCTCGTTTTTCTAAAATATCTTTTACAACTTGGTGTGCGTGATTTAACGCAACGACGATAGAACCACCATTTTTAAGTACGAGATCTCCGCCGATGTAAAGCCCTTTTATGTTGCTTTCGTAGTTTTCGTTTACTTCAGGATTTCCCTTGTCGTCTGTTTTTATGCCACATTTTTGTAAAAAATCAACAGGACTTGAGCCGCCTATGGCATAAACTACACGGTCATAAACGCGAATTTTACCGTTATTGTATTGGACTCTAACGCGTCCAGATTCGTTTTCTAGCTCGACTATATCGTGATTTAAGCGAACTTTGATCTTATCGTTTTGCTCTAACGCCCAAAGTGCCTCTTTGTTTGTTTCATTTACCCTAGAGAAGCTATCTTTTCTATATGCGATTGTGGTTTTGTTGTATTGACAAAGTTCGATAGCATACTCAACAGCTGAATTTCCGCCACCAACTACTAAAATCTTTTCTTTGCTTGAGCAGTTGTTTAGATTGAAATTTACAACCTCATTTAAAGATGGCGGAATTTTATAATCAGGCTTATTTGGTCTACCCATTTTGCCGATTGCTATCATTACATTTTTTGCTGTATATGTACCCTTGGCAGTTACTACGCTGAAATTTCCATCATCGTTTTTCTTGACATTTTCAACTTCACAGTTAAACTGCACTTCGATTTTGCCGTCATCAAGAAGCTTGTCAAAAAAATCAAGAGTGCTCTCTTTTGTGCCGTCTTCAAACGCCACTATGCCGTGAATTGTGCTATCTTGCCCTTTATACTCTTTATCGACACGCTTATTATCTTTGTAAAATTTTCTAATAGTTTGGTTGTGATTATCTCCCTTTTCTATCATTAAAACATTTACAAGACCTGCTGTTTTTGCTTCAACTACGGCACCGATACCGCAAGGTCCGCCACCGATTACTACTAAATCATAAATTTTTGACATAAATGCCTCCAAAATTTTCTATACAATTAAGTCTATCAAAAACAATATTAAAACCAAAGAAATTTAATAATTTTATTTTGTTTAAAATTATGATATAATACTAGATTTTAAATTTCTAGGAGATTAAATGAAAATTTCAAAAACAGCATGTATTTTAATATTAGGCGCTACTTTTGCAACAAATGCGGTGGCTTATAAAAATCTTAGCGATGTTAGAACTGCTTACTACTATACAAGAACACAATATCCAAATTTCCCAAATCTACAAGGCGATGGACTTAAAGCTCTAATTGGAACAGCAAGAGAATATATAATATTGTTATCTGTTAACAACCCAAGTCCACAAAATGAGGATGATAGAATTTTTATATCTACAAGCTTAAAAAGTAATTATAGTCAAATAACGGAGGGTTTTAAGCTTGCAAAAGAATGGCTATTAAATGAATCTGATAGAGATAAATCTCAAATAAATATTGATGAGATAAGAAACTGGCTAGACAATCAAGGAATCAATACTCTTGAAAAATTTAAAAATTTTACATTGGAGCAGTTAAAAAACAAAGAACAACTAGAAAAAGATTTAGATAGTGCTTTGATTGATTTTAGAAAAAAGCTATCAGATAATCTAAATAAATATAAAGATGAATTAGAAAAGATAGTAATAGAAAAAGAAAAAGCAAGTGCTGCTGACCTAGATACATATAAAAAGGCTTTAGAAAGTACAAAAGACGCGATAGTAAGTATCGCAAAAGAGATGAACCAAGAAAATAAAGCCGATATGAGCCTAATAATATCAAAAGATAAAGAGTTGTCTAATGGTGATATTATAAAGGCTATATTAGACGTGGACGCATATAAATTTGAAGGACTAGATGGGATAAAAAAGCTAGCCTCTAAAGAAGACGAGTCTATATCGCAAGTCGTGAGTAATTTTGGTCAAAACAGTGTTATAAGCACTATACAAATCGGTTCTGAGCTAAATACCGCGACACGTCTTGCAAAGCTGTCAAATCCATATAATGAAAATTTAGCTCTAGCTTATGCTATTTCAAATTTAAAAAATGAAAATTTTGCAGACAATGATGGCTATGCTTTAAGCTCATTGGTTAGAGAATACACAAATAGATTTAACTACGACAACAACTTATGGGCTACGATAAATGGTGCAAAAGGCAACATTAAAGATGGAGCAAACCCTAGTGTCTATGGATTTACTTTAGGTTATGATAAAGCATTTGATGATTTTATATTTGGTGGATTTGTCACATACGCTAAATCAAAAGCAAAAAATGAGATAATAAACAACAAGGCAGACAACTATCAACTTGGTGTTTATTCAAGGTCGTATATCAAAAACTATGAAATAGACTTTAAATTCTCTACTGGTATAGCAAAAAATAAAAATGAAAGAAATACAATCTTAGCAAATAGAGTAATCGTAAATGATTCAAAATACAACTCATACTTTAACTCTTTGGATATCAACTATGGATATGTAGCAAAACTAGATAGCATGGAGGGATTATTTTTTAAACCATCTATTGGTTTAAATTTTAGTCATATAAAAAGTAATAGTTTTAGAGAAAATGGTGAACTAGCTGTAAAATACAATGCTACAACATCAAAGGCGTTAAGTCTAAGAGTGTCTGGCGAGATAAGAAAATACCTAGAAAACGGTAGCTATTTTTATGTAACTCCTGGAATAGAAAAAGAAATTTATAAAAATGCAAACAATAGCGTTGTAACTTTTATAGGTTCAAACAATGACATTATATTTTCAGCAAGAGATAGGAAATCAACATTTTTAACACTACAAACTGGTGCTGATTTTACTATCACAAAATCGCTTAGTGCTAATGCAAATTTTGGCGTAAAAGCCTCAGCACAAGAAAAATACTGCAATGGAACTCTTGGCATAAAATATAAATTTTAGATATTTTTTAAGGTTTGAGTTAAACTCAAGCCTTAAAATCTAGTTCGATATCAAGCCTTTTTTAAAAAATCAGCCACCATAAATGCAAGCTCAAGTGCCTGATCAGCATTTAGTCTTGGGTCACACTGCGTTTCATAACGATCTTTTAGGCTTTGTTCTGTTACATTAAACGCACCGCCAGTGCACTCTGTAACATCTTGTCCAGTCATCTCAAGATGTATGCCTCCTGGATACACGCCTTCGCTTCTTGAAATTTCAAAAAAGCTCTTAACTTCACTTAAAATTTTATCAAATTCACGAGTTTTGTACTGGGCTACGCTAGTTGTGTTGCCGTGCATTGGGTCTATACTATAAACCATCTTTAACCCCTCGCGCTTAACATCACGAAGCAGGTTTGGCAGTCTATCATTTATCTTATCAGCTCCCATTCTTATGATTATATTTAGGCGTCCAGCTTCATTTTCTGGATTTAGTTTAGCTGACAAATTTATAATGTCATCTGCTGTCGCGTTTGGTCCTATTTTTACACCTATTGGGTTTTTTACTCCACTTAAAAAATGCACGTGAGCGTCATCTATACCGCGCGTTCTCTCGCCTATCCAAAGCATATGAGCCGAGCAGTCATACCACTCGCCACTTAGGCTATCCTCTCTAGTCATAGCCTCTTCATAAGGAAGCAACAACGCTTCATGAGATGTGTAAAATGATGTTTGGCTTATGGCTGGAGTGTTTTCAGATGTCATACCACAAGCCTCCATAAACGCCAAAGTCTTAGTCAAGCTATCTGTTAGCTGGGTATATTTCTCATCTATCTCAGCACGTTTTGTAAAGCCTAAATTCCACTTATGTATCTGATGTAAATCAGCCAAACCGCCACGCGAAAATGCACGAAGCAAGTTCATGGTAGAAGCCGACCGATAGTACGCTTCTATCATACGTTTTGGATCTGGCACACGTGCTGATTGACTAAATTCAAAACCATTTATAATATCGCCTCTATAACTAGGTAGTTTTACACCATTTACTTCTTCAAAGTCTGAGCTTCTAGGTTTTGCAAACTGCCCTGCTAGACGTCCTACTTTTACTATCGGACAGCCTCCAGCATAGGTTAAAACTATTGCCATTTGAAGTATGACTTTAAACATATCCCTGATATTGTTTGCGTTAAAATTTGCAAAGCTTTCAGCACAATCCCCACCTTGAAGCAAAAACGCCTTACCTTCACAAACCTTAGCAAGTTCTGCCTTTAAATTTCTAGCCTCTCCTGCAAAAACAAGTGGTGGAAAACCTTTTAATTTTTCTTCAATATTTTTTAGTTCGTCTTTATCTAAATATTTTGGTTGCTGAAGTATGTTGTAATTTCTCCAGCTATCCCTACTCCAAGCCATTTTTATCCTTATTGTTTAAATTTAAGCTCTGATTATAGCATTAAAAAGCTAAATTTTAAACAACTTAAATTATAATTAGCAACTTTAAAATTTAAAAAAGGTAGAGAGATTGGATTTAAAAAACGAACGCACAAAAGGCTTTTTGTATGCACTTTTTGCCTTTTTCTTTTGGGGTAGCTTCTCGCCATTTTTTAAACTTTATGGCACTGATATTAGTTCGTATGAAATTTTAATTCATCGCATTATTTGGTCGGTTGTATTTTTAGCGATTGTGCTCTATTTTTTTGGCGGTTTTGCTAGTGTGGTTCAAATTTTAAGGCATAAAAAGATAAGAAACGCTCTTTTAACAAGTGGTTTTTTAATAAGTCTAAACTGGTGGACTTACGTTTTAGCCGTAAGTAGCGGACAAATTTTAGAGGCTGGACTTGGTCAGTTTTTAACTCCGCTTATTAGTATGATGCTTGGTGCTTTAATATTTAAAGAAAAGCTAAGTGGTGTTGCAAAATTTGCGATATTTATCGTGTTTTTAGCAGTTCTTTTGCAAGTTTATGCGCTTGGAAATTTTCCAGTCGTAGCACTTATGCTTGGCTTGTCGTTTGCGTTTTATGGAGTGATTAGAAAGAGAGTTAAAGTGCCTGGTATAGCTGCTATTTTTGTTGAAACGCTACTTTTGTTGCCGTTGTGTTTTGGGTATTTTTTGTATCTATTTTTTGCAAATCAGAGCCACTTTAACGCCGATTTAAACGGATTTTTGATGATAGCTTCAGGTGTAATAACAGTCGTTCCGCTAATCATTTATAATATGGCTACGGCTCGTGTAGATCTTAGCATTTTAGGCTTTATGCAATATATCATACCAACGATGTCTGTAGGGTTTGGGATATATTTTGGCGAAGAGCTTGGGGTGCTAAAATTTTGCTCGTTTGCACTTATTTGGTTTGCAATCGTGCTAGTTAGCGTGGATGGAATTTTAAGAAAAAGAGGTAAAAATGCTACAAAATGAGAGCCAAAAGGGATTTTTATACGCATTTTTGGCATTTTTTAGCTGGGGTGTTTTATTTCCCATATTTTTTAGCCTGTATGATGGTGTTGGCTCGTATGAAATTTTAGCCCACCGCATTATTTGGTCGGCAATTTTTATGGCGATATTTTTATCATTTAGCTCAAAGCTTAAAGAAACTATTTTGATTTTAAAGCAAAAACGCATAAGAAATGCTCTTTTATTAAGCGGTTTTTTAATAAGTCTAAACTGGTGGATATACGTCTATGCCGTAGGCAACGGGCAAATTTTAGAGGCTAGTCTTGGGTATTTTATAAATCCACTTATGAATATGCTTCTTGGTGCTGTTGTGCTAAAAGAGCGTTTAAATTTTGTCGGCAAAATAGCCGTCAGTATCGTTGCCCTTGCTGTTTTATTTCAAATTTACACCATTGGCTCACTACCGTTAATAGCCATATTTTTACCGCTATCGTTTGCTATTTACGCACTCGTTAGAAAAAAGGTTAAAGTCCCTGCTATGCAAGGGCTTTTTATAGAAACGCTTCTTGTGTTTCCGTTTGCTGTTTTGTATTTTGTATTTATAAATTTTAATGCCACTAGCCATTTTGTCCTTAGTTTAAATGGCTTACTTATGGTGCTTTCAGGGCTTATAACTATATTTCCACTTGTAGCATTTAATGCCGCTACCACAAGGATTAGCCTAACTTCGCTTGGCTTTATGCAGTGTCTTAGCCCTACCCTTTCAGCGTGTGTGGCAGTTATTTTGTTTAACGAAGTATTAAGCCTAAATAGAGCAGTATCCTTTGGGCTAATTTGGTTGGCTATTGGTATTGTTAGTTTTGATTTGATAATAAGGAGAAAAAATGGATGATAATATATCGTTTGCTATGTTTATAGCTTGTTCTGTGGCTCTTGCACTTTATATGCAAATTCAGAGGCTTACAAAAAATATAGACGCAAATGAGGCAAATGAAAAGCCCTCAAATACACGCTATAAAATTTCACAGCAAGAGAATAAGAGTGCTAAATACATAGCCTTTTGCGATATCATAGATGAAAAGATTAGAGAGCTTAGGGCTATGGCTGATGATATGGCTATTGATGGCAAAAAAGATGAATTTTTAGAAAATTTAAGTCAGATAAGCAAAAAGCTAACTTTTGTGCAAACTATGAATACGAACTCTGATACGACCAAATGGGAGGCTGAACTATTTGAAATTTTAGAGCGTATAGAAAATTTAGTAAGCCTAAATTTAAAAGATGGCGAAAGTATAAACTCAAAACTAAGAGATAGCTTAAGAGATGAGTTTAAAAATCTGTGAAATTTTAGTTTTTATATTAATTTAAAACTTTAAGTTATATCATTTCTCTAACACTTTTTAGTAGGAGGAATGATATGAGAAAAACTAAGTTGGTGGCTATATCAGCCGTTTTGTCTGCAGTTTTAAGCACCTCTGCATTTTCTTGCACTACTATTTTAGTAGGCGAAGAGGCATCATCAGACGGATCGCTACTAATTGCTAGAAGTGCCGATAGTAAGGCTACTAAGGCACAACTATTTTTAATACACCCAGAAAAGCACAATCAAACGGGCATTCATAGCTCAAAGGCACACCAAGGTGCAAATGATTTTACCTATCCGCTACCAAAATACTCTATGCGTTATACGACCGTGCCAAACTGGCAAACCAAACTACACGGAGCAGTTGGTTATAATGACGCAGGTGTTGGCATAAGTGGCACAGAAACCATATATGCAAAAGATGAGCTTTTAAAAATAGATCCATACAATGAAGAAAAAGGCATAACAGAAGATGACATCCCAGACGTTCTTTTGCCTAGAATGAAAAGTGCTAAAGAGGGCGTAATGCTACTTGGAGAGATTATAGAGACAATAGGTGCAGGAGAGGGATTTGGTGTAGCGTTTGTTGATAAGGATGAGCTTTGGTATCTTGAAACGGGCACAGGTCATCAGTGGATAGCGGTAAAAATTCCAAAAGACGTCTACTTTTCATCAGGAAATCAGGGTCGCTTACGCGAATATGAACCAAATAATCCAAATTTTCTAGCTTCAAAAAACCTAATAGAATTTGCCATAAAAAATGGCACATACGATCTTAGTAAAGACGGAAAATTTGACTTTAAAAAGGCATATACTAGAGATGATGAAAGGGATGTGGCATATAATTACCCTAGAGTTTGGTGGGTTCAAAAGATGTTTAACCCAAGTTTAAAACAAGAAGTAAAAGACGGAAGTAACTTTCCTGTGTATCTAAAACCAGAGAAAAAGCTAAGTGTAGATGATTTAAAGGCGGCGATGAGATCTCACTATGACGGCACAAAATACGATCCATACGTAAATCAAGGTACAGGAGATAATATTTACCGAACTATCAGCGTCTTTAGAACATATGAGTCGCACGTTATGCAGGTTCGTCCGTGGCTACCACAAGAGATAGGTAGGGTTTCATACGTGGCGATTGGCATGGCTGATTTGAGCGTTTATTTGCCGTATTACTATGGCATAGATGGCTTTATTGACGGATATGATAAAGGCACAAATAAGGCTGATGATGAGTCTATTTACTGGGTATATAGGAAGCTTCAGACGCTTGTTATGACAGATTATAATAAATACTCGCCAATAGTTAAAAAAGCTTATGCTGATTTTGAGGCAAAATTAGCCATAAAACAAGTTCAAATGGAAAAAGAGTATGTCATTTTTTATAAAACTGACAAGAAAAAAGCAAATAAATTGCTAAATGATTTTTCAAAAAATACTATGAGCGAGGCAAAAGAGCTAACCAAAAAGCTAACAAATGAAATTTTTACCCAACTTACTGATGATATAGATACCAAATTTAAGCAACTTAATAAAGGTAAAAAAGACTAATCATTTTATCCCCTTACTTTAAAAGGGGATAAAAATTTTTAAAAAATATAAAAATTTTAGTGAAAATGTAATATAATCTACAAATGTTTAAGAGTATTTTAGAATTTTATTTAACTGGTTTTAGAAATATGAAGCTTGGCAGAACGCTGTGGCTGATTATTTTTGTTAAGCTTTTTATTATGTTTTTTGTCATAAAAATGCTTTTTTTTAGCGAAAATATGAGTAAAAAATTTAAAACAGATGCTGAAAAAACAAATTTTGTATATGAAAATTTAATCAAAAATAAGGAGTAAAGATATGGCTGAACTAGCCTCGGTAGATTGGTCAAGGGCGCAGTTTGCACTCACGGCTATATATCACTTTTTGTTCGTTCCACTTACGTTGGGACTTAGTTTTATAATCGCTATAATGGAGAGTATATACGTCAAAACTGGTAACCAGCAGTGGCGAGATATAACGAAATTTTGGCTCAAGCTTTTTGGTATAAATTTTGCCATTGGCGTTGCAACTGGAATTATTATGGAGTTTGAGTTTGGCACAAACTGGGCAAATTATAGCTGGTTTGTGGGCGATATTTTTGGTGCACCACTTGCGATTGAGGGGTTGCTGGCATTTTTTCTTGAAAGCACATTTTTTGCTATTATGTTTTTTGGCTGGGATAAGGTTAGTAAGAAATTTCACCTTATATCAACCTGGCTTGTGGCGATAGGCTCAAACCTTTCTGCGATGTGGATACTAATAGCAAATGGCTGGATGCAGTATCCTATCGGTATGCAGTTTAATCCAGATACCGCAAGAATGGAGATGCAAAATTTCTTTGAAGTGGCTCTTAGCCCGGTTGGAATGATAAAATTTCTACACACCGTCACTAGTGGATATACCATCTCTGCGCTTTTTGTTATAGGAATTTCAGCTTGGTTTATGCTAAAAGGCAGACATCTTGTTATGGCCAAAAAATCAATCATCGTAGCAGCTAGTTTTGGTTTAGTAACATCTGTATTTTTACTATTTAGCGGAGATGAGAGTGCGTATCAAGCTACAAGAACTCAACCTATGAAACTTGCAGCGATGGAGGGACTTTACAAGGGCGATACAAGGCAGGGGCTTATAGCTGTGGGTATACTTGATCCTAGTAAAAAACCTGGAGATGAAAAAGATCCATTTTTGGTTGATATCGAAGTGCCTTATATGCTTTCACTGCTTGGAAAACGCGATATAAACGGCTTTGTAGCTGGTATTGACGATCTGCTTTATGGCAACGAAAAATACGGCATGGAGAGCGTAGCAAGTAAAATGCAAAAGGGTAAACTAGCTATACAAGCCTTGGCTGATTATAAAGCTGCAAAAACAGCCAAAGACACCGCAGCTATGGCTAATGCAAAGCAAATTTTAGACCAAAATATGAAATTTTTAGGATATGGATACCTTGATAAACCAGAAGACGCTGTACCACCTGTGGCTACGACATTTTATAGTTTTCACGTTATGGTCGCACTTGGTAGCTATTTTATAGCGTTATTTTTTGTGCTTACTTATCTTTGTATGGCAAATAATATTGAAAATTTCAAAAAGTTACTTTGGCTGTGTGTATTTAGTATACCGCTTGGTTATATTGCAGCTGAGGCTGGTTGGATAGTGGCTGAAGTTGGTCGTCAGCCGTGGGTTATACAAGATCTTATGACGGTTGGCGTTGGTGCAACAAATCTAGCTGATACAAATGTCAAAATTTCATTTACTCTATTTGCGTTGCTATTTACAGCACTGCTTATAGCTGAAGTGAAGATTATGCTTAAACAGATAAAGATAGGATTTGAACAGAATGCTTAGTTTAGAATTTTTACACATTTATTGGTGGTTTATAGTTAGTTTACTTGGCGGACTTTTGGTGTTTATGATGTTTGTTCAAGGTGGTCAGACGCTTATATTTTCGCTTGGAAAGAGCGAGATACAAAAAGATATGATTATAAATTCTATCGGTAGAAAATGGGAGCTTACCTTTACCACTCTTGTTATGTTTGGCGGAGCTTGTTTTGCTGCGTTTCCGCTATTTTATGCTACGAGTTTTGGTGGGGCTTACTGGGTTTGGCTTGCGATTTTGTTCTGTTTTATTATCCAAGCTGTAAGCTATGAGTACCGCAAAAAACCAGATAATTTTTTGGGCGAAAAGACCTATGAAATTTTCCTTTTTATCAATGGCTCTTTAGGGGTTATTTTAATAGGTATGGCTGTTAGCACATTTTTTGCTGGTAGTGATTTTAGTCTCAATGAGCATAATTTTGTTAAGTGGGGAAGTGCTTTTAGAGGGCTTGAAGCTCTGGGTAATCCTATGCTATACCTGCTTGGTTTTGCGATGTTTTTTCTTGCTCGTATGGGAGGTTCGCTATATCTTATAAATAACATAGACGATGATGAACTAAGACAAAATGCACGCAAGGCATTAGTGAAAAATACGATAGCATTTTTGCCGTTTTTTCTTGCATTTTTAGCCTGGGTACTTACAAAAGATGGCTTTGGTTATGATGAAAATGGAATTGTAAGTATGACTGAGTATAAATACGCATTAAATTTAATCCAAATGCCAGTGGTTGCGTTAGCTGTGGTACTTGGTGTTTTGCTTGTACTATTTGGTGTATTTAAGGGCGCTTTTACATCTAGTATTTATGGTATTATTTATTTTGGTGTTGGCGTGGTGCTTGTTGTTACCTCTTTATTTTTAATAACTGGGCTAAATCAGACAGCATTCTACCCATCTTTTAGCGACCTTCAGAGCTCTCTTACGATAAAAACCGCGAGTTCAAGCCACTACACACTAAATGTTATGTTTTATATTAGCTTTTTAGTGCCTGTGATCTTAGGCTATATTTTTGTCGTGTGGCGTGCGATAGATAGTCGCAAGATAACTAAAGATGAGATCAAAAATGATCATCACGCATATTAGGAGTGAAGTATGGCATCGGCTTTAATATTTTTATTTCTTTGGATTTTATCTCTTTATTTGGGATATAAATTTGTATTTTTAAATATAAATCAGATTGAAAAATATCCAGAGAGATATTTTGATTTAGATCAAAAATAAATTTAAGATGGCTTTGTGCCATCTTAAAATTTTACTTCTTTTTAAAAAATCTCATAATCTTTGCTTGAAATTTAAAGTATTCTCCAAGCTCCATTATCGGATACGTACCAGCATATTTTTTAGAACCTTCAAGATCTTTACTAACCCCGCCACGAGCTGCGATCTGAGCAAAATCTCCAACACTAACGTGTCCTGCTGAGCCACTTTGACCACCCATTACGACGTTTCGTCCAAGCTTTGTAGAGCCTGCAAGTCCTGCTTGTGATACTATGATACAACCCTGCCCTAATTCGCAGTTGTGTCCAATTTGAACCAAGTTATCAATCTTTGTGCCACGCTTTATAATAGTGCTTTCAAAAACACCTCTATCGATAGTAGTACAAGAGCCGATCTCAACGTTATCTTCAAGCACGACATTGCCGTTGTGATAAATTTTAACGTGTTCGCCAAGCTTTGTATGAGCGTAGCCAAAGCCGTCTGAGCCGATGACGCAGTTGGCGTTTAGGTGGCAGTTGTCGCCGATGACGCAGTCGTTATACACAACTACGTTTGGGTGGATTATGCAGTTTTTGCCAACTTTTACATTGTCACCTAAAAAAGCTCCGTGCATAATCACACTATTTTCTCCAACACTCACGCCCTGCCCTATGTATACGTTTGGCATTATTTTTGCGGTTTGTGATATGTTTTGGGGTTTTGTCTGGCAAAATAGCGGTTTTGCAAAAATTTCACTTAAAATCGCAAACGCTAAATGCGGATTTTCACACTCTAAAACCACGCAACCACTAGGTGCTAGTGCACTAAATTCGCTAGTTAAAAGTATGGCACTAGCCTTTGTGTCAGATATGAATTTGGCGTTTTTTTCTCCATCACAATATGTTAACTCATTTTTACCCGCGTTATTAAGAGAATTTAGAGCCAAAATTTCTAAATCCTCTCCACTAAATTTTGCACCTATTTTTGCTGAAATTTCACTAAGTTTCATATTACATATCCATTAATACAGATCCGCCACGTACGATATCTGTTGGGTTAAATTTTTTGATAGCTTTTAAGAAATTTTCGATTCTGTTTGTATCATCGCACACCATAACGATTATGCTGTTTTCGTTTGTGTTTGTCACACTGCCGTTGTAGGCGTTTAGTATCGCGTCAAGTCCGGCAAAATTTTCAGATAGTGGAATTTTTACAAGTGCCATCTCTTTTTCGACAAACTCGCCACTTTCGATAACTTTATATGTTGGGATAAGTTTGTGAAGCTGTTTTACTATCTGCTCTAGCACACGCTCATCTCCGCTTGTGATTATGCTAAGGCGTGAAAATTTGCTCTCAGGAATTGGTGCGACAGTTAGCGTGTCGATGTTGTATCCACGCCCAGCAAACAGCCCAGCAATACGTGCTAAAACGCCGTGTTCGTTTAATACGATGACTGATATTACTCTTCTAATGCTCATCTTTGACCCTTATCATCTAGTATCATATTGTAAATTGCAGCACCTGCTGGTACCATTGGTAAAACATTCTCAAAGCGATCAACAACCACGTCTATTAGTGATGGTTTTTCGCTTTTTAGGGCTTGTTTTAGTGCATTTTCAAATTCATCTTTTGTCTTTACTCTAAAGCCGATACCGCCAAGGCTTTCTGCTAGTTTTACAAAGTCAGGCTGAAAACTAAGGTCGGTTTGCGAGTATCTCTCTTCGTAAAAAAACGTTTGCCACTGACGAACCATACCTAAAAAGTTGTTATTTAAGATGATATTTACGACTGGTTTTTTGCCGATAGCTGATACGATAAGTTCTTGGATATTCATAAGTATCGAGCCATCTCCAGTGAAATTTATAACTGGTTTATCGCTCATCGCCCATTTTGCACCTATAGCCGCGGGCAGACCGTAACCCATAGTTCCTTGACCGCCACTTGTTATTAGCTGTCTTGGATTTTTAAATGGATAAAACTGAGCCACCCACATTTGATGTTGTCCGACGTCAGTTGAGATTATCGCCTCATCTCCTGCTATTTGTGCTGTTTTTTGCACAACCCACTGCGGTTTTAAAATTTGATCGCTATCTTGGAATTTTAGCGGATAAAGGTCGTTGTAGCGATTTAAAACTTCACGCCAAGGGGCAAATTTATCGCCTTTTATCTCGATACGCTCATACATCTCCTCAAGCACACCTTTTAAGTCACCAACTATTGGAAAGTGTGCATTAACTATCTTAGAAATAGAGCTCGGATCGATATCAACGTGAATGATTTTTGCTGATCTAGCAAACTCATCTAGCTTTCCAGTTATCCTATCATCAAACCTTGCTCCAAGGGCTATGATAAGATCAGCCTCACTAATAGCCATATTTGCAGCATAGCTTCCGTGCATACCAGCCATACCCAAATTTAACTCATCATCTTTGCTTAAAACCCCAAGTCCCATAAGTGTACTAATGGCTGGAATTTTAGTTTTTTTAGCAAATTTTCGTAAAATTTCACTAGCACCTGAAGCTATCGCACCACCACCGATGTAAAGCAAAGGTCTAGAACAGGCATTTATCGTTTCTATTGCCTTTTTTATCTGTTTTGCGTTACCCTTGTATGTTGGTTTATACGTTGGCATATTAATCTCTTTTGGATACTCAAATTTAGCCGTTTTTGCGGTTATATCCTTTGGTATATCAATATGCACCGGACCTGGTCTGCCGGTTTTTGCGATATAAAATGCCTCTTTTAAAATTCTAGGCAACTCATCTATATCTTTTACTAAATAGTTGTGCTTAACGCAAGAGCGAGAAATTCCAACCGCGTCAATCTCTTGAAACGCGTCGGTGCCTATTAGGCTTGTGGCTACTTGTCCGCTTATTAAAACTAGCGGTATGCTATCGCTATATGCGGTTGCAAGACCTGTTACGGCATTTGTAAAACCAGGACCTGATGTCACAAATGCCACACCAACCTCGCCAGAAGCCCTAGCATATCCATCTGCTGCGTGAACTGCTGCTTGTTCGTGCCTAGTAAGTATGTGTGTGAAATATTTTTGTTTGTAAGTTTCATCAAAGATATTTAACGCCGCACCGCCAGGATAGCCAAAAACAACTTTAACACCCTCTTCTTTTAGTGCTTCGCTTATCATCTGCGAACCATTTAGCTCTTTCATAAATTTGCCTTTGTAAATTTTGTATTGTTGATTATATCTTTATAAATTTAAAGTTAAATTTAATTTTATGGTAAAATACCAAGCAGATAATTTTAAAGGAAAAAAGTGTTACTATACGCACATATCCCGTTTTGCGAGAGCAAATGTCCATATTGTGCGTTTGGCTCGGTTGTTGGCAAAAGTGAGCTTTACTCACAGTATTTTAAAGCACTAATTGATGATTTTAAAGCCCAAGTGCAAAATTTCAATGTAGAAAAAAAGAGCATAAGCACTTTATTTATAGGTGGCGGAACTCCAAGTGCTGTGAGCGCGTTGTTTTATGAGGATTTTTTTGCTCAAATTTCGCCGTTTTTAAAGGATGATTGCGAGATAACAAGTGAAGCAAACCCAAACTCAGCAACATATAACTGGCTAAAAAGTATGCGAAGTTATGGCGTAAATCGCATAAGTTTTGGTGCTCAAAGTTTTTTTGAAGATAAGCTGAAATTTCTAGGTAGACTGCACGATAAAAAGCAGGTTTTTACTGCCGTGCAAAATGCGAAAAAGGCCGGATTTAAAAACATAAATGTAGATATAATCTACTCAACAAAATTTGATACTAAAAAGCGTTTATCACAAGAGGTTTTAAACCTTAAAGAGCTAGGTTTAACTCACGTGAGCGCATACTCTTTAACGCTTGAGCCAAAAACGCCGTTTTTTGGTAAAACAAGCTATAAAAAAGATAGCCCTATTTTGGCTAAATTTTTAATAAATGAGTTAGAAAATATCGGTCTAAAGCAGTATGAAATTTCAAATTTTGGTCAAATTTGCCGTCATAATCTTGGCTACTGGCAGGGCAAAAACTATCTAGCCATCGGTGCTTATGCGATAGGTTTTGTTGGCAGTCAAAGGTTTTATAATCAAAGTAATTTAAATGATTACATAGAAAATCCCCACAAAAAAGATATTGAAAATTTAAGCCCAAACGATAAAAAATTAGAGAGAATTTTTCTTGGAGCTAGGAGTATTGTTGGCATTGGGGCTGAAATTTTAGATGAGAGTCAGCTTAAAAGGGCTGAAATTTTAACAAAAGCAAAAAAACTTGTGTTTAAAGATGATAAATTTTATGTAAAAAACTATCTTTTAGCCGATGAAATAGCACTTTTTATTGCTGGTTGAGTATTAAAATTTATAAATTTTTGAGCAAAATCAAGCTAAAATGCGTGGGTAAAATAAAAATAAGGTTAAAATAAATGTTTGGTATGAGCCTCCCTGAGATATTAATCATCGCGATTATAGCTGTTTTGGTTCTTGGTCCTGATAAGCTACCTGACGCAATGGTAAGCATAGCAAAGTTTTTTAAAACGGTTAAAAAAGGCGTAAATGACGCAAAAGCTACCTTTGATCAAGAGGTTAAAATAGCTGAATTAAAAGAAGATGCTAAAAAATATACACAAAGCATAACTCAAGCAACTGAAAATGTCCGAAAAAAGCTTACTTTTGAAGAGCTTGATGAGATTAAAAAAGGTGTTAGCGAGGCCACAAGCGGTATAAATGACGCGATAGATGGCGTAAAAAAGAGCGCAAAAGCAGTGACAGACCCAGTTGGTGCAGTAAAGGACGCCGTGCTAAGCGATAAAGATGAGAAAAAAGAGGCTTAATGTTTGAAGAGATAAAACCGCATTTAGTAGAGCTTAGAAAGAGGCTTGGGATTAGCGTTGCTAGTGTTTTTGTGATGTTTGTGGTTTGCTTTAGCTTTTGGAACCCTATTTTAGCCTGGATGACTGAGCCGTTAAAAGAGGCGTTGCCTACGGGTTCAAACATCATATTTACACAGGTTCAAGAGCCGTTTTTTACCGCTATGAAAGTTGCGTTTTTTGCAGGGCTTATCTTAGCGCTTCCGATTATATTTTGGCAGTTTTGGTTATTTGTCGCACCTGGACTTTACGATAATGAAAAAAAATATGTAATACCATTTGTCCTATCCGCAACTGCAATGTTTTTGTGTGGAGCTAGTTTTTGCTATTTTGTAGTTATCCCACTTGGCTTTAATTTTCTTATAAATTTTGGCGGTCAGCTATTTACCGCACTACCTAGCATAGGCGAATATGTTGGGTTTTTTACAAAACTTTTAGTGGCTTTTGGTATAGCTTTTGAGTTGCCTGTTATTACATTTTTTCTCGCAAAACTAGGACTTGTTGACGATAAGGCGTTAAAGGGATTTTTTAGATACGCGGTCGTGATTATATTTATATTCTCAGCGATAATGACACCACCTGATGTGTTAAGCCAGTTTTTAATGGCATTTCCATTAATGGGACTTTATGGAATTTCTATATACATCGCAAAGGTAGCAAATACAAAAGATAAGGACGAGCAGGACTTAGATGAGTGATATAAACTCGCTTTTATCGTATGATTACTACCTTCCGCCAGAACTTATAGCAAATGAGCCGGTTATGCCACAAGAAAACGCAAGACTGCTTGTGTATCATAAAGACACAGGCGAGATAGAGCACCTAAAATTTCAAGATTTTGTTCAAATTTTACCAAAAGATACAGCTATAATTTTTAACGATACAAAGGTTATAAAGGCTAGAATTTACGGGCACAAACAAAGCGGTGGAGCAGTTGAATTGCTTTTAAACCAACCAGTTAATGATAATAATTTTAGTTGCTACATAAAAGGACGTGTAAATGTCGGTAGTATTTTAAATTTTAGTAGCGACATAAAAGCCGAGATTATAGAGCTAAAAGATGACGGATTAAGGATTGTAAAATTTTATAAAAATAGTAAAAATTTATCCCAAAGTGACCTTTATAACGAGCTTGATAAAATAGGACACGTGCCGCTGCCACCATATATTAAAAGAGATGATACGCAGCAGGATGTAAGCTGGTATCAAAGCGTGTTTGCTAAAAATAGCGGTGCAGTAGCTGCTCCAACGGCAAGTCTTCACTTTAGTGACAAAATGATAAAAGAGATAAATGAAAATTTCAAAACCGCCTATATAACCTTGCACGTTGGTGCTGGGACATTTAAGGGCGTTGAGTGTGATGATATAACAAAACACGTAATGCATAGCGAATTTTACGATATTTCAGCACAAGCACAGCAGCTAATCAAAAGCGACACAGCGCTACTTGGCGTTGGGACTACTAGCACGAGGTGTATTGAGTATTACGCTAGGGGAGCTAGTAGCAGTGGATTTTGCGATCTTTTTTTAAATTTAAATAATAGACCAATCAGACAAAACTATTTACTAACAAATTTTCATCTACCAAAATCAACCCTAATAATGCTAGTTAGCAGTTTTATAGGGCTTGATGAGACGATGAGAATTTACAAAACAGCGATAGAGCAAAGGTATCGCTTTTACTCTTATGGTGATGGGATGTTGATAATATGAAAGAAATTGACTTAGTAGAGAGATTAAACCTGCTTTTGGACGCACTTTACTATGACGCAGTAGAGAGCGAGAATATCTTGCTTTTTAGCTACTCTCCGGCATATCCTAGAAGATATGTATTAAACGCGGACGCGATTATTAAAACGCTAGAGCTAGTGAGCAAAATTTATCTCTCATCTTTGCATAGAGCTGAAATTTTAATCGACTTTAGGCTTACAAACTACGACACAAAACAGGTGTTTTTTATGATCTCTTTTATATCCGATAAATATACCACTGCAATTGATGAGTATCTAATAAAACAAGCCTTACAAAGCGCAAAAGAGCACGACGCAAGGATTAGTATAGATAAAAATGCGATTACGATTGACATTAAGGCTATATTTGTAAAAAATCAGCCAATAAGCAATATAAATTTCATAAATTCAGCCATATCGTCGTATCACGCACTAATTGCTTATGACTGCAAAGACGGCTTTGACATACTATCGTCGTATCTAAAATTTATGGGGATAAAGGTAAATCCTAAAAACGACTATGAGATCATAAGACGACACATAGAAGACGCCATATACTTTCCTGCTGTGATTTTTATCCACAAAGACATTCTTACTAGACCTGGAGAGTTTGAAACTCTTATGAGATACAAAAGGGTAAAAAAATACAGCATAGTAGCCATATGCGATGGAGCGTCAGATCTGCCCGTGTATATGGAAGACGAAGTTATTATCCTTAAAACGCCATTTACTTATGACACTATCGTTGGAATTTTAAACGTGTGTTACGTCAGACAGAATCCTAAAAAATACACCACTTTTAAAAGACCAAATCCTAGTCTATTTTGGGCAAGAACGCCGTCAAAAGATTAGCTATGTGGGACGGCAGCTCTTGTTAGTTCGCAAAATTTCACACCTTTTAGTCCGCCGATACGCTCACTAAAGGTTTTTATCCGCTCTGTTTTACCACGCAAAACAAGTGTTTCTAGACAGTTATGGTGATCGATATGCACGTGAGTTGTGCAGATTATATCGATATTTGCGTCGTGTTCAAGCTCTAGCATTTTTACTACCAAATCACTTTGATGATGAGTGTAGATGATTGTTAAAACCCCGATGAGTTCGATATCTTGATGGCTCCAGCTATCCTTTACCATCTTTTCTCGTATGAGATCGCGAGTGAGTTCACTCCTTGACGCGTAGCCTTGCTCTAGTATTTTTTTATCAAGTTCATCAAGCAGTGACTTAGGCAATGACACGCTAAATCTTATAATATCATCCATAGTAACCCCATTTTTAATTAAACTTAACTCTTATATTTTAAAACTTTAAACCTAAATTAAATATAAAAGAAAATACATCTGCCCAAGGCATATATTTGTATCGTTATTTGTGTGTCTTTTGCAGTAATAATATTTAATATTTTGCTTATCAAATTTATTCATCAAAGCCTCCAGTAAGACTCTATTTTGAAACACTCCACCGGATAATAAAATTTCACATTTTTGCTCTTTTGCAATATTAATCACAATATCAACAATAGCGTTTATAAAACCCGTGACAGCGTGAATTTTATCATCTTTTAAAGCCATTTTAAAGGCATTTTTAAAGTTGATTATTCCGCCATTTTCAAGCTCAAATTTGTATGAATATTCTAAATTTTTATCATAAAATTGCTCAAGTTCCATTCCGCTTTGTGCTTCATAACTGATACTTTCTAAGCCCAAAATAATACTACAAAATGCGTCAAAAATTCTGCCCAAAGAGCTGGTTTTTATCCTTTTTGTGTCACTTTTGTAAATATTTTTTAGCATTTTTAATCTTTTTTGATCAAAATTTACTAAAAATTTACTAGCCTCTTGCTCTAGCCCATACTTTAAAATTATCGAATATGCAATTTGATATATATTTTTTATGCTATTTTCGCCACCAAATAGAACAAAATCATCAAAATGCCACAACCTTTGGTATTTTGCTCCATCTATTTTTAAAACCTCTCCACCCCAAATTTGCCCGTCGTCGCCATAGCCTGTTCCGTCAAAGCAAAAGCCAAGATAGCTATTTTTGCAATCTAAGTTATTTTCAAACATCACAGCAAGAAGATGTGCGTAGTGGTGCTGTATTTGTATGGTTTTTATCCCCTGCTCTTTTGCATATTTTAGGTTTAAAAAATGCGGATGAAGGTCAGCTATTGCCATATCAAACTTAAGTTCGTAAACGCTCTTAAAAAGTTCTAAAACACTCTTAAATCTATCAAATGTAGAGACATTTTTTAAATCGCCAATGTATGGGCTTATGATTAGCTCTCCGTTGTTGTAGATACAAAACTGGTTTTTAAGCTCTGCACCAAGTGCCAAAAATACACCCTTTTTTTCGCATTTAAGCTGTTTAAAATATGGATTTAAGCCACGAGATGTTCGCACGTAATGCGTATCTTTGCTGGTTAAAAAGGCTATGGAGTCATCGCTTGGGGAGTAAATTTCGCGGTCGTGATCCAAATAATAATCAACCACTCCGCTAAGTAAACGCAAAATTTCCTTTTCATCATAGATTACAGGCTCTCCTGATATGTTTGCACTAGTTGCTACAATATCGCAATCTAAATGCTCAAAAAGTGCTAAATGAATCCCACTAAAAGGCAACATAATGCCAAGAACGTCCAAATTTGGAGCTACTAAATTAGATAAAATTTCATTTTTTTTGGCTTTTAAAAGCACGATTGGTTTTAAATTTGAGCTTAAAAGCTCGCTCTCTTTTTTTGAAATTTGAGCGATTTTTTTTGCATTTTCTAGGTTTTTACACATCAATGCAAATGGTTTATCAGGGCGATTTTTCCGCTCTCTTAGAGTTTTTAATGCATTTTTGTTTGTAGCGTCACAAACAAGATGAAATCCGCCAAGTCCCTTAATGGCTAAAATTTTACCCTGCTTTATTAGTCTAGCGGTCTGTTTTATAGCCTCATCATTTGTGGATAAAATTTTCGCATTTAGATCCTTTAACATAAGCTTTGGTCCGCATTTTACGCAAGATGTTGGCTGTGCGTGATAGCGTCTATCTAGTGGATTTTCATACTCATTTTGGCACTCCTTGCACATTGTAAAAACACTCATAGTTGTATTTATGCGGTCATAAGGCAGGGATTTTATGATAGAAAATCTCGGTCCGCAGTTTGTGCAGTTTATAAATGGATATTTATAGCGTCTATTTTTAGGGTCATAAAACTCTCTCTCACACTCATCACAAAGGGCAAAATCGGGCAGTATCGCAGCTTGTTTTTTGGCTGATTTTGAGGCTATTATTAAAAGGGTGTCAAATGATTTATCGTCACTAAAAACCTTAAAATCATCTATCCTAGCAAGTGCCGGAAGTTCCTTAAACAACGCACTTTCAAAGCTCTCTAAGGCTTTAGTGTCTGCGTAAAAATTTAGCTTTACACCCTCATCATCGTTATAAATTTCGCCATTTATCTTATATCTAGTGGCCAAATTATACACAAACGGCCTAAATCCAACGCCCTGAACCAAGCCGCGAATCTCATATCTTTTTGAAATTTTCACATTTTGCCTTATAAATTTAATAAAATTTATAACAAAATTTTAATTTAAAAATATTTAAATTTTTACCATTGTTCCTAGGTTTTTATCAAATTTTACATTAAAATTTGCACTAAACTCGTGCATAAAAACAGCACTAATGCACTCATTTTTAAACAAATCTCCGCTAAAAACAACATCTTTTATCTCAAGCTCGTTTTTAAGCAAACTATCTGATAAAAATCCGGCCAAGGACTGAACGCAACCAAAGGCTATATTTTTACGTCCTGCTGTGGCTAAGTAAAAGCTCATTGCACTTTTTATAAATTTTGTGGATAAAAACTCGTTGCCGTCGCTTTTGGCGTCTATTAAAACGCCATTATTTGCCCAAAACTCAAATGCCCCGTCAATAAATTTTTGAAAGTCAACTCCCAAAATCATACCAACAACACACAAAAGCTCAAAAACATTTGCTAAGCCACTTAGATTTTTATCTGGTAATTCGTGATTTTTGCTGAAATTTTCGATTAATTTTTTGCCACTTTCATCTAGTTTTATAATCTCATAGATTTGGCTTAGAGAGTTAAATTTTGGAAAAAATAGAAGCGGAATTTTTTGATTTTTAAAAACCAAATACACTCCGTCGGCAACATCTTTATTAAGATTTATCTCAAAATAATCCCCCAAAGGCTCTGTGTCGCTTCTAGGTATAAGAGCTAAAATTGAGTTTTTAGCGACATTAACTTGTAAAAATGAGCTTTGATCTAGCTCTTTTACCCCTATAAAATTTATGCCTTCGTTAAAAAGTTTTGCACAAAGTGCGTATGTAAAAATATCTTGCGGGGCTTTTACATAAAATGAACCGTCTAGTTCTGGGTGATTTTGTGCAAAAAGTGCGTTCGTGCAGAGCTTTATACGAGGTTTTTCAAAACTTGCTAAAAGGCTTAAAACACGCTCATCGGCTTTAAAAATTTTATTTGTGGCTTTTAAATTTGTGGGCATTACAAAGTCAAATGGTGCAAAATCGTATAAAATTTGTATCTGAAATTTAGAACCAAATGCACTTAATTTAAGCGTTTTGCCCTCTTTTAGCTCATTAAAGGAAGCCTCTAAAAGCTTAAAAAATGACGCCTCATCGACATTTTTTTCAAATACTATAACTTCACTAAAAACACCAAATTCGTTTTTACAAAGTTTGTCGTTTTCTAAGAAATTTCTAACCATAAATGGTGTGATGTTTGAGGTGGTTTTGGTGATTTTTTTAGGCTTTTCTCCAAGCATTTTCTCGCAGGTATAGACTTTTGAGCTTTGTGTAAAAATACTGTATGGCAACTCTTGTGAGAGTTTGTCTGAAAATTTTAACAGCTCATCATCAGAACCTTTAGCAAAAAGCGTAATTAAATCTTTATCTTTTAAAACACTGCTTTCTAAATTCTCGCTAAAATAAGCCAAAAAATGCTCCAAAATTTCACTATCGCCTAAATATTCAAACTCAAATGCAAGTATCATTTAATCCCTTTTTTGCGTAAATGTCAGCCATATCCTGTGGGCTAATCTCAGCTATTTTTTCACACTTAAAGCCAAGTTCGCTTAGGTGATTTATTAGCGTCTTTTCTGCCACTTTTGAGCCGTTTAAAATTTGCTCTGAGAGCTTAAAGCTCATAGGCTCTATTCTACTTGGCACAAGCCCTAAAATTTTGCCTTTTGGGCGGTCGCCACTAAGTGCCATAAGTTCAAGAGTTTGTAGCATTTCAACCTCGTGAGCCGAGCCGTCCCAGCGAATTTTTTGTGGCATATTATCAATGTCAAAAAAATAGACATCGCCAACATTAGCGTCATCGCTGCTAACGCAGTCAATTACGATTAAATAATCGCAATCTGCAATTATAGGCGTAAGTGCGACGGCAAGTGTGCCTCCGTCAATAAATTTAAGGCTATGACTAGCAGAGCTAAATTTATAACTCCGCTCTATCGCCATAGCCAAATGAACGCCAATGCCCTCATCGCCAAACATTACATTGCCAATGCCAAGCACCAAAACTCTCAATGTTTTGCGTCCTCTTTTACGTATTTATAGCCGCTAATGATAGCATCCATCGCTCCGTCCTTGCCTTTTACAGCGTTAAAAATCGCCATATAGACGTGAATTACAACAAAAACCATTATAATCCACATACAAATTCTATGTATCGTCCTAACGTTTGCAAGTCCGCCCATCATCGCCTCAAAGCCACGCATACTCTCATAAATTAGCCCACCAAAACCATCGTGATAAACGTGAGCGTAAAGCACAAGTCCGGTTAGGCAAATAAGCACTAAAATGGCGTAAAAAAACAGATACGAAGCAAACTGCAAAGGGTTATAAACGCCTTTTAAATGCGGGTGCTCGCCCATAAAAAGGTAGTATTTTATCTGCTTAATCCACACAACTGGGTTGATAAAATCAAGTATGCTTCTCCACTCTTTACGGCTGTGTTTATCAAATAAAAATAGGTAAATTTTAAAGATTAAACAGCCAATTAGCACAAATCCAGCGATTTGGTGTGCCATACGCCACTTTGCATTCATAAAAAGCGTAGGTTCGCTTGAAATTTCAGGCGACATAAATACATAGCTAATGTAATAACCGCTAAAAATCAAAAACGCAATAGATATAGCCCTAATCCAGTGAGTTAGTCTAAGACCGATTGAAAATTCATAAACGCCATAACGTTTCATCTCTTTTGCCATAGCACACCCCTTATAAATTTGGATTTATCTTATACTCGCTTAGCGTGTTGCCACTCATATCCATTACGTGAACGGCACAAGCGATACAAGGGTCGTATGAGTGAATTTTGCGGATTATTTCAAGTGGCTGTGTCAAATCAGCTAACTTCGTGCCAATCAAACACGCCTCGTAGCTACCCATTTGACCTTTGCTATCTTTTGGTGAGGCGTTCCACGTGCTTGGCACGACTGCTTGCCAGTTTTCTATCACGCCGTTTTTAATTCTGCACCAGTGGCTAAGTGTGCCTCTTGGGACGTGTCCCATATAAAATCCGCGATACTCTTTATCCTTATCTATCACGTATTTAGCACAAGTTTCGCTATCAACTTTTAAATTTTCAACCAAAGCATTAAAGGCTAAAATGGTATTATCAGCGACGATTTTTGCTTCAAGCATTCTAGTTGCGGTTCTACCTAGCGTTGAAAATACCGCACTTACAGGTAGCCCAGTATCAGCTAGGAATTTATCCACAAGTGGGACTACGTATTTATTGCCTTTTGCGTAATTTACCACGATATTTGCAAGAGGCCCTACTTGAAGTGGCTCTCCGCCGTATCTAGGCGATTTTATCCAGCTGTATTTGCCCTTTGTGTTAAAAATTTTAGAGTGAGCCATTTGCCCCTTGTCATCTACGCTCTCGCCGTCAATTAGCCCAGTGTAGTTTGGCTCGGTTTGTCCATCATAAGGGTGAAGTGGGGCTGGGTTTTGATACCACGAGTGCGTCGCCTCTTCGGTAATTTTATCAGTTTCAACTTCATAAACCTTGCTTATATCGCCGTTTTTAATGATACCGCTATCAAATAGCCACTCGTTTGCTCCGATTTGAAATTCTCTATAAGTGTATAAATTTGCCACGCCGACATCGCCGACTACGCTTGGCTCGTTTGCATAAGCACGACCAGCCATAACGAGATCCGGATAGTAAGCCCTATCAATAAATTCCTGACACTCTTTAAGTTTTGTTAGGTATTCGCCAAGTCTTGCTGGGCTTTGAAGATCCATAACGCAAGTAACTCCGCCAACGGTTAGGCTTTGTGGGTGCGGATTTTTAGAGCCAAAAATCGCCATCATCTGAGCGACTATGCGTTGAATTCTAAGGCACTCTAAGTAGTGAGATAGGACGATTAAATTTTGCTCTGGCGTTAGCTTGTAGGTTGGGTGTCCCCAGTATGCGTTTGCAAATGGCCCAAGATTGCCCTTTTTAGCAAAAGTTGCTACTCTATCTTGCACCTCTTTTAGCTTATCAGCACCACAAGCATAAGGCGTGTCGGTGTATTTAAATGCCTCCTCACTTGCCTTTTTTGGATCAGCCTTAAGTGCCGAAACCACATCAGCCCAATCAACGCCGTGCAGATGATAAAAATGCACGATATGGTCGTGGATAAAAAGCGCTGTATTCATCAGCGTCCTAGTTAGCTGTGCGTTTAGCGGTGGCTTAATGCCAAGTGCGTTCTCAACGGCAACAATACCAGCTTTATAGTGTGAAAATGTGCAAACTCCACAAATTCTCTGCGTAAAAAAGCCGACATCTCTTGGATCTCTGTTTCGCACGATTTGCTCAATCCCACGCCAAAGCGTTGAGCCAGAATACGCCTCTTTTACGACATTATTATCATCAACGACAACCTCAATGCGAAGATGCCCTTCAATACGTGTTATCGGATCTATTACTACTCTTTTATCGCTCATTTTACACCTCGCTATCTTTTCTAGTTGCCGCTATTAATGCGTGTGCGGCAATACCAATGCCTGTTAGGGCTAAAATTCCTATGCCGATTTTATCGCTTACATTATCAGCGCCAAGCCCTAAAACCGTGTTGTAAAGTCTATCGCCCATTGGCTCTTCAAATGGTCCCATATTATCCCAAAAATCAGGCTCAGAACAGCCTATACAGCCGTGTCCAGCTTGGACTGGCCAACTTGTGTGCGAGTTAAAACGCTCACGTGAGCAGTTATTAAACGTATAAGGTCCTTTACAGCCGACTTTGTATAAGCAGTAGCCATTTTTTGCGCCCTCATCGCCAAAATTTTGCACGAACTCGCCAGCGTCAAAATGCCCACGTCTTTCGCAAAGGTCGTGAATTCTAAGCCCGTAAGCCCATTTTGGGCGGTTAAAGACATCAAGTGCAGGTAGTGTGCCAAATAGTAAGAAATGAAGCACGTTGCCGACTATGTTTTTCTCGCTTGGCGGACAGCCCGGGACGTTTATGACCTTTTTATCGGTTACTTTTGATAGGCTAACGGCATTTGACGGATTTGGACGTGCTGCTTGGATACCGCCAAAGCTAGAACAGGTGCCAATCGCAAAAATGGCAGCAGCGTTTTCGCTAGCTTTTACGGCACTTTGTTTGCCAGTAGTGCCGTGAGCACCGATTGTTAGGTAGTGTTCGGTATCGCCGGTTGGAATTCCACCCTCAACCATCAAAACATACTGACCTTTGTATTTTTCAATCGCACTTTCAAGATTATGCTCGGCTTGCCAACCAGCAGCTGCCATTAGTGTTTCGTGATATTCAAGGCTAATGTAGTCAAAAATAAGGCTATCAATCGTAGGCGTATCAGAGCGAAGCAAACTCTCAGAACAGCCCGTGCATTCAGCCATATGAAGCCAAATAACTGGCAGTCTATCGGCTAACTCAGCAGCTCTTGCCACAGCAGGTGTAAAACTCGCAGGTAGTGCCATAAACGCCGTCATCGCACCAGCCCACTTCATAAAATCGCGTCTTGAAAAGCCACTATTTTTTAGAGCTTTTGTTATAGACTCACCCTTATCGATGCTTTTAAGCGAACTAAGCCAATTTAATCGCTCATTTATTTTGATTAAAACATCTTGATTCATACCAACTCCTTATTAAAAAGTTAAATATTTTTACAATATTACTCCTAAGTATGAAAAATTGCTATTAATAAAAAATATTATATTTTAAATATCAAGTTAATTTTATTAATAAAATATGTAAAAATGTAATATTTAAAAAATAACCTAAATATCGCTTTTAATATTAAATTTATTTTTTAAAATAAGAAAAAATTTAAAGTCATACAATGTAAAGGTTTTATATAAATTCGCATATTTAGTACTTTTACTGAAAGTTAATTTAATATAAATAGAAGTGCCTAAGCACTTCTAAAATTTAAATTTTATTAATAACTATCTCGCCATTTGTAGCTAAAATTTCAATCTCATCGCCACTTTCAAGCTCATCTTTTAAAATCATATCAGCGATTTTATCTTCAACAAGCTCATACAAAGCACGTCTTAGCGGTCTAGCACCATAAGTAGGGTCAAAACCAGCACCTGCGATTAGCTTTTTAGCCTCTATGCTTAAACTAGCCTTTATACCACGCCCTAAAAGCACATTTTTTAGCTCTTTAAACATAATCTCTACAATCTCAATCAATCCATTTTCATTTAGTGGATTAAATATTATCGTATCATCAAGGCGGTTTAAAAACTCTGGCTTAAAGTAGTTTTTTAACTCGTTTTTAACGGCATTTTCACGCTCCTCACCCTCTAAATCCATAATAAAATTTGAAGCAATGTTTGATGTTAAAATGATGATTGTGTTTTTAAAATCCACCACCACGCCCTTATTATCAGTCGCCCTGCCATCATCTAAAATCCCTAAAAGCACGTTAAATACGTCCTTATGAGCCTTTTCTATCTCATCAAAAAGTATCACACTATATGGCTTTCGTCGCACTGCTTCTGTTAGCTGACCGCCCTCATCATATCCCACGTATCCCGGAGGTGCTCCAAGTAGGCGAGAGACGCTGTGTTTTTCCATATATTCGCTCATATCAAAACGGATTAATGCCCTTTCATCATCAAATAAAAATTTAGCCAAAGCCTTTGCCGACTGCGTTTTGCCAACACCTGTTGGACCAAGAAATAAAAACGAGCCAATCGGTCTTTTACCCTCATTTAGCCCAGCCTTGTTTCGTTTAATCGCACGTGCTAAGGCGTGAAGTGCTGTGTCTTGTCCCACGACGCTTTGTTTTAAATGCTCTTCAATGTGCAAAAATTTCTGTTTTTCGCTAGTTAGCATTTTGCTAACAGAAATTCCAGTCCATTTGCTAAGTATTCCAGCCACAAGCTCCTCATCAACGCTATTTTTAAGCAGTACGCCATCTTTTTTCATCGCTTCCCATTTGTTTTCAAGCTCGGTTTGCTCTTTTTGTGCTTCTAAAATTTTGCCATATTCAATCTCGGCAGCCTTGTTAAAATCGCCATTTCTACGAGCAAACTCAGCCTCATTTTTTAAGCCGTCAATTCTCTTTTTAGTGTTTGAAATTGAATTAAAAACGCTTTTTTCACTCTCAAATTTTGTCTCCAAGCCATTTTTTTGCTCAATTAAATCCGCCCTTTCTTTTTCTATCTCTGCTAGACGCCCGGCATTTTTCTCATCGTTTTCCATTTTAAGCGCCTCTTTTTCAACTTCAAGAGTTACAATCTCACGCTTAATTCTAGCTAACTCAAAAGGCTCACTCTCAATTTGCATTTTAAGCTCAGCCGCTGCTTCATCTATTAAATCAATCGCCTTATCAGGCAAAAATCTACCCGAAATATAGCGGTCTGAAAGCTTTGCAGCTGCGACTAAGGCACTATCAGTTATCGTTACATTGTGATGAACTTCAAGGCGTTCTTTTATGCCACGCAAAATTTGCAAAGCCTCATTTACGCTTGGCTCCTTTACGTCAATTGGCTGAAAACGGCGTTGTAAAGCAGCGTCTTTTTCAAAATACTTGCGATATTCTTTTAGCGTTGTCGCACCCACTGCGTGAAGCTCACCACGTGCAAGGGCTGGTTTTAGGATATTTGCAGCGTCCATACTGCCCTCACTTGCCCCAGCTCCTACAATTGTATGAATTTCATCTATAAAAAGCACGATATTACCAGCACTTTTAACCTCGTCAATAACCGCTTTTAGCCTATCCTCAAACTCGCCACGATACTTTGCGCCAGCAATCAATGCACTCATATCAAGAGCGATGACACGTTTATTTAAAAGGCTTGTTGGGACATCTTTTGCCACTATTTTTTGAGCTAAGCCCTCAACAATTGCCGTTTTACCCACACCCGGTTCTCCAAGTAATATTGGATTATTTTTGCTCTTTCTTATTAGAATTTGCATCATTCTTGTAATCTCTTCATCTCGCCCAATAACCGGATCAAGTTCGCCGTTTATCGCTTTTTTGGTTAGATCAATACCAAATTTCTCTAAGCTATCAAGCGTTTCATCAGCCGTTTGAGTATCTATTTTTCGCCCAGCACGAATGGCTTCAAGGTTTTTTCTAATCTCAATTAAGTCGCTAAATTTTGATAAAATTCCCTTTATCGGCTCACTGCCTAAATTTGCTAAAATCCACGTATCAACAGCGATAAAGCTATCTCCTAAGCTTGTCATTAGCCCCTTTGCGTTTTCAAGTGAGCTTAAAATTTCGCTTGAAAATTTCAGATTTTGCTGACTTACATTTGAGCTTGTTGGTATATTTGAAATTTGCGATTTTACTTCAAGCTCAATCGCCTCACGACTTACACTCATTTTGTTAAAAACCTGATTTAAAATTGAGCCACTATCAGCTACAAGTCCCCAAAAAACGTGCAAAGGCAAGACCTCTGGGTTTTTGGCGTGAAGTGCTAAACTTGCACCACTTTGCAGGGCATCGCTCATCTGTGCGGTTAGTTGATTTTCTATATTTGCCATATTTTTCTCCTTATATTTATAATGAGAGTATTATATAACTTTAGTCTAAGTATGTCAAGGTTTTTGTAAAAATTATCACTTATATAATAAGAGTGATAAAATAAATTGTTTATAAATTTTAAATTTGACCAGTAAAAATGGGCTATTTTATACTTTTTTTAGCCAAAAGCTATTAAAATAAGCCATTTGAAATTTTACAGGAGTTACAATTGAAAAAAAATAAGTCATTTTTTATTTTTTCTGTTGCGTCTATGTTGACGCTTAGTCTATTTGGTGCATCACAAAAGGATGAGGTTAGTGCTAGAATAGAGGCCTTATCAAAGCTAGATAAGACTATCTCCACGGTTGAAAAATACTATGTTGATGATATAGAATTTAAAGATATTATTGATAAAACCATTGCAGGTCTGATGCAAAATTTAGATGCTCACAGTGCATTTTTAAACGAAAAAGCCTTTAAGGATATGCAAATTCAAACTAATGGGGAATTTGGCGGGCTTGGTATCACAGTTGGTATGAAAGACTCCGCGCTAACTGTCATATCTCCGATAGAGGGTACACCAGCAGATAAGGCTGGAATAAAGTCAGGCGATATTATCTTGCGAATTGACGGTAACTCAACCGTTGGTATGGCGATGGATGAGGCGGTTAGTAAAATGCGTGGAAAGCCAAAAACTCCAGTAACAATAACAATCCTACGCAAAGGCGAACCAAAGCCGTTTGACGTAAAAATAATAAGAGACATCATCAAAGTTGAGTCTGTTTATGCAAAAATGATAGAAAATGGGGATATTTTATACATTAGAGTAACAAATTTTGATAAAAATGTCGTTAGTAAAGCTGCTGAATTTATTAAAAAATATTCAAAGGCAAATGGTATTATTTTGGATTTAAGAAACAATCCAGGCGGGCTTTTAAGCCAAGCGGTTGGACTGGTTGATCTGTTTGTCGATGAGGGTGTTATAGTATCTCAAAAAGGCAAAGATAAGGCAGAGAATGCCGAGTATAGAGCAAGTAAATCTGCTACCATATCAAAAGCTCCGCTTGTAGTGCTTGTAAATGGCGGAAGCGCAAGTGCTAGCGAGATCGTAAGTGGTTCGCTTCAGGATACAAAAAGGGCAGTTGTTGTTGGCGAAAATACATTTGGAAAAGGTAGCGTGCAAGTAATACTTCCAGTCAATAATAAAGAAGCAATCAAGCTAACAATTGCGAGATACTATCTACCAAGCGGTAAAGCCGTTCAAGCAGTTGGCGTAACCCCTGATGTTATCGTTCATTCAAGCAAAGTGCCACAAAATGAAAATGAGGCGTTTATGATTAAAGAGAGCGAATTAAAGGCTCATTTAAAGAGCGAACTTGATAAAATCGAACCAGTGGATGCAAACAAAACGGCAAGTAAAAAAGATGAAAAAGAGCTTATAACCACGCAAAAGGTAAATGATGACTTGCAGTTAAAAACTGCCATAGACGTAGTAAAAGTATTAAAAATAGCAAAATAACCAACACTTTAAAGGAGCTAGTATGCAAAAAAGAGAGATGATCTATGAGGGCAAAGGCAAAAAGATGTATTCAACAGATGATGCAAATCTCATCATCGCTGAATTTAAAGATGACTTGACTGCGTTTAATGCACAAAAAAGGGGCAATGAAGCTGGAAAAGGTGCTTTAAATAACAAAATAAGTACTCAAATTTTTCATATACTGCAAGAAAAAGGGATAAAAACGCACCTTGTTCAAACTCTAAGTGATACAGAACAGCTTATAAAAAAAGTAGATATTATCCCACTTGAAGTGGTGGTTAGAAACATAGCCACAGGCTCTTTAACAAAAAGGCTTGGTATTAAAGAGGGTATCGCTCTACCTTTTAGCTTAGTTGAATTTTACTACAAAAACGATGAACTAAACGATCCTATTGTAACAGACGAGCATTGTATCGCTATGGGACTAGTAAAAAGCGAAAAAGACCTAGACATCTTACGTCATACGGCACGAGAGATAAATGCTATTTTATACAAATTCTTTGAAAGCAAGGGCTTGAAGCTTGTGGATTTTAAAGTAGAATTTGGCGTTGATGCGGACGGAAATATTTTGCTAGCTGACGAGATAAGCCCTGATAGTTGCAGATTTTGGGATTCTAAAACGAACGAAAAACTTGATAAAGACAGATTTAGACAAGGCATTGGCGAAGTAAAAGTCGCTTATGAAGAAGTTTTAAGACGAATTTTATCGTAAGGTGTAAAATGAAAGCAGTTATAAATATAGCACTAAAAAATGGCGTCCTAGACCCAGCTGGTAAGGCGACAGAGCACGCACTTGGTTCGCTTGGCTTTGCAAATGTGAGTAATGTAAGAATCGGCAAACAAATCGTCCTTGACATTGACTCAAACGATAAGAACGAAGCCAAAAAGCAGCTTGAAGTTATGTGTGAAGAGCTTTTGGCAAACACCGTGATTGAAGATTATGAGATAGTGTTATGAAAGTCGCTATCGTTTTATTCCCAGGCACAAACTGCGAAAGAGACACCGAACACGCATTTAAAGTTCTAGGCTGTCAAACAGAAATTATTTGGCACAAGCAAGATAGCTTTAATGCTGATTTGGTTGTATTACCCGGTGGTTTTAGCTATGGCGATTATTTAAGAACGGCCGCTATTGCCAAATTTAGTCCAGCAATGAAAGCGGTCGTCAAACACGCAAAGGCTGGTGGATACGTGCTTGGAATTTGTAATGGTTTTCAAATGCTTTTAGAGCTAGGACTTTTACCCGGTGCTATGCGTAGAAACGAAAGTATGAGCTTTATCTCAAAGTATCATCATCTAAAAGTCATATCAAATAGCAATAGATTTTTATCAAATTTAAGCGTAAATGAGATAGTAAATATCCCTATCGCTCACGGCGAAGGTAACTATTTTACCGATGAAAGCACGCTAAAATCGCTTTATGAAAACGAGCAAGTTTTACTTAAATACTGCGATGAAAACGGGGTAGAACTGAATCCAAACGGCTCGGTTGATAGCATTGCAGGAATTTGCGATAAAGAAAAGAAAATTTTTGGACTTATGCCCCACCCTGAGCGTGCTTGTGAGAAAATTTTAGGCACAGATGACGGGCTAAAAATGCTAAAAGGGCTAGTTTGGTAAAACTCGCCCTTTTTATTTTAACTGCTACTTTCGCATTTGCAACAAGCTCGAATGAGCCTAGCGTATTTGATATGATGGATCGTTCGCAAGATGATAAGCTTGTTTACAAGCCATCACAAAACAAACAGCCAATAATAAATAAAAACACAGACACCAACCAAAAAACGAAAATTTCGCCTGATGAGCTAAAAAACATAGTGCCAACAGATGAGCCTGATTTAAATATCCCTGACTCACAAATTTATGATGTGATAAGTAAAAAAGAGACTGTATTAAAAGCGACAAAAGTGCCAAAATCAGCCTTTGTAGGCGAAATTTTCAGTGTTGAAATTTTACTTGATCCGCAAAGCGATCTTGATTTTGAATTTGAAACAGATATCGACGATAGTAATTTTAAATTTTTAAACAAAAAAGACATTGAGTGGGTAAAGCAAAGTGATGGCAAATATATCGCCACGCTGGTTTTACAAGCAAAAAGCTCAGCGACAAAGTCACTAAAGATTAATGTATCGCTAAAAAGAAACGATCAAGAGTATCAAAATGCAAGTATGAACGTATTTTTGCCAAAATTTAAAGAGATCCGTTCAAAAAGCGATTTTAATAACATTGTAGCTGACATTTTGGAGGTTAAAAAATTTAAAACTACAAAATTTGATGAGAATTCACTGATTATGATAGTTGAGCTATCTGGCAAAAACATCGACTTAGCTTCATTTTACATAGAGGATAAAACTATCCTAAAGCAAGGCGTTGATACGATAGTTGGCAGTTTTGCAAGTCAAAGTGCATACTATTTTGCCGTATTTAAGCCAAACAAACGCACATTAGACTTTAGCTATTACAATCTCTCAAAGTCAAAATTTGAAAGCTTTTCGTTGCCAGTAAGCATAGAAGATGACGAGATCAGCACACAAATTGGGCTAAATCCAAAACAAAGCGAGTTTAGTATCTACAAAAATATCACACTCTATTCGCTTTCAGTGATATTTTTTATACTTACGCTGATACGTCGTAAAGTCAGTTATCTTATCACGACAGCGATTTTCATAGCCCTTAGCGTATACACGTATAATCCATTTAGCAAAGGTATTTTAAAAGCCAATGTAAGCGTTAAAATTTTACCTACTGAGCGATCGACTATTTTTTATACTTCTATAGCAAAAGAGAATATAGAGATACTAAACGAACGGGCTGATTATGTCAAAATTTTATTTAGCGACGGCAAGATAGGTTGGGTTAAAAAAGATGATATTATCAAGAATTAAAGGGGCATTTTACGCTGTTGAATTTATACTAAGTGTAGTTTGTGTTGTTATTTCAATGTGGTTGTTTCCAAAATTTATACACCCTATTCGCAAAATTTGGGCAAAGACGCAACGCTGGTTTGGACTATACAAGATAGAGGTCATAGGTAATCCAGCAAATGACGCAAATTTGATAATGATAAATCACAAGAGTATGCTTGACATCGTTGTAATGGAGGAGATTTATCCAAAAAATTTAGCGTGGGTTGCCAAAAAAGAGATAGGCGACATCCCAATAATTGGCAAAATTTTATCTATTCCAAAGATGATACCAATTGACAGATCAAGTCCAAGGGCGATTGTAAATTTACTAAAAGAGGCAAAAGATCGCATACAAAGTGGTCGCGTTATAGCGATATTCCCTGAAGGTACAAGAGCTAGAGGTGATAAACTGCTGAAATTTCAAAGCGGAACGCAAGTCATCGCTGATAAACTGGACTTAAAGGTTCAACCTGTAGTGATTGTCGGTTCTGAAATTTTAGATGTTAAAAAATTTAGCTTTAAAAATGGCAATATTAAAATAGTTTTTTTAGACCCAGTTGATAGAAGCGACGGCGAGTGGCTTTCTAAAACCAGGCTAAAAATGCAAGAAACCTTAGATTACTGGCGTGAGAGATAACACGCCATTTTCACTCTTGCGTAGTAATCTTTACATCAATGAGTCTAGCGTCGCCGTTAAAAATTTTAAGATGAGCAATCGCCGTTATGTTACTATCAATATCTCTTAGTGCTTTTTCAAGCTCCAAAGCTTTTTTAAATGGTAAAAAATACTTCTCAATGCCAAATTTTTGGACATAATCATATCTTTTACCGCTGATATAAACTCCAGCATTCGGTCTAGTTTTATTAATGCTTATCGTTTCATAATTTCCATCTTTATTTGGCTCTAAAACGGCGTAAATATCGGTTAGTTTTGTATCATCAGCACTTATTTTCATATCGTTAAAATCATATCTTAAATAGACATAATTACCGCGAAAAAAATCCCTCGGGTCATATCCCCTTGTTTTTACATAAACATCTTTACCAAGATAAAGTGGCAAAATAGCGTAGATAAAAAAGCCAACTAACAAAAGTGGCTGAATAAAAATAGCTAAAAATTTTATCATTTTACCCTCCTTTTTCTAGCGATAACAAGCAGCAAAACGGCAAATCCTAAAAAGAGCAAACTCGCCCCAAAATAATCGCCAATTAGCTCAACATAGCGAATTAAAGCGGTTGTAAAAATTAAAGTTATGCCGTAATTTATAGAGCCTTGCTTGATAAGAATAATAGCTAAAACAACACAAACGATTGATGAGATAAGTGCCAAACTCACACCAAAATTTAGCAAAAATGGCAAAGCCCCAAGTAAAATCGCCCCACAAAGCAGGTATAAATTTTGATAATAAAAGGCAAAAATAAGCGAAAGTGCCGTAAAAATTATAAAAAGTGTGCTTAAATAGCTTGAAATTTCAAAGTCGTAAGGCAGATAGTAACCCTCAATTTGCAAACAAAAAAGTATAACTACAATGCCTAAAATCGCACTTTGGTAAAAAATTTTAGCTACGATTTTATAGCTGGTTTTGGCTAAAAACAGGCTAATTGAAGCAACAAATAAAAGATAAGAAAGTGTGGCTAAAATATAATTAAACCATAAAAGCTCAACTTTAAAAAATATCAAAAATATATATGTTGAAATAAGCAGAGCAAAGGATAGAAGTTGTCCTTGTGAGTGCCTTAAAACAGCTATGCCAAGTAGGATAAAAACCGCAAAAAACGGCTCAATTTTATGAATATACTCAAAGCTAAAAAAGACCCAAGCAATGGCAATAATAAGCGAAAATGCGCTAACTAGGCTATCTTTAAAGCTAAATCCAAGCAAAGCCACACCAAGCGCACAAAATAAAATGCCATTTGGCAGGTGCTTATCTATGTGATAAATTTGCGAAATCAGGGCGACACTAGCACAAAATACGATTGAGCCAAGCATTAATAAAGCGGTGGCTTGGTTAAATTTTCTCTTTTGATAGCTTAAAAATCCAGCGAAATTTAAAAGAGCCGTAAGAGAGATCAGCAAAAACGTGCGGATAAAATCAGGTATCTCCTCCCAATTTGCCCCAACCAAAACAAAAAGCGAAAGCCCAAAGAAAAAGTAAGCGATGAGCGTTAGGATATTTGTGCTAACCTCGTTTAAATTAATCTCATATCTACTTGCGATTTTTAGGCTAGTCCTCTCATCAATAATCCCCTCATCTCGCCACTTTAAAAGCTCCTCTTTTAAGAAATTTCTATGCCAAATTTTCAAGCTTATCCTTTAAAATTTTTAGCAAAATTTAGCCAAAATTAGCTTAAAATTTAAACCTTGATACGAACCATATCAAGTTTAAAAATATTTTTAGCACAATACGCTATAATCTGCTAAAAATTTTAAAAATAGGAGCTAAAATGGCAGACAAATTTGAATTTCAAACCGAGGTTAATGACCTTTTAAATTTGATGATACACTCGCTGTATTCAAACAAAGAGATATTTTTGCGTGAGCTTATCTCAAACGCAAGTGACGCACTTGATAAGCTAAACTACCTAAGCCTAACCGATGAAGCTTACAAGGCAATAAGCTACACACCTAGAATTGATTTGAAATTTGATAAAGATAAAAAAACGCTAACGATAAGCGATAATGGTATCGGTATGAGCAAAGATGAGCTTATCTCAAACTTAGGCACAATTGCCAGAAGCGGGACAAAGGGCTTTATAAATAGCCTAAGTGGCGACGCTAAAAAGGACAGCTCGCTAATAGGGCAGTTTGGCGTGGGCTTTTACTCGGCATTTATGGTGGCAAATCGTATTGAGGTAGTTAGCAAAAAAGCACTTGAAAACGAGGCATTTAAATGGAGCTCGGACGCAAAAAGCTACGAGATAGAAAGTGCCACAAAAGATATGCAAGGCACGAGCATTACGCTATTTTTAAACGATGATGAGTTTTGCGATGAGTGGAGAGTTGAAAATATCATCAAAAAATACTCAAACCATATCCCATATCCAATTTTTATGGATAAAAGCGAGTATGTAGCGCCAAAAGAGGGCGAAAAAGAAGGCACTTATGAGAGCAAAAACACTCAAATAAACAAAGCCTCAGCCCTTTGGCGTATGTCAAAAAGCACGATAAAAGCTGATGAATACAACGACTTTTACAAGCAAATTTCACACGATAGCACCGACCCATTGCTTCATATACACACAAAAGCCGAGGGCAAGATAGAGTATAGCACCCTATTTTACGTCCCGGCAACCGAGCCGTTTGATCTGTTTAGGGTGGATTATCAAAGTGGCGTAAAACTCTATGTAAAGCGTGTCTTTATCACTGATGATGCAAAGGAGCTTTTACCACCATTTTTACGCTTTGTGCGTGGTGTGATTGACGTTGAAGATTTACCACTAAATGTAAGCCGTGAAATTTTACAAGAAAACGCCATAATGAGAAGCGTAAAAGAGCAAAGTGTAAAGAAAATTTTAAGTGAGCTAGGCAAGTTAAAAGAGAGCGATAGAGAAAAATACATAAAATTTTACACACTTTTTGGCAAGGTGCTAAAAGAGGGACTTTATGGCTTTGGCAACGACAAAGAGCAAATTTTAGACCTAGTGCTGTTTAAATCAAGCAAAAGAGATGGATTAATTAGCCTAAAAGAGTATAAAGAGGCGATGAGTGCGGATCAAAAATCAATCTACTACATCAGTGGCAACAAAGAGAGTATGCTAAGAAACTCTCCACTTCTTGAAAGCTTTAAGGCAAAGGGCATTGAGGTGCTTTTAATGGACGAGGAGATTGATACAATCGTAATGCCAATGGTAAATGAGTTTGACAAAACGCCGTTTAAGTCAATCTCACACTCTGACATTGATGATGAGATAAAAAGCGATGAGAAAGCCGATGAGAGCAAGGTGGCTAAAACGCTTGTTAAAATGCGTGAAATTTTAAAAGATGACGTTAAGGACGTGCGTTTAAGCTCACGCCTAAGTGAGTCGGCGGCGGTTTTAATCTATGATAAAAACGACCCAGATTTTGCAATGCAAGGGATTTTAAAGCAAATGGGACAAAGCGATTTACCAAAGATTAAGCCTATCCTTGAAATCAACGCAAATCACGAAATTTTCGCTAAATTAGAGCAAAACGAGCTAATGGTAAATGATATCTCTAGGCTACTTCTTGATATGGCAAAAATTAATGAGGGTATGGATATAGAAAATCCGGGCGAATTTAGCAAAATTCTAACAAAAATAATAATAAAGGCAATATAAAAATGCTAAAATACCCCTTAAAAATTAAGGGGTATTTATGAATGAAATTTTGGTATTTTTTCTAGTTATAGTTGTGCTTTTAGTTGGCACAGTAATCGCCATTTACAACTCCTTAATAGCAAAGCAAAATCAAGTAAAAAACATAAACGCAAGTGTTGATGTCGCACTTAAAAATCGATATGATTTAATACCAAATTTAGTAGCTACCGTAAAACAATACGCAACGCACGAAAACGAGCTTTTAACAAAGGTAGTAGAGCTTAGAAGCAGAGCCATAAACGCTGTGGGTATTGAAAATTTTAAAACAAACAACGAAATAAGCGCCACTCTTGGTGGCATAAAAATACTAGCAGAGAGCTATCCTGAGCTAAAAGCTAGTGAAAATTTCATACACCTACAAAAGAGCCTAAACGAGGTTGAGGCGCAAATTGGTGCGGCAAGACGTGCGTATAATTCAGCTGTTATGGTTTATAACAACGCAGTTCAGATGTTTCCAAGCAATATCATCGCAAATATGTTTAAATTTAGCCTTCAAGAGTTTTTTGAAGCTCCAGAAGCCGAACAAAAAACTCTTGATATTAAAGAACTTTTTAGATGAACTCTTGGCTTTTAGGGCTTGAGCTACAAAGACAAAAAAGCCTTAAAAAAGCAAAATTGCCCTATTTATCATCGTTTTTTTAGCCATTATTTTATGTATTTTAAACTATTTTTTAGTAAAAGATTACGATCCAGCTGGATTTTTCATACTTATTTTTATGGCCTCTGTAACGCTTTATAGCTATCTAAATGTGCGTTTTACAAAAAATATAAGAGCGGACTTTAAAGAGTATGTTATGCCTAAAATTTTAAAAGAGATCGAGCCAAATTTAAGCTATCAAAGGCAAAATTTTATAGATCAAAATGAGTTTTTTGCGACTGAAATTTTTAGTACAGACTACTCAAAATACAGCGGAAACGATCTAATGGTTGGCAAAGTAGAAGATGTTTTGGTTAAATTTAGCGATGTTTTAATCAAAAAAGAAATTCAAAACGATAAGCAAAAAGACGAAATAGTCGTATTTTGTGGTATATGCTTCATAGCTAAATTTAACAAAAAGATAAAAGCCACGACACAAGTTATAGACAAAATGGCAAAATTCTCTTTTGGTAGCGGAGAAAAAGCCGTAATGGACGATATTTTATTTGAAAGATATTTTAGGACCTACACGCACGATCAAGTCGTAGCTAGATACCTGCTAACGCCAAAATTTATGCAAAACCTATGCAAACTAAAAGAGCTATTTAAAGCCCCGGTTTGTGCTGTTTTTATGGGCGAAAATTTGTATTTATATATAGACTTAAGGCGTGATAGCTTTGAGCTTGATATGAAAAAACCAATAGATATTGATAGGTTAAACGCTTATAAAAGTGAGGTGAAAATTTTTATAGATATCGTGAAGGTGCTAAATTTAAATGATGATCTGTTTGTGGTTAGCCAAAAGGCTAACCAAAGTGTTACTGACCAAGTATCAGTGAGATAAGTCCGATTTTATCGTTTATCATAATATCCATGTATTTGCTAGGATCAAACTTCATATAGCTAACAAAACCTTTGTTTTCATCAGGTTTTATCATGCCCATTTCAAGTAGTGAAGCTTCGATATTTTCTGCGTTTTCTAAGCCTTTAAAAAACTCGGCAAAATTTGTATTTATATGTAGTTTTGCGTCAAACCTTAAAGTACCAAGGATAGAGAAAATATCCGCATTTTGTGCTATATCACCTTCTACAAATGCATTAGAGCTGAAATTTAGCTCATTGCCACTTTCATTTTTTAGACTAAATTTAGTTATGTCAAATCTAGGCTTAAATGAGAAAAATTCTCTTAAACCACTAATTGATAACTCCATATCATCGCTATAAGTTGCATTAATCAACTTCTCGTATGACTTCATATTCATATTTTTCATACTTGTCTTAAGCAAAAGCTCTTTTAACTTTATGCCATTTATCTCAAGAGTTTTTGTACTATATTCACCATCTGATGCCATTAAACCCTTTGCTTCATCAGCCCAAGAAGCATTTTCACTATATTTAAAATCATCAAATTTTATACTATCAGCTTCTTTTATGGTAAAAGTATCAACCTTTATGTCATTTTTATATGGGTATGAAAACAATTTAATATAGCTAAAATCATTAAGACTTACAGGCTCTTTATACTCCAAATCGTAGCTTAAATTTTTAATCTGAGCAGCAAACTCACTATCATCTAAATTAATATTTTTAATGCTTGATTTGAGTGATTTTATGCTATTTTGAGCTGCTAAAACTTCAAAATTTATGCTCTGGGTCTTTACATTTTTGCCATCTTCTTTAAAATTTACATCTGCAAATTTAATCTTAAAATCTTTCTTTTCATCTAAAGTTGCTATCATATCAACACTGGCAATAACGTTTGAGCCAATCGCTTTTTTAAGCGTATCTTGCATATCCTCGTTTACAACTTTTACATTTGTTGATGACTTAAAACCAGATACGAATGATAGCGGACTGTGAGAAATTTTCGTATCCAAATTTAACTTAAGCTCATCTCCGCTAGGCTCGGTATCCTCATATCCAAATTTTGTAAGAACATCTGCTTGGCTGATTTTTAAATCAAAAGAACCCTTAGATTCAAAAAGACCTGAAGTATATTTTTTGTTTTCAACTTTTAAATTAAGCTCTTTTTCTACATAAGAGACAAATTTGTTATATTCCTCCTGCACCTTTTTTCCTGCAAAGTAACTACCACCAAGTGCCAAAGCACCAACTAAAACTAGAAAAAATAAAATTTTCTTCATCTATTTCCTTGCCCTTGAATTTTTCTTTGTTATTTTTTGTAAAAATAGCCATATACCACCGAGTAACATAATCATAAAAATAGGCATAATATAGCTTCTATCGCCGACATAATCGCCTATGCTCATAAGTAAACTACCAGCAAAAAAACTAGCAAGTCCTATAGCGACAGCCCAAACTACTGATGAGACGATATTTAAAATCGTAAATTTCTTAAATGGATATTTTGTAAGACCGATTGCTATTGGAACAAGGGTTTTTAAGCCGTAAACATATTTCTGTAAAAATATGATAATGTCGCCATTCTTTTTCATCAAAATGTGTGAATATGCGAGTTTTCTACGCTGTTTTTTAATAAGTGGCATAATAAAATCCTTGTTGTATCTGCCCATATAAAATAGCAACGTATCGCCAATTGCGTTTGAAATAGCGGCGATTGCGATACTAAGACTAATGTCCATTTTACCCATATAGCTTAGCACTCCAGCAGCAATAATCGCGACCATACCGCCACCTAGTGTGTATAAAAACAAAACAATATAACCATAAGTAGATAGAGAATTTAACATATCTTGCATATAAAAACCTTAAAATTTTAAAAGTGCTTTTTGTAACTGCTCGTAAGCATAACCGCTATGAAGCATATTTTCATCTCGTGGGCTAATAACAGCTCCACCAAAACTAGCTCCGGCAAAGAAACCAGAATTTGTAGCATACGCGTAGATGTCGCTTGAAAATTTAAAATCGCTACTTCTATGATAGACCCTACCGCCATCGCCAAAGCTAAACGAAGCGTCGGCTTGTATGGTAAATTTCGAGTTTTGTATGTCGTTAATCATACTCTCTTTTAGGATAAAAAACAGTAGTGAACTATCCTCGTAACCAACTTGCAGACCAAAGCTGCCACCACTAATCTTTACTGGCACCAGCTCGGGATTGCTACTTTTTGGAGAGATAACCATAATACCATCTCCAACCATACCACTAAAAACGAAGCCAACTTTTTTGACGCTAGGAAAGATTACGATGGCGTAAGAGCGTTTTAAAAGTGCATCTACCGGCAAATTTTGGTTGGCTCTTATTGTATTTATATAGGCGTTTGCAGAGTTTAAAACAACCTCTTCTTCTGCAAAAAGCCCGGCTATAAATAAAAATAAAACTAAAATTTTTCTCATTTTACTCTTTTATTTAGCGTAATCAACAGCCCTAGTTTCGCGGATAACATTTACTTTTATCTCGCCTGGATACTGCACTTTTGCTTCGATCTCTTGAGCTATCTCTTTTGCTACTAGCACGGCTTCGTCGTCATTTATTAGCTTTGCATTAGCGATGACACGAATTTCACGACCAGCATTTATAGCGTAAGCCTGTTTTATACCCTCTTTGCTTTTTGCGATATTTTCTATCTCTTCAACACGCTTTAAAAAGCTTTCTAAAACCTCACGCCTTGCACCTGGACGTGCGGCACTTAGTGCGTCAGCAGCACAAACTGCCGCACTCTCAACGCTTGTAGCCTCTTCGTGTCCGTGGTGAGCATAAATGGCGTTTATGACAACTGGGTGCTCTTTGTATCGTTTGCAAATTTCGGCACCCAAATCAACATGACTACCCTCATAATCGTGTGTCAAAGCCTTGCCGATATCGTGTAAAATTCCAGCTCTTTTTGCAAGTTTTTCATCGCCGCCTGTTTCAGCAGCGATTATTCCAGCTAGATGTGCTACTTCAAGGCTATGAGCCAGTGCATTTTGTCCGTAACTAGCTCTAAATTTTAGTTTACCAATTAACTTTACTATCTCTGGATGAATTTTATTTAAACCTAAATCAATGACGATATTTTCGCCCTCTTCTTGAACGCTTTGTTCAAACTCATCGGTTACCTTTTTATGAAGCTCCTCAATGCGTGCAGGCTGAATTCTGCCGTCCTCAACTAAAAGTTCAATCACACGCGTTGCAATCGCACGGCGGTATAGGTTAAACGAGCTTAAAATTATCGCATTTGGCGTATCATCAATGATAATATCAACGCCAAGCACCATTTCAAGCGTCTTGATATTTCGCCCCTCTTTGCCAATAATCCTACCTTTTAGCTCATCATTTTTGATATTTACAACATTTATAAGCCTCTCTGTTGCAAACTCTCCTGCAAATCTAGAAGTAGCCTGAGCAAGGATATAATTTACCCTCTTTTTGATGTCACGCTTAGCCTCTTCTTCGTGTCTTCTGACTATATGTGCTATGTCTGCACGACTAGCCTCTTCGACCTTTTTTAGCACGATCTCTCTAGCCTCATCTTGAGTTAGTCCGGCAGCGTGCTCAAGCACTTTTAAGGCTTCCGCGACCTTATTTTGATACGTAGCTTTCAGACTAACGCCCTCTTCATAGGTATTTTTTGCGTTTAGTCTCTCTCGCTCAAGGCTACTTTTACTCTCATTTAAAATTTCTTGCTCATTTAGAAGTGTTTGCTCTTTTTTGTTTAAGTCATCAAATTTTTGAGTATATTCTCTTTGTAGCTTTGTCGTCTTTTCATCATAGCGTTTTTTTGCCTCAAATTCAGCCTCTTGAACCGAAATTTTCGAGTTTTTTAAAACCATTTGCGCCTCGTGCTCAATGGCTTTTGCCTTGGCTTTTGCTTGCTCTAAAAAGATGTTATAGTTTGCGTCATTTATCTTTTTTGCGTACAGATACCCTACGCCAACACCCGTCACACCGGCTCCTAAGCCTATTAAAACCTCTATCATTTTTTCCTCTTTTTATATAATTTTTACTTGGGGTTAGATAAATATCACCGCAAACATCGTGTTTATCAGACAGAATTTTATCTGTGTAAAAATCCAAAATCTCAATAAAAACTATCGTCTTTGGTCGGTAGGATAAGCTATCAAAAAATCTATCATAAAAGCCTTTGCCGTGCCCTACTCTACGCATAGCTCCATCAACCCCAATCGCTGGAACTACCGCCATATCAATACGATCTTTAACTAGCTTTGAAGCCACCGGCTCTCGCAAGTTAAATTTTTTAATTTTAAATGGCATCCTCAATCTTACCATTTTTAAGCTAATATCTACCATAAATGGCACAAATATATCACACTTTGGAAACTTTCTGCGTATTTTGTAAACATCAGCTTCATAAAAAAGTGGCATATAGAGTAAAATTTTCTTAGCTTTTTTAAATTTTATCAACTCCTCAAGTCTTTTTAAAAGCGGATAATGTGTGCATTTTGCCTTAAAAAGCTTTTGGCTTCTTAATTTTTTAAGAGCAGTTTTTCTAAATTCTTGCTTGTTAAATTTAACAATCATTTTATTATCTTTTAGTATAATTTCCGCTATCAAAAATACAAGGAAATTTATGAAATTTAAAAGTGCCATTATAACATTTATTGCTATATTTTTACTATTTGGTTGTGGCGATAAGGATAAAAACCAAGGGCAAAATCAAACAAAAGACAGCAACATAAGCCAAACTAATCAACCACAAAAAAAGCAAATTTATCAAGATAAAATCACACTAAAGCTTTTAAACGGACAAGATTTTGCCCTAAAAATGCGTGAGGATAACGGCATAAACAAAGAAGTAGATGATAAAAAAGCAACGCTTTTTGTGTTTTTTGCGACTTGGTGCCCGCCGTGTCGTGCCGAAATTCCACACCTTAATAACTTAAGTGAGAAATTTGCAAAGGAGCTAAATATAGTCGCCATTTTGCTTGAAAATAAAGGCACTGATGAGATTAGCGACTTTGTAAAGAAAAACAAAATAAAATATAACGTAGCAGTTGGCGATGAAAATTTTATCTTTGAAAAGGCAGTTGGCGGTGTGATTGGGCTACCCGCTTCGATTTTATACAAGGCTAACGGCTCACACGCTGCGACTTACACGGGGCTAGTGCCTGAGGAGATGTTAGAGGGTGATATTTTAAAGGCGGTAAAATGATAGGATTTTTTAAAAGCATTTTTGCTGCTAAAAAAGACGCCAAAATCACAAAAGGACTGCTTGAAGAGCTACTTTTAGAAGCGGACGTGGCGTATGAGATTGTTGAGGAAATTTTATACTATTTACCCCCACAAGACGAGGTAAAAAGAGATGATTTAAAACGCGTGATGAGTAGCTATTTTATCTACGAAAAAGAGCGAGTAATAGCTGATGATAAGCCTTTTGTGGAGCTGATTTTAGGCGTAAATGGCGCTGGTAAAACCACAACTATCGCAAAACTAGCAAATTTATACAAAAATAGCGGCAAAAGCGTGATTTTAGGTGCCTGTGATACCTTTCGTGCTGGTGCAATTGAGCAACTTCGCCAGTGGTCGCTTCGCCTAAATGTGCCAATAGTAGCCTCACAGCAAGGACACGACCCATCGGCTGTTGCTTTTGATACGATTAGCTCAGCACTTGCAAAGAACATTGACAACGTAATTTTAGACACCGCTGGCAGGCTTTCAAATCAGACAAATTTAGCAAACGAGCTAAGCAAAATCGTGCGTATTAGTCAAAAAGCATACGAAAAAGCCCCTCACCGCAAAATTTTAATACTTGATGGCACACAGGGCAATGCTGGTGTGGCTCAGGCAAAGGCATTTAACGAGATTGTTAGCCTTGATGGCGTGATTATTACAAAGCTTGACGGCACACCAAAAGGCGGTGCTTTATTTGGCGTGGCGCGTGAGCTTGAACTACCAATTTTATACATCGGCGTGGGTGAGAAAATGGACGATTTGGTAAAATTTAACCCTGATGAGTTTTTAGATGGATTAATGGATAGCATTTTTGGCTAAAATTTGCTTTTTTATCACACTTTTTGCGGTTGAGTATCTAGCTACGACTTCAAAAAGTATGGCAATAAATGAGGTTTTTTGGGATAAAACAAACCACTTTTTGGCGTTTAGCGTCCTGTATTTCTTGCTAAATTTCGCATTTAAGCTTGAAATTTTAACTAAAATTTCACTACTTTTAGTCTTTGGCATTCAAATAGAGATAGTCCAAAGCTTTCTGCCTAGCAGAGAATTTAGCTTAATTGACATAATTGCCGATTTTATCGGAATTTTGGGTGGAATTTTAGCTGTTTATGTAGTTAAACGAGTAAAATTTAACTATTTGGTTTTAACTTCTCATCTTTATCGCTATAAAATTTATAAAAAACATAACCGATAGTGCCAAAACCTAACACAAAAGGCAAAAAAGCCAAAACCTTAAAAATCATTTCATATCCCCTATTTTTTCATTTTTCTCTTTAAATTTTCTCTCTGTTAAATAATAAAAAGCACAAAGTGGCACAAGTCCAAAAAGTGCAAGTAAAAATTTCACCACACTAAAATCAAAAGTGCCGCCATACCAGCCCAAAACTGCCAAAATCGCACTAAACGTAATGCTTAATTTTGTTTTTAATGTATCTATCTCATTTTGTAATTTATCTTTTCTACTCATTCCCGCATTATACCCAAAAATAATGCTATAATCAAAACAAAAAAGGTAGAAAATGGCAAAAAATAAGGCAGTTTTTGAGTGTCAAAGCTGTGGCAATCAGCAAGGCAAATGGGTGGGAAAATGTCCAAATTGCGGTGCTTGGGATAGCTTTATAGAACTTAGTCAAACACAGATAAAAGTAAATGAAGAGATAGCAAAAATTTCAAACACGCCAAGCAAAGCAGTTGGTATTGATAAGGTTGAGATTGAGAGCATTAATAGATTTTCAACCAGCGATAAAGAGCTTGATTTGGTGCTTGGAGGCGGTGTGGTTGAAGGCTCACTCGTGCTAATTGGAGGCAGTCCTGGCATTGGCAAATCAACGCTTCTTTTAAAAATCGGCTCAAATTTAGCCAAGGATGATAAAAAAACACTTTATGTAAGTGGCGAGGAGAGTGCTAGTCAGATAAAAATGAGAGCCGAGCGACTAAATGCAGTGGATAAAAATTTATACCTTTTAACTGAAATTTGCCTTGAAAATATCATCGCCGAGGTGCGAAAGAGCGAGTATAAGGTGCTTATAATTGACTCAATCCAAACGCTATATTCAGAAAAAGTAAGCTCGGCACCGGGTTCAGTTTCGCAGGTTCGTGAGATTACATTTGAGCTTTTAAGACTTGCAAAAGATGAAAATATCTGCGTTTTTATCGTCGGACACATTACAAAAGAGGGTGCGATAGCAGGACCTAGAGTGCTTGAACATATGGTTGATGTGGTGCTTTATTTTGAGGGCGATGCGTCAAGAGAGTTGCGAATTTTACGTGGTTTTAAAAATCGCTTTGGTTCAACAAGTGAGGTTGGAATTTTTGAAATGGGTAAAAATGGCTTAGTTTCAGCCACTGAAATTTCAAGTAAATTTTTCACTCGTGGTAACGCCATAAGTGGCTCAGCAATCACGATAATAATGGAAGGCACACGTGCTTTAAGTGTTGAGATTCAAGCTCTTGTTTGCGAGAGTAGCTACCCAAAACGAAGTGCGACTGGATATGAAAAAAACCGCCTTGATATGCTCTTAGCACTCCTAGAGCGAAAGCTTGAAATTCCACTGGGGCATTATGATGTTTTCATAAACGTTTCAGGTGGCGTTAAAATCACAGAAACGGCGGCTGATTTGGCGGTGGTTGCGGCTATTATTTCAAGTTTTAAAAATCGTCCAATTAGTAAAGAGAGTGTTTTTATCGGGGAGCTTAGCCTAAACGGCGAAATTCGCGATGTTTTTAATATAGACCAACGCCTAAAGGAGGCAAAAACACAGAAATTTAAAAATGCGATAATACCTAGCAAACCACTTGATACGCAGCGGATTAAGTGTTTTTATGCAAAAGAGATTACGCAGGTAATTGAATGGATGTGAGTTGCTATTTAAACGCAACAAAACTCATAAAATTCCCCCACTTAAACACGCTCTCAACCCTTTTAAATCCAGCGTTTAGCACCAAAGTGCGATTTTCATCTTCGGTGTATGGGATTAGCACGTTTTCAAGTGCCTCTCGTTTTTGAGCGATCTCATAGCGTGAGTAGCCCTGTGATTGCTTGTAATTTTCATAAATTTCAATCATATTTTTTGCAAATTTTTTATCCTCATAAATTATCTTTTCGCTAAAAATAAAAATCCCATTTTCATTTAACGAATTATAAATTTTAGCCACAAACTCAGCTCTTTTTATAGGACGAATAAACTGCAAAGTGTAGTTTAAAAGCACGGCGTCAAAACCAGAAATTTCACACTCTAAAATGTCGCCGACCTCTAAATTTAGCCTAGCCCCATAAGCTTGTGCTTTATCCTTTGCCGTTTTTATCATCGCTTCTGAGCTATCAATCCCGCTTAAAACAAGGTCGCCTCTTGCTTCGTGTATTGATAAAAGTGTGGTCGCTGTTGAACAGCCAAGGTCAATCACGTTTGCATTTTTGGCTAAATTTTTAGCTAAAATTTGAGTTATCAAATCCACGCAAACGCCGTAATACGGCACACTTCGCCCAATCATATCATCAAAAACCGACACAACTGCCTCATCAAACTCAAACTGCTTTTTTATCGGTTTTGTAAAAATTTTATCTTTTGGTGTCATTTTATTCTCTTTGTATTAACCTTTAAAATCTTGCAAAACGCTTCGGCTCGTTGATGAGCAGTTGGCGTTACTACTTTTCGCAATCTCGCAAAACGCTAATTTGTAGCATTTTGCTGCCAGATTGCTCATAAATTTAACTCACAATATCCAGTAAATTCATTTGCATTTTTTATATCTTTTAAAATTTGCTCTTTTAGCTCGTTTAGGCTTTGAAATTTCATATTATCGCGAAGTCTAGCCACAAAGCATACAGCCACACTTTGTGGAGTTTGCTCTAAATTTACGCCTAAAATATGCGTTTCAACGCTAAATACGCCGTCAGTGCTAATGCGGTTGCCAACAAAGGTAACAGAGCCGTAAGTGACATTTGCTATCTTTGTGCGTGTAGCATAAACGCCCTGCTTTGGGGGCAAATAGCCATAAAGTTCTAAATTTAGCGTCGGCACAAGTTTGCTCTTACCAAGCCCCTGCCCAGCTACAACCTGCCCTTCAACCGAATACTCACGCCCTAAAAGCTTGTTTGCCTCTCTTACATCGCCAAGTTTGATTAGCTCCCTAATTGTAGAGCTATGAACGCCCTTGCCTTCAAAGCAATACTCATCAACCACAACCACTTCGCCGTCAAAAATTCGCTTTAAATCGTGCTTGTCCCACGCTCTGTTTCTGCCAAAACGAAAGTCATAACCGACCACGATTTTAGCTAAATTTTTAAAATCACGCTTTAAAAGTGCAATAAATTCATCGCCACTTAGATTTTTAATCGCCTCAAAATCATACAAAAAGCAAGGGTAGTTTGAATACTCGGCACGTTTTAGTTTTGGTGTTAAATTCGCCTTATTTTTATCAATCACGACAAGTCCGCCAAACTCACCAAGTTGCTTTAAAAGCTGTTTATGCCCCCTATGCACTCCGTCAAAATGCCCGATCGCAACGGCCGTGATGTTAGATTTTGTTAAAAGCGTAGAAAATTTCGGCATTTCCTTCCTTTCCTTTTAGCTCACACTCTTTTATCTCTTTTAAAATCCAGCCAAATTTTGCCGCTTCTAGCCTGAAATTTCGCTCTGCTAAGGCAATCGCCTTTTTATCAACAACCACGCCTTTTTTATCTCGTTTTGCCTCTTTGCCAACCTCAAATTGTGGCTTAAAAAGCAAGATTATCGTGGCGTTTTTTAAGGCTAAATCATCAATGGATTTTAAAATTTGAGTTAGCGAGATAAAACTAACATCAGCAGTAATAAGCTCAAATTTACGCTCACTCTTAAACTCTCTAATGTCGGTGTTTTCATATATTTTTACCCTATCATCAGCCCTTAAAAGAGCGTCAAGCTGATTTGTGCCAACATCAACGCCAACTACGCTTTTAACGCCCTTTAATAGCAAAATTTGCATAAACCCGCCGGTTGATGAGCCAATATCAAGTGCGTTTTTGCCACAAATTTCAAAATCAAAGCTATCTAAAAAGCCTTTAAGCTTTAATGCTCCACGCCCTACAAAAATATCATCAAGTAGCGTAATTTTAGCATTTTCTAGCTCATCGCTTACCTTTTTTAAAGGCTTATCATCTGCTAAAATTTTAGCACTCTTTATAAGCTCTGCCGCCTTGTTTCGGCTGATATTTAGGGCGTTTGAGACGTATAAATCAGCTCTCATTGCTCACCTAAAAGCGTGAAAAACTCACTCTCGCTTAGCACCTTTACGCCAAGCTCGTTTGCCTTTTCAAGCTTAGAGCCAGCCTCGCTGCCAGCTAAAACAAAGTCGGTTTTTTTTGAAACCGAACCACTAACTTTTGCACCGTTTTGCTCAATAATCATTTTAAAATCATCTCTTGGGCGTGAGAGTGTGCCTGTGATTACAAAGGTTTTGCCAGTAATTGCTGAGCCTACAATTTCAAGCTTTTGTGCGACTGGACGGACGATATCAAGCAAATTTATAATTGAAGTTTTATTAACCTCTATAAACTCAACAAAGCTTTGCGCCATCTCTTTACCAAAGCCGTCAATGGCTAAAATTTCATCAAATTTTGCATTAATCCACTCATCGCCAAATGTGTTTTCTATCTTTTTAGCAGCCACTTCGCCAATATGCTCACAGCCAAGACCGCTGATAAATCGCCACAAACTAACGCCACGACTAGCCTGTATCGCATTTAGTAAATTTTGAACCTTTTTATCTTTAAAGCCTTCAAGTTTGATTAAATCATCAAATTTTAAAGCGTAAATGTCAGCTATCTTTTCAATTAACCCACGCTCATAAAGCAGCGTAACTATCGCGTCGCCAAGCCCGTCAATGTTTAGGCATTTTTTTGAGGCATAATAAATTATTGAGTTTATCACTCTTGATTTACACTCTAAATTTTGACACTTTACAAACACGCCCTCATCAAGCAGATGTGAGCCACACTCTGGACAGTGTGTAGGGCGAAGGATTGGCATTTCAGAGCCATTTCGACGCTCTTTAAATACGTTTGTGATTTTTGGAATGACGTCGCCTGAGCGAATAATACCTACAAAATCGCCCTTTTTAAGTCCAAGTCGCTCAATCTCATCAAAGTTATGAAGCGTAGCAGACTTTACCCTAGCTCCGTCAATAATAACCTCGCTAAGCACTCCAACAGGCGTAACCACGCCACTTCGCCCAACCTGTAATGCCACATCAAGAAGCTGTGTGGTCTGCTCTATGGCTGGAAATTTAAAAGCGACCATAAATTTTGGGAATTTCACGGTATAACCAAGCTGTGTTTCGCTTTGTAACTCATTAATCCTAACGACTAAACCATCCATTAAAATCTCTTTTTTGTCTCTTAGGCTTAAAAGCTCGTCGTAAGCAATATTTATCTCACTCTCGTTTTTACAAATTTTAAAAAAATCATCAGAGTAAAAGCCAAGTGAGCGGACAAACTCCATAACTTCGCTGTATTTTTCAAATTTAAGCACATTTGCCCCAACACCCCACGGCACAAAAAGTAGCTTTCTCTTTGCTGTGACGCTACTATCAAGCTGCCTAAGGCTACCAGCGGCGGCGTTTCGTGGGTTTGATAAAAGCGTCTCGCCATTTTTGGCACGTTCGTTATTTATGGCTTCAAAATCGCTTTTTGCGATGACAACTTCGCCACGAATTTCAATTTGGTCTGCGTAATCTATTTTTAAAGGGATTGAAGCAATAGTTTTTGCATTTAGCGTCACATCCTCGCCAATTACGCCGTCCCCACGAGTAATAGCACGAACTAAAACGCCATTTTCATAAAGTAAATTCAAACTAGCGCCGTCAAATTTTGGCTGTGCTATAAAGCTAAAACGATGTTTATCGCCACGCCCTAGCCACGCATTTAGCTCGTTTTTATCAAAAATATCCTCCATTGACCACATTTGTTTAATGTGTGTTGCTTTACTAAATTTCTCACTCACAGCACCGCCGATTCTAGATGTAGGCGAAAATAGCGAAATATCGGCTGGATTTTTTGTCTCATACTCTAAAACTGCGTGATAAAGTGCGTCATACTCGGCGTCACTAGCAAGTGGAGCGTCATCAGTGTAATACGCCTTTGCCCATAAATTTAGCGTTTCAATCGCTTTTTCGTAATCTTTTTTTACCATAAATTCTCGCTTTCATAAGCCAAATGCAAGTTAAAAAGCTGTGAATGCTCAAAAACATCGTGCGTTCTAATGATACTCGCCCCATTTTCATAAGCTTTTAAGTGTAGATAAAGTGAGCCAGAAAGCCTGTCTTTAACCTCGCTTTTGTGGTAGAAATTTATAACTGATTTTCTACTTGCACCAATTAAAAGTGGGTAACCAAAATGCGTAAAATGCTCTAAATGCTTGATTAAAAGCATATTGTGCTGTGGGGTTTTACCAAAGCCAATGCCAACATCAAGGACTAAATTTTTAGCCCCATCTGCAAGTGATTTTTCTATTTTTTCTTTAAAAAACTCATCAATCTGTGCGATTAAATCATCATAATGTGGAGCGTTTTGCATAGTTTTTGGGTCATTTTGCATATGCATTAGGCAAAACTGGGCATCATATTTTTTAGCTAAATGAGCCAAATTTGGATTTGCCGTGATATCATTTATCATTTTAAAGCCGTGATTTAGGGCGTATTCAAGGCAATACTCATCAAAGCTATCAAGGCTAAATTTCACCTTTTCGTGCAAATTTTGCCTACAAATTTCAGCCACGATATCCTTTATTCGCCTAAACTCCTCATCACGCCCACAATACTCACTGCCGGGGCGACTAGAAACTCCGCCAAGGTCAATGTAGGTAGCACCTTGTTCTATCATTTTTATGGCTTTTTCTATACCACTTTTTGTATCAACACGGCTTGCCTCGTTAAAACTATCATCATTTATATTTAAAACACCCATAATTTCAGGTTTTTGTGGCTTTTTAAAACTTAGAGCCAAAAAATCGGCTAAATTTTTAAGCCCAAAATCTTGCAGTTTCTCTTTTTTGGCTAATTTTTTTAGCTGTGCATTTGAGCCGATTAAAAGTGCGTCTGAAAGCATTTGACGCCCAAAAATCGTATCTTTATGCGTTACCAAATCAGCCCCAACGCTAAGCGCGTCTTGCTTTAAAATATTTGCTGCTGGGGATTTTATATCCTTAATGTAGATGAAATTTAGTGTTGATTTTTCACGCATTATATTCACACCAGCCGTGCTTGCAGCGATACTTTTGCAAATTTCATCAAAATTTGACTTCTCATTTATCTTATAAAATTTCAAACTCTGCCCTTTCTTAAAATCGTAAGCAAAAGCGGGGTTAGGATTTGTGGTGATTTTGCGTTTAGCTCTACTAGGCTTATTAGCTTATAAAAGTAGCTAAGCTCATCATCGCTAAATCTAAATCCAATCTCAAGTGCCTTAACTACGATATCTGATACAAGCTCTTTAAGCTCATTTTTGCCAAATTTATCAGATCTCTCTTGTGCTTCAATATTTTCTAAAAATTTGTAAATTTCAGCCATATCAAGCTGTTTTAAATTGATCTCAAGCGTCTTTCGTTGCTTTGGTTTTAGAAGATTTTCCAAAATAAGCCTTGAGCGAATAGTCTGCAAAAGCAAATTTTTACTTTGAGTTGCGATTAAAAAATAGATGTTTTTTGGTGGCTCTTCGATAATTTTCAGGAGAGAATTTTGTGCTTCAACTCGGTAGCTTTTTGACATTATTACAAGAAGTTTTGGGCTACTTTCTGCGATATATGCCTCTTTTATTACATCGTGAGCATTTTCTAGCAAAAACTCATCAGATATGAAAAATCTTAAACTAGATTGGTTAAATTTAGCCTCTAAATCTAGTTTAAGAGCGTCAAAGTCGTTTGTAATGACGATTTTACTCTGCATTTTTAAATCAAACTCGCTTGATTTAAAAGCACGGCATCGATACTTTTATCAAATAGTTTAAAAAGTTGCATAAGCTTTATGTCTAAATTTTCATCATTTGAATTTAGTGATATGGAGTTGTGCATTTGCTCATCAAACAGCCACATATAGCTATCTTCGCTGTTTTTGGCGATATTTGCACGTTTGTCAATATTTTTGCCAATATAAAAAAATACATATCCATTTGGAAAAGTAAGACTTAGCATATCCTCAAGAAGTGAAATTTGCTCACTCGAGTTTATCTCATCTATATGTTGATAGAGTGCTTTTAGGCTCACAAAGGGCAGTAGCGGACGTGCGGCTGAGCGGTTTATGCGTTTTAATATATAGCTTTCAAACCAAGAGCGCTCCTCATCGGTGATGACTATAAAAACGCGACCCTCAAGCAGATATTTTAGCCTTGAAGAGAGTAGAGCTATCCACTCTACCCTAAACTCCTGCATTGTGGCGTTTAAGCCTTCTTTTATGATAGTGTCATTACTCCACTTTACAAAATCTTGCATTATTTATCTAACTCATACGCATCGTGTAATACGCGAACCGCGAGTTCTCCGTATTTTTGATCTACTATCATTGAAATTTTTATCTCGCTTGTTGAGATCATTTGTATATTTATGCCCTCACGTGCTAGTGTCTCAAACGCCAAACACGCAACGCCACTATGGCTCTTCATACCAACGCCAACGACTGAAACCTTAACAATAGCGTCATCATACTCGACATTCTTTGCTACAGCTAACTCTTGCATAGTCTTTTTTGCAAGTTCAAGTTCATTTTGAGGCACAGTAAAGCCCAAATTTGTCGTGCCGTCTTGACCTACGTTTTGGATTATCATATCGACGTTTATATTTTTCTTTGCAAGTGCAGTGAAAATTTCAGCTGCAATGCCAGGTTTATCTACAACGCCTCTTAAAGTTACTCTTGCTTGATTTTTATCTAGTGCTATACCGCTTACTAAAACCGCTTCCATATTATCCTCCTGTGTTATTAATGTTCCTTCGTTGTGGTTAAAACTACTTCTTGTAACGAGCTTTACGTTTAATTTTTTAGCCATCTCTACTGAGCGGTTTTGCAATACTTTTGCACCAGCACTTGCAAGTTCTAACATCTCCTCATAGCTAATTTTCTCAAGCTTTTTAGCCTTTTTCTCAATTCTAGGATCAGTCGTATAAACGCCGTCAACATCAGTGAAAATTTCACACAAATCAGCATTTAAAGCTCCTGCTAAAGCCACAGCCGAAAGGTCAGATCCGCCACGTCCAAGCGTAGTTATATCCCCACTCTCATCTATACCCTGAAAACCTGCCACAACTACTATTTTACCAGCTCTTAGCTCATCTTTTATGCGCGCGGTGTCTATCTTTTCTATCCTTGCTTTTGTATGGACACTATCGGTTTTTATACCAGCCATAGCACCAGTTAGCCCTACACATTCGTAGCCTTTAGCATTTAATGCGATCGTCAAAATAGCCGTCGTAACCTGCTCTCCGGAGCTAAGAAGCATATCCATAGCTATGCCGTCTGGCTGCTTTGAGAAGTGTTCGCCATACTCTACGAGCTGGTTTGTCACGCCACTCATCGCAGATACGACAACTACAACATCCGCTCCAGTTTTTTTAGTCTCTATGACACGCTCTGCTACTGCCTCAATGCGTTCAAGTGTGCCTACACTTGTTCCGCCGAATTTTTGAACAATCAGCATTAAAAGTACCCCTTTTCTTTAAAATAATTTAAAACTTTTGTATAAATTGGCTTTTTAAAATGGTTTATCTCATCAAAAATACTGCTATAAGTTAAAAATTTATACTCGCTAAATTCAGGATGTGTCGTGTTTAAATTTATCCTAGCATTTGGCTTTAAACGCACCAAAAAATACTTCTGGGTCTGCCCGTCAAACGGATACATCTTCTTACTCGCTCCATTTGGAAAGTCGTAGCTAAGCCACTGGGGATACTCATCAAGAATTTCTATCTCATCAGTTCCAATCTCCTCATTTAGCTCACGCAACAAAGCAGTCTTTGGCTCCTCGCCCTCATCAATGCCACCTTGCGGAAACTGCCAAACTCCGTCCAAATCAACCCTGTTTGCTACGAAAATTTCGCATTTAAAAGGGTATTTTGACGAGAGTATTACTGCTGAAACATTTGGTCTATATTTTTTTTGCATTGTTTAACCCTAAAATTTTAGCTTGATTTTAGCCAAAAAGAGTTTATATGGCGTTTAAATTTGGGCATTTATGCTAAAATTGCCGGGTTGTTTTTATAAATTAGGGGCGTTTAAATTTACAAGTGATAAAATAGGCGATTTATAAGGGGTTAAAATGCAAGTGATCTTAAATAATGTAAGTAGTGAAATTTTAGCGGTTTTAGAGAGTTTAAAAGCATTAAGTCCAAATTTGGAGATAAAAAAGAAGAAAGAACTTCCTATTTCTGGGCTTGATAAGGCAATTGATGAGTTTAAAAAAGGCGATGTTATAGAGTGTAAAAATTTTAAAGATTATCAAAAAAAAATGAGAAGTTAAAAAGTGTATAAAATCGTAACTTCAAAAAGATACAAAATACAATTTAAAAAACAATCCACACAAAATCAAGATTTAATTGACGAAGTGGTTTTTAAACTTGCTAACGGCGAAACGTTGGAGCAAAAACACAAGGATCACCAGCTTAAAGGCAAATATAAAGATTTCAGAGAGTGCCATATCAAGCCTGATTTGTTGCTGGTGTATAAAATAGATAACGGTGTTTTGGCTCTTTATTTAATGCAAGTTGGCAGCCACAGCGATCTGTTTTAAGTAGCTAAACTTAAATTTGGGCATTTATACTAATTGCCATATTTTTTGCCATTTCGTCCTCATCTAAATAAAATTTCTTATCATTTTCGTATGGTTTTGTAATTATACTTTTTGCCACATCGTGAGTTAAAATGGTGTTTAAAAGCTCTAATTCGCCCTGAAATTTCAAATAAAGCTTTGGCTTGTAGTCTAAATTTTGCCTTTGCCATTTTGCAAAATCGGCACTAAAATTTTTATAATCTAGCAGGGCAAAATCATCAAAGTCAAAATGTAAAGCCATAGCATAAAATCCGTGCACAGCGGCGATTTTATCATATTCATTTATATCAATTCTTAAAATACCAGCGCAAATTTCTTTAAAACTCTCGCTTAAAATTTCAGCGTCCTTTTCATAAATTCCAAGCAAAAATCTCACAGCACTTCTCTCCCAAAGCGGTTTTTTGCTACCCACAAATTTCACAGCCTTTGGCACGGCATAATCTAAAATTTTCTCATCCTTATACCAAAGCCCCATAAAAAGGTTACAAAACGCAAGATAAAAAGGATAGCCGTTTTTACAAATCCCAAGTTCGTGCGGTAAAATACGCGAAATCACGCCCAAATCATTGCAATAAAACGAGCGAAAAATCGCAAAGGTGTTCATACAGTGATCATATCCGCCAGAACAGCTAGGCATTAGCAAAAATCTATTTGCCTGATAGATAAGATCTAAGTGTTTTTCGTAATCATTAGTGCTAAAACACTCGTCCGTCCAGCTTTTATCAAGCCCTATAATGCTATAACTCATCGCCTTAATTAAGCTTTGTAAAAACAAAACCCTATCGCCGCCACTCTTTTTTAAATACTCGTTAAAATTCTCTTTTATCTCGTCTAAATACTTACTCATTTTATCCCTCTCATCGCTTCAAGTCTTGCTAAAAGCGTGGCGATTTTTTCGTCTTTCTCGCACTTTTCATACGAGCAAAAGTAGCTTATTTTATTTTCGCCCTGCCCTGTTTTTATAGCTGGTAAAATTTCACTCAAACGCCTTAAAGTGCCGTCAATCCCATCAATAAACACCACATTTTTTGGCAAAATTTCACGCATTGTGTCCTTAAAATAGTTAAAATGCGTGCAACCAAGCACAAGTGAGCCATACTCTTTTAAATCAAACCTATTAAGCTCACGCTCTAAGTATTCACGCACATTTTGGCTATTAAACTCTAAATTTTCAGCAAACTCTACAAGCCCCGGCAGTGCTAGTTTTGCCACCCTTTCGTGAGCGTTTAAGGTAGTTAAAAGATTATCAAGCTTAATGCCGTTTATCGTAGCATTTGTGGCGGTAAGTATGCAGTTTGTAGATGTTTTTAGTGCTTGTTTTACCGCTGGTTCCATTCCGATTATTGGCACGTCTAAATTTGCTCTAAGCTTGGCTACGGCGGCACTAGTTGCGGTGTTACAGGCAATGATAATGGCTTTAACATTTAAAGAGGCTAGAAACTCACACGCTCTAAGCGAAAGTGCCGTGATTTGCTCTACGCTTTTTACGCCGTAAGGGACATTTTTTGTATCAGCAAAATAGATAAACTCACAGCCATTAAATCTATGTAATGCCTCGTTTAAAACGCTAAGTCCGCCAAAACCAGAGTCAAAAAAAGCCACTTTCATCGCCAAAATCCTTAAAATAAAAAGCAAAATTATATAAATTTATAGCTATAATCTGCCTAAAATAAAGGACAAAATTTGAAATACCCACTTGATAACAAAGAAACGTTTGAGCTTTCGCTACTTTTTTGGCTCACTCGCTATGTGAAATTTAAGCTTAGCTCTCTTTCAAATAAAGAGCTTAGAAATCCACAAATTCTAGCTTCTGTAAATTATCAACTAAACAAACAAGTAAGCAATATTGATACACTTGACGGACTTGTAAAAATGGCTAGAAACGCTGGACTTACCGGCATAAACACATATTTTAATCCGCTTAAAAAGATTTATGAAACGCTCTGTTTTTATGGTCTTTCTAGCCTTAAAGAGATTGATGAGGAGCTTCTTAGTGAAATTTTAGCCAGTGTCACAGGTGGGCTAAGTGACGCAAGTAAGAAAAACTACCGAATTTCAGTGATTAACTTTTTTGCGTTTTTGGATAAACAAAACGAAGAGGACGGCAAATCTCACGTCTTTGACATTGAGCTTAAAAATTGGGGTGGCGTTAGTGGCAACAGAGGACAAAAACTACCTGAATTTATGAGCGAAGATGAAGTTAAGCGATTTTTGACAGCTATTGACGAGGCTGATTTTAAGAGTAATGAAAATCGCAATAAGTTAATAATCAAACTCATCATTTTCACTGGAATTCGCGTGAGTGAAGCTCTAAATTTAAAGCGAAAAGATATAACCGAAGACGGCGATTTATACGTTATACGCATACGTGGCAAGGGCAATAAATATAGAATAGTAATGATAAAACGCCATTTAATTGAGAAATTTTTAGACGCAATAGCAATAAGCTATATCAATAAAGAGGGCTATCTTTTTATTAACAAAAAGGGCGAAAGGCTAACCCAAGCTTACGTTAGCCGAATAGTAGAGCAGATACTATTTAAGGCTGGAATTCGTAAAGAAAAAAATGGTGCCCATATGCTTCGTCACACCTTTGCAACAATGCTTTATAAAAAACAAAAAGACATCGTGCTGGTGCAAGAAGCACTCGGACACGCTAGTTTAAACACGTCTAGAATTTACACCCATTTTGATAATGATAAACTAAAATTAGCCGCGAAAGTAGCAGAGGATTTAAGCGAGTAAATTACATAAAATATTACATAAAATTTTACAAACTATGTAAGTTTAAAAGCTTTATAAGTGAGTTTTAAATACAATCCCATTTATTAAAATTTTGGAGAATTTTTTGTCTGCTGATAAATATCTTTTTTATCTTAGTATCGCTCTTTTGGGCGTTAGCGTTGTATTTTCTTTATCGCTTCCTGTTTTTACGGTGCTTTATTTTAACTACGACGAGTATCATTTTTTTATCAGACAAAGCATAGTCGTTTTAGTTGGGATCATCTTAATGTGGCTTATATCGCAACTAAATCCAGATAGAGCGTTTAAGTGGCTTGGATTTGGACTGTTTTTCTTTTGCTTAGTTGCTATGGGGCTTATGCATATTTTACCAGCATCTATGGTCACAGAAGCTGGTGGTGCACGTCGTTGGATACGTTTGCCTGGGTTTTCATTGGCACCGGTTGAGTTTTTTAAAATAGGCTTTATCTACTTTTTGGCGTGGAGTTTTGCTAGAAAAATAGACGAAGGTCACAAGAAAAGCATAAGCGAAGAGCTTAAAATTTTAACACCATATTTGCTACTATTTTTGGTTGTCGTATATTTAATAGCAGTAATGCAAAATGACCTTGGTCAGGTTGTGGTATTAGCACTTACTCTTGTTACGATGGCACTTTTTGCTGGGACGAGTATGAGAATTTTTGCTATGGGGATACTTTGTGCCTCCATACTAGCATTCTTAGCAATCATAAGCTCAGAACACCGTATAACACGTATAAAATCTTGGTGGGGAAATGTCCAAGATATGGTTCTTTCACTGCTTCCAAAAAGCTGGGAGAGTGTTTTAAGAGTTGCTGACGCCCCAGAGCCGTATCAAATTTCACACTCACTAAACGCGATAAAACACGGCGATATGTTTGGTCAAGGGCTTGGTGCTGGAATTTTCAAGCTTGGCTTCTTAAGCGAGGTTCACACCGACTTTGTATTAGCAGGGATAGCCGAAGAGATCGGTGTTTTTGGAATTTTGTGTATCGTTGTTTTGATACTTTGTTTGCTTTTTAGGATATTTAGAATTTCAGCTAGAAGTGAAAATAAGGTCTATCATCTTTTCTCGCTCGGAGTTGGGCTTATTATCTCATTTTCATTTTTAATGAATAGCTACGGCATAACATCAATAACCCCTATAAAAGGTATCGCCGTTCCATTTTTAAGCTATGGCGGAAGCTCTATTTTAGCAGTTTGCATAAGTATCGGAATGGTTTTAATGGTTAGTAAAAAGGCAAAATTATGATAGCAATAAGTGGCGGTGGCACAGGCGGACATTTGGCGATAGCAAGGGCATTTTGCAAACAGTTAAATTTGCTTGATAAAAAAAGTATATTTATAGGCTCACAAAATGGACAGGACAAAATGTGGTTTGAAAATGATGAAAATTTTAGCAAATGCTACTTTCTGCCAAGCTCAGGCGTGGTAAATAAAAGAGGATTAGCAAAACTAGAGTCGCTTCTAAACATCATAAAATTAGCCTTTAAATGCAAAGAAATTTTTAAACAAAACAAAATAAAAGCCGTAATAAGCGTCGGCGGATACTCAGCAGCCCCAGCCTCAATAGCTGCCATACTTTGTGGCATACCACTTTTCATACACGAGCAAAACGCCGTAAATGGCAGACTAAACTCCCTACTTAAGCCGTTTGCAAAGGGTTTTTATAGCTCTTATGCCACTGCTCCTTTTTGCTACCCAGTCGATGAGAAATTTTTCCTTTTAAAAAGACAAAGGCAGGAGTTAAAAACGATACTCTTTCTTGGTGGCTCACAAGGAGCAAAAGCGATTAATGAACTAGCAATAAACATAGCCATAAATTTAAAAAATATGGGGATAAAAATCATTCATCAATGTGGCAAAAACTCGTTTTTTGAGCTAAAAGATAGATATGAAAAACTTGGGCTTAGTAGTGATGATGTTAAGCTATTTGACTTTTCTCAAGATATCGAGCTTAAAATGCACGAGGCTGACCTTTGTATCAGCAGAGCAGGAGCCAGCTCACTTTGGGAGATAACGGCAAATGCTCTACCAGCGATATTTATACCATTCCCACACGCTGCTAGCAATCATCAATTTTACAACGCAAAATTCCTAAAAGACGCAAACCTTGCTGAAATTTGTTTACAAAATGGCCCTAGTGTAGATAGCGATAAAATTTTAAAAATCATCAAAGAGTATGACATCGCAAAAACTAGCAAAGCTCTTAGTGGCATTATAAATTTAGAAAAGACCAACGAGATAATAAACGACATAATATCAAAAGGAAAATTATAAAAACGCTAATCATAAACGCACATCCAATCCCAAACGACAAAAACTCCTGCTCAAATAAATTACAACAAGCTTTCGTGTCAGAATTTGTAAGCAAATTTGTTAAAAATGAGCTTGAAATTTTAAATTTAACCAATGAGTTTATCCCGACTCTTAATGAAAGCATGCTTAACACATTTGGCAAAAAGATGATTTAACAAAAGAAGAACAAAAATTTCAAACCGCCAAAGAGAGCTTTTAGAGCAATTTAAACGCAACAAACACATAGTCATCGTAACTCCGCTACATAATTTTAACATTACGTCAAAATTTAAAGAGTATATTGACAATATTTTTATAGCAAGAGAGACTTTTAAATACGTAAGTGGCGTCTCTATCGGACTTATGAGTGATGATAGAAAGGTTTTATTACTTCAATCAAGCGGTGCAATTTACTCACAAAACGATCCAAAATACTCTCCAATAAAGCTAAGCCGTATTTACATAAGCCGAAGGCACGGCTGTAAGCGCTATCAATAAAGACACAATGCTACAAAACGCCATAAACGAGATAAAAGATAAATTTGTCAAATTCTACTCTAAACATAGAGCATAGAGCCGATACGAAGCATATTTGAGCCTGTTTTTAAGGCTAGTTCGTAATCTTGGCTCATCCCCATAGAGCAGACTACGGCACCTTGATTTTGCAAATTTTCAAAAATTTTGTATGTCATCTCAAAGCTCTTTTGAACATCGCAAACATTGTCCGTGTGTGCCCCTATGCTCATTACACCGACTAAATTTAAATTTTTACACTCCTGCTTTATACGCAAATAAACATCAATAGCCTCATCAAAACCAACGCCTTGTTTACTTATCTCATCGGCAGAATTTATCTGTAAAAGTGTATCAAGCTTGTAATCTAGGCGTTTATCAACCTCTTTTGCCCTTTTAAAACTATCGCAACTTTGCCATAAAGCTGGACGTAAAGATATAAGCTGATTTATCTTGTTGCTTTGTAAGCGACCTATCATATGCCATTTTATATTAAGGTTACTAAGTTCGCTCTGCTTTTTTGCTAACTCCTGCACCCTATTTTCGCCAAAATCAATCTGTCCTTGATTGTAAAGCTCTAAAACCTCTTTTGATGTTACGTTTTTACTCACTGCAACTAGTTTAGTGCTTGGATTTATGGCATAAATTTTATCCAAAAGCTCTCTTAAAACTATCATTTTACACCCTCGCTAAGTCTCATAACATCATTAAAAGTCGCAAGTATCATAAGAGAAAACAAAATAACCCAGCCAAAATAGGTAAGATACGTAAAGGCTTTCTCGCTAACTTCTCGCCTAAAAATAAGCTCATAAAGGTTAAAAACTATGTGTCCACCGTCAAGTGCTGGTATCGGAAGCAAATTTAACACCCCTAAATTTACAGAAAGCAAGGCTGTTATGATAAGAAGCACGACAAAATCGCTCTTTGCCGCCTTTGCCGTTATGTCTGTTATTTGAACTATACCGCCGACCTCCTTTAGTGGCACGACGCCCTCGACTAGTTTTTTAAGCCCTAAAAATATGAGTTTTGAAGCCTCTATTGTCTCTTTATATGCGTATTTTACCGCGTCAAAACCGCTATAGTAAAGCTTTATAACATCACCACTTGGAGATATGCCTATCATCGCACGTTGCTCAATCTCGCCAAACATCGTCCTACCTTGGCTTATCTTTGGTGTAAGAGTAAGATTTATGATTTGATTATTTCTTTCTATTTGTATAGTAGTCGGCTCTGTTTTGACATTTTTTTTAATATCGTCCCACTCTTTAATTAAAACGTCATTGATATATAAAATTTTATCCCCAGACTTTAAATTTGCACTCGCTCCAGCTGAGCCTTCAAGAACTTTACCCACAACAGGAGCAAACTTATCAACACCCATAAAACCAATAGCAATAAATATAAAAAATGCAAGGATAAAGTTAAAAAATGGTCCAGCAAAAAGTATCGCTATACGCCCCAAAGGACCCACTGAGTTATAGCTATCAGGATCGTAGTTTTTATGGCGTGGATCGCTGTCGTCCTGTCCTTTTAACTGAACATATCCGCCAAGCGGTATAGCAGAGATCGCATACTCAGTCTGTCCTATACGTTTTTTAATAAGCTTTTGACCAAAACCTATACTAAATGTATTTACGCAAACCCCAAGCATACGAGCCACCAAAAAATGCCCTAGTTCGTGGAAAAATACCAAAAATGAAAGCACTAAAATCGTTGCAAAAATATACCAAGAGTAAAAATAGATCCCAACCACTAAAAGAGCGACAACAAAAACAACGCTTTTCATTTAAATTTTTCTAATATCGCTATTTTTTATGTAGGCTAAAAACTCATCTCTTAGCTTATCTTCTTTATGAGCAATGGCTTCTTCTTTGCTAAATTCTTGCCTTTTCTCCGCCTTTTGTATCTTTTTTGTATCAGTACCCTGCTCTTTTACTAACTCTTTTTTTATCTCTTTTAAGCTATCAAAAAAATCGTTCATTTTTAATGTCCCTTTTAAAATTTTAGGTAAAGATTATCAAAATTTTGCAAAATTTTTAATAAAATTTCAAATATATGCTATTTTTAAGGAAAGTTTGCGTATAATCACAACTCTTTAATTTATTGTGCGCTCGTAGCTCAGCTGGATAGAGCATTTGATTGCGGTTCAAAAGGTCAGAGATTCGAATTCTCTCGGGCGCACCACTATCCTTTCATTTCATAGACTCGTTTTCGTTCGCTAGAGCTTCCTATATTTAGCATTTGTCTGTATTTTGTGATAGTTCGCCTAACTATGTCTATGTTAAATTCCTTTTTAATTAACTCAACGATTTTAAGATCACTAAGTGGTTTTTTTGGATTTTCTTTATTGATGATTTCAACCAAAAATTGCTTTATCGCTTCGTTTGAAACGTCATCATCAATTGCCGTTGCAAAAAATTTCTTAAGTGGTATCGTCCCACGTGAACAGAGTAGATATTTATTTGCTATCGCACGACTTATGGTTGAGGGGTTTCTTGCTATATCATCTGCGATATCCTTAAGCCTCATCGGTTTTATCTCGCCACCAAAAAAGAAGTCGTATTGATACTCAACTATCATTAAGCCAATCTTATAAAGCGTGGCTTTTCTCATTTCAAGTGCGTCTATTAAATCCTTTGCCTCTTTTATCCTGTTTTGGACAAACTCACTCTTTATATCAAGTGCGTCAAGTACTATCTCAGGGTAAAAATCATCGTTTAAGCTCACGCTAATGCCGTTTTCATCGTTATTTATGATGATATCAGGCGTAACTTGTGCTGAGTCATTTATAAACTCAATGGCTGGTGGATTTTTTAGCTTTTTTACTAAATTTATAGCATTTTCATACTCTTTTTGCTTTGTAAATTTGGCTAAATCGTCAAAATTTTCTATTAAAATTTTAGCAAAATCATAGCTTTTATCATCAGAGTAAAGCTCATCAAGCTGAAACAAAAAGCTCTCTTTTAAGTCCTTTGCTCCAACACCAACAGGCTCTAAATAGGCAAATCTTTTGCGAATTTTCTCAACTTCATCACTATTAAAACCAGCTAAAATTTCATCATCATACTCAAAATAGCCCTCATCATTTATGCATTCAATGATTTTTTTTGCTATCGTTTGCGATTTTTGTGTGGGAAAAAGTGGTGGATTTATTTGATTTATCAGTGTTTGCCAAAGGCTATCTTTTTGCACGACAACGGCTTCAAGCGTATCTGAAACCGAGTTTTTAGAAATTTCTTTAAAGAAGTTTTTTTTAGGCACTTTTATGCGATTTTCAATCGTTACAAAGGGATTTTTTTCGCAAAAATTTTCTAAATTTTCTTTTAGTTCATCAAGATTTACGCTTAAAAGCCCAAGCCACGACCTTAGCGTGGTGTTTAGCTTTGATTTTTGGGTGTTTGCCTGTTTTACACGAAGCATTTTTTACTCTAAGAGTTTAAACTCTTCGCCAAGGTAGTGTGTGCGGACATTTTTATCGTTTGCAACCTCGTTTGCACTGCCACTAGCTAGAAGTGAGCCATCTTTTATGACGTAAGCTCTGTCGCAAATAGCTAGGGTTTCACGCACGTTATGATCGGTTATTAACACGCCGATACCTAAATTTTTAAGATCCCTTACGATACTTTGAATATCACTAACAGCAATTGGATCAACACCCGCAAAAGGCTCATCAAGAAGTAGAAATTTTGGCGTTATCATCAGGCTTCTAGCGATCTCGCAACGCCGTCTTTCGCCACCGCTTAAACTTACACCCTTTCTTAGACGAATAGGCTCAATGTTAAGCAGTTCAAGCATCTCATTTACCTTTTGTTCGCACTCTTTTTTATCTTTATAAATCAGCTCGGCACCCAAAAGTAAATTCTCTTCAACGCTTAAATCTTTAAATATTGAAGACTCTTGTGGCAGGTAGCCAATGCCCATCTGGGCTCGTTTATGAAGTGGCACAGCAGTTACATCTTTATCATCTAAAAACACCCCGCCACTACTTGGACTAATTAGCCCACAAATCATATAAAATGTGGTCGTCTTACCAGCACCATTTGGACCAAGAAGCCCTACAACTTCACCACTTTTTATCTCTAAACTTATGCCTTTTATAATCTGCGTCTTTTTTATCGTTTTTTTAAGCTCTTTTACTTGTAATTTATGCACCACTAACCTCGTATTTTCTTGCGTTTTGTTCTAAATTTATCGCTATTTTTATGTATTTTAAACGATAATTATTTAAAATTTTCTCTAAATTCTCATCGCCCCACTCAACCAAATGAAGTCCATCTTCAAAAAAATTCTCAACCAAGCCATTTTTTATAAGTCCGTCCGTGCCGTTTTGATAAATATCGTAGTGATAAATCGTCCCAAATTTACCAGTATAACTTTGCATTACCGAAAATGTCGGAGAGCTTACATTATCATCTACGCCGTGAAATTTAGCTATGTGTTTAACAAGCGTCGTTTTGCCACTTGCAAGTGTGCCAACAAGCAAGATAATGCCCTGTTTTGGCAGAGTTTTAACCAGCTCTTTTAGCTCATTTTCTTTTAAAATCATAGCTGTTTTACATACTCACTTTGCGCTGATTTTGGGATTGATTTTGTTGTTGGGATAGCTAGTACTTGATAACTTATCTCATTTGTTATAAATTTTATCGTGATTTTATCGCCGATTTTTACGTCTTTACTAGCTTTTGCGACCACGCCATTAATGCTAACGACACCACTTTTGCACATATCTTCTGAAACCGCTCGTCGTTTTGTTATATTTACGACATTTAAAAATTTATCCACTCTCATAACTCGGATTTTAGCCAAATAAAGCTTAATTAAAACATTTTTTTTATAAAATCGTCCAACTTATAATATCAAAGGAGATGCACTATGAAAAAAGATGTTAAAAAGGTTGTTCTAGCCTACTCTGGCGGACTTGATACGAGTATTATTTTAAAGTGGCTTCAAGATGAGTATAAATGCGAAGTCGTAACATTTACGGCTGATATCGGTCAGGGCGAAGAGCTTGAACCAGCAAGAGTTAAGGCATTAGAGCTTGGCATAAAACCTGAAAATATCTTTATTGAGGATTTAAAAGAAGAATTCGTGCGTGATTTTGTATTTCCTATGTTTAGAGCAAATGCCGTGTATGAGGGAGAATATCTGCTTGGTACATCAATTGCACGTCCATTAATCGCTAAACGACAAGCTGAGATTGCCTCTTTGGTAAGAGCTGACGGCGTTAGTCACGGAGCTACTGGCAAAGGCAACGACCAAGTCCGCTTTGAGCTTGGATATTACGCACTTGGCGATAATCTTACAATAATCGCTCCTTGGCGTGAGTGGGAGTTAAACTCACGTGAAAAATTATTAGCTTATGCAGAAAAAAACGGCATAAAAATAGAGAAAAAACCAGGCAAAAGCCCATACTCAATGGACGCAAATTTACTTCACATCTCATACGAGGGCTTGGTGCTTGAAAATCCAGCAAACGCCCCTGAAAAAGATATGTGGCGATGGACGACTGATCCAAAAGACGCACCAAATGAGAGCGAGATAATAGAGATCGGCTATGAAAAAGGCGACCCAGTTAGTATTAACGGCAAAAGACTAAGTCCGGCTGAAATTTTAACCGAGCTAAACCGCCTAGGTGCAAAGCACGGCATAGGCAGACTTGATTTGGCTGAAAACCGCTCAGTTGGTATGAAAAGCCGAGGTTGCTATGAAACACCGGGTGGCACGATAATGCTAAAAGCGCACAGAGCCATTGAAAGCATTACGCTAGATCGTGGTGCAGCTCACTTAAAAGATGAGCTTATGCCAAAATACGCCGAGCTAATTTATAACGGCTACTGGTGGTCGCCAGAGCGTTTAATGCTTCAAGCTTTAATTGACAAGAGCCAAGAGAATGTAAATGGCTGGGTTAAAGTTGAGCTTTATAAAGGCAATGTCATCATTTTGGGTCGCGATAGTAAAACCGATAACCTATTTAACGAGGCATTTAGCACCTTTGAAGAGGATAATGTTTTTGATCAAAAAGACGCGAATGGCTTTATAAAACTAAATGCGCTTCGCTTTATAATCGGCAAAAAAGCTGGTAGAAAATTTAAATAATTTTGGTAAGAAAGCTAAAATTTTAAAAAACAAAAAAGCGAAAGTATATTGCGATAAAATTAAATGTTGCGACGAAATTTCGCCTAAGGTTAGACTTTTGGCGAAATTTTACAGCTCATTTAAAGACGTGCAAAAAAACGACGCTAAAAATTTAAAAAAGGATATAGATGAAAGTTTTATTAATAAAAGATGTAAAATCACTTGGCAAAGCTGGTGAGATAAAAGATGTAAAAGACGGCTATGCAAATAATTTTTTAATAGGCAAAGGCTTAGCAAAAGCCGCTACGCCAGATGTTTTAAGACAATACGAGGCCGCACAAAAACGCAAAGCCGAGGAGCAAAAATACGAACTAGCCAATATTGAGAAGCTAAAAGCCGAGCTTGAAAAGATAAAAGTTGTCATTAAAAAACCGCTTGGTGCAAATGGAGCGTTGTTTGGCTCGGTTTCAAAAGATGAAATTTCAGCTGAGCTTGAAAAATCACACCACTTAATCGTGGATAAAAAGAGCATTGAAATTGAGAGCGGACACCTAAAAGCGGTTGGAATTTACACGCTTGATGTGCGTTTAGGACAGGGAATTCACGCTAGTTTAAAAGTAGAAGTTGAGGGCGAGTAGTGTTTCACGCAACGACCATTTTAGCCTATAAAGGCAAGGATAAATCCGTAATCGGCGGAGATGGGCAAGTAAGCTTTGGAAACACCATTTTAAAGGGCAATGCCGTTAAAATTCGCAAAATCAAAGACGGCAAAGTCCTAGCTGGTTTTGCAGGCAGTACCGCTGACGCGTTTAACCTTTTTGATATGTTTGAAAAACACCTTGATGCTACAAAAGGCGACCTTTTAAAGGCTGTTGTTGAGTTTAGCAAAGAGTGGCGAAAGGATAAGTATTTACGCAAACTTGAAGCTATGATGCTCGTTTTAAACAGAGAGAAAATTTTCTTACTTAGTGGGACTGGCGATGTTATTGAGCCAGAAGACGGCAAGATAGCAGCGATTGGCAGTGGCGGAAACTACGCACTTTCAGCAGCACGCGCCCTTGATAAACTAGCCGACATTGACGCTGAAATTTTAGTCAAAGAGAGCCTAATGATAGCTGGAGAAATTTGCATTTACACAAATACAAACATAAAAACTTACGTGATTGAGGATGAAAAATAATGAATATGACACCAAGGCAGATTGTTGATTTTTTAGATGATTATGTCATCGGACAAAAGGACGCTAAAAAGATAATCGCAATCGCACTAAGAAATCGCTACCGCAGAATGAAGCTTGAAAAAGAAATTCAAGATGACATAATGCCAAAAAATATCCTAATGATCGGCTCAACAGGTGTTGGTAAAACCGAGATTGCAAGACGGCTTTCAAAAATGATGGGACTGCCATTTGTAAAGGTTGAAGCCAGTAAGTACACCGAAGTTGGCTTTGTGGGACGTGATGTTGAGAGTATGGTAAGAGATCTTGTAATGGCGTCTTTTAATCTCGTAAAAAGCGAGCAAAGCAAGAAAAATCAGGATAAAATCAACGCCCATATTGAAGATAAAATCATCAAAAAATTACTCCCACCGCTACCAAAAGGTGCAAGTGATGAGAAAATGGCTGACTATGAGCGAAGCTATGAAAAAATGGTGGCGAAATTTAAAAACGGCGATTTAGATGATTTAAACATTGAGATTGAAATACAGCAAAACGCCCTTGATACTAACTCAAATATGCCACCTGATATGGCTCAAATGCAAGAGAGTTTTATCAAAATCATCGGCATTACAAATAAGAGCGTTAAAAAAGAGATGAAGGTTAAAGACGCCAAAAAAGCCCTTCAAGCCGAAGCGAACGAGAAAATTTTAAATATTGAGGATATTAAAACCGAAGCATTAAGACGCGCTGAAAATGAGGGCATAATTTTCATTGATGAGATTGATAAAGTAGCCGTTAGCAGTGGCAATTCTGGTCGCCAAGACCCAAGCAAAGAGGGCGTCCAGCGTGATTTACTTCCTATTGTTGAAGGCTCACTTGTAAATACTAAATTTGGCAACATTAAGACAGATCACATCTTATTTATCGCTGCTGGTGCTTTTCACATCTCAAAGCCAAGTGATTTAATCCCAGAACTTCAAGGACGCTTCCCACTTCGCGTGGAGCTAAGCAGTCTTGATGAAAAGGCACTTTATGCGATTTTAACCCAGCCAAAAAATTCACTCTTAAAGCAATACACAGCACTTTTAAAGACCGAAAACGTTGAGTTAAAATTTGACGATGAAGCGATCAAAGAGATAGCCAAAATCGCTCAAAACGCAAACGAAAGTATGGAGGATATCGGTGCTAGACGGCTTCACACCGTGATTGAGCGTGTAATAGAAGACATTAGCTTTGAAGCTAGTGAAAAGAGTGGCGAAAGTATCGTAGTTACGGCTGATCTGGTAAGAGAGCGACTAAATGACGTCGTAAAAGATCAGGATTTAGCAAGATACATTTTATAAAGGCAAAATTTGAAGTCAGGCTTTGTAAGTATAATTGGTCGCACAAACGCTGGTAAAAGTTCGCTTTTAAACGCACTTTTAAACGAAAAAATCGCCATAGTTTCGCATAAACAAAATGCGACAAGGCGAAAGATAAACGGCATAGTTATGCACGAAGAGGACCAAATTATTTTTATTGATACGCCCGGACTTCATCAGAGCGATAAAATTTTAAATAAACTTATGGTTGAAGATGCCATAAAATCAATGGGCGACTGCGATGTTATCGTGTTTTTATTAACTATTCACGATGACATTAGCGACTATGAGAAATTTTTAAGTTTAAACCCACAAAAACCGCACATTTTAGTTTTAACTAAGGTTGATGAGGTTAAAAATGACAAGGTTTTAGCCAAAATTTCTGAATACTCAAAATTTCAAAGCCATTTTGTCGCTCTGGTGCCATTTAGCGTAAAATCAAAAAGCTATCAAAAACCGCTCCTTGATGAGATTGCTAAAATTTTGCCAGAGCACCCATACTTTTTTGATCCTGAGTTTATTACAAACACAAATGAAAAAGAGATTTTTAGGGAGTTTATCCTTGAAGCCATTTATGAAAATTTAAGCGATGAGATCCCTTATGGTAGCGACGTTTTGATTGATAAGGTCATAGAAAAACGTGATATAACTGAAATTTACGCCACAATCATAACCGATACAAACAGCCACAAAGGCATAATCATCGGCAAAAACGCCCAAACCATAAAGCGTATCGGCATAAATGCACGAAAACTTATCTCAAATTTAACCCAAAAAAAGGTCTTTTTAAAGCTAAACGTCCTTGTTAAAAAAGGATGGAGTAAGGATGAAAATCTTATAAAGAAATTTAATAATTATTAAATTTTAAAACTAAAAATTATATAATATTAGATAAAAATTTTTAGGGCTTTGTGTGTTTAGTATAAAAAATATCGCTTCAAACATCATCACTATTGATTCATATGCCGAAACTAGCTTTATTTTTAGTGGCGGCATAAGTCTTTTTAGTATCACACAGCCACTATCTCTAAACAAAAACAACCTTTACATATCATACATAAAATTTAAACAGCTTATGTATGCTAGTATCGACGTGCCAAAGGGCATAAAAGATGATGAAATTTTAAATATCATCACAACCAAAACATATGAAGAGCTTGGACTTGACGCGTCACTTGAGTATAAAATAGCATACATTCAAAGCCCAGAAGATAACCAAAATACAATCACATTTAACGTATTTGCCGCTGATAATAAAAGCCTAAATCAGCAGTTTATCTCGGTTGCTAAAAACACAGCGTGTATAGACTATCTGCTTCCAGCGCCACTGCTTTATAACGCACTTTATAGAAGCGAAATTTTAAGCTCTAAGGGCGATTTTGCCGAGTGTTTTATAAATTTATCAAAAGATGACGCGTTTATTGCGGTTTACAAAAATGGCGAGTTTATGACCACAAAACCGCTTAGATATACGCTAAATTTCATAAAAGATAAATTTAGCGAACTAACTGGCGAACGTATGAGCGAACAGCTGTTTTTTGAGAAATTTGCAAACGCAAATATATTAAGCGATGATGAGTTTAGTAAAAATTTAAAGCAAATTTTAGATGAGTATTTTGCCTATATTTACGACATAATTCACAGCATAGAGCGAATACACTCGGTTCATCTTGGCTCTATTTTTTTAGACACTACGTTTTTTAACACTTCAATTGGCGAACTCGGCGAGAAAATACTAGAAAGAACACTAAATCCGCTTAAAACTGGAATTAATTTTAAACACCAAAATTTTAGCAACACTCACACCCTTATGATGCTTTATGGCAAAAATCAAAAGCTACTTGAAGATGAGCTTAACTTCTCTATCTTTAAGCGTCCAGAGCCACTTTATAAAAGGCAGAGTGGACAGCTTTTAATAACCTGCCTTGTAGCTGGAGCGTTAGCCTTTTTATATCCGACATATAACTACGCAATGGGTTATTATTACAAGATAAAAGAGCAAAATTTGCAGTCAAAATTTGAAGAAGAAACGCAAAAAATAGCCCAACTAAAACAAGAAAGCTTGGAGATAAAAGATAGAGAAAAAGAGCTAAAAGATAAAATTTCAAAAGAGCAAGAGAAGCTAAAAAGCAGACAAGAGCTTTTAGAGCAAATCGTAAAAAAGAAAGAGTATTACACGATGAAAAGCGCCCTGCTTTACGATCTTGGAAACGCTATGTATGAGCATAACGTCCTCTTAAAAAGCTTTGCGCTAAATGAAAACAACGTCACTCTTGAAGTAACTAGTAGCGATAATAAACAGATAACAGATCTCATAACCTACATAAGCAATGGTTACACAGTTGATACAAAGCAAATTAAACGCACTCAAAACGGCTTTGACTCAAATATCAGCGTGGGGCTACAATGAGCCTACTTAGCAAGATAGATGCGTATTTTGAAGCAAAGAGCAAAAACGAAACAAAGGCGATATTTTACACAAGTGCCATTATATTTGCGTTTTTAATCTACCTATTTTTTTACGACTCGTCCGCTCTATTTTTAGAACAGAGTAAGGTCGCTTACAAACGCTCAGAGCTACGCACAAAAGAGCTAAACCTTAATATGCCAAATCAAAACGAACTAACACAAAACAACAAGAGTATAGATAATCTAAAATCGCTATTTAACGACACAAACGCACAAAATGAATACTTTGACTCAAAGCTAAAAGAGCTATCATTTTTGTTATTTGACGAGCAAAGTTGGGCTAAATTTTTAAATCAAATCATAGTTGACGCCAAAGATAGCAACGTAAATATACTAAATTTACAAAACAATCAAAAATCCATAAATCAAAATATCGTATCTGAAAATTTAAAAATAGAGCTAGAGCTAAGTGCAACATACCAAAATTTGCTAAATTTCATAAATAAACTAGAAAGCTCAAAGCTTGTCGTTGAGATAAATAAACTAAATATAAGTAGCGATAAAAACGAGCTAAAAGCCAGTTTAAGCCTTAGCGTCTGGGGGATAAAGTATTGATAAAATTTACACTTATTGCCCTGTTTACAACTTTTGTATTTGCAAACGAGCAACTTAAAAAATATGACAAACTTTTTGAAAATTTCAAAACCCAGCGAATCGGTCTTGAGCAAAAAGAGATAGAGTCAGCAAAAGATCCTTTCATAAAACAAAGCATAGATAGAAATTTAAAAATCGAGCCAACAAGGCTAGAACAGCCATTTGCTCTGCAAGCCATACTTGGTAACAGAGCAAAGATAGATGGCGTATGGAGAGCCGTTGGCGATAGTTTTGGCGGATATAAGGTGCTTAGCATAGACGCAAGGGGCGTTAGTTTGTCAAAACAAAATGGCGAAAAAATCGAGTTAAAATTAGTAAAGGACGGCAAAATTGAGATTAAAACTAGGTAAAATTTTACTCTCTTTAGTGTTTATTTTAAGCTTTGAGCAGAGCCTATTTGCAAAAAGTGTGTGCGTAAATAAAAATTTTAGTATGAAATTTAAAAGCGAAGTTACACTAAATGAGGTATTAAACGAGCTTTCTGATATGTGTAGCTTTAGCGTCGTAGCAAAAGATCAAGCCGCAACAGCTATTCTGCAAGAAAATCTCCACGCCACGAACATAAACAACCTTAGCCTTAGCGAGGTCTTTGCCCTACTCTTAACAGAGCGAAATTTAAGCTACGAATTTAACAAAAATATATTAAAAATTTCATCCTTTATCACAAAAAGCTTTAAAATCGACTACATTACCTCAATTAGAGAGGGCATTTCTACGACGAAAGCTTCGGTGGATTCAGCACCTATTGAAGTTGGGAACTCAAACTCATCAGATGAAGATGAGAAAAAGCAAGATAACATGATAAGAACCACTGAGAAATTTGACTTTTGGGAGAAGCTAGATAGCGAAATAAAAGCCGTTTTAAACAATCCAAACGACAAAATCATAGCGCCAGATCCAGTGATAAATCAAAACGCAGGGCTTGTAACAATAACAGCCACGCCAACACAGCTAAAACGCGTAGAAAAGTATATCCAAGACCTTCAAAAAAGGCTAAAAAAGCAGGTAATTATAGACGTTTCAATAATTGCTGTCGAGCTTAAAAATGAGTATAAAAAGGGCGTTGATTGGTCTAAATTTGAACTAGGATTTAACTCATATATCGGTAACGACCCTACCACTTCATCTGGCTTTACGACGACACGAACTGGCTTTAACTCGGGCTTTACAAGCACTATTAATTTTGCAGCAAATTTAAATCTAAATTTAGACGGAGTGCTAAATTTTTTAGACACAAACGGCAAAGCAAAGGTAATCTCAAGCCCAAAAATCACAACACTAAACAACCAACAAGCTCTAATCTCAGTTGGAGATAATATAAACTACCGAGTCCAAGAAGAAACAGAGCGCCCCTCAGCCTCATCAGTTACTTCAAGAGTAACCACGACATATAAGCAATACTCGGTATTTGTAGGAATTTTACTAAATCTACTGCCTGAAGTATCAGATGATAATAAAATAATGCTACGCATAAATCCGAGCCTAAGTAGCTTTAAATACAGAGAAGATGACGCAAAACAAAGGAGCGTTCGCGAGATAGCGCCAGATACAAACCAAAAAAAGCTCTCAACGGTCGTGCAGGTAAATAGCGGAGATACGATCATACTTGGCGGACTTATAGGGCAAACTAAGGGCAAGGATAACACCTATGTGCCGTTTTTATCGGCCATACCGATAATAGGAAACGCGTTTAGCTCGACAAAAGACATCACATCAACAACCGAGCTTATCTTTATCATAACGCCTAGAGTTATCGATCCTGATACAAAAACCGATATCTCTCAGTCGCTAAAAGACCTAGGTTTTTCAAAGTCGATAAATGAGTAGTTTTACAAAGACAAAAGAGCTGTTTTTAGACGAAACAAAGGATAACTTCATAGGTCTTGCAAATTCGCTTAGTTGCTATGAAAGGATAACTCAAGCGCTAGAAAAACCGCTAAAACTAATACTATTTTACGGCAAACCAGGAAGCGGAAAGACCTTTTTGCTACAAAAAATAGTAGATGATTTAAACGATGATAAAATTTTATTTTTCAAGCGTCCATTTTTTAACGAAGCCGATTTTATCAACGCTCTAAATGAGAAAATTTTTAGCAAACACTTGCCTGATGTAAAAAGTTTTGAAAATTTTATGTATTATTATACGCAAAATTTTACATACAATGAGAGCGAAAAGCTAAAATTTCAAAAGACAATCATACTTGATGAGGCTCAATTATACCCAAACGATCTGTTAGAAAAGATACGTCTAATGGCTGACAGTAGGTATTTTAAATTTATATTTACCGTTCATAAAACCAGCGATGAGGAGCTTTTGGCAAAGGGGCATTTTCTAACTAGAATTTGGGAGAGCATAGAGCTAAAAAATGCCGATGTATCGGAGATCAAACTATATTTGCTAAAAAAATTAAAAGGCTGTGAGATAGCTTTTAATGATGATGATATAGCCCTAGCAAACGAGCTTTGCTACTCAAATTTAAGAGAGCTAAACAAACTAATGTATAAATTTTTAGACATCTGCCAAACATACGAGCACTACCGCCCGTCAGCACTAACAGAGCCAAATTTTAATCAAAAGGCACTATATATGTCAGCCATATCTTTAGGGATTATCAATGCTTAGTCTAAACGAGCTAAATGAGTTAGAGCTAAAATTTGCTAAATTAAACACAAACAAACCAGCAAAAAATAACACCTACAAATACGCAATAGTCGCCGTTTTATCACTCATCTTAATACTCTCATCAGTGCTATTTTTTACTAACAAAAAAGAGCAACCAGTAGAGCAAAATTTAACACTCCAAAATGAGATAGATGAGGTCATAAAAAACAGCAAAAACGATGAAAAATCGGGCGAAAAAGAGCAAGGATATCTACAATTATCGCACATACAAACATCTGAAATTTTTAGCACTCAGCCAGAAGCAAACACCAAAACAAAGCCAAAAATCAAAATAAAAATGGACGACGCAAAAGATAGCAAACATAGCCAAAAAGAGCAATTTAGTCAGACCAAAGATATACAAACAGCCCTATCTATCGCACAAGAATATCTAGATAAAAAGGACTACACAAACGCACTTGAGTGGTCGCTACACGCAAACGAGATCGATAAACAAAACAAACAAAGCTGGATAATCTTTGCAACAGCAAAATATCACTTAGGACAAAAGCAAGACGCTCTACGTGCCTTACGTACATACAATAGCGATAAAAACCACAAAGATATAAATTTACTAATACGACAGATACAAAATGGAAGTCTATGAAAGCACTCATACTACTATTACCTATATTTTGTCTAGCCATTGATATCGAGGCTAGTTTTAACGCCAAAGACTACAAAGCCGTCTGCTCTATCGAGGCTCAAAGTATCGTTGCAAACACGAGCAATGAGGGCATAATAAATATGTATGGGATAGCCTGCCTAAAAACACACATGATAAACGCCCTAGCCCTACCCGCAGCAAAACTACGCTACACGCCACAAGCTAGGCAAAATTCAGCCTATTTTGCAGATATTTTGCTTAAAAAAAAGCTACTTTTACACGCATTAATTGATAATGTCGACATAAGCTACGTAAGACTTGCAAAGAGCGATTATATACTATCTATGATATTTGATAGATACGTTAAGGGCGATTTTAACGTAGTAAATGATAGCTTGATTTTTGAGGAGCAAAACTCAGATACGTTTTACGAGATTGAAATTTTTGCAGAAAATTTACCACCAAAAATCACACTAAAAACATACAAAGACAATCAAATAATATCAACCATCGAGTATTACTAATGAACAACACGGAAAAAACACTACTATCATTTTTAAGCCAAAAGCTAACAGATGAGCAGTTAAACACCATAAATACCATAAAAGAAAGCACAGACAAGGCTTTGGTTGAAATTTTATCCGATTTTTTAAGCGAAGATGACTTTATTGGTAGCTGTGCCGAGCTATTTCGTAAAAATAAAATCAACATAGATGAGATATGTAAAGATTTAGAGCTAGACGCAAAAATCTTTTTAAAGTTTGTATCTAAAATATACAAAATAGAATTTTTTAACCTTGATAATATCGACCTTGACTATCGTATCGCAGAGAGAGTAAATATAGCCCAGCTTAAGCGATTTGACGCACTGCCGATAAAAGAGGATGAGATTAGCGTATATGTCGCGTTTAAAAACCCTTTTGACATTATTGCTCAAGATAGCATACAATCGCTTTTTAACAGAAAACTTCTTAAAATCGTCCTAGCAGACCCATCTCAAATCAAGCGATACATAAACAAACTCGAGCTAAACGAGAGTATAAAAGATATCATCGCAGATATTAGAAAAGAGCTATCAAGCTCCGCAAATTCTACTACAAACAAAAATTCCAGCATCTTAAAACTCATCGAAGTCATCCTAAAAACAGCCATCCAGCAACGAGCAAGTGACATCCACATAGAGCCAACAGAAACAAACTGCATAGTAAGAAGCCGTATCGACGGTATGCTAAGCGAAACTTTTATATTTGATAAAGATATCTATCCACCTATGGTAAGTCGCCTAAAACTGCTATCAAATATGGATATAGCCGAGCGTAGAAAACCGCAAGACGGCAGATTTTCCGCGCAAATTTTAGAGCGTGAATATGACTTTCGTATCTCAACCCTGCCTATTATAAACGGCGAGAGCATAGTTTTAAGGGTGCTTGATAAGTCAAAAGTTATTGTAAGTCTTGAAAATTTAAGCATGAACGAAGGGGACTTGACAAAATTTCAAAACGCTATGAAAGCCCCTTATGGCATAGTTTTAGTCACTGGACCAACAGGTAGTGGTAAAACGACTACCTTATACGCAGGACTTAATGAGATAAAAAACATAAAAACAAAAATCATAACGGTTGAAGATCCAGTTGAGTATCAGCTAAATTTAATCCAACAAGTAAACGTCAATGAAAAAACCGGACTTAGCTTTGCAAATGCGTTACGCTCGATTTTAAGGCAAGATCCTGACATAATAATGATAGGCGAGATACGAGATACTGAAACTTTACGTATAGCCATACAAGCAGCACTTACTGGACATTTGGTATTTTCTACACTGCACACAAATGACGCCATTTCAGCACTTCCTAGAATCGCAGATATGGGGATTGAGCCATATCTCATAAGCGGTGCATTAATCGCGATTGAAGCTCAACGCCTAGTCAGAAAGCTCTGCCCTCACTGCAAGCAAAAAATCTCCCTGCCAAAAACAACAATGCAAAATTTAGAGCCGTATCTTGGCACACAGTATCAGTTTTACACCGCAGTTGGCTGCGAGCAGTGCTTTAGGACTGGATATTTGGGTCGGGAGATGATAAGTGAAATTTTACCTATAACAAACAGCATTCAAACATTAGTAGCAAACAGAGCAAGCAAAGATGAGATAAGAGAAGTGGCTGTAAAAGAGGGTTTTAAAGATATTTTTACAGATGGGGTTTTAAAGGCTGCTTGTGGGATTACAAGCATTGAAGAGGTTTATAGGGTTGCTAAGATATGAGTTTTACGCAAATAGAGCATAATAAAAACGGCAAACGTCAGCAAATCATCATAAAAGCTAAAAATAAAAGTGAGATAAAAACCATCTCAAGAAGCAAAAACTATGGCACACTCATCAAAGTTGGTCAAAAAAATAGTGTAGAAACTGGAAGCATTTTTTCAAAAATCGGCAAAAATTTAAAAGATATATTTTTTCCAAACAGGATAAAAACGCCAATGCTAGTAGCCACTATAAGACAGCTTGGAGTTATGAGCAATGCCGGAATTTCAATACACGAAAGCATTAAAGAGGTAGCAAGATCTAGCGATGATAAAAGGATAAAATATATCTTTGAAACTATAGCAGAGGATCTAAATCAGGGACTAAGCCTAAGCTTATCAGCACAAGCGTTTAAAACCGAGCTAGGAGATGTAAGCCTTGCGATGATAAAGCTTGGAGAAAGCACTGGAAATATGGGCGAGAGCCTACAAAAACTAGCCAACATTTTAGCAAACGTTTGGGACAATCAGCAAAAATTTAAACGAGCGATCCGCTATCCTGGCGTAATCGTCGCATCCATCGTGGTGGCGTTTTTTATCATAATCACTCAAGTTGTGCCAAAATTTAAGGAGGTTTTTGAAAGCTTTAATGCGACACTTCCATTACCAACAAGAGTACTATTAAACACAGAAAATTTTCTAAATTCTTATGGTATTTTTTTGATATTATTTATTATTTTTCTGATTTTTTTTGGCAAATATAAATACAAAAATGACGAGAGCTTTAAAAGGCTTTTTGATAAATATATACTCAAGGTCTATCTAATAGGCAATATCATTTTTTACTCAAACATCTCACGCTTTTCTCTAATCTTTACAGAGCTTATAAAATCAGGTGTGCCAGTTTCAGAAGCACTACAAACAGCGACACAAACGATATCAAACGATGAGTTAAAAGAGTGTCTATCTAGTGTTAAAATTTTAGTCGGTAGAGGTGTTAGCCTAACGCAGAGCTTTAATGAAACTGGGGTGTTTGAAAGTATGCTTATACAGATGATAGGGGCTGGGGAGCAAAGTGGTAACCTAGATACAATGATGCAAAATGTCACAGATTATTTTGAGTCAAAATTTAACAATATCATCGACAATATCTCAACATATATCGAGCCTATTTTACTTACATTTTTAGGCTTTATCATCGTTCTTTTGGCACTTGGTATATTTATGCCGATGTGGGATATCTCTCAGGCGGTCAAGACGTGAGTGAGCAGATAAAATTAGCCATTTTTAGTGCTATTTTAGGGGACAAAAAGGTTAGAATTATTGATTTTATATCTCAAAATGTAGATGAAAATGGCTTTTTAAATATTACAATTTCAGAGCTTTGCAAAACTCTAGATATAAGTAAACCAACGGCGATTGCAACGTTTAAAATGTTACAAAACGCCGGGGTCTTAAAACGCATAAAAAATGGCGTTTATGAACTTAGCCAAAAATCTCAAATTTGCTAAACAACTCAGGTTCGTTTTTCACCACGCCTTTTTTGATTAGCTCATCAACGACTGCTTTGGTGCAGTCAGTCTGTTTTGGCCACTCTCTATTAAAGCCATCAATCCTGCCCTTAATACTAGCATCAACCAAAACTCGCCCGTCTTTTACGTAAATGTCACGAAGAGCGTCAATGTGATTAACCAAACGCCAAATTAGTATATAAATGTTATCAAGTCGCACCTTTTCGCCGTTACATTCGCTAAAAAATATTAGAATTTTAAAATACTCGTTAAACTCGTTAAGCTCGTTAAAAATCTCATCTGCCCTGCGATTTTTTGAAATTTTAACCACACAAACCGGGCTTTTTGTATCGGTTTTGTATTGTTTAAGCTCTAAAATTTCATCGCTTTTTGCCCTAAATTTCGCTAAAAGTAACTCGTCGCTTAAAATTTCAGGCACAAACTCGCAAAAATCAGCCGTAGCGTCAATGCCAAGCTTACCACCAAAACAAGCGTTGGGCGAAGCGTGATCAAGCTGGTCACAAACCCCCTCGCTAATAAGCATAGATTTAGTCCCAAAGCGGTTTAAAACGTAGCTTGAAATGGCGTCAAAATCGCCTAAATTTGAAGCATTCTCATCAACAAAAATGGCGTGTTTTACAAAGCTCATCTGCCCCACACCCCAAAATGCGTGCATTGCTTGTTTTGCGTGAGCTGGATAAAGCACGTTTAATTTTGCCAAAATTAAATTATGAAATACGCCATTTTCAGGCATATTATAATCAATTAGTTCAGGCACACTGGTGCGAAGTAGTGGCAAAAAAATACGCTCGGTTGCGTGTCCCATAAATTTATCTTCAAGTGGCGGTTTGCCAACGACAGTGGCTGTAAAAATCGGCTCTTTTTTATGCGTAATGGCAGTTACGTCCATAACTGGAAATGGCAAAATCGGCGTATAAAAGCCGGTGTGATCACCAAAAGGGCCTTCAAGCTCAAATTTAGCAGTATCTACAAAGCCCTCAATAACAAAATCAGCATCGTGCGGGACATAAATGTCGTTTGTTATTGACTTTACAAGCTTTGCCGGGCTTTTACGGATAAAGCCATAAAGCAAAAGCTCAAAAATCCCTTTTGGTAGCGGAGCCTGACCGCACCAAATATAAAGCGGATCGCCACCAATTGCAACTGAAACTGGCATTTTTAGCCCTGCACGTTTATATTCATTAAAGAAATTTGCGCCGTCTTTATGAATTTGCCAGTGCATACCTAGGCGGTTTTTATCATAAATTTGAAGTCTATACATACCTAAATTTGCTAAATTACCATCAATGCTTTGCGTATAAACCTGCCCCATTGTAATAAAATTGCCGCCGTCAAGCTCCCACGTTTTAAGAGCTGGTAAATCAAGCAAATTAACACTATCTTTAAGATTTATCACCTCTTGACACGCCCCACGCCCACTTAGTTTTTTTGTAAAAATTTTACGCATACTAAACAGATAGCTTAAAAAATCAACCTTTTGTTTAAAATTTTGTGGCTTTTTTGGCTTTAAAAGCGATTCAATCTCACCTGCTATCTCATCAGGCTTCTTGCCTAAAATCAGCTCTGTTGCACGAAACGAACCAAAAATATTTGTTAAAACTGGCGGATATTTTTTGCCATTTTTATCAACTACGTTTTTAAACAAAAGTGCCTTGCTATCAGCCTTTTTAACCTCAATGTAACTTGCGTGAGCGATTTCTAAATCAATACTGACTGGCTCGTTAATCTCTCTTAAAAGATCGTTTTGACGTAAAATTTCTATGTAGTTCATCTAAAAATCCTTAAAATTTTATATGATTATAGTCAAATTTTCTTTTTCTTAACAAAAAAGTTATAAAATCGCCGAAATTTTATAAGGAGAGATGATGATTTTTAAAAAATTAACTGCTACTTTGCTCTTAGCAAATTTTGCATTTTGTGCTCAAAATGCCGACGTTACGGCTGTTGGCAAGGTCTTTGGCGACGGCTTAAAACTTGATAAAGTTATCATAAAATATGACGCGCCGCTTGATGAAAAATCGGCAACTTCGTGCAATTTTAAGGTAAGCGATGAGAGTAAAGACCGAGTGATAAAATATATAAAAGTAGATAATGATAGCGTGATTTTAACGCTACAAGAGCTGCCTTTAATTGATAGCTCAATCGCGCCAAAACCAGATAAAGAAAAACGTCAAAAAATGGGGCAAAATGGACCGGTTTTAGATAGTAAGGGCAACCCACAGCCACTCAAACAAATCACAGCAAAAGTAAAGCAGCAATCAGAAATTTTAGCCAAAAATGGCAAAATTTACGCCCCACAAACGCTAAATGCAAACCACGTTAAACTGCCTATAATTGATGAGTTTAGGCAAGAAAATTTCACATATAATGGCATTAGTTTAAACTACAACCTTTTCGTGCCAAAAGATTATGACTCAAATAAAGCTATCCGCTAATCCTTTTTATGCACGATGCTGGCGTTGTTTCACCTGATATTAACGCAACGCTATTTCAGGGATTAGGAGCTATAAAATTTGCAAGTGATGAGTGGCAAAATGACAATCCTAGCTTCGTTTTAGCACCACAATTTGACAGGGTTATCGTTGATGATAATTTTAAAACCAGCAAAACACTTGATGTGGTTATAGAGCTGATAAAATCGCTTCAAACTAGGTTTAACATAAACGAAAACAGAATTTACAACACCGGTCAGTCAATGGGTGCGATGAGCTCACTCGCACTTGACGCAAAATATCCAAATTTTTTCGCCGCTTCTTACATTTTAGCTGCAAAATGGGATACACAAATTTATAAAAATGTGGCAAATCAAAACCTTTTCATAGCCGTTTCAGACGGCGATACGAGTGCGAAAAATAGCATGCAAGAGCTTGTTAAAAAGATAGAAAGTTTAGGCGTTTGCGTTAAACAAACAAATTTTAATGTAGAAGATAAAATTTTAGCAAACAAAAAGATAGATGAGCTAATAAACGATGATTGCCACGTGTATTTAACAATTTTTGACGGCGGTTCTCATCGCCACACTTGGCTACACGCCTATGAGCTAGATAGTGCGTTAAAATGGGTCTTTACTCGCACAAAGTAAAGATAGTTTTTTATCAAAAATTAACCTAAAAATTTATTACAATGCAAACAAATTGTCAATAAGGAATTTCTCGTGATTAGGTTAATTTTTGCCCTTTTTTGGGCTTTATACGTGGCTTTTTGGTAGCATTGGCTCTATCGTTTCGCTTGATGGCGAAGTAAAAATCATAAGAGAAAACAAGAAATTAGGGCGAAAAATGGCATTGAACTTGAAGAAAAAGATCTCGTTTCAACCGCTAAAAATTCAATAGCAAAAATTATGGTAGCGTAGAGGCAAATAGAATTTGGCTTGATGATAGCGATTATCTAAATACCTACTCTTTGCTTTTTAAACTTGATTATAAAATCAACGAAAAGATAATTAGCAAAAGCAAAATTAGAGTATCAAAAAAGAATTTTATAAAATCTGATTATAAATACAAAAACGCACTAAACTACACGCTTGAAACAGCACTAGGCTATGATAGCAACACCTTTGGCGTAACGACACTCGGGCTGTTTTTGGGTAGCGAAAATAGATTAAAAGGCAAACCTCATCCAAATGTTGATTATAATCTATTTGGCATAAACCTGCAAAATTTATACCAGCTCACACCAAAAACATCGCTTATCACATCGGCTGAGTATCACAACGAACGATACAAAGCGACTGAAAATTTTCTATACGGCACAAAGCGTAAAAACGATAAAATCGCTTACGAAGCTGGACTAATGCAAAATCTTGGTGGCGGATTTGCCCTTGGGCTAAATTTTCGCTACACCGATACAAACTCAAACCAAAGCATATATGATTATCAAAAATACACAATTAAAGCAAATTTATATTACAGCTTTTAGGCTTGATTATCATTTCAAAAACGCCATAAACTAGCTTAAATCAAATAAAAATACAAGGCAAAACAGCTTTTAAAACTCATCAACCTGCTCAGGCGATAGCTCTTCTTTAACATATTGTTTTAAGGCGTCGCTTGTTTTAAAAAATTCTAACATCTGCTTATCTATCTCGTTTCTATCAGCCATCGCATCAAGTATGCTAAACGCCTCAGATAGCTTCATCGCACCCTTATATGGGCGAGAATGCGACGTAAGTGCCTCAAAAATATCAGCTAGGATCATTATCCTATCTTCAAGCGTCAAATCAGCCTCGCTTAGCCCCCTTGGATAGCCCTTGCCGTTTAGCTTTTCGTGGTGATTTACGGCGATATGAAAGACATTTTGATATTTTTTAGGAAACGGCAGGACTTTTAACATATCAATACTAAGCTGTGCGTGCGAATTCATCACGTCCTTTTCTTCTTTTGTTAGTGTGCCTTTTTCTATTAATAGATTATATCTTTCTTGTTCTGAAAGCAAATACGCCTTTATGCCCTCACGCATATATGTGTATTTTGACATTAAAATTATGCGTTTTGTATCCTCAACACGCATAAATTCAGAGCCTTTATTTACCTTTTGGATAAATTTCATATCATCATCAAGCTCTTTTATCTCAGCGTCAAACTGCTCTTTTGAAATTTCGTTTTTTAAAAACAAAATCTCTTTATCACGCTTTATAATTTCAAGTCTATCTTTAATAAGCTCAATGCCGTCAATTATTCTTTGAAGTTTTGTCGCCTTATCCATTATCGTTTCTGGCATTGAAATTTTACCTATATCGTGTAGCTTTGCAGCTAGTTCAATCTCGTCCATATCGGCTTTTGAGTAAGTTACGTCCTTATAAATCGTCTTATCGTTGCTAATTGAAGTGGCGATTAATGGGGCTAGTTTTGCCATTTTTGTAATGTGATTTATTGTGTGCTTTGACTTTGCGTCAATTGCACTTGCGATTGTTGAAACAAAGGCGTTTAAAAACTCTTCAAGACTTAAAATTAGTTGCGTTGTCGTAAGCACCATACCGGCTTGGCGAGAGAAAATTTTAGCGATTTTCTCGTCCGTTTTGTTATAAATTGTCGCTTCATTTTTATTTGAAATTTTATTTATAAGCTGAATCACGCCGATGACCTCGTTTTCGTGATTTACAAGCGGTATTGTTAGCATTGATGATGAGTGGTAGCCGTATTTTTCATCAAACGCCCTAACCCCTTCAAAATCATACTCATTTGAGTTATAAACATCAGATATATTTATCACCTTATTTTCTAAGGCTGAAATTGTAGCTATCATTGTATGATTTGGAGTGGTGTCATCTAAATAAAGTGGGAGCGAATCCCAAAGTTTTTCGCCATTGTGTCCGCTTAAATGAATACCTAAACTCTCGTTTTCAATAACCTTAAAATCAAGAAATTTTCTATCTGGTGAAATCATATAAAGTGTGCCACCATCGCTATGAGTAAGCTCTCTTGTGTAGGTTAAAATCATTTTTAAAATTTCATCTAAATTCTCTTCATCTGCTAACTCTAAATTGATATTTAAAATTTTCTCAAATTGAGCTTGTGGCGAAGTAAAGGGTTTAACGACGCTTTTTTTGATATTTATCTCATCACCATCTTCTAAAATTTTATCATTTTGTCCAAGCAACGAAAGCTCTTTTAGCTCATGCCTAATCTCTTCTAAATAGACCGGTTTTATGTGATATATAATCGGCGTAATAAAAAGTCCGTCAAAATTTAGCGTATCAGATTGTGAAATTTCACAAAAACCAAGTGCAACTTCGCCGTTTGATAGTTTTATCTTTGAAAAATCGGGCCAAATTTCGTTGTTAAAAACGTGTGTTTTTATGGAATTTAATGTATCTTTTGAGCCATAAAGTTTTAATGTTTCTTGACGTTGCTCAAAAAATCCATCAATTAAAAACGGCAGATCCATAATATGATCAGCGTGCGCATGCGTTATAAAAATATGATTTATCTCAACCGACTCGTCGCCAATGGCACTTATTACGTTACCAGCGTCAATTAAAACGCTTTTACTTAACCTAAAACACGTTGAGCTTGACCCTTGAGTCTTGCTACCGCCAGCACTAAAATTTTATATTATCCATCTAAAAACCTTTAAAAAACTGCGAACATTTTACAAAAAATCAAATAAAAAAAATAGTTAGTTTTAAAAATTTGTTTTTTGCCTTTAAAATTTTGATAATGAATTTAAAAAATATTAAAATTTTTAAAATAAAATGCTGCTTTAAAAAAGGAATATTATAATAATGAGTATTAAAAATACAGCTTATAAAATTCACACTTATTTATCACTAGCAATCTGTATTTTATTTACAATAATCTGCATAAGTGGCTCTTTGTTAGTGTATAAAGATGAGCTTAATAGCCTATTTTCGCCAAATACAACAGATATAATAAAAGGGGGGGGGAGGGGGAGCAAAGGCTTAGTGTTGATGAGCTTGTAAAAATTATAAATAGCCACTATAAAAATTATGAAATAGTTGGCATAAATATTGATAAAAACTCGCAAAAAAACTACAAAATTTGGCTCATAAAACACGACGACCCACAAAAAGAGTGGTTATTTACATACATTAACCCAACTAACGGAAAAATCACACTAGAACCGACACCTCACGACGAGGGATTTTGGGGCATTTTACTACATGTTCACGAAATTTTACTAATTGAAAATGGTGGCAATTTTATAGTCGGTATCATTGGGATTTTATCAATTTTAGTGCTTTTTAGCGGTTTTATTATTTATAGAAATTTTTACAAAAATTTATTTCTTTTAAGACGAAAAAATTTAGCCATTTTTATGTCTGATATACATAAATTTATAGGAGTTTTTTCTACACCTATTTTATTAGCAACCGCAATAAGTGGCATTTGGTGGGAATTTAGACTCTTGTTTATGCCAAATTTTGATAATTCAAATTTCATCATAGATAATAAAATTTACAATAAATCAATCTCGCTTGATGATTTAATAAAACGAGCAAACGACGATTTAAAGGGGTTTAACACACATTATATTAGTCTTCCATTTTTTGATGGGGCAAACATCAGACTTTTTGGTTATGTAAAAACTCAAAATTTCTTATTTAATGAGTATTCATCGCAAATTATTTATGATAAAACTAATGCAAATTTAGTTCAAATACAAGATATTTCAAAACAAAATTTAAATGAAAAATTTTTAGAAACATTCAGAAAAGCACATTTTGGTAACTATAATCAATTTACTAAATTATTATGGTTTTTAGCTGGACTTTCACCACTTATTTTAACAATTTCAGGCATTTATCTATGGATAAAACGAAAAAATTTAAAAGGAGAGAAAATTGAAAAAAACCATATTCTTAGTTGCTAATTTGGCATTTATATCTAATCTTTTAGCAGATGAGCAAAAGGAGCTACAAGGGATTTATATCACCGCTTTTATTAGGCAAGATGATGTAAATTATCAAGCAAAAGAGCTTGTAAAAAGCACGACAAGGCTAAATTTAAGCTCACGCCAAACCCCACAATCACTAAGTGTTATAACAGAAGCTAGATTAAAAGACTCAAACATAAACGACTATCAAGTCCTGTTAAAAAGCATACCAGGTGTTACGCTAAATAAGTGGGACGAGAGAGTTTATCCAAGCGCTAGGGGCTTTAAGATAGATTATTATTTGCTTGATTCTATGCCTAGTTTTGGCGGTTTTAGTCTAGGTGCAAATGATATGAGTTTGCTACCTTATGAGCGAGTTGAAGTTGTAAAAGGAGCAAATGGCTTATTAGCAGGTGCTGGCAATCCAGCTGCTAGTTTAAATTTTATACGAAAAAGAGCCGATAGTAAAGAGCTAAAAGGTAGTTTTAGCCTAAATGCCGGCAGCTACGATAAATACGGCATAAACGCCGATGTTTCAAGTCCGCTAAATGCTGACGGCTCAGTTCGTGCTAGAATTTTATTCTCACACGATGATGCTAAGTCATATATGGATTATTACAACCGCCACAACACCGCAATTTATGGCGTTTTAGATAGCGATATATCTGATAATTCGTGGCTTAGTTTGGGCATGTTTTATCAAGAGCTAAAAAGACATGGGATTAGATGGGGTGGTATGCCAGCCTTTAATGCTGATGGTAGCAGACGAAATTTTAGCAAAAATGAGATATTTTCACAGCCTTGGACTAGATGGGATTTAAAGACGCTTGATTTTTATGCCGATTTTAGGCACTACTTTTTAAACGAAGCTAGTTTAAATCTCTCATACTCATTTAGGCGTGCAAATACCGACTCAAATCTACTTTACTACGGCGGTAAAGTAAATAATGACAACACCAAAAATATGCAAGATTTAAGCATTTATGCAAACAAAAGAGAAGAGAAAATTCACAACATTGACGCCTACATAAACTTACCATACGAAGCGTTTAAATTAGAGCATGAATTTGTATTTGGTGCTATGTATAACCTTTATAAACAAGGAGATGATGAAGTAAGTAGTTACTGGCATAACAAAACCACACCAGCTGGCATAGCCTACACAACAAATAGCGTAATAGATTTTAGCAACCTTTATTTAAGCGACCCAAAATTTGCATATAAAAATCAAAATAATGCAAATAAAACCACGCAAAAGGCAATCTATTTTGCAAACAAACTCTCACTTACTGATGAGTTAAAATTTCTACTTGGAGCAAGACTAAGCTACTATAAATATAAAGAAAATGGTGGCAAGGGCAACAGAAATTTCACAAATGAACTAACACCATATATTGGCTTAACTTACGATTTAGGACAAAATCACACGCTTTATACAAGCTACACAAGCATTTTTAAACCACAAAGTGTTAAGGACGCAAATGATAAATACCTTGATCCAATCAACGGCAAGGATTATGAAATAGGCATAAAGGGCGACTATTTTGACGGAGCATTATCTGCTAGTTTTGGACTTTTTAGAATAGAACAAGATAAGTTAGGCGTGGATACTGGACGCAAAAATTCTGCCACTGGCGAGTCTATTTATGAGGCTAAAAAAGGCGTTACAAGCAAGGGTTTTGAGATAGACGCAAGTGGCAATATCACAAAAAATTTCACAATCAGCGCCGGACTAACTCACTTTAACGCAAAAGACGCAGAAGGCAAAAAATACGATACCCAATCATCAAGAACGACAGCAAATTTATTTGCAAAATATAAAATTGGCGATTTTAGAATCGGCGGCGGACTTGAATATAAAAGCAAAATTTACGTAGAAAGTGGCAATACAAAAATAACGCAAAATGCATACACTTTGGCAAATTTAATGCTTGGCTACAATATAAGTAAAAATTTTGACATCCAACTAAATGTAGACAATCTCTTTAATAAACGCTACTTTGAAGGCATTGGTGCTAACAAAATGGTTTATGGCGACCCACGTACATTTAATCTAAAATTTTCATACAATTTTTAAAACTTAACCTCTTTAAAGGGGTTAAGTTTTGTCCTTACAAAAAAAACAGCACACTTAGTCTCTTAAAAGAGATTGCAAATTTATAATTTTTTGGCCTTTCTAATCCCCTTAAAATCGGCAATAGCCAATTCGCAGAGCAATTTTTAACAATTTGTTAAATTTAGAGATTTTATTTATCTATTTTCATTGTAATTATAGTAAAGCACATTTTTGCATGCTTTGTTTTGCAAGTAATTTTAGTATTTTATCCTGTGATTTATATATTTTTTTATAATATTATTAAGATATTAACGCCTAAATTACAATACAAATTTGCGTATTTATAGGCATCATAAGCATCTACCGACACCGAGGCAAAAGCCATTAGTGCCGATAAAACTAGCATTAAAAATTTACTTTGCAAGGGCGAAAATTTCAGTGATATTTTCTTTTGTGTAAAGTTTATCCATTCGCCACGCTTTTGCGTTCATTACGGCGTTATCAATGATTTTAGCTAAAATTTCATCATCAATATTTAGCTGTTTTAGACTAGTTGGAGTGCCTACTTTATCAAACCACGCTTTAAGTGCATTTATGCCATCGTCAGCCGAGTTTAATCCAAAAATTTCACGACTAAAACGCTTAAAGGCGTCCGGATTTTTATCCCTATACCACTTGCTCCAAGCCGGTATAACTACGCTTAATCCAGCTCCGTGAGCACAATCAGTAATCGCACTCATCGCGTGTTCAAGCATATGATTTGGATAGCTAAAACCTTCAACACCAAGATATGTATAGCCATTTAACGCCAAAGTCGCAGCCCACGCAAACTCAGCTCTTGCGTCATAATCATTTGGATTTTCTAGCAAAATTTCAGTCGTTTTTATAACAGTTTTAATGTTTGCTTCAATCTGCATTCTAACAAGCTCTGGATGATAAGTCGCGCTAAAATAGCCCTCAATGCTGTGAGCGATGATATCGGCAGCCGAATATACCAAATAATCACGGCTCACACTTGCTTGAAGCTCTGGATTTATAACAGAAACGACTGGATAAAGGCACTCGCCACTAATTGCGTATTTTTGAGCTGTATTTTCATTTGTTACCACCGCTCCGTTATTCATCTCGCTACCAGTGGCAGCAAGTGTGATGATGTCAAAAATTTTAAGTGCCGTTTTTGGACTTTTACCAGTAAATAAATCCCAAACGTCGCCGTCATAGCAAACCCCGGCAGCAACGGCTTTTGCACTATCTAAAACAGAACCACCACCAACAGCTAAAACGCTATCAGCCTTAAACTCACGTGCTAAATTTATAGCCTCATTTACCTTGCTTAAAACTGGGTTTGATTTAATACCGCCAAGTGCGATAAACTCAATGCCGTTTTGCTTTAAACTACTAGCGACGATATCGTAAAGTCCGCTATTTTTAATACGCTCACTGCCGTAAAGCAAAATCGCTCTTTTAACGCCAAACTCGCTCATAAAATCGCCAATTTTTTGCTCTTTACCCTTGCCAAATTCAATCCTTGTCGGATTAACAAAACTAAAATTTCTCATTTTTATCCTTTAAAATTTGTGATTTTAACTCTTTATTTTTAATATTTTTTCACTCCAGTCCCCAATTTGCCTTTCATTTATCATCTCAAAGCCTTTTTTAGCAATTAGTTTTGCGCCTTTTGCCTTTTTTTGCTAGATTTTCAGCGCTAGCACCAAGTTAAGAACTAGCAGAAGTTGCAAAAACGGCGATATTTTTGTCAGTAAAATCGTTACTGGTTAAAAACTCATTCATCACCCAAGCGTAATCATACCACCAAACCAGATAGCTAGTTATCACGTTTTTATAGCTTTGCCAGTCGCTAATTACTGCGTTTTTAAGCACTACATTTGGGCGAGTTTGAAGCTCTACATAAACCCTTGCTTTGGGGTTATTGTAATCCAAATCTTGTGGCGTATAAGGCTCTTTTGGCTCTAAACTCACGCTTTTTATGCCAAGTTTTTGTGCTATTATCTCTGCTACATTTTTAGTGCGGTTTGTGGCTGAAAAATAGACCAAAATCGTATCATTTGCGTTCATTTTTTATACCTTAATTTTTTTATAAATTTAAAAATTTTTGATGATTTTGGCTGGATTACCTGCGACTATGCAGTTTGGCGGGACATCTTTTGCTACGACAGAAGCGGCGGCGATTATGGCGTTTTCGCCAATATTTACACCAGGTAGTATCGTAGCACCAGCTCCAATCCAAACGTTATTTGAAATTCTAACTGGCTTTAAAATAAGTCCGGTGCGAAGTGCTGGGTCGGTTGGGTGATTTACGCTTAAAATATTTACTCTTGGAGCGATTAAAACGTTATCTCCGATGAAAATTCCGCCCAAGTCAGTCATCATCGCGCCCTGATTTATAAAGACATTTTTACCAAGTCTAATGTGATGTCCGAAGTCCGTGTAAAAGGGCAAATTTACAATCACGCTCTCATCAACACTAACGCCAGTTATGTCTGACAGAATTTCTCGTATCTCATCACGAGATAGATACGCACCGCTTAGTTTTGCGACTTTTTCTCTGTTTATTTCAACAAGCTCTTGGATATGGCTAAAAAGCTCTGAATCTGGCTTAATAATGCCGTCAAATTTTATCATTTTACTGCCCTTATCTCTACGTTTTTTGAGTTTATAACCGCACTAAAATCGCCGTCAAACCTACCTAAACGAATAATGCCGTTGTAAAATGGCTGATTTTTATAATAAATTACAAAATTTCCCCACGGTGCAAAATACGATATATCGCCTATTTTGCCGTCCGTGCTTGGCTCGTCACTCACATCAAGCGGTTTTGGCAATTTATCATATTTTTCAGCCCCAGCATAATCTTTAAGCTCAATTTTTAATGGCAAAAGAGAGTAAAAATCCCTTGCCGCCTTGTTATCATTTAGTGTTGCAAAAATTTCTTTACCTTGCGTGATAAATACGATTTTCATCTCATCAGCCTTTAAATTTAGTGTTAAAATCAATGCAAAAATTATGCGAAACATTATAAATTCGCCTTTTTTATAAATTTCTCATACTCATCATTGCTTAATTTTTCAAGCCAATTTACGCTTTTGTCGTCTTTTATGCCTGTAATTGCGATATGTTTGCCACTCTCATTTGCCACGACAAAACTTGTAAAAAAGTAGCATTTTAAGCAAGGTTTTTACTTTAAATCCTTTGAAAAAATATGCCATAATTATAACTGCTTTTAAAAATTTGCGGTAGCCTAATCCTCCAAAATCCTTGCCTAATTCTACAAAATTTAAATTTTTAGTGATTTATGTAATAAAATGCAAAAATATCGTTGTAACTATTGACATTACAAATAAATTCTACTACAATTGTCGCTGTAATAAATAAACTTACAACAATTTCACCAAAAAGGATAAAAAATGAAATCACTCTTACTTTCTCTTGCACTAACTACCTGCATTTCATCGGCATTTTCAGCCGATATTAACAACAAAAATAATCAACACATTCAAAATAAAATTTTGGTTCAAAATTTTTGGAATGCTTTGTTTAATGAGCATAAAATAGCGGTTATAGACGAATTAGTAGATGAAAAATATATACAGCACAATCCGAGCTTTAAGGATGGCAAAAACGCATTTAAAAATGGTATGGAGGGCTTTTTAAAAGAATTCCCAAAAAGTAGTGCCAAGATTAAAAATATCGGCTCAGACGACGATTTAGTTTTTATTCACAATCATATTAAGCTAAACGAAAACGACAAAGGTCAAGCCGCTGTGGATATATTTCGCGTTAAAGATGGCAAAATCGTAGAACACTGGGACGTCATCCAAGATATCCCTGAAAAAAGCGAAAATCAAAATACGATGTTTTAAAGCTATCAAAACCCTTGCGATTTTAGAAATTTCGTGTGAGCGATCGGCGGTAAGCCATACATTTTGGCGTATTCACGGCTAAACTGCGTTGGGCTTTCATAGCCCACCATTAAAGCCACGCTGTGAGCGTCAAAATCGCTGTTTAAAAGGAGATTTTTCGCCTCTTCAAGTCTTAAATGCTTAGTAAATGCAAGCGGGCTAACTCCTGCAACATCTTTGAAATTTGAGTAAAAAGATGAGATTGAAATGCCAAGTTTTCGTGCCAAATCGTCCATATTTATGCGGTCTTTGTAGTTTGCTTTTATCTCGTTTATCGCCCTTAAAATCACGTTTTTTGTACTCCCACTTTGCGTGTATGAGCGTAAAAAATCGCCCCCAGCACCACTTAAAAGCAGGTATAAAATCTCTTTTTTGATTAAATTTGCCCTAAATTTATCGCCATTTTCAATGCTTACTAGCCTAAAAATCGCATCAAGTAAAACGTCATCAAGGTCGCCAAAAAACAGCCCCAAATCCTTTGTGTCCTTAAAATCGCTAACGCCCATTTCTTTAATGACACTTAAAATTTCATCAACGCTAAATGCGATTTTAAGCGACACATAGGGCGTTTTAGTAATCGCCACCCTTGCGCTTAAATGCATAGGAGCAATCACATAGCGGTCGCAATCATAACTTATCGTTTCGCCTTTAATCATAACCGCCTTTTGCCCTTTTAAAATCACGCAAAATGATGGCTCGTAAAATGCGTGGCTAAACTCGGTCTTTTTACTAATCCTGTAAAAATAAAACCAGTCAAAATCGCCCTTAAATGCACCATTTTTTGGGAATTTTGCGTCTAAAATCTCACAAATTTTATCTATCATTACGCTATATTTTTTAAATCAATTTGACTTTTATCATCATTAAACTCAAAGCTAACTTGCTGTGCTCCAAAACTCTTTGCAATCGCTTCAAGCGTATCACGGGCGGATTTGTGAATTTTACTTTCAAGCTCTTTAATGAGCCTTAAACTCATCTTTTCAACCTCTATTTTTGCCTCGGCTATCAAGCGATTTTTATCATCTTCACGAAAACCAGATCCAAAGAAGCTATTTAATGCGTCAGGTAGTAAAAATGGTATAAATTTGCCGTTTTTCTCATCGTAAAATTTCATATCGGCAATTGAAAATTTATACTTACAAGGTGGCATTTTTACGTGAAATTTTGAGTTTGCGACCTGAATAATTTCAAGCTCTTTGCTCGTTAAATCATAGATAAAATTTATCTCAAACTCAAATATCATCGAGAGTTTTTTCTCGCTTACTAACCACCTTAAATACTTATCGCCAAACTCGCCAAAAGCGTGGTCGGTTTTAGTAACGATCTCTTTGCTATACACCTGAAAAACCGAGAGTTCGCCGATACTTTTTAGCTGTTCTATCTGATTTACGTGGCTAAAATTTTCACTCTCTTTTTTATGTCTGCTTAACTCATTTTTCGTGCGAAAAATAACAAAAACCGATAACAAAAGCAAACTTAAAAGCGATACGATGATAAATTCATTCATTTTTATCCCCTAAAAAATCTGTTTAAACTCAAATCCATTTTGGTTTAAAAGCGTGGCGACAAGCTCTTGATGATCCTTACCCTTTGTTTCAAGCGTGATGATGATACTAGCGTCGCCGTATTCAAGCTCGGTTGAAAAGCGGTCATAATCAATCTTTACGATGTTTGCGTTTGCTGTTTTTAACGTATCTGTAAGGGCTAAAAGCGCACCCGGTTTATCAATTAACGTAACTTGAATTATCATCTTACGTGCTGATTTTATTAGACCCTTTTCGATGATGATTGAGAGCATTTGCACGTCAATGTTACCGCCACTTAGCACAATACCGATTTTTGCGTCCTTTTTGTGTTTGATTTTACCGTGCATTAATGCTGCCACACCAGCCGCACCGGCACCCTCAACGACTATTTTTTGACTTTCAAGTAAGAACAAAATCGCATTTGCAATCTCTTCATCATCAACCTGAACAAACTCATCAACGCACTCAATAATATTTGCCAAAGTGGTCTCGCTAGCGTCACGAACAGCGATACCATCGGCTATCGTGCGAACTGATTTTGAGTTTATGCTCTTTTTTGCTTTAAAGCTCTCAAACATAGCAGGCGCACCCTTTGCACCCACGCAAACGACCTTTATATCTGGATTTACCTGTTTAACGCAACTTGAAATTCCACTAGCTAGCCCGCCGCCACCAACTGGAATGATGACGATATCAAGGTCGGCTACTTCATCAAGCATTTCAAGCCCAATTGTGCCCTGACCTGCCATAACAAACTCATCGTTAAATGGGTGGATAAAGCTCATACTATGCTCTTTTGCGTAGTTTATGGCAAATTCATAAGCCTCATCAAAATTATCGCCTTTTAGTAAAATCTCAGCCCCCAAAGCCCTTGTATTTGCCACCTTTAAAAGCGGAGTGGATTCAGGCATCACAATCACAGCCTTAATGCCAAACTCACGAGCAGATATTGCCACACCTTGTGCGTGATTGCCAGCACTTGCAGCTACGACGCCTTTTTTTCGCTCATCGTCGCTTAAATTTGCTATTTTATTATATGCACCGCGGATTTTATACGCACCTGTTCGCTGCAAATTTTCTTCTTTTAGGTAAATTTTAGCACCGCTTAACGTGCTTAATTTTGAGCTAAACGCAAATGGAGTTCTATCCACAAAACCGCTTATGGTGCGTTTGGCTTGGATAATTTTGTTTAATAAGACCATAAGAATTCCTTTAAAATAATGCGTGATTATAGCAAAAAAGAGATTATGATAAAGATAAATCACAAAAACGCATAGCTAAAAATTTTAAGCGTAAATTGTGAAGTATCGCACAGCAATCAAAACACGACAATTAAACACTAAAATATGGCTTTAGTTAAAAACAACCATATTTTCAAAAATTGATATATTTTAAGGGCGTGGGACGAAAATGAACAACCTAAAAAAGGCTACAAATTAGCCTTTGGGGGTTGTGAAAAATATTTATTTAAGCTCCACGCACTTAATTTAAATATAAAAGACAAGCAGGATTAAATCACAAATTTTTCAGTTCAAATCGTGAAGTATTTTTCGTTTAGACGAGGCGGTTTTAGATTTTCAAGCGGAGCATACACAAAGTATGTGAGCATTGAAATTTTAAAACCAACAAAGTATAAACGAAAAAGACAAACAGACTACAAACGCTTTAACAAAGCTCCGCATTCTAAATGATGAGTATTTGCAAACTGATCAAACCCCGCAAACCGCACTATCTTATGCGTTCTTACAAGCTCACGCAGATTCTCTTTTAACGTAGCAGGATTACAGGATATATAGATAATATTTTCATAGTTTTTGATAAACTCTATCACGTTTTTGCTTAGCCCGGCGCGCGGCGGATCAACCAAAATATGACTAAAATCATAGCTAAAAATGTCTAAATTTTTAAGGCGATTAAACTCACGCTCACGATTAAACGCACTCATTAGCTCATCAGCACTAAGTCGCACGAAATTTATATTTTTTATATTGTTTAACTCGCAATTTTTCGTAGCATTTTTAATCGAGCTTTTTGAAATTTCAGTGGCCAAAACCGCTCTAAAATTCTCGCTTAAAGGCAATGTAAAGTTGCCGTGTCCGCAGTAAAGCTCAAGCAAATCAGTGCCGTTTTTAACGCAACTTTTAGCCCAGCCTATCATACTTTCATTTACCTTTTTATTTGGCTGGATAAAGGCGTTTTCATCGTAATTTAGCGTATAAATTTTATCATCAATATTTAGCTCATCGCTTAAATTTGGCTCATCTAAAATGATTTTTACACCCTTGCTTCTAGCTATAAAATTTACGTTTTTAAACGCCGATTTTAAAATTTCAAGCTCATTTTTAAAACTCTCATTAAGCCTTTTATGATAGAGCAAAACACACAAAAGCTCACTAGTGCTATTAATAAACTCAACCCCAAAAAGCTTTGATTTTAGCCCCTCAAATTGACCCAAAATCTCAATTAAGTTTGGCATAAAATCATAAATTTTACGGCTTACCTTTGGGCAGTTTTTAATTAAAATTTTATTGCCATTTACGCCGTTCATCGTGTATGAAATAGCGTCATTTTCGTGCCAAATACCAAATTCAGCACGAGTTCTATAATGACTCTCATCGCTTTTAAAAAATTCAAAATCGCCACCATAAAACTCGCTAAAATTTTCGCGTAAAAATTCTAGCTTAAAATCAACCTGTTTATCATAAGGGTTAAAAAGAGTGCAACTACCACACTCTTTTAAATGCAAACAATCCACTAAGCCTCAACCTTTTTACCAACAAATCTAACAAGTGCCCAAGTAGCAATCAAGCCAAGCGGTAGAGTAGCCCAAGCACTAAGCCCAAGTGCCGTAGGGATATAGCCAACAAAAATCGTAATAAGACCAACGCTAATAGCATAAGGCATTTGGGTCGTTACGTGATCTATGTGGTTACAACCTGCTCCCATTGAGCTTAAAATCGTAGTATCTGATATCGGAGAGCAGTGGTCGCCAAATATCGCACCTGTTAAAACAGCGGATATATTTACTATCATATAAGAGTGCATAGCGTCACCACTAAGCCCATAATGAACGCCAACTGCGTTTGCTAAAGGTATAGCAAGAGGCATTAAAATGCCCATTGTGCCGTAGCTCGTGCCTGTTGAAAAAGATATAAAAGAGCCTAAAACAAATATAGCAACTGGCAGGATAAATTTTGGTGTGCTTTGGCTAAGGAGTTCGACCAAATAGCGACTTGTTCCAAGCTCTTTAATAACAGAGCTTAAGCTCCAAGCAAGAAGCAAGATCACAATCGTTATAATCATCGTCTTCCAACCCTTTACCCAAGTGCTAATAGCCTCTTTAACGCCAAAAATTTTACGCCAAACACCAATTGTTATCGCAACTATCGTAGCAAGTAGTGCTGATTGAAAAAGTGCTACTGAAGCGTCAGCAGCACCAAAAGTTTCCCTAAATGTATTAAAGCTAAGTGGATTTTCTAGGGCTAATTTTAAAGCCTCTCCATCAAGTGCCTTTAAACCACTAAAATAAAAACTTACAAACGCCCCAACTATCAATACAAAAAGTGGCACGACCGCGTTTGACATAGCAAGTCTTACGCCCTCTTTTGGCTCTAGAGTCTTATCCTCAATATCTTCCATCATAACCTTACCAGAGTGCAACTCTCCGCGTCTAGCACGGCGTTCAGCCGTTAGCATTGAGCCAAACTCACGCCCCATAAATGCCGTATAAACTATAAAAAATAGTATGAAGATATTATAAAATCTATAAGGAATAGTTTCTATAAAAATTCCATAAGCGTTTATATCGGTTACTCCAATAAGTTCATATCCGTTTTTAATAAGCGAAATTTCAAGCCCAACCCACGTTGAGATGATAGCAATACCAGCAATCGGGGCCGCCGTGGCGTCAATGATAAAGGCTAGTTTTTCACGGCTGATTTTAAATTTATCTGTTATTGGACGCATTATTGGACCGACAATTAAAGCATTTGCATAGTCATCAAAAAACACAAAAATACCCATAACCCAAGTTGAAATTTGAGCTGATATGCCTGTTTTTGCCTTTTTACTAAGCCAAAGTGCGACCGCTTTTGTACCACCCATTTTAGTTATAAGTGCGACCACACCACCAATACAAAGCACTTGAAGCATAATACCAGCATTCCAGCTGTCAGCCATAGAACCAACTATACGCTCAACTATACCCGTAAAGCCTTTAACAAATGACATAAAGATAGTTTCGTTTATGATATTTATTAAAAACGTTCCACTAAAAACGCCTATAAAAAGCGATAATATAACATCTTTGGTTATAAACGCAAGTGCTATTGCTACAACTGGCGGGACAAGCGTCCATATGCCAAAAATTTTGGCATTTTCCGCCGCGTCAGCAAAAAGCGTAAGCGGCAACAAAGCTAAAAACAAAAAATTTCTACTCATTAAATCCCCTTAAATTAATCTCTCTCAAAATAAAATCCAGCCCAACTCTGCGTAGTCGCCATAACTTCAAGACGATTTACATTTACGCTCTTTGGCAAATTTATACAATTTAAAACTATCATCGCTATATCATCAGCGGTAATAAACTGAGTTCCCTCATAAACAGCGTCCGCTTTTGTCTTATCACCCCTAAATCTAACCTCGCTAAACTCGGTCTTACAAATCCCTGGAGCAATATCTGTCACACGAATATTTAATCCACGCAAATCATTTCTAAGGTTGTAGCTAAACTGCTTCACAAACGCCTTTGTGCCACCATAAACATTGCCACCAGCATAAGGCCAAGCCCCAGCGACCGAGCCAAGGTTAAAAATATAGCCTGACTTTCGCTCTTTCATAATCGGCAAAACCGCCTTTGTAGAGTATAAAAGTCCCTTAATATTCGTATCTATCATAATCTCGCAATCATCAATACTCATATCATTAAACCCATCAGCACCAAGAGCAAGACCTGCGTTATTTACTAAAATTTCAATATCTCTAAAATTTTCAGGCAAGTTTTTAATAGCGTCAAAAACAGCCTCTTTATCCCTAATATCACAAGCAATTATATGCGTATTACCAAGCTCATTTGCAAGGTTTTCAAGCCTATCTTTTCTGCGTCCAAGTGCGATGATTTTATAACCCTCAAGCGAAAGTTTCTTTGCTATCGCCTCGCCAAAACCAGATGTCGCACCAGTGATAAAAGCCGTCTGCTTCATAACACCCTCCTACTCATAAATATTTGATTTTACGCCTAAATTTTGTAAAAATTTCACGTTTTCATCGTTTTTATATTTTTTGGCATAGTCAAGGACACTAAATCCTATATCATCAATGTCATTTAAATTTGCACCATTTTGGATGAGAATATCTAAAATTTCAGGCGTTGAGTATGCGGCAGCATCCATTAAAACACTCTTGTTCGTATGCTCTAAAGCACACAAATTTATATAAAACGGCAAACTCTCTCCGACATTTAAAATAGCACTTTTTGTATTTTCATCAATGATTTTCTCATTTACATTAGCACCATTTTGGATAAGAAGCCTTATCATATCTATATTGTTTAACTCAACAGCGTAAAATAAAATACTCTTGCCAAACGCATTTTTATAATTTACATCGGCACCATTTTGTATGAGAAATTTCATATTTTCATAAGAGCCAAGCGCAAAAAACAATGCACTCTCATCGCCAACATTTATCTGAGCACCTAGCTTTAAAATTTGAGAGATGATGTCAACTGACTTATTTAAAACAAGTGCGGTTTTTAAAATTTCATCTATCTGCTTTAGCGTAAAATTTTTAGAGTATAAAATGGCAAGAATGCCGTCATAGCTTATATTTTTATCGCTTAAAGCCTTTTGCTCTTGAGTGATATCTGGCAAATTATTCATATCAGGATAACTTGCCACCGAGTATTTTAAAATTTCATTTAAAACAGAGGTAGCAAAATACGCAGCTTCTAAAGTCTTAAACCCTTTTTGCTCATAAAATTTTACAAGTGGAGTTTGAGCGTGATTATAAGCGTCCCAAAACTCGCTAAATTTTGAGTAATTATAAAAACTTTGATAACCCCAATACCTAAAATATCCGCTCCAAATATCTTTTAACCTCTCAGTTTCTTCTGGTTTTAATAGCGTCTTAGCATACTCTCTTGGCGAAAAAGATGCCTGAATAAGTGTGGTTTTTAGTGCGTTTATGTTACTAGCTACTGCTGTTGCCCCTATGCAGTTTGCATTATCAGCTCTGACGACTACAGCTATGTTTAAAAGATCTTTTATCTGAGGTATTGCCAAAATTGAGCCGTCGCAACCAGGCGAATTTTCAAGCTGCTCACAATCTAAATTTGCATTTGCATATAATGAAAAACATATCAAAAAAATAGATAAAAATTTCATCACAACTCCTTTAAAACCAGTTATTCTAACAAATTTATAACGAAAACTCGCTTAGCTCGTTAAAATTTAAGTATTGATAAATTTTATCCGCTTTATCATTTAGAGAATTTTTAATAATCTCAAAATACTCACTCGCACTTGGGATTCGCCCCAAAATCGCACAAACAGCAGCAAGTTCTGCACTGCCTAGATAGACCTTTGCCCCCATACCCATTCGGTTGTCAAAATTTCTTGTTGATGTTGAAAAGACGACGGCGTTATCGGCAACTCTTGCTTGATTACCCATACAAAGCGAACAGCCAGGCACCTCAATCCTAGCTCCAGCTGCCCCAAAAACAGAGTAATAACCCTCGCTAGTTAGCTTATCTTTATCCATTTTTGTTGGAGGCACAACCCAAAGGCGAGTTTTTAATTGTCCTTTGCCACGTAAGACTTCGCCTAATGCCCTATAATGCCCGATATTTGTCATACAGCTACCTACAAAGATCTCATCAATGTTTTTTGGACGCCTTTCATCACTTAAAATTTCAGATAGTGTAGCTACATCATCAGGGTCGTTTGGACAGGCTAGAATTGGCTCGGTTATATCATCTAAGTTTATATCAATTGTGTAAGCGTATTTTGCGTTTTTATCTGCCTTTAAAAGGGTTGGATTTTTAAGCCACTCACTCATCTTTTCACGGCGTCTTTTTAGTGTGTTTGCGTCATTATAACCAGCCTTTATCATCTCATCAATCAAAGCGATATTTGACTTTATATACTCAACAACCGGCTCGGTGTTTAAGGCGATAGCACAAGCAGCAGCTGAGCGTTCGGCACTTGCGTCACTAAGCTCAAAGGCTTGTTCTACTTTTAAATCACTAAGCCCTTCAATCTCTAAAATTCGCCCTGCAAAGACATTCTTTTTACCCTTTTTATCAACCGATAAAAGTCCCTGTTTTATGGCGTAGTAAGGTATGGCATTTACCAAATCTCTAAGCGTTATGCCCTCTCTTAAACTCCCACTAAAACGCACCAGCACAGACTCAGGCATATTTAGTGGCATAGACCCAAGCACCGCTGCAAATGCTACAAGACCGCTACCAGCAGGAAAGCTAATACCGATAGGAAATCTCGTGTGAGAATCGCCACCAGTGCCGACAGAATCAGGCAAAACCATACGATTTAGCCACGAGTGTATGACGCCATCACCCGGTTTTAAACTAACACCACCACGTGAGTTTATAAATTTTGGCAGAGTTTTATGCAAGATCGCATCGCTTGGCTTTGGATAAGCAGCGGTATGACAAAAGCTTTGAAGCACAAAATCAGCACCAAATCCAAGACTAGCAAGCTCTTTTATCTCATCTCTTGTCATCGGCCCTGTTGTATCTTGACTGCCAACGGTTAGAGTTAGTGGCTCACAATACTGCCCAGCCCTAACGCCACTTACGCCACACGCCTTGCCGACCATCTTTTGAGCCAGAGTAAATCCGCTCTCATCATCAGCCAAAACGTCAGCATTTTTGATAAAAATATCACTTACGGGCTCTAAATTTAACGCCTCTCTTGCCTTTTGTGTAAGCATTTTGCCTATCATTAAAGTCGTTCTGCCACCAGCCCTTAGCTCATCAGTTATTGTATTTGGCGTGAGTTTAAATGTGCTAACAACCTTGCCGTCCTTTAAAATTTCACCCCTAAAAGGCAAAATTTCAATCTCATCACCCATATCAAGCAAACTAACGTCAGCGACAATTGGCAAAGCACCGCTATCTTGTGCCGTGTTAAAAAATATCGGAGCGATAGTCGTGCCAATTACTATGCCACCTGTTTTTTTATTTGGCACACCATTTATCTCATCGCCAAAGTGCCATTGGATTGAGTTTATGCCACTTTTTCTACTTGAACCAGTGCCAACAACATCGCCCACATAAACAACCGCCAAACCACGCTCTTTAAGCTCTTTTATCTTATCAAGGGCATTTGTAAGGCGATTTTTAAGCATTGCATTTGCGTGAAGTGGTATGTCTGAGCGAGTAAAGGCGTCACCTGCTGGACTTAAATCATCAGTATTTGTCTCGCCACTAACTTTAAAAACAACGGCTTTTATACACTCATCTAGCGGTTTTTTAACCTTAAACCAATCGGCATTTGCCCACGATTTTAAAATTTCAAGTGCAAATTCATTGTGATTTGAAAGTTCTAAAATTTCATCAAAATAACTATGGACAAAAATGGTATTTTTAAGTGCCTCGCAAGCCTGCTTAGCTACGTTTTTATCGGCATTTTGTAGGGCTGAGATTAGCACTATGACATTATATCCACCAAGCATAGTTGATAGCATTTTAATGGCTGTGATTTTATCAATACCAGAAATTTTTAGCTCGTGATTTATAATCTCATTTAAAAATTCAGCCTTAATCTTAGCGCTCTCATCAACGCCCGGATTTATGCGAGTGGCTAGAATTTTAATAAGCTCATCTTGGTTTTTATCGTTTTGTTTTAGCAGATTTACTAGCTCTTTTGTCTGTGTTTCGTTTAATGCAAGTGGCGGCAAACCCTGCTTTGCTCTCTCTTTTATGTGATCGTTATACTGATTTAAAAATTCCATTTTGCCATCCTTAAATTTAAAATTGATTTTATCAAAATAATATTTGAATTTGCGTAAAACACGAGTAATTTAACTATCAAAAATATCCCTGTGTAGAATTTCTTCTAAAACAACCGTAGCATAAGAGCCTTTTTGCAACATAAAACTCATCGTAAAATGGGCATTTTCTTCATTGTATTTAAAATCAAGTTCAGCCAAATAACTCCACGCAAAACGCCGTGAACCAACCATTTTTTTACTAAACTCAAATGCCTGTGCGTAAATTTCACGCTCTAGCTCGTAAGCAACGCCACTTGAAGTATAAGCCCTATCTCCCACAATCAAACCATAACTTGTAATATCTCGCCTTAAAAATCGCTCTAGTTCAACGTCTAAATTCTCGCACAAAAAGCATTTACCAAATGGATAATGCCCCAAAACTTCGCCCTGTATTAGCTTAAAAAACTGCTTTTGGGATTTTAAATTTTTAGCTGTTTGCGTATCAAATTTATAAATTTCACAAAGCTCTTTTTGGCTAAAGTCATCGCTAAAGCGTGAAATTTCAACTCTTTTACTTACATATTGATTAAAGAGTTCGCTTTGATAAGCTGAGATTAAAAAATCGCTAAGTTTTGGATTTTTAAGTCTCTTGCCGTTTAATGTACCGTGTTTTAAAATTTCAAGTCCGCTTGTGGCGTTATCGCCATATTTACCAAAACGCTGATAGCCAAAGTAGTTTGGGTAGCCCTGTTTGTCGATATTTAAAAGTGCTTGTTCTAGCTTTTTAGCCTCACTTGACATAACCTTTTTTAGACGTATAAAAAATCTATTGCCTTTTAAATGCCCTATTCTTAGCTTGTTATTATGATAGCTTGTGTCTAAAATTTTGAGCTTTTCGTGGCTAAAATTTGACAAATTTGTCTCAAATTTTCTTGGCATTGTTAGAAACTGAGTTGTCATACCCTGTTTGTCTTTTAGTCCAGCGTAGCCAAAATCACGCATTTTTACACCGCTAAATTCGCTTAAAATCGCAAGTGCTTCTTGTGTTGTAAGATCTTTTTTTTGGATGTGAAGCATTAGATGTTCACCATCCCCACTAGACTCATAAAGTGGCACTTCACGCACGACAAAATCATCTGAATTTTTAGAAAAATGTGCGTTTATAGGAGCGTGAGTTAGCGAATATAGTGGCTTAAAAGTGGTGTGATCTTGCATTTGTTTTATATCTTCCTTTCGTTGCTTTGGCAAAAATTGTGATTTTTGTGCGTGTTTTTTTTGCAATTTGCTCTATTTTTGCACGATTTTTGGGCGAAAAACTAAATAAAATTTCATACTCTTCGCCACTTTCTAGCTCGTATTTTATCGGTTTTTTTATAAATTTAAAGCCCTTTTTGGCACTAGCACATAACTTTGCTAAATCTTGCGTAAGCCCGTCGCTAATATCCATAGCTGAGTTTATAAATTTAGCCGACTTGTAAAAAAATCCATCCCTTAAAATAGGGTCAAAAAATCTAGATTTAGGGCTTGTTTTACCAATATTTATAAGACTTTTAAGCGATTTTAAGCTAGAGCCAAGTTTACCAGTATAAGCGATAAAATCGCCATTTTTAAGCCCTTTTCTAAAAACAGCCTTGGCATTTAAAACCCCAAACACACTAACACTGATACAAATTTTATCACTGCAAATCGTATCTCCGCCAATGATGCTTACGCCGTATTTATCACAAGCCTTTTTAATACCGCCATAAAGTCCAGTTATCTGCTCATTTGTAATACTTTTTGGCAGGGCAAGTCCCAAAAGAGCATATTTTGGAGTGGCATTCATCACGATGATGTCTGAAAAATTTACAATCATCGCCTTATAGCCTATCTGCTCTAAACTAAGCCACTCCCTTTTAAAATGCACATCTTCAAAAAAGAGATCTTTAGCATAGACCATTTTGCCAAGCACTGCTGCGTCATCGCCTAAAAATTTATTATTAAAATGATTTATTATTAGCTGTTCTTTATCCATTTTTGCATTATATAAAATTTTTAAGCAAAATACGCTAAAATGCCGTCAGCACAGCAAGTGATCGCTAGAAATAGAGGAAAGTCCGAGCTGCTATAAGACAGAGTTCCATCTAACGGATGGCTGGGGCAACCCAAGGGAAAGTGTAACAGAAAGCAGACTACCGAGAATCGGAAAAGGTGAAACGGCGGGGTAAGAGCCCACCAACGAGCTTGGCAACAAGTGCGTTTATAAACCCAACTCGCAGCAAGAAGGGGTGGTTTTAGTCTTATATTAAACCCTTCGCTCAAGCTTGTATGCAAATGCAAGATTAGATAAATGATCACTCACGACAGAACTCGGCTTATCGCTGTGCTTTATCAAAATCCCATAAATTCCTTTAATATCATATAAAATAATGCCGAACTAACCGCCGCAGTCGGAAGAGTAATCACCCACGCTAAAAGTATAGGTCTGACCATAGACCAGTTTGCATTTTTATTTAGTATCCCAATGCCAAGCACGGCTCCGATTAGAATGTGCGTAGAGCTAACAGGAAGTCCTAATTTTGTAGCAAATAAAATCACAATACTAGCAGCAAGCTCCGCACTAAAGCCGGTCGTAGGTAAAATTTCAGCTAGTTTAGAGCCGATAGTCATTATAACTTCTTTGCCCAAAAACCAAAGTCCAACCACCAATGCTATGCCAAATGTTATCATAGCCACATCAGGAACGGCTGATTTTTCATTTATGACGCCAGTTTTTAAAACATCTATAATAGCAGCAAACGGACCAATCGCATTTGCAATGTCGTTTGCACCGTGTGAGAAGGCAAAAGAACTAGCGGTAAAAATTTGAAACCAAGAGAAAATTCTATTTATACTCTTTTCACTATCATTTTTACTCATTACATTTATAATTGCAAAACTAGCCAAATACGCCAAAAGACCTATAACAAATATAATCCAAATCGTTTCAATAAGGTTAAATTTCAAATCCAAATGTGCAAGACCCTTAAAAAGCATCATTGACGAGATAATAATGGCACCAAAACTTGCGACAAAAGGTATATGTCTTTTCATAGCCGCAAAGGTATCAACGTGCTTTTCGCGATCTTTCATCATTTTTATATTTGATCTATACTCGCTATACTCGGCATTTTCTATCTCATCCTCATCTATTAAGGCTATCCTAGAAAGCGTATCTATCTGCTCATCTTTTGGTTTATTAGATAGTGATTTTATGAACTCTTCTTTGTAAATTTTACGCTCTTTTTTTAGTGATTTAAGTGACGTTTTTAGCTCTTTTGTTGGATCTATGATATATTTTTTAATATATCCAAAAACAAAATAAGATAGTATCCCTCCAAGCAGTGGAGATATCACCCAGCTCATAGCTATGCGACCTATGCCATCCCAAGATACCATATTAAGTGCTTCTGAACCACCATAAGTTGTATATCCCATAACAAGTCCGGCTCCAACTATACCGCCTACTATCGAGTGCGTTGTAGATACTGGCAGTCCCTTTTTTGAAGCAAAAAATAGCCACAATCCAGAGCTTAAAAGTGCTGAAGTCATAATCGCTACAAATTTCATCGGATCAACGCTAGAGTCTGAAGGGAAATTTATAATGCCACCGCGGATAGTGTTTGTAACCTCCGCACCTGCAAAAATTGCACCGCTTAGCTCAAAAACAGCAGCGATTATAAGGGCCTGTTTTATCGTAAGAGTCTTTGCACCTACACTTGTACCAAAACTATTTGCGACGTCGTTTCCACCGATATTACACGCCATAAAAACACCAAAAATACTAGCCATAAAAAATATAATGTGATGTTCTGATGGAACGTATCCATACCCCCAGTAAGAAAAGTATCCAATAGTGGCGATAAACACACTCGCTGCAAATAGATTGTCCCTGCCCAAACGTATTCCTTTTTGCGATTTTTTGAAATTATAGCCTTAATTTTATCGTTTTTTGATAAAATTTTTTAAAATTTTTATACCTTTTGGAGAGATGATGTTTTTAAGTATAGATTTAGGTTCTAACACTATAAGATTTGCGGTTATGGATAAAAATTTAAGAATCATAAAAGTTTATGAAAAAATTATTGGCTCAGCAAAAGGGGTTAATAAAAGCAAAGAAATTTCTGAAATTTGCATACAAAAACTAACACAAACATTAAAACAAGCCGATGAAATTTTTAATTTTAAAACCATAAAACACCAAGGCGTAGCAACTGGGGTTTGGAGAGTCGCAAAAAATGCAGAAAAAATTTTAAAAATGATACAAGATGATTTTGGTATAAATTTTAAAATAATAAGCGGTAAAAACGAAGCAAAGCTGACGTCATTTGGGGTTAAAAACGCATTAAATGAGCTTGGATTGTCTGATAAAAACTGCGTATTTGTAGATATGGGTGGAGCTAGTACCGAGATAGCAAATGAGCAGACTCAAGCTAGTTTTGAGCTTGGGATTATCACGACCTTTGAGAAATTTAACAATATTTTTAGTCTAAAACAAAATGTAAAAGAGATGACAAAAGAGGCAAAAAGCTTTTTAAAAGGGCTTAAAAGGGACATCATCGTCCTAACTTCAGGTGTTCCAACCACTATGGCAAGTTTTAAGCTCGGCTTTGATTTTAGCTCATACGATAGAAAAAAGATAAATGGCTACGAACTTAAAAAAGATGATTTTACAACGCTTTTTGATACATTTTTAAATTTAGACGAGCAAACGAGCGTGAAAATTTTAGGCGAAGATAGAAAAATGCTCGTTCTAGCCGGGATAGCTCTTTTAGAGGAGATTTTAAGCGATGAAAACGCAAAAATAATAGTCGTTGACGATGGGCTTAGGGAAGGCGTGGGGGTCGCGTATCACGCTAAAATTTTGGATAATTTTTTAAAATTTTAAGCCCTTTTTGATATTATTTTAAAAACAAAGGGGTAAAAATGAGCATAAAAGAGCAAATTTTAGCTGATATAAAAACAGCTATGAAAGAGCAAAATAACTTTGAAAGAGATGCGTTAAGAACGCTACATTCAGCACTTAAACAGGTTGAAGTTGATAAGAGAATCGAGCTTAGCGACGAGGTTGTTTTGCCAATTTTACAAAAAGAGATAAAAAAACGCACCGACTCAGCACAGCTTTATGTTCAAGGCGGAAGAGAAGAACTAGCAAAAAAAGAAAACGACGAGATCGCGCTAATCTCAAGATATCTACCAGCACAACTTAGCGACGACGAGCTAAAAGATAAGGTAAAAAACATCATCTTAACGCTTGGTGCTAGTAGCATAAAAGAGCTAGGAAGCGTCGTAAAAATAGCCAAGGAGCAAATAGGTGCAAGTGCTGATGCTAAGCGTATTAGTGAGGTTGCAAAGGCTCTTTTATCGTGATAGAAAAAGCCTATTTTAAATCCCAAGCGGGAGTGCTTGAAATTTGTGCAAATGAAAATGGCGTATGTGAGATAAATTTCGTCAAAAATTTTATCAAAACACAGATAAAAGATGAAAATTTAAAGCTGTGTTTGTGTGAACTTGATGGGTATTTTAAAGGCAAACTTAAAAAATTTACTACAAAAATAGATATAAAAGCTAGCAAATTTGCTAAAAGCGTGTATAACGAGCTTTTAAATATACCCTACGGACAAACCGCCACATACGCACAAGTGGCAAAAGCTATTAAAAAAGACAAAGCTTTTCGTGCCGTAGGAAACGCAAATGCCAAAAATAAAATTCCAATCATAGTGCCTTGCCACAGGGTCGTTTCTTCAAATGGACTTGGCGGATACTCTGGCGGTAATGGCTTAGAAACGAAGCTTTTTTTGCTAAATTTAGAACATAAATACTGTGAGAGTTAAGATGTGCTGTTTTGGAACAAGAGTTTTTTTACTATTTTTTATCACTATTTTAAGCTTTATATTTCATAGGTTCTATCCGCAAATTGCCGTAGTTTTTTACTACCTAATCCTTGCAAATATTCTATCTTTTGTAATGCTAACTCTATTTTTTAAAAGGCTACTACCAAATTTTGTCAAAGAAAATTCCATACACTACTTCTCTTTAATAGGCGGAATTTTAGGCTCATTTTTGGCTATGGCTTTATTTAGGATTAAGGAATCTAGATTTTTACTCATTCAGCTGATTTTGGCTGGAATTTGGATCATTTTTATTGCCATTTTACTACTAAATTTTAAAGAAATTTCACTATTTTTTACAGGCTTTTTGTCGTGATAGATAGTAAAATTTTAAAATTTCTCTCAAAACAGCACCTAGCATCGCTGTGTGTGCTTGATAGTAGTTTGCAAATGTGTCCTTTTAGTGCATTTTACGCGTTTGATAAGGAGAGTATAAGCCTAGTAATAGCAAGCGATAGCTCCACAAAACACATAAAAGCATTAGAGTTTGAACATAAAATTTGTGGCACAATTGCCATAAATACCCTAGTCGTCGCAAAGGTAGAGGGTGTGCAATTTCACGCTGACATAATAACGGCAAACGCCGATATGGCAGATATATACTTTAAGCGATTTGCTTACGCAAAAGCAATGCACCCAACTCTTTGGCAAATTAGGCTAAATAGCATAAAATACACGAGCAATACGCTTGGATTTGCAAATAAAATCTCTTGGCAAAGAGAGCAGTGATTACAATGCTTTTTTGATACAACAGGCAACTCAAAGCTAATCAAATCTCAACACAGTATAAATCAATCCAATAGCAAGCACTGGCTACAACGCGGTAACATTTAAAACCATAAACTACTCGCGCGAGTCATACGAAGTACTGCATTTACCTAACGCCCAGGCTTAAAAAGACAAAAGGTCGTGCAATTTGGCGGATACGCCCTTTATGAAAGAAGGCTAAGTGGCAAGAAATTTGATAACAGAGCAAAATTTAAAGATTTTGATGATAGTTATTTTACGCAAAAATACGAGCTTGATACCAATCTATTTACGCTTGGCTTAAACTCTCAGCTTGACTTTAGTAACGGAATTTTCACAAGAATTGGACTTATAAACGAGTTTAGCTCAAAGAGAAAAAGTAGTAGTATTTTAGCGACTTTTGGGTATAAATTTTAATTAACATTTTGGCTTTAAGCTTTACACTTAAAGCCAAATATATGCACTAACCTACATACTCAACTATATCAAGACCAAATCCGCTAAGACCTACGAATTCTTTACCCTTATTCTCACTCATAAGAGCTATTTGGCTTATGCCAAAATGTTTTAAAATTTGAGCCCCTATGCCGTAATCTTTAGCATTTGTACTAGTACTTTTGCCTGATAAAAATACAAGCACTCCACCCTGCTCGTCTAGAATTTTAGTCGCTCTAAGCACTTCATCAAATTTTTGTGAGCTAAGAAAATCAAAATCACTTGTAGATTTTACAAATTTCACATTTGCCTTAGATGATATCTCTTTAAATTTAAATACCGAGTGTAATAGCCCCTCGTGATCGGTAATGTCGTATCTAAAGGCGTCTTTTCCAAAAATTTTACAAGCACTTGGCTGACTTACATTTATAAGGCTCTCATTACTAAGTCTATACTGCACGAGATCAGATACAGCAAGCATATTTAAGCCATACTTTTGACAAAATTCCTCAAGATAATCACGCCTTGCCATACTGCCATCATCTTTTACTATCTCACAAATAGCAGCCATAGGTGCAATACCAGCTAATTTGCAAAGATCGACCGAGCCCTCTGTATGCCCGGTTCTTACAAGCACTCCACCATTTTTAGCTATCAGTGGGAAAATATGACCAGGACGCACAAAGTCTTCAGGCTTTGAGTGCGGATCTGCAGCCAAACGCATAGTCATATCACGTTCATACGCGCTAACGCCGGTTGTAGCGTCTTTTGCGTCTATCGTAACGGTAAACGCCGTTTCGTGACTTGATGTGTTTTTAGAAACCATTAGTGGCAACTCTAAGCGTTTTGCATTAGCCTCGTCCATCGCCAAACAAAGAACACCTTTAGCATGAGTGATAGCAAAATTTACCTTTGCCATATCGCTAGTTGAAGCGGCAAATACCAAATCGCCCTCGTTTTCCCTATCCTCATCATCGACCATAACTATCATTTTGCCATTTTTCATATCATCAATGGCACGCATAACTTTTTCAAACGACATTAATACCCTTTTTTAAAATTTTAAATGATTATATTAAGTTTTTAATAATTTTGAGTTTAAACAAGATGTTTAAGGAGTAAAATTTCAAGGGGCAAAAGCCCCTTTTAAAGATTTGTTTTAAGGAGTTTATTTTAATCGATTTGATGACGTCTGCAAGGCGGAGTATCTAGCTGGTCAAGGTATGACTCGCTATCAAAACCCTCGCCACCACTAGCCTTTCTAATACGCATTACATACTCTCTTTTTTCAACAGCTTTTTCGCTCTCTTTTTTAGCTATTTCGTTAGCGTCTACGCTATTATTTGCTGGTATTTCAAAGCCAGTAGCAACGATAGTAACCTCTACCTTGCCCTCATCTAAAGTATCATCAGAAGTTGTACCAAATATAATATCAGCCATATCATCAGCAGAGTCATTTACAATTTTTAAAGCGTCATTTATATCATTTAATGACGCACTTGGATGATGTCTAAAGTGAACCAAAACGCCAAGTGCTCCGTCTATGCTTACATCATCAAGCAATGGAGATTGAATAGCCTCCTTCATAGCTTCCTGAGCTGCATTTTCGCCAACAGCGTCGCCAACACTCATAATCGCCATACCGCGGTGGCTCATAATGGTTCTAACATCGGCAAAGTCGATATTTATATCGCCATTTCCTAAAATAACACTACTCATGCCACCAACTGCACGAGTTAATACTCCGTCTGCTATCTTTAAGCTATCAGGTATGCTCATTCTCTTATCGACTAACGACACTAGTTTTTCATTTAAAATAACTATAACAGAATCACTCTCTTTTCTTAACTCTTCTAGCCCTCTATCTGCAAGAAGTCGTCTTTTTTTACCCTCATAAGCAAACGGCATAGTTACAACAGAAACAGCCAAAGCACCGCACTCTTTGGCAGCCTGAGCAACTACCGGAGCTGCACCAGTTCCAGTGCCACCACCAAGACCAGCAGCTACAAAAACGATATCGGTATTTTCAAAAGCACTCTTAAGCTCATCATAACTCTCCTCAGCAGACGCCTTGCCAACCTCTGGCTTCATACCAGCACCAAGTCCGCGAGTGATCTTTTCACCAATTTGAATTTTAGTAAAGGCGTTTGATCTATCAAGTGCTTGTCTATCTGTGTTTGCTACGATTAAATCTATATCAAGATCTGGATACTCTTTGATCATAGTTCCTATCATATTTCCGCCGCCACCGCCGACACCAATAACCTTTATCTTAGTGCCATAGGAGCTACGACCCTCTTCTATCTTAAAATTTCCCATACCTTCTCCTTAAAACAAATGTGTTAGCCAGTTCCAAAATCTTACTAGAAAATTTGGAGTCTTCTCTTTTCTAATGTTTATATCAGATAACTCACTCTTAATCTCTTGCTCTGAGTAAGCAGTCTGACCCTGCCCTATATCTTCTCTTAAATTATTTACAGAACTAATGCTTTCAATATTTTCATCAAATACATTTTTAAATTCTACCTTTGGTTTGCTTATAGCCTCGCCACGATACCTCATACGCTTTTCTGAGTCTATCTCATAAGGCGTAAATTCTCCCGCACCATACATACAAAGACCAATCGCGCAAGAATTTGAAGGATCTCTCATAATCTCAAAAAGCCCGTCAGTCTCTTTTGGCTTAGCTATTCTAACTTGCATATTGCTAAATATGGCCGACGCAGCCTCTCTTATATCCTCAAGCTTTGTCATACCGCCAGTTAAAACCACACCAGCGCCGATTAGATCCTTTTTAGACGATATCATCTCGTGTAAAAACATCAAGGTTTCTTCAACCCTAGAGTATATTACATTAGATATTATATCAAGGGACACGCCGTTGCTTTTGCTCTCATCTCCAAGTACAGGTAGCTCTATAAGATCTGTTGGCTTTTTAAGTAGTGAGCCGTAATTTACCTTTATCTCCTCAGCTTTTGCAACAGGAGTGTGCAAAACTATCGATAAATCACTCGTTATATGCGATGAGCCAACTGGTAAAAAGTCATTGTATTTTATAGAATTTCCAGAGTGTATCACAACATTACAAGTAGAACCGCCCATATCTATAAGAGCAACACCTAAATCTTTTTCATCTTGATTTAGTGTAGCTATCGCGGACGCATAACCAGAAAGAACGATGTTGTCAATCTTTATACCAGCCATATTTACGGCTTTTCTTAGGTTGCTAAGGTATGATTTTTGAACGATTATGATATGCGTTTGAACTTCCAGTCTATTGGCATTCATACCAAGAGGGTCTTCAACGTGCTCTTGCTCATCTACCTTAAAACTATAAGGCAATACGTGCAGTCTCTCATAGTCAGCTGGTATATTTGCATTATGATCTGCCATCTGCATAACGCGGTCTATCTCTTTTATGCCTATCTCGTGACCTGGAACATTTACCACGCCAGTGCTATCCACACTCTTTGTGTAAGCTCCGGATATTGACACTATGGCTTTTTCATAATGTGTTCCGGCCACTCTTTGGGCATTTGCCAAAGCGTTTTTTATGGATTTAGACGCTTGTTCTATGTTGCTTATCGTGCCTTTTTTAATGCCTTGTGCTTTTTCGGTGCCTATGCCTATAATTTTTAAATTCTCTTCTGTCTGCTCGGCTATTATGGCACGTACTTGAAACGAACCTATATCTATACCTAAAATTTTTGTTCCCAAGATATGCTACCTTTTTATATATTCTTCTACTTTATATCGCTTTTGCAACTCTTTTGTTAGATCTTGCATTAGCTCGTTATTCTTTAACATAGCCATATTTTCAAAAACTAACGCATTGCTAATATCTTTGTTAGTAAGCAATTTCTGTTCCAAAATCTCGTATATAACAGCTTTTTCGCCTAACACAATATAACCTTTTTTGTTAGGAGAGTTAAAGACCTGTGCTATGAAGTTACTAACTTCAAAATCTGTTAGTCCGTCTATTTTAGCTATTTTATCTCTACTGATAGTGGCTTTGGTTGCGTTTTTAACATCAAAATTCTTAAGAGTATCTTTTGACTTTTCATCTAAAATTTTCTTTGATTTTTCAGCTATATAAGCGACCTTAACATACTCTCTTGCCTTTTCAAAACCCATAGGGGTTGGAGCTACAATATCTTTAATTCTTGCTATCATATAGCCATCTTTATAGATTATAGGTTTTAAAACATCCGCCACTTTTGCGTCTTTAAACTCATCAATAGGCAAGGTCGCGTTATCCTCATCAAAGCTCATAAAACCATCAGTTTTTATCTCGCCCTTTTTTACGCCCACGTATTTTTCAAGTGCCAAGCTCTTTGTCTGCTCAAGCATAAGATCTTTAGCGACCATATCTTTTGCACTCTCAAAAGGCAAAATTTTATCTTCATTATCTCTATAATTTGACTTGTTTTCGTTGTAGTATTCACTAAGAGCCGTTTCATTTGCGTCTAAATTTTTACTAGGCACAAAAAGCGTTTCAAGATTATATATCGTCTTTGTCATATAGTTGTTTTTACTCTTTTCCCAAAGCTCTTTTAGTTCAGCTTCATCTACTTTTATATCGTTTGGATTCACAGACAATATACTTAAACCAACGACATCTTGCATAGAAAAACTAGCGTTTAAAAGATCGATATCATCTTTTGTCACGTCAAGTTTAAGTGCAGTTCTTAGCTTATCTATCAAAATCACACGTCTTAGGCTTTGCTCATAATCTTTTGGATTTATCCTTGAGCGTCTTAGCGTGTCATAGTATAAATTTTTATCAAATTTGCCATCTTTGTGGAAATTTTCATCACTGGCTATGTATCTTATAATGTCATCATCACTAACACTAAGTCCAATATCATCAGCAAAATTTAGTAATAAACTCTCTTGTATGCTAGATTTAAGAGCTAAATTTTCAAGCCCTAGTTCAGCTGCTTTTTCTTGAGTAAGTTTGCCTTCAAAAATATTATTATAGTAACTATAAAGTTGTGAATATTTATCGTTTAAATCTTGAACGCTGACATTTCTATGCCCTACTTTTGCTACTGATGTTGCACGATTTGAGTTCATATCATAAGCACCCCAGCCAACAAAACCAGCTCCCACAAAAGCGATAGTGCTTATCCAAATAGTTACAACTAAATATTTTTTGTGTCTTTGCATCCAAGTTATCATAAAATTTCCTTATAAGTTACTAACAAGTGTCGTATTTTACAAATTTTACGCTTAATTATCGTTAAAATAGGCAACTAACACAAATTTTACTAACACTTTTTGTTAGCTATTTTTTAATCACAATCACTACTTGATAGCTTTAAGAGTTTAACGCTATTTTCAAGTATTGCAATCTCTTTTGCCAGTTGATATGGAGTGCGGTTGTGGATATAAACGCCATAGCCTTTAATAACCATTATGTTAGTGCGTTTTTCTATCATATATCTGTAAATTTCAGTATCGGCACGCTCATACCAGTCCTCAAACTGCTTTGGATCATAGACATCTATCTGACCAAAATATGTATATCCAAAATAGTCTTGCGGTATGATTTTATCGTGCTTTAGACTATATGCAGTCGTATAATGTGGCATAGCATAGCAGACAAATTTTGCCTCATTAATATTTTTATAAATATTTAGGTGAATATCAGCATCTATACTAGCCTCATTCCAGCGATAGTCCTTTTTTGATGAAAGAAGTGTCAAATCATCATCCCTTAAGTCGTCAAATATGGCGTCTTGCTTGTTGATTAAAAATTGATTTCCCTCTACCCTAGATGATATTGAGCCATGAAAAACACCTAGAAAATTCTTTCTAAACATAGAGAGTGAAACTTTTTTTAGCTGTGCGATTGAACTTTTTAAATCCATTTTTAAAAACCTTTTTAAAATTTTATGTAAAATTATACACAAATTTAACTTTTTAAGTAAATTTTTGATACATTATTACAAATTTTATTTTAAGGCAAAGACATACAAACTCTAATCTCTCCACACAAAAGCGTGTTGCTAAATGAAGTTAGCGAACTATTTTCTGGCATAAATGGCACGTTTTTAGACTGCACATTGGGCTACGGCGGTCACAGCTACGAAATTCTAAAAACAAACAAAAATGTAAATTTAATAGCCTGTGACAGAGACGATGAGGCAATAAAATTTTCAGAAAAAAAGCTAGAAGAGTTTAAAGATAGAGTTAAAATTTACAAATCAAATTTCTCAAATTTAATTAAAATTTTAAATACGCAAGAGATAAAAAATATAAGAGGCATACTAGCCGACATAGGCGTGAGCTCACTTCAGCTTGATAAGGACGACAGGGGTTTTAGTATAAACTCTAAGAGTCTTGATATGCGTATGGACAAGAGTTCTAATCTTAGTGCTTATGATGTTGTAAATACATACTCCAAAGATGATTTGGCTAAAATTTTCTTTGAATACGCAGAGTTAAAAAACGCTAAATTCCTAGCAGAAAAAATAGTAAATGAAAGGAAAAATGCTCCGATAACGACAGCTAAGCAACTAAGCAACCTAATAGGCTCAAAAAAGTTTGGCACTAGAGCCATAAACCCAGCAATACTCGCCTTTCAAGCGATACGAATAGAGGTAAATAACGAGCTTGGCGAGTTAAAAGAGCTGCTAAACAGCATAAAAACAGCAAATTTAAACGACTGCTTAGTCTGTATAATCAGCTTTCACTCGCTTGAGGATAGAATAGTAAAAAACACGTTTAAAGAGTGGGCGACAAGTTGCATTTGTCCTCCAAATGCGTTGCGTTGTGAGTGTGGGGACAATCACGCCTTGGGCGAAATAGTAACCAAAAAAGCTATAACTCCAAGTAAAGCTGAAATTTTAGAAAACTCGCGAAGTAGTTGTGCAAAATTAAGGGCATTTAGGATAAAACAATGAGCGAAAAGCAAGATCTACTAGAGCTTCACGACAAAGAGCAAGAGCGTGAAGAAAATTTAAGCATAAAAAGCCTATTTATCGCTCTTTTGGCACTTTGCATAGGACTTTGCGTATTTTTGCCAAAAATATACATAGCAAACCAAATTTACTACATTAGTCGCGAAATTACCGAGATTAGCAACCAAAGAGATGTTTTACTTGAAGAAAATCGAGCACTAAAAACTAAGCTAGAAAATTTAAAATACAAAATCAACATCCTAAATCCGCTTCAAGATGAACAATGGAAATAACATCGTCTATAAAGAGATTTTTTCTCTCTTACGATCCTGCAAATTTTTACCTTATTTACTCGCTAAAAGCCACGTTTGCATTTTCTTTAAACTGTATACTAGGATACTATTTTTTTGGTTTTAATGGTGCTATTTTTGCCATAAATGCGACAACGGGTATATTTTTTCTATCAAATTTAGAGGCAAATGAGCGTAAAAAGATAGAATTTATAATACTTTACATCATCCTATCGATACTCTTTATCCCATTTGTCAAACCACTCGTATCGCTTGGCAAATGGCTTGCGTTAGTGACGTTTTTTTGGATATTTTTAGTTGGAGTAAGCTCACTATACAGCGAGAATTTAAACAAAATTTTACTTATCGTAAATGGCACTGGACTTGCTGGGCTAATTATGCAAAATAGCTCTAATCTAGATGGCTTTGCAGCGATGTATGGGATACTTCTTGGCGGGACTACATCGATTTTAATCAAATTTGGCACATTCTCAAAATACGGCTCTTTTACCATAAAAAGTATGAGAGTCATCATAAATGAGCTTTTAAATTTAACAAACGCCTTAGATAGCGAAAATTTCGAAGAGATTAGCACCAAAAGCACATCAAGAATTAGAGAGCTAAAGGGATTTTTTAATAGCGATAGCATAAATTTAAAAGACGAAAGGCTCATAAAAAACGACTCAAGGGCTATATTTTATCTATACAAATTAGAAGAAATCGCCTTTTTGCTCAGCTCTTTTCATACATTTTTTACAAGAATAGATGACAAAGAGCTTTTAAATGCCGTAAAATCCGAAATACAACATAATATAACAGAGCTTCTTAATCTCTTTAAGGGCAAAGAAGCCATTTTTAAAACATCTGTTTTAACAAGCTTACAACATAGCGAACACAACGTATTTGCAAGTTCTATAAGTATGCTTTATGACAGGCTAAATATCATAAAAGATAGCAACGACGATAAGGTTGAGCTTAAAAAACCAAAACAGACAAGCCTTAAAGAGGCTATTAAAAATATAAATTTCAAAGACAATACTACGCTAAATTCGCTAAGGCTTGGGGTTTGTGTGGCTATTGCGATTTATATCACTCAAGCCTCACAAATAAACCACGGAATTTGGATAGCCATCGCCATAATGAGTCTAAGCAGAAACAACAGATATATGCTAAAAACAGCTGGAGAACAAAACATCATCGGGGGTATCATAGGATTTTTGCTTGGACTTGGCGTTGTGATACTTTTTGGCAATATTCAGACGATATTTATATGTGCTGTCGTTGGCATTTTCTTGGTTTATTATCTTAAAAATTACAGCCTACTTGTCTATTCTGCTATGCTAATGTGTCAGCTAACAATTATGTTTTACATCATCAAAAACGACTTTTTAGAGCTTATGCTTTATAGAATTTTTGACATTATGTTTGGATTTGCGTTGGTGTTTGCAATCTATATGTTAACACTACCAAATAATACAGATGAGTTAGAAAATAGGATAAAAAACATACTTAACAAACTAGCAAATTTTATAAAAAATGACGAACAAAATCTAAATTTCGCAATAAATCAAGATGAAATTTTAAGCGATTTAAAAGAATACAAAGAGATAATCAAGCAAGAAAAAAATCAAAAATGGCACGAGTGCTATAAAATTTTAACCCAAATCAATCTAGATCTCATAAACCTTTGTACTTACATAAATCACTCTAGTAAAGATAGTTGCGACATAGCACTAAAAACAGATATCGGGCTTATAGGTTCAAGATTTGAGATGATAGGCAAAAAACTAGCACACTTGCCATATTATTTTATAAATTCCTTTGAAGATAAAATAAGCTCAAAAGACGATCAAAAGCTAAACTATATGCTAAACATTATAGCAAAAAAGCAAAATGAACTTTATTCATTGCTTTCATTTTGAGATATTAGTTTTTCTAACACAAACTGCTCTAAATCCTTTTTAGAAACATCGTCTTTTACGGCTTGTGTATAGATGGCGTCTACTTTTTTTGAGTATTTTTCATAAGAAAAATATGGAAAATGCATAGCCCAAGCACATTTGATAAGCTCAAGACTAATCTCTTTTCTAGCCCAAATTTTAAACATATCAAAACCCAAAAAGATAAAAGAGGTCACTATCATCGTAGCTATTATAGAAATGTGAGGATCTATTTTTGATAAAAAATGGTGCGTAAAAATAAGAACAGGTATCAAAAATATGATACAAATAATCGTATAAATTTTATATGTTCTAATATAATCAAACCTAAAATTTAGCTTTGAGCCATCTATAAGCATACCCTCATTAAACAAACTATTTGCCTCAAGCAGATCCCTAAACAACACAGGTTGCTTTGAAACAACAAATATGCGATCTAAAATATACCTTTTTAATTTATCCATCATATCTCCGGCTTTATATTTTTTGGCAAATTATATCAAATTTTTGATACAATTTCCTAAAGGAGTAAAAAATGAACAACATAGTGTTTCTAAACGGCGACTTTTTGGATGTTTCTGAAGCAAAGATTAGCGTTCTTGATAGAGGGTTTATATTTGGCGACGGGATATATGAGGTTGTGCCAGTAATTAACTCAAAACTTGTTGATAGGCAGGATTTTTGGCAGAGATTTAAACGAAGCCTAGCCGAGATAGAACTTGAACTACCATACACTCAAGATGATTTTGAGAAAATTTTATACAAACTTATTGATAAAAATGAGCTTAGTGAAGGTGGAGTTTATATGCAAGTAACGCGTGGTGTGGCACCAAGGGAATTTAAATTTCTAAAGGGGCTTGAGCCAACCATTTTTACGTTTTCTTACAAAACAAACATAATAAACAACCCTTTAGCCACAAGCGGTATTGAAGTTATAAGTACGCCTGACATTCGCTGGAAACGCCGTGATATAAAATCCATTTCACTACTTGCGCAATGCAAGGCAAAAAATGAAGCCGCCAAAAATGACGCCTACGAAGCCATAATGGTAGAAGACGGCTTTGTCACAGAGGGTTCAAGCTCAAGCGTATTGTTTATAAAAGATAACACTCTTGTAACAAAGCCACTATCTAGCGAGATTTTGCCGGGCATAAGAAGAGAAACGATCATCAAACTAGCCAAACAAATAGGACTAAAAGTAGAGCTTAGAAATTTCACAATGGATGAAATTTACAACTCAGACGAGGCGTTTATATCAGCAGCCACTCTAATTTTACTACCAATTATAAAGGCAGACAGACGCTTGATAAATGGTGGTAAGATCGGCAAATACTCAGTACAACTAAGAGAGCTATACGCACAAAAACTAATAGATGAGTCAAAAAATGGCTAAAGATAAAATTTTAATAAGCGCCTGTTTGCTTGGCAAAAACTGCAAATATAACGGCTTAAATAACCAAACAGATGAAGTCGCAAAGGAGTGTGAAATTTTATCTAACACATTTGAACTTATAGCAGTTTGTCCTGAGGAACTTGGAGGACTTGATACACCAAGAGAACCTGCTGAAATTTTAGGTGAAAAAGTTATAACAGAATTTAGCAAACTAGACGTAACAAAAGAGTTTTTAAAAGGTGCAAAAGAGTGTGTAAATATAGCAAAACAAAACTCCGTAAACATAGCCGTACTAAAGGCAAAAAGTCCTAGCTGTGGCAGTGACTACATATATGACGGAAGCTTTAGTAAAACGCTAATTAAAAAAGATGGTCTTACAGCCAGAGCATTAAAAGAAAACGGAGTAAAAATATATACCGAAAATGAAATTTGCAAGATAAACAAAGGGGAATTCTAAAGCCAAAAAGGCTTTAGAAATTTGTATTATAGACCCTCAAAAGGGTTTGTAACTACATTATCACGATCTACTATGTAAGGTATGATCGCTGCGTGACGAGCACGTTTGATAGCCTTTTCAACCATCTCTTGATATTTTTTTGATGTACCAGTTAAACGTCTTGGCATTATTTTAAATCTCTCAGACAAGCAATACTTTAAAAGTGAAGTATCCTTATAGTCTATAAAATCAATCTTAGCCTCTGTGTATTTGCAATATTTGCGTGAATATTTTCTTTTTTCTGCCATCTTTTATCCTTTTTTAAAATGGTATGTTGTCTTCGCTGTCAAATTTATCAGCATCAACATCAATATCTTGAATTTTCTCATCATAATAATCATTATTTGCTCTATTTTGTGGCTGATTTTGAACTCTTTGTTGTCCAAATGACTGCTGATTGTTAGTTTGTGCATAACTATTTTGCGAGTTATTGTATCCTCCGCCGTAATTTGAGCCACCTTGATATCCTTGGTTATTAAAACCATTTTGATTATTTTGATTAAATCCACCTTGGTTATTATTTTGTCCGCCACCAAGCATCTCCATATTTTCAACACTTACACTGTGTTTGCTTCTATTTTGACCATTGTTATCTGTCCATTGATCAAATTTCAAGCGTCCCTCGACAAGCAGTTTAGAGCCCTTGCCTAAATATTGATTTGCTATTTCGGCTTGTTTTCCAAAAAATGTAATGTCTATAAAGCACGTCTCTTCGCGTTTTTCATTATTCGTAGTAAAACGCCTAGTTACAGCCATACCGGTATTGCCGATAGCCGCACCATTTGTTGTGTATCTAAGCTCTATATCTCGAGTCAAATTTCCCACTAAAACGACTTTATTAAACATCTTTTATCCTCTTAGTTCTCTTCTGAAAAAGGAAGCTCTTCGCTCTTTTCAACTCTTGGCTCACGTGGTGCTCTTGGCTCACGCTCTCTTTTAACTATTGTCTGTTTAATACCCTTGCAAAGTCTTTCCCAAGCAGCTATTTCACGTTTATTTTCATATTTTACACTTAAGAATCTAATGATATCTTCACTAATTCTTACGTTTCTTACTAGCTCTGCTAAAAGTGCAGGAGGTGCTTTGTAGTAGATTACAAAATAGGTTCCACGCTCATATTTTTGGATGGTATAAGCTAACTTTCTAGTACCCATTTCCACAACAGAGGCTATTTCGCCACCATTTTTAACTATAACTTCTTTTACGAAGTCAACTCTAGCTTTAACTTCTTCTTCTGTAAGCGTTGGCTTCAGAATAAACAAAAGCTCATAATGTCTCATTTTTTCTCCTTATGGATTTCGCTTGTGTCAATTTATGAAACAAGCAAGGATGTTTGCATTAAAGCAACGGGCGATTATACTTTTATTTTACTTAATATTTGCTGTTGAGATGATATTTTGCAAATTTAAAAGAGTTGATAGCAGATAGATACTCTTTTGTAATTTCGAGTTTGTTTTTAGCTCAAATTCCGCTAAATTTAGGGCTACAAAGATATCTGTGTATGTTTGTATCTTAAGTGACAAACTCTGCTTTTTTAAGGCATCTTCTATATTTTTTGGAGGTGCGTAACCAAGCGTTTGTTTTACGTCAAATCGACCATTTATTTTTACATATGAGTGAAGTTTAAAAAGCCTAAAAAAGGCTTTATAGAGAGAATTTATGAGTAAAATTTCATTAAAATTTAGATCCTGCTCATAGATAAAAAAGTCGCCCCTTATATCTTTTAACGACACTAATTTATTAAAAAAATCATCAAAACTAACACCACCAAGCCCAAAAACAAGCTGTCTTATCATATCTTGATCAATATGAGCATTTAAACTAGAAAGCTTTTGCAGTTCACTTGCTGCTAGGTATAAATTTTCATTGTGGATAAAAAAAAGCTCATAGAGTGCGTTTCTAGTGATGTTTAGCCCAATCTTAGAAGCACTTCTGCTTAGCAAATCAACAGCCTCATCTGGAGTAGAAGGCTTAAAAAATCTAGCAAAATTTTGCCCGAAAATTTTCTGAGCGTCTAAGATATTTTTCATATCAGCTTCATAAAATTCAAACAAAATTTTCTTACTACTATCTTTAATAGATAGCCCGACAAGCTCCTTTAGCTCTTTTGCGGGTATCTTTTTATCATTTTTTATGTGTAAAACATTATCTCCGCCAAATAAAGAATTCTCAGACAAATGCGATTTGGCAGTTTCAAAATCATACTCATCAAAATACATACTCATCAAATTTGAGTCTTGATTTACGTAAATAGCCAAAATTTCCTTTGCAAAAAGCTCAATCTGATACTCATCAGCCCCAAAAAGCAAAAAATGGTTTGAAATTTTATTTGATATTAAATTATTTTCAAGCTCACGTCTATACATTATTTTTCAAGCTTTCTTACTACTTTTCCAAAAATTTTAGCACCAGGTATATCAACTTCAGTAATCCTAACCAAAACAGGCGTAAGAAGCTCACAGGTAAAGCCAACAATAAAAATTCTAGCACCTTTTAGCTCATCATCAAGCCTTGCCGTCGTTACATTTTGATTTTCGCTTATGTAGCACTTAAACTCACGGTTTAAATTCTCCTTGGCCCAACGAGCAAATTTACGATCCATAAAGTCATAAGAGACCTTATCTGCCTCTCTTTCAAGCTCACTAAGATTAACGCAAGTGTCACTAATGTTAAGTAGTAGATAGTTTAAAAGCTTCTCATCTTTATTAAGCCCTGCTTTTAAAATTCTATGCAATATGAGATCTGAATACCTTCGTATCGGGCTTGTAAAATGAGTGTATCTATCAAAACCAAGTCCAAAGTGTCCTAAATTTTCACTACTATACTCAGCCTTTTTTTGAGCTTTGATAATAAGCTTATCAACCTCTTCTCTATTGCCAATCTCATCGGCCTTGGTTTGAATTTTTCTAATCATTTTAGCCATATCAGCCTCATAGACAGCTTCAATACCAAGCAAAGCAAGGTCTTCAAGGAGATTGTGGATCTTTTTAATATCGGCTGGAGCGTGGTTTCTAAAAACACCTTTTTTTATACGTTTTGCGGCAGCCTTGTTTGCTAAAAGCATACAATCCTCAACTAGCTGATGAGAACTAGTATCAACTTCGTAATTTGTCTCTAAAATTTCTGCATTATCGCCTAGCGTCATCCTTAACTCACTAGTTCTAAAGTCAAAGGCGTTTACTAATCGCATTTTTCTAAGCTTTTGAGTGACTTTAAAAAGTGGCTTTATCCACGATATTTGAGTGTCCTCTTTACCTTCTAAAACTCTATCGATCTCATCGTAGTTAAACCTTCTTTTTGATAAGATTATTGCTTCAAAAAGCTCCTCTTTGATAACATTTAAATCCCTATCAAGAGAAATTTTAAAACAAAACGCAAGACGCGGGACATTTGGCTTTAAAGAGCAGATATTTTCACTAAGCGCCCTAGGCAACATCGGTATGGCAATGTGCGGAAAGTAGATAGAAAATCCCCTGTTTTTTGCCTCGCTATCTATTGGTGTGTATGGATTTACATATTCGCTTACATCAGCTATAGCTACGTAAATTTCAAGATTTTTTTCATCAAAATAAATAGCGTCATCAAAGTCCTTTGCGTGAACCGGATCAATCGTACAAAACTCAAGCGACCTTAAATCAACCCTGTTTTTATACAAATCCACATCAACTTCATCGCCCCAGGCTAAAGCCTGATTTTCACAAGCTTCATTAAAATTGCTATTTTTATTGTATATAGCAAGTGAAATTTTCTCATCGCTAAACGGATCGTTTATGTTTCCTAAAACTTCAACTATATCTCCATTTAGATTGTTTATCTTTAGTAAAGTTCCAATCGGCAATGCTTTTAGGCTTTTTTGCGATGCCTTTAGGGTGGTGCTAAGACCTGTTTTTAAATTTACACCCAAAACAGCCTGTCCAAAAAATTTTGTATAAACCACGCTTGTTTCGTTTGCCAGTTTCAGGCTCATTACAACTTTAGCACTATCTCGTTTTTTCTTTGTTTTTAAAAGCTTTGCAAGGACGATATCGCCGTAGTGAGAGTTGTTTAAATTTTTATTTTCTATTATTATGTCTTGCTTAAAGTGTGGATCAAATGCGTTTAAATAGCCAGTGCCATTTGAACTAATGTCAAGTCGTCCACACACAAAGCCATTATTTAGATAAAATTTATCTTTATGTTGGCTAAGTGCGTTTACGTTTATTAAATTTCTTAAAATTTCTCTATTTTTACTAGAGATATCTCTCTCTTTAACGCCATTTAATAAAGATGAGAGAAACTCCTTCACAGATTATCTTTAACTTTTGCCACAGCCATTAAGAATGTATCGTGATCAAAACCATACTCATCAAGCAACAACAGCGTATTTTGAATGCTTGTTTCATCAAGTTGGCTAAATATATTTATAGCTGTTTTTACAACTCTTAATGCACGAGAATACTCTTTTATATGTTTAGGAGCGTCATCTGGGTTGTTTGAGTATAGTATCGCACCGACTAATTCATTCTCCAAATTCCACTGCTCAAAAATTTTAGCTGCAACCTCTTCGTTTGAAACATCCATAGCGTCTATTTCAATCGAAGCTAGATCACTAGGATGAGTTACCTGTTTTAGCTTATCTTTAAAGCTATTTGTCATACTATTTTCTACAATTTCATTTGCCAAAACTATCTTACCAATCTCTAGCATAAACGAAGCTGGAGATAAAATTTCAAGATCTCTTGGCTTGATTTTTGAGTACCAGTTATACATAAGTGCATTTTGCATAATAGATATGTTTAAAAAATCGTGAGAAGTTATACCATAAGGGTCTAAATTTATATCAAAGCTCTTTTTCATTGCGCTTGATAGAGCAAAGCCACGAATGGTCGCCATGCCAAATAAAGATATAGCACGAGCAACAGATGCAACCTCTTTGCTAAATCCGTAAAGCGGAGAATTCGCAGAGTGCAGGATATTTGCAGTTAGCATTGGGTCTTTTTCTACAACGCTCGTAAGATCGCTTACAGAGCTATTTTCATCCGCACAAAGACGCTGAATTCTTATAACAGTATCGTCTAAAGGCGGTAAAGTTTTGATTTTTTTATAGATTGATTCGTTCATTTTTGCTTCTTTTAGTTTTAAAAATTTTGGCGTATTTTATCAAAAATGAGTTTTTATAAAACTTAAACATAAATTTTATCTCTTTCAGCATTGTTTGAGTTCTTAAAATGTATAATCCAAAAAATTTTCATTTTAAGGAGACCTTATGGCAGTAAATATTTACTACGACAAAGATTGCGATTTAAGCTTAATAAAAAGCAAAAAGGTCGCTATCATCGGCTTTGGCTCACAAGGACACGCACACGCTGAAAATTTAAGAGATAGCGGCGTAAAGGTCATCATCGGACTTGCTAAGGACGGTAAAAGCTGGGCAAAAGCAGAGGCAAAAGGCTTTGAAGTAAAAAGCGTAGCAGAGGCTAGCAAAGAAGCTGACGTAGTGATGATTTTAACGCCTGATGAGCTTCAAGCTGAAATTTATAAAAAAGAGATTGAGCCAAATTTAAAAGACGGCGCGGCTATCGCATTTGGACACGGATTTAACGTGCATTTTGGGCAAATTAAAGCACCAGTAAACATTGACGTTATAATGATAGCTCCAAAAGCACCAGGACACACGGTAAGAAGTGAGTTTATAAAGGGTGGCGGGATACCTGATTTAATCGCTGTTGAGCAAAATGCAAGTGGTAAAGCAAAAGAGTTAGCCCTAAGCTACGCAAGTGCGATAGGTGGTGGCAGAACCGGCATTATTGAAACAACATTTAAAGACGAAACGGAAACAGATCTATTTGGCGAACAAGCTGTGCTTTGCGGCGGACTTTGTGCATTAGTAAATGCTGGATTTGAGACCCTTGTAGAGGCTGGATATGAGCCTGAAATGGCATATTTTGAGTGCTTACACGAGCTAAAACTAATCGTTGATCTAATGTATCAAGGCGGTATGGCTGATATGCGTTACTCTATCTCAAATACTGCTGAATACGGCGATTACGTAAGTGGCGTAAGAGTAATAAACGAAGATAGCAAAAAGGCGATGAAAGATATTTTAAAAGAGATTCAAAACGGCACATTTGCTAAAAATTTCGTCCTTGAAAGAACGACTGGATATGCTAGAATGAACGCTGAGCGTGGCATTGCTGAAAGAAGCCTGCTAAATCAAACTGGCAAAAAACTTCGTGCGATGATGCCGTGGATAGCAGCAAATAAAATCGTAGATCAAAACAAAAACTAAACTTTGACTGCCAAAAAAAATACAAAAAAGCGAACCACCAAAAGCAAAAAAAGCGGTGGTCGCTTTAAAATTTACGCCGTTTTAGCGCTATTTGGACTGCTTATAGCTGGGCTTATTTACATATCTCTTAAAAGTACTCCAAAAAAAGAGCAAACAAGTGAACCTAAAACACAAAAAACAGAGCAGATACACATATTAAACACCAAAGATGTCATAAAAAAAGAGCAAAAAAACGTCAGGCAAAGCGTGAAATTTGATAAAGATGAAAACTTAAGCAAAATTTTCCTTGATCCAAAAAGCCTAGATGAAACTCACTCGCTATCTCAAAAGTCAAAACCTAAAAATAACTCAACCAAACAAATAATCAAAAAAGAGCAAAACACAACAATAATAAAAGAGATAAAAGCTGAAGCAAATACCAGCAAAATAAAAGATAAAATCATTAAAAAAACAGAACTAGACGTAGTTTTTAACGACACGATACAAATACAAAAAGAGCAAAATTTAACAAAAAAGCAAGAGATAAAAGAGATAAAAAAGCCAAAAGATGAGCCAGTTTATAAAAAAATAGATAAAAAGCCAGAGCCAATAAAGCAAAATTTCAAAAAGGGTAAATTAGCCATTATCATCGATGATATTGGGACATTTTCACAAGCAAATTTTACTAGATCTGCTGGTGTATTATTTACCCCATCAATTTTCCCGTCCTCAAAAGATCATCCAGACACACCAAAAATAGCAAAAACATTTAAAGCCTATATGATACACCTACCAATGCAAGCACAAAATTTTCATAGCCCCGAAGCAGACACTCTAAAAGTGGGCGATAGCTACGAAACAATCCTAAAAAAGATACAAAAAATCAAGCAGGATTTCCCAAATGTGAAATTTATCAACAATCACACCGGAAGCAAATTTACTAGCAGTTTTGACGCAATGGATAGAGTTTTTAAAGTATTTGAAAAAGAAAATTTAATCTTCATAGATAGCAAAACCGCGCCAACGACAAAGGTTAATGAAGTCGCCAAAAAATATGGCAAAAAATATGTCAGCAGAGACGTTTTTCTAGATGATACCGATAATAAAAAAATGATAAGAGTAGAGCTTGAAAAAGCCGTCAAAATAGCACAAAAAAACGGTCTTGCAATAGCTATCGGACACCCTCGTAAAAACACGATAGAAGTGCTAAAAAACTCAAAAGATCTACTGCAACAAGTTGAGCTGGTTTATCTAAAGGATATTTATGAACTTTATAGATAAATCAGAGCTTCCGCGTGAGCTGTTTCGCTTAGGAAATCCACCAAATGGGCTATTTTACATCGGAAACAAAGAACTTTTACATCTCCCAAAAATCGCAATAGTTGGCTCACGAAAGGCAAGTGTATATACAAAAAACTGCGTAAATGAGCTATCAAAACGGCTTAAAAACGCAGATGTGTGCGTAGTAAGCGGTGGTGCTATCGGCGTTGATATAGCAGCACACACAGCTGCCCTGCCCTACACTATCGGTGTTTTTGCAAACGGACTTGACATAATCTATCCAAAAAGCAACGAAAAAATCATATCTGAAATTTACAAAAACGGTCTTGTAATAAGCGAATACGAGCCAAATAGCACGCCACTACGACATAGATTTTTAGAGCGAAACCGAATAGTCGTGTCGCTGTGCAAGGCACTTGTCGTCGCACAAGCGGATTTACAAAGTGGCTCACTTCAGAGTGCTAGAATAGCAAATGAAATCGGGGTACCACTCTTTGTCCTGCCTCAACGTATCGGCGAGAGCAATGGCACGAACCTGCTTTTAGCGAACAAAAAAGCCAGTCTTATTGCCGATTTTGACGAATTTGTAGCAATGTTTGTCCAAAAAACAAAACCACAAAACAGCCAAGATGACAAGATATTGCAATTTTGTAAAAATGGCGTCAGCCTTGATAAAGCACTGGCAAAATTTGGCAATAAAATCTATGAATACGAGCTTGAAGGCAAAATTGAGATATCAAATTTAACAGCAAGAAGCATTTAAAATGAACGAAAAAATCATCTGTATCGACATAGGGCTAAAGCGTATCGGTATGGCGTATGCATATAAGGACGTAGTAGTCCCACTAGAGCCGATTTTACGTAAAAATCGCAATCAAGCAGCAAGAGATGTTTTAAACGCTATAAATCAAAGAGATGTTAAAAAACTCATCATCGGTGTACCAATTGGCGGTTCTAGCGAAGATGAGATGAGAAGACGAATTGAGCATTTTGTCTCACTTTTAAATTTTAACGGCGAAATTTTTTATCAAAACGAGGCTTTTAGTAGCTTTGAAGCCAGTGAACTAGTAGATGATAACAGAGATGGCAAATTTGATAGTGTCGCAGCGATGATAATTTTAAAAAGATTTTTATCTAAATCTAGTTAGTTTTATCAAAAAGCTCTTTTTTAAGCGTTAAGAAATTCTCATAAATACCCTCTGCTTCGAGCTTAAGGTCGCTATCTACATTTACCTTACTTAAAGAGTGATACTCATCTATGACAATCTCACACATTATATTTATACGAGCTTTGTCGCTACTATCGACGCCTTTTTGGCTCATTTTTCGTATATCATCTAAAAATTTTTTACCCTGAACAACATATCTCTCAAGCTTTAACGCCCTTTGAGAATTTACAAAAACACTCATTGCTAGTTTGTTGTAAGTATCCAATTTCAAAGCTTGTTTGCTAGTTTCGTAAGCATTTTGATAATTGCCAACGCTCTGGTAAAATCTAGCCTTAAAAGCAAGTTGGTACGACCCGCTTGTTTCAAGATAAAACCAGCAACAAAGAATTATAAAAATAGCGATTAGTACGCTTATAGTCTTGCTTTTCATTTTAGTTTTTTACGCTCTTGCTTGGCCCACCACGACTTTAAATTAAGCACAAAATCCGCCTTTTGCTCACTCACGCTTTTATCGCTTATCTCCCAAAGTTTAAGCTGGATTAGCTCTTTTGCCTCATCTAAACTAAGCTCTGCCACGCTAAATGGCGATGAGAGCGTGAAATTTATGGTGCTAAATGGCTTTGGGATTATCATCTTATCCCAGCTTTTAAGCTGCCAAAAGCTACTTGCTTCATAGTTTAGGGCGTAAATTTCGCTCCCGGTCTTTTGAGCTACTGCCACAGCACCGTCTGCTACGCTATGCCTTGGTCCTCTTGGGCCGTCAGGCGTGATGATGACATCTGTGCCGTTTTTTATCTCTTTAATGGCGTTTATTAGCACCTTTGCCCCGCCTTTTGAGCTACTACCCCTAAGTGTGCCGATACCAAAAAATTTTATGATTCTAGCGATTATTTCGCCGTCTTTGTGGTCGCTTATGATTACCTTGCCGACACGATTACGCCAAAATTTTAAATATGCATAGCTCATAAATGCGAGTCTACCGTGCCAAAAGACAACAACAGCTGGTTTTTGCTTAAATTCTCCGTGATATGTCTTTTTGCAGGTTAAAAATATTAGTTTGATTAAAAAAAACACCGCATAAACGCTAAAATTTATAAAAATTTTACGTTTAATCTCACGCCAAATTCCCATAAAGCACCATACGTTTTGGGTTATCAACCTTGACTTTTAGCGTCTTACCAAGTAGCTCTTCACTGCCCTGAACTTGCACTAAAAAGTTATTAAAACTACGTCCAGCCACACCGCCATTTGCACGAAGCTCTTCAAAATAGACATCAAAAATTTTGCCATTTTGTGCTTTTACGATCTCATCTAAAATTTCATTATGACGATTTTGCAAGTGAGTTAGTCTAGCAGAAGCCACATTTTCAGGAATTTGATTGCCAAACTCCGCTGCTTTTGTAAGAGGACGTGGCGAGTATTTAAAGCTAAAAATTTGCTCAAATCTAACCTTTTCAATCACATCCATTGTATCGGCAAACTCATCATCACTCTCACCCGGAAATGCCACGATTATATCGGTTGAAATGCTTACATCAGGGGCTAGTGAACGAAGTTTTAAGGCACGATCTAAAAACCACTCTTTTGTATAACCACGCTTCATCTCACGCAAAACCTTGGTATTGCCGCTTTGAAGTGGCATATGCATTGATTTACAAATTTTAGGATTTTTGCTAAATACTTCTAAAAATTTATCATCCATATGAAGTGGATGAGGGCTTGTAAAGCGAATGCGTTCTACGCCGTCAATCTCGCTAAGGCGGACGAGTAAGTCGCTAAAATCAACCTTTTCGTGGGCATTTGAGAAGCGTTTGCCGTAATTATTTACATTTTGTCCTAGCAAAAATATCTCTTTTGCACCGCTGTCTGCCGCCTTTTTAGCTTCGCTTAAAATTAGGTTCATTGGGATTGAAATTTCATCGCCTCTTGTGTGAGGGACGATACAATAGGTGCATTTTTTATCGCAACCTATTGAGATATTTATATATGATTTAAATGGCGAGCCGCGAAATTCCCCAAAAGCATAGTCGCTCTCATCGTAGTTTATATCAGTGCTTACGAATTTTGGCGTATTTACGGCAGTCGTTATCTTGCTTATATTTCTAGCACCTAAAACAAAATCAACATAAGGTGCTTTTTTAAAAATTTCACTACCTAAATGCGAAGCCGTGCAACCGCAAACTCCGATTTTAGCACCTGCCTTTTTTGCCTTTTCAAACGCTCCAACCTCGCTAAAAAGCTTATGCACCGGCTTTTCACGAACCGAGCAGGTGTTTATTAAAATCAAATCCGCTTCGCCGATATCTTGGGTTAATTCGTAATTTTCTTTCTCTTTTAGCTCGGCGATGATATGCTCACTATCACGCACATTCATCGCACAACCTAAGGTCTGTATAAAAAGCTTTTTACTCATTATAAAATATGCACTTCATACATATAGTCGTTCTCATCAAGTCCGTATTTTACGACTCTGTGATAGACGCTTAACCCTTTTTCTTCAAAAAACTCAACCAAAGCGATTAGCTGTTTGTGGCTGTTTTCTTTATCAAAATAAAAAATTTTCTGTCCCTCTTTGCTTACTGATTGTTCTATTTTATCTAGACTAATCGCTTTTGGCTTTGCGTTTAGCTCACTTCTAGCAAGTTTTAACTCCATTTTCTATCCTTTCTTTTTGCTTATAAACTTGTGAATATAGCAAAATCATCATAAAAAACGCATTAAAGCTCAACATCTTCAAATTTTAATGGCGTTGCAAATGCTAAATCTCGCTTTGCTTTTTTGCCTAAAATTTCATCATAATAACGTGGATGAAGCCCATTTGATGGACGAACTGAACGCAAATTTTCAGGCGTAAAAATTTCTCCCTTTTTCATATCTTTTGCCACAAAAAGCGACCTTGCACTTTTGCGATTTTTAAGATTTATGCTGTAATCAACCTTGCCAAGTGCAAGAGCTGTATTTTTTACCGCCTCACTCATTGCTTTAAATTCATCATAATTTAACGAAAATCCACTATCTTCGCCACCAAGCGATCTATCAATCGTAAAGTGCTTTTCAATAACACTAACCCCAAGTGCAGTCGCCACAATAGGCACTTCAAGGCTCATTGAGTGATCGCTTAATCCGACTTTTACGCCAAGTGGAGTTAGTTTTTCTAACATATCTTTAATGGTAAGCAAATTCATATCCTCAACCCTAGCTGGATAACTTGAAGTGCATTTTAGTATCGTAATGTCGTTGTTGCCGACTTTTTTACACGCCTGTATGGCTTCAATAATCTCATCAAAGCTTGAAATTCCAGCCGAAATTATCATCGGCTTTTTAAATTTAGCAGCATAAGAGATTAACGCATAATCAATAGCTTCAAATGAGGCAATTTTATACATTGGCACATCTATGCTCTCTAAAAAATCAACCGCACTAAAATCAAATGGCGTTGAGAAAAAGCCAATATCAATACTTTTTGCATAGTCGCTAAGCTCACGCTGCCACTGCCACGGCGTGTATGCCTTTGAGTAAAGCTCATAAAGACTTTGCCCAGCCCAAAGTCCATCATCTTGCGTCATAAAAATCTCATCTTTTGAATTTAGCGTGATTGTGTCAGCGGTATAGGTTTGAATTTTTACAGCATCAGCCCCAGCATCTTTTGCTGCTTTTATGATTTTTAGAGCCAAACTCTTATCTCCGCAGTGATTTGCCGACATTTCAGCGATGATAAATGGTCGTTTCATTTTTAGTCCTTTTTAGCTCTCACTATCCAAAATGAGTTGAAAATTTTGCCATTATTTTGAGTAAATTCCTCTTTATCAATGCTTAAAATTTTAAGTCCAGATTTGTTAAAAATTTCATTTAAATCATCAAGCGAATAAAACGAATATGTTAAATTTTCGTGGCTTTTTCTCGTTATTTTATAGATATTTTCACCAATTTTTACTGCCTCATTTTTAAGTCCGTCGGTGTTGCTTCTAAGGTTTATAAAAATCTCGCCACCACTTTTTAACTGCGATTTAAAATCGCTTAATAATTTTGCCGCTAAATCCTTGTGATAAAGGTGCAAAACACCCCAGCAAAGCACAGCATCAGCCCTAAAATCGCCTAAAATTTCATCTAAATTTCTATCTTCATTTGAGTATAACTCTAACGAAGCATTTTCTAAATCAAATCGCCCTTGTCTAAACTCGCTTTTATCTTTTATAACGCCAAATTTCAGAGCAGTAATTTCAAGCGGGGCTGTGTTAATATCAATGCCAACTAGCCGTTTTGAGCCACTATTAGCAAAAGCAAAAAGATGCCTACCAGTGGCACAGCCATAATCAATCACGCTCTCTGGCTTAGTCATAGCAGCAAACCTAGCCACCGCTTCGTGCGGATAGATAAGATCGCCACTAACAGCAAGTTTATCCCAAATTTTTAACTGCTCTTTATAAAATTTAAAGTCATTATTTAACATTTTATGCCTTTTTTAAAGTCTTTATTAGCTCATTTACGTGCTTAATGCACTCATTTTTATCGCTACCTAAAATCACGGCAAATCCCCTATTCATAATACTTTTGCCATCTTTTACTTCGCCTAAATTTTGGCTATTATTGCACTCATATTTTACGATTTTAAACTCATCTTTTAAACGCATAAACTCATCAATCTCAAAGTCAAAATCAAAATACTTAATGAGTGCTTGTTTATAAAATTTTGGTGTAAAATCAAATGGCAAATTCTGCATAAAATTTAGCCACTCATCAAGTAAACTAACGCCAGTTACCAGTCTAAGAAAAACACTGCTTAAATAGTGTCCGCTTGGGCGTGGGGCTAGCTCAATTATAAACACCGAGCCGTCATCTTTGATGATTACATCGGCATTTAAGAGAGAATTTTTAATCCCAAGTCTAGCCACTGCCTTTTGAATATGCTTACTAACGGCTAAAACTTCGTTTATAGCGACATTTGCTACGCATTGACGAAATGGATAAGGGGTTATGATTTTCTCACGCATTAAAACGCTTTTAAAAACGCCGTCTATCACGACACCATCAACGCCAATTTCAGTGCCAAACACAAGAGTTTCAGCCAAAAAGTCCTCTTTAAAAACATCAATTTGACTTAAAATTTTATCAAACTCATCTTTGTTAAAACATACCATAACATCTCTGCTACCACTGCCAAAACGTGGCTTTATGATGAGTGGAAATTCTTTTGGCGTGAAATTTTTAGTAATAATTTCGCAGTTTATATCTCGCAAATTTTGCTTCATCACGCCTATTTTTCTTCCAAAAAGCTCTCGCACCCCCCCCATTTAGGGCGTTATGAAAGGCTAATTTATCAGTGCAAAGATTAAGTGTATTAAAATCGTCTGTGTTTTTAATCTTAAAATACTCATTTATCGCGCCCGTTGTGATTAAAAATCTACCTATTGGCACTGGCAAAACAAAGAGTGGATTTAAGCAGTTTTGCTTTAAAATTTCAATGATATTTTTTGGGTCTTTAATATCACAAACAAAGCCAAAATCGGCGATTTTTAACCCAGCAGCCTTGCTATCGCCATCAAATGCTGCCACCTTTAAACCACGCATTTTAGCCCTATTTATAGCAAAAACACTCTCAGCACTAGCCCCAATCACAACCGCTACATCTTGCATAAAATTCCCTTTAAAAAATTACTATCTTTAATAAAATCATCTAAATTTTCACTGCTATTTTTGTTTGTTTCAATAGCGACTGGCTTGTTTTTGTCAATAATTTTTGCGATTTTTTCAAAGTCAAAACTGCCCTTGCCAAAATTTAAATGTGCGTCAAAAACGCTGGTGCTATCGTTATCGCTTAGATGATAAACGGCTGGATTTAGCGAGTTTAAAAGCTCTAAATAGCCATAAATTTCAAGCCCCTGATAATTTGCAGAACAAATTGCGTGTCCGATATCAAGGCATATTTTAACGCCAGTTTGGGCGATGATTTTCTCTAAATCGCTAAAAGTTGAACCAACACAAAAAAGCTCCTTTTTATCCTTTGTAGGCACGATAAATGGCTTATTTTCAATGATAAAATCATATTTTTGCCTAAGATGTAAAATTTGATAAATGCTCTCATCAACGCTCCCGCCAATGCCCGGATGAAAAAGCGTGTAAAATGCGTCTAAATTTTTAGCCCAAAAAAACGCCTCATCTGCCATTTTTTCGTTGCTTTCACGCTTTGATTTATTTGAGAAATCAAGCGAATGAGAAAAGTGCGGTGCGTGAATGGCAAATGGGATTTTTAGCTCATCTTTTAGCTCTTGCCACATTGGCAAAAAATCAGTCGTATTTGGCAAAGCATAAAGCTCAATGTAGTCAAAATGTCCAGCCCTGTAAAGCTGTTTAGCAGGTAAAATGTAGTTTTGATTGTGCGACCAAAGTTTAAGTCCAAGATTATTTTGCATACTTTACCTTAAAATCTTTGGTGCAATTATAGACTTAAAAATATAAAAGGTGCATTAAAGTTTTTATTATGTATAATCGCCAAACTTCAAAAGCTAAATTCCCAAAATTTATCAAAATCGGAGCAAAAATGGAGAGAATATCAGATATTATTGAATCAATAGCAAATGAAAAAGGGCTTGATATAAACGAAGTAAAAGAGCGTGTAAAACGCGCAATAATCAACACAGCAAAGCACGTTTATGGGCAAAATTACGAATACGACGTGGTTATTGACAGCAGTAAAAATGTAAAACTTTATCAGAAAATTTCGGTAGTAGAAAATGATGATGAGCGTTTAAATGAGGACAATGAGCATTTTATCAGTATCAAAGAGGCAAAAAAGATTGATAATCAAATAGAACTTGGCGATGAGCTAACCTACGAGCTAAGTCTTGATAACCTTGGCAGAACGGCAGCCCAGACGCTTCATAAAGAGCTTGAATATCACATCCAAAGGCTAGTTGAAGAGCAAATTTTTCACAAATACACCGATATGCAGGGGCAAATCGTCTTTGGCTCGGTAGTTAGGGTTGATGAGAATGAAAATACATTTATTGAGATTGATGAACTTAGGGCGATTTTGCCACGTAAAAACCGCATAAAGGGCGAGAAATTCGCTGTTGGCGATGTCGTAAAAGCAGTAATTAGAAAGGTTATTGCTGATAAAAATTTAGGCATAAAAGTAGAACTTTCAAGAACTTCACCAAAATTCCTTGAAGCGCTCTTAAAATCAGAGGTGCCTGAGATTAAGGACGGAGCGATTATTATTCACAATAGTGCCAGGATTCCGGGTGAGCGAGCCAAAGTCGCCCTAATCTCAACCACACCAAACATTGACCCAATCGGCGCGACGGTTGGTACAAAAGGCGTTAGGATAAATGCAGTAAGCAAGGAGTTAAACGGCGAAAATATTGATGTTGTCGAATACTCAAGCGAACCTGCGATATTTATCACTCGCGCGATGAGCCCAGCAATAATTAGCGCCGTTAGCATAGATGGACAAAAGGCAACTTTAAGTTTAGTTAGCGAACAAAAGAGCAAAGCTATCGGAAAAAGCGGCATAAACATAAGACTTGCGAGTATGCTAACAGGCTTTGAGATAGAGCTAAATGAGATAGGAAACAACGAAAAATCATCTAACAACAACGGACTACAAGGACTAAAAGCACTATTTGGCGAACTATAATCAAAGAGCCATTTTGGCTCTTTCTAGCCTATCTTTTGCGATCTGGGCTAAATTTTCTTCGTATTCATAAAAATTAAATGTCGCTCCGTGCTGTGCTGTACCGTCAAGAATATCGCCACTTTGGCGGTTTTTTAGATCAATCTGGGCGATTTTAAACCCGTCAAGCGTGTTTGAAAACTCAACTAAACGCTTTGGTGGATTTTTAAGCTTTGTGTATAAAAAGCAGTATCCGTCTCCACCATTTCGCCCCACACGACCACGAAGCTGATGAAGTGTAGCAAGTCCTAAACGCTCAGCTCCAACGACTAAAATCGTGCTAAGACGAGGCAACGATATGCCTACTTCAACGATAGTCGTGGCTAAAAGCAAGTCGCCATTTTGCCTAAAATCAAGCAAAACTTGCTCTTTTTGCCTATCTTTGCCGTGCGTGATATAGACATTTTTGAAATTTTCTAGCCAGAAATTTTGAGCTTCGCTTAGGCTTTGGTAGTTAAAATTTTCTGAACTCTCAACAAGTGGATAGACGATGATTGCTTGATGGCCTTTTGAAATTTCACTTCTTAAATGGGCTAAAAATGCGCTAAATCCGCTGTTTTGTAAAATTTGTGTTTTGATGTTTTTCTTAAAAGGCATCTGTTTTAAGAAGCTAAAATCTACAAGCGATGACTGGATTAGGCTTAGCGTTCTTGGTATTGGCGTGGCAGAAAACTGCACGAAAGTTGTGCGTTTTTCTCCGTCTTTTACCAGCTCGTCAATCTTTGCTCTTTGGTTTGAGCCAAAGCGGTGTTGCTCGTCAATCATAATAATATTTGCCTTTGGCAACTCCTTAAACAAAAGCACGTGAGTGCCGATGATAAAGCAAGGCTCATCTAAATTTACATTTTTTTCGCCACTTTTTACTAGCAAAATTTTCATAAATTTTGGTAGTAACCTAATGGCTTCTGTGTAAATTTGCTCGGCTAAAATGCTAGTTGGTGCCATTAAAATGGCCTTTTTAGGATAAACGCTTAGTGCTGCTGCTAAAATCACTAGGGTTTTACCGCTGCCAACATCGCCCATTACGACACGGCGTTTTGCCTGAGGGCTAACTAAATCGGATCTGATGTCGTTTATGGCGTTTTTTTGGTCGTTTGTAGGTGTAAATGGCAGGGTGTTTAGCCACTCATCTATGTTAAAAAGCTCTGTTGTTTTGTTTAAAAAGTGCGTTTTTTTACCGCTTAGCTTTTTGATGTAGTTAAAAATTTCAACAAATTTTAGCGTTTCTAGCCCAGTATTTTGGCTTTTTAGAGCATTTAGCATATCAATGCTCCCGCTATCTGCTTTTTGAAAATTTAGTAAAAAATCAGCTTCATTTTCATTTAATCCTTCGCCTAAAAGATTATCTTTTGTTACATATTTTGCGATTAAAGTCGCGATTTTTTCATCTTTTAAATCGGCTTTAAATTTTGGCTTAATCTGCCCTGTTTTGGTTAAAATTTTTGGATTTGTGATTTGATAAGAGCCGTAATTAAACGTGCAGTTGCCGTGTAAAATCATCTCTTTATCACGCTTAAAAACTCCGTAATGCCAAGGTTTTGCGTTAAAAATGACAATTTTAATTTCCACATCCCAGGTCTGGCAAAATGCGTTAATTATCAAAAGTCCGCCATTAGCTCTTCTTTGGTCACCAACCTTTACAGCCACGCAAACATCGCCATTTTTTGGCTCGTTTGAGATCGTGCTATCCTCAAAGCTTTTTGGCAAAAAAAGTGCTAAATCAAGCAGTGAAATGACGCCGATTTTGGCTAAATCGGCTCTGTCTGTTAGCTCAAATTTCATCTCTTAAAATACAAAAGCTAAGTTTGCTAATCTCATCGTGAGAAGCGATAAAATCGTTAATCTCGTTTAGTTTTAGCCCTTTTATCTTTTCAAGCTCATCTAAAAACGAGCCGAGCTTTACGCCCCTGTAAAATTCGCCATAAGCGATATCAAGCCTACGAAATAGCGTTTCAAGCCGAAGTGGTAGTGAGCCGACTAAAAATTTCTTAGCCTGTTCTAGCTCGTTTTTGCTTATGCCTGATTTTATAAATTTATTAAACTCATCTTTAACGACGCCAACCGCCTCGTCTTTACTCTCATTTTTAGTTTGCAAGTAGCCAAAAATTTGCGAGTGGCTTAAATTTAGCACGTTTTTGGCGTATGCTGAGTAGGCTAGTCCTCTTTTTACGCGGATTTGCTCCATTAAACGTGAGCCAAAACCGCTCTCGCCAAGCACAAAGGTTGCCACACTAGCCTTGTAACGCTCATCATCACTTACATTATATGGCGAACCAAAGTAAATGTAGGCTTGTTCGCTTGGTTTTACTATCTCTTTTAGTTGCTCGTTTTGGCTGGTTTTTAGCCTTTTTAGCTCGTTTTTTACGCCCTCTTTTAAAATTTCAAGCGGACTTTTTAAAATTTCAAGCTCGCTTGCCTTAACATCTCCGCCAAAGACGATAAAAAGGTTATTTAACACTAAATTTTGGCTAAAAAACGCCCTTATCTCATCTAAATTTATGCTTTTTACGCTCTCGTTTGTGCCGATACTTGGGTAGCTTAGATTTGTTTTTGGGTATAAAATTTCAAACAAGCCCCACTTTGCTAGGTAGTCGTTATCATTTTGATTACTTGCGATATCGCCAAGCGTGATAGTTTGGCACTTTTTTAGGATCTCATTGCTAAAATTTGGCTCTTTTAGCAGTTTAGTTAGCATATTTACGCCAAAGCTAAAATGCTCTTTTAGGCAGTTTAGCTCAATTAAAAATGTCTCAAAACCAGCACTCACATTTAGGCTAATCGCCCTTTTTTCAAGCTCTTTTGCAAAGCCCTCCCAGCCTAAAATTTTATCGCCCTCATTTAGCATAAGTGCCGTCATTTTTGCCACACCGCTTTTTTGCTCACTGCATACGCCAGATGCCCTAAAAACTAGCTTTAAGCTTACTATGGGTAGTGAGTTTTGACTCTCAAAAACGACTGGAATTTTTATGTTTTTAACGTTTAAATCTAAAATTTTCATCTAAAATCTCTCTAAAATATCGTAGTTTGTATTGCGTTTTGCTGGATTTTCGCCTATATCTTTAATAAGCTCTATCATCTGTGCTTGATTCATTCTAAACTCTGCTCCTGCGGCTTTTACGACATTTTCTTCCATCATCGTTGAGCCTAAGTCATTTGCACCAAAAAGCAAGGCAAGTTGCCCTACATAGCTACCCTGCGTGACCCAGCTACTTTGGATATTTTTAAAGTTATCCAAAAACAGCCTTGAAACGGCAAGTAGTCTTAAATAGCGATTTGAACTTTGCTTTTGTATTTCTGGGTGCTGCGCCATTAATTTTGTATTTAACCCTTGAAAACTCCATAAAATAAATGCTCTAAAACCGCCTGTAATGTCTTGTAAATTTCTAATATGCTCCCAGTGCTTAACAATCTCGTGCGTAGTTTCAACCGTGCCAAACATCATCGTTGCTGTTGATTTTAGTCCCACGCCGTGAGCTTCTTGGTGGATTTTTAGCCACGTAGCGGTATCGCATTTTTTTGGAGCGATGATGTCGCGGACTCTATCGCTTAAAATTTCAGCCCCAGCACCCGGTATTGAGTAAAGCCCCTTTGCTTTTAATCTTTGTAAAACTTCAAGGGTTGAGATCTTTGAGACTCTTGCGATGTAGTCTATCTCTACTGCCGAAAAGCCGTGTACGTCAATGCTAGGATAGTTTTTACTTATAAATTCCAAAAGCTCTTCATACCACTCTATTTTTAGCTTTGGATGAACGCCGCCTTGAAAGAGAATTTGCGTCCCACCAATCTCTAAAAGTTCATCAATCTTTTTACCTATCTCATCAAAGCTTAAAACGTAAGCCTCATCCTCTTTTGCGTGGCGATAAAATGCACAAAATTTGCAATCAACCCAGCAAACATTTGTGTAATTTATATTTCTATCAACGATAAAAGTTGTCGTTTTATCAGGGTGAAGCTCACGCTTTTTTGCAAGTGCTAGTCGCCCAAGCTCGGTAAGCTCGGCGTTTTCTATCAAATCAACGGCCTCATCAACACTAAGTCTTTTCAAATTTTTACCTTTTAAATTTTTGGCAAAGTGTAGCAAAATTTAGCTTTTAAAAAGTAAATTTTAGTAAAATAGCTAGAAATTTTTTAAAAGGAGAAAAGATGAAAAAATTTCTAATTTTTATTGCAAGTGTTGCACTTTTTGTTGGTTGTGCCAAAAGCCCTGAACCTACAAATGCAGGTATGTCCAATAAATGCGACTGTATGGCAAAGATAAAAGAGGCTCAAGCAAAAGCTGGTTGTAACGCCAAAGCTAATTGCAATATGCAAATGCCAAATGATAGCCACCACAAAGGCGTGTCAAAAGATGCAAAAATGCCAAATGACAAGGCTCATCAAAACCTAATGCATCAAGACTGCCCTGTGCATAAACACTAAAATTTAGGGGCTATGCCCCTTTTTACAGGAAAAATATGAGAATTTTATCAGCCATTTTTTTTATTATATTTTTAGCAGGTTGTGCAACAGATAAAGCAGAGATAACGCAATGTGTCAATGAAAACTGCGTAGTTAAAGAAATTTCAGTTATCGGTGTTTATGAAACCACCTTGCCCTGTGCTGACTGTGACGGGATAAAGGCAACTTTGACGTTAAAAACCGACAACAAATTTGAGTTAAAACTAGAGTATTTACAAGATAATGACATCGATTTACAAAGCGGAAAATACGCCATAAAAGACGATATAATCACAACTATAAACCTATACAAAGAGAAGCGTTTGTATAAAATAGATGGTTTAAATTTAAAAATGTTAGACGAAGAAGCAAGTGAAATTTCAGGCGAACTTAGCGAGTTTTATAACTTTAAACGCATAAAATGAAAAAATGGATATTTTTACTTCTTGCTACGATAAATTTTTTATATGCCATTGAAAAAAGCGTAAATTTTAAAGGCTTTGGTAGCTATTTTAACGACGAACTTAAAGAGCTAATACTTATAGATAAAGATACAAACACAAGCAACATCATCTTTTGGGATAAAAAAATCATCAAAGATAGCAACAATCGTATCTGGAAAAAGCTAGAACCATTAAAAGTGGCGTCAAGTTTTGCCAATAAAAATAGCGTTATATCCATAGCTCCCGAGCGAGATAATGCTCTAATAAGCGGAAAAATAGATGGGCACTTTATAGACGCAAAAGCCGTGTTTAAAGATGGTGTGTATATCGCTGGAAATTTAAAAATCATCGCTTTAAAAGATAAAATTTTTATATCTAATATGGAATTTAAAAAAATAGATAACTCATTTTTAATCACAAAAAATTCAGTTGGCAGAATTTGCAAAAATAGCCATAGCCAAGATCTTATAAAAGAATTTGGCACAAACAACCTAAAACGCATAACGCAGATAAAACAGCAGAGTGCTTACTATGCCTTAAGCTTAGATGAGCGTCTTTTTGCGTATGAAATTTATAACAACAAAATCACAAAACTAAACATACTAAGCCCAAAATTTAAAACCATCGAGGGTATAGGACTTAACTCCAGCTTTAAAGATATAAAAAATAGCCTAAAAATAGACGACTTTAGCGTTCATAAAAATAAAATTTCACTAAAAATAGATAGCTACAATATGGTTTTACATCTCTTAAGCGATATTAAAAATGAGCCAAAAAGTTTAGAAGATATCGATGAAAACGCAAAAGTTAAACAAATTTTAATATCTTGGTAAAATATGAAAATGCACCTAAAATTACTAAAAACAAACCGAAATTTTATGCTAATTAGTGCGATTCAGCTTATTTGCTACTTTGGTGCTTGGTTTTCACAAACTGGAATTTTCACGCTACTTATAGAGTTAAAAGCTCCAGTGTGGGCCATAACAATCTCGGCGGCAATGGCTTTTATACCAGGTATCATACTAGCCCCATTTAGCGGAATTTTAATAGACAAATTTAGAGCAAAACCTATGCTTGTCGTTATGATTTTAATAGAGTGTATAAGCGTTCTTGTGCTAATTTTCATAAACTCTCTGTCGCTTTTATGGCTACTTTTGCTAATTATATTTGTAAGAATGGGCGTTAGCGGGGTGCATTTTCAAGTTGAAATGAGTGTCTTGCCAAAAATTTTAACACCAAGCGAGTTAAAAATAGCAAACGAGATACACTCCATAATTTGGGCTGTTGCTTACACCGCTGGTATGGGACTTTCTGGGATTTACATACACTTTTTTGGAGTTAAAAGCGCCTTTTTATTCGACTGTGGTCTTTACCTTGTGGGATTTGCGTTTTTACTATCAACAAATTTACCAAATAGCATAAATAGCACTACAAAATCAGCAATATCTATGCTAAAAGACGGACTTAGATACATTAATCAAAACAGAGTTATCCTACATCTTATACTTCTTCATAGCTTTGTTGGTTTAGTTTCTTATGACGCACTTATAGCATTACTTGCTGACTATCACTACAAAGGAATCCTTAGCACAGCACTACTCATAGGCTTTACAAATGCTTCAAGAGCTATCGCATTAATAGCAGGTCCTGCAATACTTAGCAAAATTGTAAATAGTAAAAATTTACACATTTTTTATATCGGTCAGGGTGTTGGTATCATCATTTGGGCGTGTTTGCAGTTTAACTTCTATCTTGGTTTTATAGGTATGTTTTTTGCTGGATTTTTTACATCTACACTTTGGAGCTACACATACACAATGCTTCAACAAAAGTGTGACGAGAAATTTTATGGACGCGTAATCGCATATAACGATATGTGTTATCTAGCTATGAGTGCGTTTGTGTCACTTGCCATTGGGCTACTTTTTGAACTTGGCTTATCACTATGGCTGATAACGATTTTTATGGGGATAATATTTTTCATAGGTGCAATGTATTATAATTTTGTAGAAAAAAACTACAATTTAAGCTAAAATACCAAAATTTTAAAGGAGCAAAAATGGACAAAACCGCACTTTTAACACAGCTTGGCTATAACATAGACGAGGCAAATATCACTCAGCTAGAACGCATACTAAACAACACAGACGGACTAAATCCACAAAGCGTCATATCTCTAAATGACAAGCTAAAGCCACACCTTTGCTTTGTGGCGATGAGTAGCTCTGAGGATAGACTAAAGATAAAAAATGTCGCACAAGTAGACGAGATAAGAGTGGTAGTTGATGAGATTATTTTAAATTGGGCTAGTAAAAACAAGCTAAATTTAAAAAAGGTAAACGAAACAACTTACTATATATTAGGAAAATGATAATGAAATCGTTGTTTTTAATAGCCATTATGTTTTTGCTTACCGGATGTGTCACAACAAAAGTGTTCGATGATACAAAGCCACAAACCAAGCAAGAGCCACAGATACAGCAACCTCAAAAAGAGGATAAAACAAGGGCTTATCGCGAACTAATAACTGCCTTAGAATCAAAATGTGAGCTAGGGGATATCAAGGCTTGTAACGATATTGGCGTAAATTATGAAAATTTAAACGAATATAAAAAAGCGGTAGAGTATTACAAAATAGCTTGCGATGGCGGAATAGAAAGAGGTTGTGCAAACCTTGGCTTAATGTATGAAAACGCAAAAGGTGTAGATAAAAATCCACAAATGGCTCTTGAAATTTACAAAACATCGTGCAATAACGGCGGAGAGCTATCGTGCTACTATCTTGCAAACGCTTACAGAAAGGGCGATATAGTCGTGCAAGACTATGCAGTTGCTATGGACGCATACACCAGTGCTTGTAAGCTTGGCGACGTCCCATCTTGTGCAAATATAGGCTCTATGTATGAGCTTGGACTTGGTGTGCAAAAAGATGAGCAAAGGGCTTATAAAATTTACAAAGTTGCTTGCTATAGGGGACTTGAAAAAGCTTGTGTGCATATGAAGCGACTAGCAAACAAACTAGGGGTACAGCAATGAAAAAAGCCCTACTTTTAGCCACTTTGATGGCTGTTTTTAGCGGGTGTTCGTGGCAGAGTATTTTAACATTTGGGCTTATAAAAAGCGATGAGGAAATTTTAGAACAAAAAGCAAAAGACGAGCTAGAAAATACCAAGCAAACTTGCATTGATAAAAATAACGCCATAGCTTGTAACAACGCTGCTGTAAGCTACTCTGAGCTTAAAGATTTTAAAAATGCAAGAGAATTTTATAAAAGATCTTGCGAGTTAAATTTGGCAACAGCTTGTTCAAATTTGGGTCAAATTTATGAGCATGGACTAGTTGATGAGCAAAGAGATGAAAATATGGCACTTGCGTATTACAAGCTTGGTTGCCAAAGCAAAGACGGAGTTGGTTGCTACAACGAAGCTCTGCTAAGATACAATCAAGACAGACAAAATTTCAAGCAAACTCTTGAGCTACTTAAAAAAAGCTGTTTGCTTGAGTATAAACAGGCTTGTGTCCTGTTAGAAAAATTAAAATAAAAGTTAATTTTAATTGTTTTTAATGCGATTTTAGCTAACATAGGCATATTTTTATATTTGGGAGTATTATGGCTTTTTCTATTCGTCGTTTATTTTCAAACCTTTTTTTAAGCGTCGTGATAGAAAATTCGGAGTGTCTGTTTTATGGTCGTGTCTTTAAAAACGGCAAGGTTATAAAGACTTTAAACGCCAAATTTACAGACGTAGATCCACAAAATTTAGATGATAAAATTTTAGAATACATAAGACGCCAAGAGCATACGTATTACGCTGTTTACGTATCAGTGTTTTACAACGACGCATTTCAGGGTGCTTTGCCGACATTAAGACAAGATGAGTTTGAAAAATTTAACATAAGAAGCGATGGGGTTATTAGCATAAATATGAGCAATAGCTTTAGCATATATGCTGACGCCTTTGAGATAAATAAGGCAAAGGATATGTTTGGCAAAGATAGCGTTGATCTGCTTTATTCGCCCATTGCCCTACTCTACTCAGAGCTTTTGAAGCGTGGAATTTCAGATAAAACAACCCTATATCTTTACAACCATCAGGATAACTCAGCTCTAGCCATTTTTAGCAAAAAACAGCTAAAATTTGCTACATTTTTTAAGGTAGATAAGACAGAAAAGGCACCAATTACCGAAATTTTTAAAGAAGAGGACATAACAGATATTGATAACCTTATCATAAAAGATGAGGATGAATTAAACTCGCTTGATGATTTTAAAAGCCTAGATGAGATGTTAAACACCGAAAAACCAAAAGATGAGTTTGAAGATCTCGGATATGATATAAATATGCCAGCTTCAAGTGATGTGGCTGTATCTGTAACGATATTTGGCAGAGATATGAACCTTTTTAAATATATCTGTTTTGCAATTAAAGAGTATTATCAAAATCCAATGTATCAAGGCGATTTTGTCGAGCAAGTTGTAATATTTGATAACTCTAAAACCAGCGCGACATTTTTACAATATCTACAAACCGAGCTTCTTGTAGAAACTGACGTATATCCAGTAGATACCTTACATATAATGAACGAGCTTATGACTCAGGAGATAAAAATATGACATTTAGCCTTATAAAACCTGAGCCAAGACCGCTACTTAGCCTATTTAGTAAGCTTTGGCTGTTTTTGATATTTGTGCTATTTTTGGTTCTTTTTACGATAAATTTGTTTTTGATATATAAAAACTACTCGATAAAAAACAAAAGCGTAAATTTGTCACAAGAGCAAGTAAGACTTAGTGAAGAGATTAAAAAACTAGATGATGTAACCGGGATATTAAACACCAAAATAGAGGTCGCAAACGAAATTTACACATCAAATAATCTACTAAAACAAAGCCTTCACAATCTATTTGATCTAGTTCCTGATAGTATAACATTAGAAGAGGTTTTAATGGATAAAAACTCGCTAATCATAAGAGGAGTAACACCAACAAAAGATGTCTTTAACCAACTCCTAGCGTCACCATTAAAGTCGATATTTACGACGTCAAATACGAGTTTTTATCAGATAAAAAATGGCTGGTATGGCTTTGTAAGCACAAATAAGCTAGAAAAATCAGAGGGTTATAATGAGTAAAAAAGACACTAGCTTAGAAAACATCGACCTAGTAAAGCTCCTAATTTTTATACTCGCTTTCATAGTTGTATGTTTTATTATGATACTTGCATTTATCGTGCCAAACATAAAAGAGTATCGAAATTTAGCAAGAGAGAACAACTCCGTTCTTGGCGTTTACTCAAAAGTAAAGCAGACTCACGATACAAAGCAAGAAGCCCTAAATAAGCTAAAAGATGAGCATAAATTTATAATAAGCTCTTATGATTCAAAATTTGATAAAGATAAATTTATAAAATTTGCTTCAAATTTCTTTAGCGACGTTTCCTTGCTCGAAGCAAACGACACAAGCACAGATGAGAAGTATTTTTTATACAAACTAAGCGTCGTAAGCTCAATAAAAACACCGCAAAAATTTTATGACTTTTTAGAGTCACTTAGCAAATACGAAAGCATTATCAGAGCGGATTTTCCTATACAAATGAGAGGCGAAGGCGATAAAATACACACAACTTTTAACATAAAAGTTTATGGACAAAAATAGATTAGCCCTCGTTTAGTATTGGTTTGGTTCTTAAATTTGGTGCTGTTTTACTAAATTTTATAAGCTCTTCAGTGGTTTTAACATTTTGTGGCAACCTAGATAGCGAAATTTTAAAGATCTCGCTAGCAGCAACAGCGTCACTAAATGCCCTGTGATGAGTGTTTGTGATATTAAAAAGCTCCTTTAACGCACTAAGTCCGTAACGCTCAAAAGCTATCGTTCTACGTGCTAGCTCTATGGTGCATAGTTTGCGATTTAAAAGAATGCCAAATCCACAATCGCTCATTGATTTTGACACAAAACCATAATCAAAATTTACATTATGTGCCACAAAAACCGCACTGCCCAAAAAGTGCCTAAAACGCTCCATTACACTCTTTATCTTTGGAGCGTTAGTTAGGTCATCTGAGCTAATTCCCGTAAGTTCGGTTATATTTTCTGGCACTTCAGGTGCATAAATAAGGCTGTGAAATTTACCAACTATATCGCCAGAGAGAATTTTTACGGCACCTATCTCTATGATCTGTCCACTCTTTACCCCGCCTGTGGTTTCTACATCAACTATGCAAAATTCTTGATCGCATATCGGTCTTAGTCTAGTTTTTAGCTCAACCTTACCAGCGTATTTTACTATATCAAGCCCAAGAATTTGCCACAAATCAATGTCGCCAACATCAAAAATTTCAGCAAGTTCAGCTATATTTAAAGCTTTATGAACAAACTCAGTATAAGCAAGATCTTTACTGGCTAGTAAATTTAGTAAATTATCTAAATTTTTCAAAATTCAAGTTTTAGCGACTCTATCGCTGTTTTGTAAGAATTTGATGAGAATATATAGTTTCCAGCCACCAAAATATCAGCTCCAGCTTCCTCCAAATCAGACGCATTTAAGCCATTTACTCCACCATCAACTTCAATCAAGCATTTTGCATTTTTTGAGTCAATCATCTCACGCAAAGCACGAATTTTAGGTAATACACTAGGCATAAAGCTCTGTCCGCCAAACCCTGGATTTACACTCATTAATAAAACCATATCAACTTCGTTTATTATGTATTCAAGTATGCTAACTGGCGTGTGAGGGTTTAGCACTATGCCTGGGCTTACGCCGTTTTTACGTATATAATCAATTAGGCGTAAAGGATGCTTTTCCTCTTCAATGTGAAATGTTAAAAATTTCGGCTTTAAAGGCAAAAAAAGGTCGGCAAAAAATGTATTATTTTCAACCATTAAATGTATATCAAGTGGCTTTGTTGCTGCCTTTGCAACAGCATTTACAACCACAGGACCTATCGTGATATTTGGCACAAAATACCCATCCATAACATCAACGTGGACAAGGTCCGCTCCAGCCTCACAAATAGCCTCTATCTCGGCTCTTAAATTCCCAAAATCCGCAGATAAAATACTCGGTGCTACGTACATAAACTTCCTATCTACCGATAAACAACTTTCCGATATTAGCATTTGCAAGGTTTAAATCGATAAACGCACCCTTGCTTACATTGTCAAAAAAATCCTCTTTGGTGAAAATTTTAGGTATGCTAACTTTCGTGTTTATCCCTCTTAATATTAAAAATCTTAAAATTTTGTCCGTTATTATACTAAAAAGTTTCGTGTATGAGCTTAAAATATCATCATTTTTATCTGCAATCATCTGACAAATTTGCTCTATTTTATTGGAATTTATACCCATTAAAACTCTCATATCAAAATCCCCATAAAAACAGACACAACCATAAACCATCTCATCATCTTGACTGACCTTGCAAGACTCGATTCTAGTATTTACGCATACTATCTGACTTTGGCTCACGCTAGATAAAACATCAACAACACTAGACATCAAAAATGGCAAAATATCGATAATATTTTTATTTATATTTCGCACTATTCCTGGATCTAGCTGACGCTTTTTCATATACAAAATACTATCATCGTTTAAAAAATCAGTAAATTGGTTATAAACAAGTATGCTAGCATCCTTTAGGGCTAAGTAAAGCTCCTCTGAGATATTACTCTGTCTTAAGCCACAAACGGCAATTATCGCTCCGTATTCAGCACTAAAATCTGCCAGTTTTATCAAGAAATTTGCACCGTGGCTATTAACACCGCTTGTTATATTTATCCAAAATATGAAAAATTTAAAGCCGCTTCTTAAAAGTGTAGAGTGATAAAAGCTGTTAAAATCTGCAACAAAGCTCGAATCTATCATACCACTAGCTCTATAAACCACTATGTTTGACTTGGTAAAAATTTGCAAATTTTTACCCTGTGTCAAAATGTGGGTTTTTGAAGTTATAACCGGCAAGTTGTGTTTTCTAGCTTCACTCTCGTTACTAAACACACAAGCCCTGTATCCACGATCGCCAAGCTTCATCTCTATAAAATTTCTCTGCTCGGTTTTTGGGATTACTATCGCAACCTCTTGTTCGTCTAGCAGTCTACTTGCAAAAAATATCGACGCCACGTCCTTGGTTTGAAAAAACGACAAATTTGCAAAATTTGATGATGATTTTATTAAAAGCTCGTAAATAACATCATTATAGTCACAAACGCCCATACCTACGCCATTTTGTTGGGAAATTTTCTGTAACCTAGATAAAACAGAATGAATCCAATTTGGCGTAAAAAACACGACATTTTTAAAAGATACAAGTATGAAATTTACACCCCTAGCGACTATCATCTTCTCGTTTTCATCGCTAATCTCACTACTGCCAACGTCTAAAAAACCAAAAGGCATTAATACTGCTAGAGAATTTTCAAACACCAGTTTCATCTGACCAAAGCCCTTTTAAATTCCACCAGCATTTGGGTGTCTGCTACTGCATTTAGATTAAAAATTTTATCAAAACCAGCAGAACAAAATCCAGGCTGACTAATCTCGTAACATATTAAAATTTTAAAATATTCAACTATATTTTTTTCACTTGGTGGCAATGTTTTTAGATTAAAATCAAGCATTAAAGTAGTCGTAAAAAACAGCCCCTGGCTATACATTTTCTCAAAAATTTCATCATAGCTTATGTCACAAATATCCAAAATGCCATCTACTGAATTTACAAAACTTACAAAAACGAGCTCAGCAAGTAAAATATTTAACATCATAAGCGACGCAAGAGATGAATTTCTAGCACTTCTGTATCTTATTTGAGTTAAAATTTTATCCCAATGGCACAAAATTTTAGCATTTAACTCTACCAATTTTATAGTACTTATGTCAAAAATTTCACACTTTTTTGGAAATTTTAAAAATAAAGCGTAAGAGTCTATTATAGAATTTAACAAATTTACATCTAGTTGCTCAGCTATAATCCTAACATCTTTACTGCCTATATCTACGTAAAAATCCGCATTTCTGAGCATAGTAAGAAAATAAATAACAAATTCTCTATCTAAAGCAAGCAACCCTATCGCCTCTTTTGGTTTTTTAGCAGACATCAGAGCTTTAACTTGTTTGATATTTTCTGGTACAAAACCGATATGTTCGATTATTTTATCTATTTGAGATTTTGACAGCATAGTCCTTAAACTTAAACGCAATGTAAATTTTGTCTAATTCTATCCAAAAGCCACACAAAAAGCAAATTAAATTTTAATAAATACCAAAATACTACAATTTAAGCATTATTTTTGTTTTTTTTTGATATTATCAGCCGAAAATTTTGTTTAATAAGGAATACATAATGTCAAGAAGATGTGCTATAACAGGAAAAGGCGTAATGGTAGGCAATAACGTCAGCCACGCTAACAACAAGACAAAAAGAAGATTTTTGCCAAATCTTAGAACTATTCGTGTTGCGTTAGAAGACGGCTCTACAATGAAAATCAAAGTAGCTGCCTCTACACTAAGAACTATGAAGAAACAATCAAACTAATGACCACGCCAAAGAGGAATTTATGGCTTTTCTGACAAGGCTTAAAAAATTCCTCCAATGGCAAAACTCCACAAAACCTGAAATAAATCTCAACACAGAGCTATACGAACAGCTAAAGCCATTTAGATTACCGCTCATCTCGGTTGTAATGATGATGATGTTTGGTACGCTAGGATACGTCTTTATAGATAATTTTTCACTGATGGACGCTATCTATCAAGCGGGTATGACCTTTACAACCGTTGGTTTTACAGAGGTTGCACCTATATCTACGCAGGGTAGAATTTTTACGATAGTTTTTATTCTGCTTGGCTTTATGGTCTTTACATTTTCAATAGGTCTATTAATCGAAGTTTTAAAAAAGGGTTCGCTTATTGCTATCTTAAAGGAGAGAAGTATGCTTTATAAAATCGCTCGTTTAAAAAATCACTTTGTAATCTGCTATCACAACCTATACACAATCGAGCTTAGTGCACAATTTAGAGAAAATCACATACCATTTGTAGTTGTAGATGATAGAGATGATTTGGCTGAACTGGCAGAAAAATACAAATACCCATATTTTATAAAGGCTCAACCGCACACCAAAACGGCATTTTTAAAAACTCATCTCTCAAGTGCAAAAGGACTTATAACCTTAAGCCCAAACATAGCTGACAATATCGCACTCATCGCCTCTGTAAGGCTTTATGAAAAAGAGATAGGAAGAAGTAAATCATATTTTGTGATGACAAACTCAGATAATGAAGACGATACTGAACGCTTAAAAAAACTTGGTGCAGATAACGTAGTAAGCCCGTCAAAACTAGTTGCCCAGCGTCTTAGTGCGATGAGTGTGCGTCCAGATATGGAGAATTTGCTTGAGCAATTTTTATACAAAAAAGACTCTCCGATAGATATAGAGGAAATTTTAGTCCCGGACTATTCATGGGTACGATTTAAAAGGCTAAAAGAAACACACTTAAGAAACATCACAAACGCTGATGTCGTTGGAATATCGGATATGAATAACAAATTTACACCTATGCCAAGTGGTGACACGCTTATCGGAACAGGCACAAAACTGCTAGTTATCGGTACAGCTACTGGCATAAGAGCCACAAAACGCGTCATTAAAAGCAAACACAGACCAGAGGAATTTAAATATGTATGAAATTAAAAAACTAGAAAATGGACTTGAAAATATAGATGGATTTTACTTTGACGGCGTAAATTCTGGCTTTAAAAAAGATGGCAACGATCTTGGATTTATAAGAAGCGATGAAGCAGTCGATGTGTCAGCCATTTTTACTAGCAATAAATTTCCAGCCGCACCTATTAGACATTTTTTAAAATATCCAAAAAATTTTAAAACAAATTTTATACTGCTAAACTCAAAAAATGCAAACTCTATGACTGGCGAAGCTGGTGTTAAAGACATAGATGAAATTTTTACTGCTCTTGGTAAAAAAATTGCCCTTATAAATCCTATAATGAGTTCAACTGGTGTTATAGGCTACAGACTTAATAAAGAAAAAATTACAAAAGGTCTTAAGAATTTAAATTTCACAAAAAGAGATAGTAACGCCGTAGTAAACGCGATAATGACAACTGATAGCTTTAAAAAAGAGTTGGCTTACGAGATAAATTTGACAAACAAAGGCAAATTTAAAATAGCAGCTATCTGCAAAGGTGCTGGTATGATAAACCCTGCTCTAGCCACTATGCTCTGTTTTATCTTAACAGACGCAGATATAGCAAAAGAGGATATGGACGAGCTTTTAAAACAGAGCGTTTTGACAAGCTTTAACGCTGTTAGTGTTGACGGAGATACATCTACAAACGACACTGTTATGCTTTTAAGCTCCAAAAAAAGTGGCGTGTATGACAAACAAGCGTTTAAAGATGTGCTAAATTTAATAACAAAAGAGCTTGCCATAATGCTAGTAAAAGACGGAGAGGGTGCGACAAAGGTTGTTGAGTTTAAAGTAAAAGGTGCAAAAGATGATAAACAAGCACAAACCGCGGCAAAAGCCCTGGCAAACTCACTGCTTGTCAAAACAGCCATATTTGGCGAAGATCCAAACTGGGGCAGAATCGCCTCAACCATAGGTGCTAGCGGGATAGAATGCGACGAAGAGAAGCTATCTATATACTACGATGATGTTTTAGTTTATAGCAAAGATTTTAAAGAGCTAGATAAATACAGAGAGAGCTTAGCACACGACGTTATGAAAAAGCCAAGCTACACTATAACATGCAACATAGGTATAGCAAACTCTTGCTTTAGTGCTTATGGATGTGATTTGGGTCATAAATATGTAAGCATAAACGCCGACTACCGCTCGTAAGAGCGTAGTTGCGTTAAAATGAAATTTTCTTAATCAATGCAAAAACGATAACACAAACTAAAAAAATACCAACTAAAATAGCATAATCTAACATAAAAGCTCCGTTTTTACCACGTATTGTAGCTAAAAATCTCAACTTTATCAAATTTGTTTTAATTTTATTACATTTTTGATAAAATTAAACAAAAAGGAGAAAAATATGTCAAACAACACTCTTTTTATCAATAGAGAGCTAAGTTGGCTCAGGTTTAACTCACGTGTTTTAGCACAATGTCAAAAAGATATACCGCTACTTGAAAAGCTAAAATTTCTAGCCATTTATAGCACAAATTTAGATGAGTTTTATATGATACGAATCGCTGGACTAAAACAACTATTTGCTGCTGGTGTTACAATTAGCGGTAGCGATGAGATGAGTCCACTTGAGCAGTTAAGAGAGATACGAAAATATCTACAAGATGAGCAAAAGGTTTTAGAAAACCACTATCTAACCACAAAAGACGCACTCGCTAAAGAGGGGCTATTTATAAAAAATTATGAGGAGCTTGATGATATTTTAAAATCTCGTTGCGATGAGTATTTTTTCTCAAATATCTTACCTGTTATAGTCCCTATAGCGGTTGATGCTACGCACCCGTTCCCGCATTTAAATAACCTTAGCTTCTCACTGGCTGTAAAGTTAGCAGACATATCTCATCCTGAAATTTTAAAATATGGAATGATACGAATTTCTCGCGTTTTACCTAGATTTCATCAACCAGAAGAAAACGTGTATGTCCCGATAGAAACCATCGTTCATCGTCACGCTGAAGAAATTTTCCCTGGATATCGGCTTATTAGCTCTTGTGCTTTTAGAGTGACAAGAAACGCAGATATCGTCATAGAAGAGGAGGAGGCAGATGACTTTATGATGATACTTGAGCAAGGGCTAAAACTACGCAGAAAAGGTGCTTTTGTGCGTATGCAAATCGCTCAAGACGCCGATGAGGATATACTTGAGTTTTTAAACTCACATATGAAAATTTTTCATAAGGATATCTATTTTTCAAATGTCCCGCTCACGCTAAATTCACTATGGCAAATAGCTTCAAATAAGGATTTTATAAACCTTAGCCTACCACTTTACACACCAAAAACACTTCCACCTTTTGGGGAAAATGTAAGTATTTTTGACGCAATAGACAAAGAAGATGTGTTGCTCTTGCACCCTTATGAGAGCTTTGATCCGGTTGTTCAGTTTATAAAAGAGGCGAGTAAAGACCCAAAAGTCATATCAATACGTATGACTCTTTACAGAGTTGATAAAAGCTCACCAATTATTCAAAGTCTCATAGATGCCGCAAGTGACGGCAAACAAGTAACCGTAATGGTCGAGCTAAAGGCTAGGTTTGATGAAGAAAACAATCTTCACTGGGCAAAAGCATTAGAGGACGCTGGAGCACACGTAATATACGGCATTACAGGCTTTAAGGTTCACGCAAAAGTTTCTCAAATAATACGCCAAATAGGCGATAAGCTGAAATTTTATATGCACATAGGCACTGGAAATTACAACGCAAATTCTGCTAAAATTTATACTGATATTAGTTTTTTTACAAGTCGCAAAGAGTTTGCAAGCGATACAACAACGTTTTTTCATATTCTCTCAGGATACAACAAAAATCGTCGCTTAGAAACACTCAGTATGTCGCCGTTGCAAATAAAAGAACGCATAATACAAAAGATTAAATTTGAAGCAAGTAAGGGCGATCAAGGACGCATTATAGCCAAAATGAACGCTCTTGTTGATTCTGACGTTATCCACGAGCTTAGCCTTGCTTCAAATGCTGGAGTTAAGATAGATCTCATAGTGCGTGGAATTTGCTGTTTAAGACCTGGTATAGTTGGCAAAAGCGAAAACATAAGAGTGCGTTCAATCGTCGGAAAATACCTAGAACACGCTAGAATTTTATATTTTAAACACTCAGAACCAAGAGTTTATATCTCAAGTGCTGACTGGATGCCACGAAATTTAGAAAGACGACTTGAGCTTATGAGTCCTATATTTGAAAGGCGTTTACAAGATAGATTACTAGAGGTGCTAGAGCTTCAGCTAAATGATAATGAACTAGCATTTGAACTAGATAGCTCAGGCGAATATACAAAGGTTAAAAGCGGACAAAAAGTAATCAATAGTCACGAAATTTTAGAAAACTATATGAATAAAATTTACAAATCACTAAAAAAAGATACAGATAAAGCAAAAGTTGATCTTGTGGCAACTAAATTTCTAAAAGAAGGATAAAAAGTGGCGCAGCGGACGGGGCTCGAACCCGCGACCTCCGCCGTGACAGGGCGGCATTCTAACCAACTGAACTACCGCTGCACCGAAAAAAGTTAAGTAAGCACTTACGGTGGCTAATCACCTAAATATTACGCGAAAGCGTGATGGTGGTCGCTATAAGACTCGAACTTATGACATCCACCTTGTAAGGGTGGCGCTCTACCAACTGAGCTAAGCGACCTAACCTACTTAATAATGGCGACCCTTAGAGGATTTGAACCTCTGTTTCTACATAGAGAAAGTAGAGTCCTGAGCCACTAGACGAAAGGGTCATAAAAACCCAAAAAGTGGTGTCCTGTGCTGGATTCGAACCAGCGGCCCCCTCATTAAAAGTGAGATGCTCTACCTGCTGAGCTAACAAGACAGAAGTGGCGCAGCGGACGGGGCTCGAACCCGCGACCTCCGCCGTGACAGGGCGGCATTCTAACCAACTGAACTACCGCTGCACCGAAAAAAGTTAAGTAAGCACTTACGGTGGCTAATCACCTAAATATTACGCGAAAGCGTGATGGTGGTCGCTATAAGACTCGAACTTATGACATCCACCTTGTAAGGGTGGCGCTCTACCAACTGAGCTAAGCGACCTAACCTACTTAATAATGGCGACCCTTAGAGGATTTGAACCTCTGTTTCTACATAGAGAAAGTAGAGTCCTGAGCCACTAGACGAAAGGGTCATAAAAACCCAAAAAGTGGTGTCCTGTGCTGGATTCGAACCAGCGGCCCCCTCATTAAAAGTGAGATGCTCTACCTGCTGAGCTAACAAGACAAAATAAACAAAATTGAAGTTGGGATTATACAAAAAAGTTTAGCTTTTGTCAAGTTTTTTACAAAACTAACAAAAATAAATTTAATAAAATCATGGTAGTGACTATTTTATCCTTATCAAAGAAAAGTTTATATATAATTTAAACGATAAATTTACGAAAAAATCATAATTTATTCAAAAGGCTTTTTATGCATACTAGCACAGATGTTTTTGTTTGGGGCAAGGAATTTGAAACAAATGTAAAAAAGATAGACTCTGATCACAGATATCTCATAGAGCTTATAAATTCCCTAGGTAGAAAACTCTCTATGGTAAAGGTTACGATAGATGACATTGATCCAATTTTTAAAGAGCTTGTTGGTTATTCAAGGTATCACTTTGCTGGAGAAGAAGCGATAATGAAAAATGCTGGTGTTGATATACGCCACATAAAAGAGCATGTTCAAGCACACAAAAATTTCATCGAAGAGGTAACATCGCAGTATAAAAGCATAAACATTCAAAATATACAAAAAAGCGCGAAGTCCCTGCTTGATTTTTTAGTTCAGTGGCTTACATTTCACATACTTGGCATAGATAAAAATTTAACCGCCCAAATAAGGCTCATAGAGTCAGGATACTCTCCAGAAGACGCATTTGTCGAGATTAACGGCATAAATCACGAGCAAATAGATACGCTAGTTAAGTCATTTAATGGAATTTTTGGAGTATTAATGAGATATAACGATGAGCTTTTGACGCTTAAAAAATCTCTTGAGGACACAGTCGAGCAGAGGACAAAAGAGCTAAAAGAGGCAAATTTAGAGTTAGAAAAGGTAAATAAAAAGCTAGAACACATAGCGATGACTGATCAACTAACCGGACTAGCTAACAGGCATAAAATGCTAAACGAGCTTGATAATTGCTGGCAAAATTTCAAACAAAATGGGATTAAATTTTCATTTTTAATGTTTGACCTTGATAATTTTAAAATCATTAATGATACCTTTGGTCATGATGCAGGAGATAAGATATTAAATATATTTTCACAAGCATTATTGCACAATGTAAGAACCGATGATGTTGTGTGTAGAATGGGCGGAGATGAGTTTTTGATAGTCTGTCCAAATACAGATAAAAATGGAGCAAAGATAATTGCTGATAAGATTTATCAAAGTATAGAAAATTTATTTGTAGAATTTGGCAAAAGCGGATGGCATGGATCTGCGAGCATTGGTGTTGCCTGTGTTGATGAAACTATGAGTAGTAAAGAAGATATGATAAAAAAAGTTGACAATGCAATGTATAAAGCAAAACAAAATGGGAAAAATCAAATTTTTATACATGATAGCAATTAATTCTTTATTTAACCTGTCTAGTAGCCATTCTAGCTTATACTAGTAATAATTTTATAACAATAGATTAAAATTTATTAAGAAAAGGTATGGTCTGTTTAATTTTGGTATCTTTTTTATTCGGCAACACTCTTTGAAGCGTTTATCCATTTTTGTTTTTATAAATGGCGTGATAAAAATTAGATCATCTCTAACGCCGATTGCCATTTTGCCACTAATAACGCAGTCACTTAGGCAAATTTTTCTTTGATTCTCGCTCATTAAAATACCAAAAATTTTAGCTACCTTATCAATGCCACGAAGTGCGTTTTTGTCATTTTTAACGACATAAAACTGCTCTTTTACTCGCTTTATTTTTGGCTCTAAATTCCTAACGTCTTCGTTTAAAAATTCAAAGCTTTTTTTAACGCCACTTTTAAATTTAGCCAAAAATGGCTCAGCAAATTCGTGTCTGAAAAAATTTCGTTTATAGTCTGTTTTTAAATTAGTTTCATCAATAAAATACTCTAAATTTTGCCTGTTTAAAAAGCCTAAAAGCTCATCTTTGCTAACACCTAAAAGTGGGCGGATTAGCGTGAAATTCTCACGTCTTTCACACTCTTTCATACCGATAAGTTCACTAAGTCCTGCTCCTTTGCTAAGTTGCATTAAAAACCACTCAAAAAGGTCGTTTAGCTGGTGTGCTAGGATTAAATTTGTGTATCCGTGAGCTTTGCAAAGATTGTTAAAAAAGGCGTAACGCTCATCACGTGCATTTTTTTCAAAATTTTTAACGTCTAAAAAAACGCTTTTAGTGTGGCAAATTTTACTAAATTTCAGGGCTAAATTTTGTGCTTGTTTAACCTCATTTTTACTCTCTTTGCGAATGTTATAATCAACGATTGCAATGTCAAAATTTACACCCAAATCGTTTAAAATATAAAAAAGTGCCGTGCTATCAACGCCGTGAGAAAAGGCGAGTAGGTTTTTACCGCCTTTTAAAAGCTTTATGATTTGTGCTGAAATTTCTATCTTGCACAAGGCTAATCCGCCCTTTTAACAATACTTGCAACTAGCTTGTCGCCAAGTGATTGCGTGATTTTACAAACGTAGCGTTCGCCAATTCTTAGGTCGCTAACTTCGCTCTCGTTTATCAAAATTTCGCCGTCAATGTCTTTATCCCAAATATCAAGCTTAGCCGCATAAAACATCTCGCCCTCGCTGCTCTCGCCTTCAAGTGACGCCACGCACAAGCGATTTATCATCGCTTCAAAGCTATCATTTATGGCGTTTTTAATGACTTTTTCAATGACGCTTAAACGCTTTGAGATCGTTTTTGTAGGCACCTGCGTCATCTCATAAGCCTTGGTGTCCTCTTCTTTTGAGTAGGCAAAAGCTGAAATTCTATCAAATTTAAACTCACTTAGAAATTTTACAAGCTCGTTAAAATCATCATCACTTTCGCCAGGATGCCCCACAATCACGCCAGTTCTTAAAAATGAATTTGGAGCGTTTCTCATTAGGCTTAAAAGCTCTTTTAGCTTAGCCTCGCCACTGCCACGACGCATAATTTTAAGCATATTTTCGCTTATGTGCTGGATTGGCATATCAAAGTAGTTATGAAAAACCTTTGAAGCGATGATTTTTTCAATTAACGCCCTACTCGTCGTGCTTGGATAAAGATATAAAATTCTAGCACTCTTTACACCCTGTATCTTTTCAATCTCATCTATTAAATTTATAAGTCCGTCACTAACGCCAAAATCACGCATATATGAGCTACTATCTTGTGAAAGAAAGCTAAAATCATAATATCCTTTTTGCACGAGTTTTCGCACTTCATCTACGATATTTTCAAGACTTCGCGACTTTAAACGCCCTTTAAAAGTAGGTATGGCACAAAAGCTACATTGTTGATTACAGCCCTCTGAAATTTTAATGTAAGCGTGATAGTTTGAGCCTGTTATCACGCGTTCATCATTGCTTTGAAGGTAGGTATCTGGACTAAAAAGATTTGTCTTTTTAAGTAAAATTTCATCAATCTTATCATAATCGCCAACACCGGTAAATAGATCAACCTCTGGCAATTCTTTCATTAGCTCATCGCGGTAGCGTTGCATTAAACAGCCAGTCACCACAAGCGTTGCGTCCGCTTTTTTGGCGTCTGCTATCTCTAAAATCGTGCGAACACTCTCCTCTTTTGCAGAGGCGATAAAACCGCAAGTATTTACTATTATCACATCAGCTTGCGTGGCGTCATCTGTAAGCTCGTAAGCCTTTAAGCGACCAAGCATTATCTCGCTATCAACTAAATTTTTATTACAGCCTAGTGAAATTAGATGAAGTTTTGCCATTTTAAACCCAAAGATTATCAATCAAACGCGTCTTGCCAACGTAAGCAGCGACTAGAATTATCGTATTGCCAAGCTCTACGGCACTTAACTCTTTAAAATTTCTATCAACCACAGCGACATAATTAACCTGCAATGGTTCTAACGTGCCAAGCATTTTTTCCTTAATCTTTTTAGTGTCAAGTTCGCCAGATTTTATTAAATTACTTGCATTAAAAAGTGAGCGTGAAATTCTTAGGGCGTTACACTTTTCTTCTTCGCTTAGATAGGCGTTTCTGCTTGAAAGTGCTAGTCCGTCGCTCTCTCTAATAATCTCACAAGGCACGATATTTAAAGGTATGAACATAGTTTTTACCATATTTTGCACGATTATTAGTTGTTGGGCGTCCTTTTTGCCCATATAAACGTTGTTTGGTTTTACTAGGTTAAATAGTTTTGTTAAAACCCTTAAAACGCCGTCAAAATGCCCCGGACGAGTCTTGCCCTCTAAAATACTAGCAAGTCTAGCTGGTGCCACGACTAATGGCTCATCATCAAAATAAAGCTCATTTGCCTCTGGCATAAAAATCGCCGCCGCACCGCAAAGTTCGCAAATTTTAATGTCCGCCTCCTCGCGTCTTGGATATTTTGCCAAATCCTCGCCCGGTAAAAACTGCGTTGGATTTACAAAAACCGAAACGATGACATTTTCATTTTCGCTAACTGCACGTTTTATAAGACTCATATGCCCGTCGTGCAAAGCCCCCATTGTAGGCACGAAGCCGACACTGCCGTTTAAACTAGCTCTAAAATTTAAAAGCTCATCTACACTTTTTAAAACTACCATTTTTACTCTTTTTAAAAATTTTTAACCGACCATTTTAGCAAATATAAGATAAATTTTGATAAAATCTGCCAAAAAATTAAGGATAAAATGTGGATAACTACGAATACACCGAACTTTTAAAGAGCCTAAATACAAAGGTAAAAAATATAGCCGGAGTTATAAAACCTGATGAAATTTCAAAAAGACTTGATGAAATTTCAGAGCTTGAAAATGATGTGAGCTTTTGGCAAGATATCGCAAGAGCTGGGGCGATTGGCAAAGAAAAGGCAAAATTAAACGCAATGCTTGAAAAATTTAACTCTGCAAAAAATGCACTAAATGATGCAAAAGAGCTTTACGAACTTGCAAATTCCGAAAATGACCTTGATACGATTGAGATTTTATTTAACGAAGCAGATGAGCTTGAAGATAAAATTGTAAATTTAGAAATTTCAATGCTACTTAGTGGCGAAGATGACGGAAAAAACGCTATTGTAAGCATTCATCCGGGTGCTGGTGGCACAGAGAGTAACGACTGGGCGAGTATGGTTTATCGTATGTATTTGCGTTTTTGCGAAAGGGAGGGGTTTAAGGTCGAAACGCTTGACTTTCAAGAAGGCGATGAGGCTGGACTTAAAGATGTAAGCTTTATCGTAAAGGGCGAAAATGCCTATGGGTATTTAAAGGCTGAAAATGGCATACATCGTTTGGTAAGAACAAGTCCGTTTGATAGTGCAGGACGGCGTCACACGAGCTTTTGTAGCGTTATGGTAAGCCCTGAACTTGATGATGACATTGAGATTGAGATTGACGAGAAGGATTTAAAGATTGACACATATCGTGCTGGTGGTGCTGGTGGCCAACACGTAAATAAAACCGAGAGTGCAATCAGAATAACACACGCCCCAACAGGCATAGTCGTGCAGTGTCAAAACGACAGAAGTCAGCACAAAAACAAAGCCACAGCGATGAAAATGCTAAAATCACGCCTTTACGAGCTTGAACTTATGAAGCAACAAGAAGCGAGTGCAAACATAGAAAAGAGTGAGATCGGCTGGGGTCATCAGATACGCTCATATGTGCTTTTTCCATATCAGCAGGTTAAAGACAACCGAAGTGGCGAGGCTTACAGCCAAACGGACGCCATACTTGATGGGGATATAAAAAAGATGATTGAAGCGGTTTTAGTAAGTCAAAAATCCGATGAGTAAAATTCATAAAACAAATGCCGCAAGAGTGCTTGATGGCCTAAAAATAAGCTACGAACTACTTGAGTATGATGTCGATGAGAGCGATTTAAGTGCTGTGCATTTAGCTAAAATCACTGGCGTTGATATAGCTAAAATTTACAAAACTATCGTGTGTGAGGTGGGCACGAGAGAGTATATCGTGGCGTGCATTCAGGGTGATTTGGAGCTTGATTTAAAGGCGTTAGCAAACGTAAGCGGACATAAAAGGTGCGAACTTTTAGCACTTAAAGAGCTTGAAAAAGTCACTGGATACATACGTGGCGGCTGCTCTCCACTTGCGATGAAAAAGCAGTTTGCCACGTTTATAGATGAACGTGCCTTAAGTCAGGATAAAATTTTAATTTCAGCAGGAGTTAGGGGTAAACAAATTTGCATAAACCCAAACGACCTTGCAAGTGCAACAAGTGCAAAATTTAAGAGCATTGCAAGAGTGATTAAAGCGCCCTGATTTTTGCTATCTCATCACGCAAAGCTGCTGCTTTTTCAAACTCTAACGCTTCTGCTGCTTTAAACATCTCTTTTCTTAGCTCTTTTACGATTTTTGCTCTCTCATTTGCTGGCATTTTTTCAAGTTTTTTGCCTTTTTGATAGCTCTTGCTATCGTCTTCTTCGTGCAGACTATCCTCTATATTTCTATAAAAAGTAAAACTTTATTTAAAAAGCATTATAAATTTTAACATTACTTTAAGTGGGGGGGGGGGTAAAATATTACCGTAGTTTCTACAATAATTTAAGGAGTTAAAGATGAAATTTTCAAAGATTGCATGTGTTGCACTTTTAAGTGCTAGTATATCTACGGTTGCGTTGGCTGTACCAAGTGCTGATGTAGCTAATTTGGCTCGTGAAAAAGAAAGTGAATCGGTTAGAACAGCTGCTTATAACAAAATTCTTAAAGCAGTAAATGATTTAGGTAGCATTTACGGTGAACTAAGCAAATGGAGTGGAGAGCAAGGTTCTTCTAGCACTGATATAAATACAAAAATTTATAATGCCCTTAAAGTGATAAAAGATGAAAAAAGCAAAATTACAGAAAGTGGAGAGATTATACTAAACGGTAAAGATGCTTCAACTTTAACAATAGATAACCAAGGAGTTATAAAATTAAAAATAGCAGGCGGTGATAACACAGTGGTTGAGAATGGTGGTCAAGCAATAACCATAACTCTTGATGATTTTGCAAAGACTGGTAACAATCATGATAAGATAGCACAGATATTTGCAGACAATAACAAAGATGTTTGGGAATCGTTTGTGACAGAATTTACAAAAGAACACAATAAAAGAAAAACTGAAAGAGAGAATACGATAGACGGCGCTATAGAAAACATCATAAGCAAGCCTGAACAAATAGATGAAAAAGACGATCAATACAAAGCATTTGTCGAAAACAAAGATTACATACTAGATAGAATCCAAAATGTTATGAAAGAAGAACAAGCTGATGTCACAAAAAAACAAGAAGCGCTAAATAAAGCAATAAAAGAAGTAAAAAAAGACAAGCTAACACTTAATGGCACAGACAAAAAATCAATCGACAAGCAAGAGACTGATATAAAAGCACTTGCAAATAAATTAACCACAGCAAAAGGCAACAATGCCAATAATAAAGATGCTGTTAAAGAAAAAGCCGACGCATTAATAGCAGCCATAGATGCTGGTGTAAAGCTACAAACTAAAACCGCAGGTGGCAAAGAGTTAACCAAAAAAGATATTGACGCTATTGTTAATGGTACTGCAAAGAAAGAGGATTTTGGCGATGGTCAAACCGCTTTAGATAATGAGCAAAACAAAGCTACTGTTCTAAATGCACTTATAGGAGACCCTAGTAATGGTAACGAAACTGGCGCCCAAAAAGCAGTGGTAGATGCAACAACTGAGATAGGCAAAGTAAAAACAGCATCAGACAAAGTAGCAGAAGCACAGAAAGATCTTGCTAAAACAAATGAAATAATGGCTAGTGCAAACAAAGCCATTGCAAAAGCAACCAGCGACGAAGGCATCGCAAATGCTAAGTCAAAGGCTCTAGACGATGTCATAAAACAAGTTGCAAAAAAACAAAAAACAGCAGATGATTTAAAAACAGCCCAACAAGAACTAAAAAACGCAGCTAATGCTCGTGCAACAGGTGTAACAAAGGTTGCAAACCTAGAAGAGAAACAAGGTGAAGTATTAGGATCATTTACTGATACTGTCTTAGCAAATGATACTGTAAAATCTATAGTAACCTCATATAATGCAAAAGAACTTGCTGATACTGCAAAAGCACTAAACACATCAATAGAGCAAAGCCAACGATCACAGAACAAAGGTACATCTACTGATATCATAATGTTTAATACAGGACTTGCTACAAACACTCGCTTAGCAAAACTATCAAACCCATTTAATGCAGACCTAGCACTAGCACAAGCTATTAATGAGCTAGAAGGAGAAACATTTGCTGATGCTGGTGATAGTCTATCAAGTGTAATAAAAGAGTATACAAATAGATTTAACCATGATAATAACCTATGGGGTAATATCTTTGGTGGTAAAGGTAAAATAAAAGACTCTGCTAATCCAAGCATTTGGGGTGTAACACTAGGTTATGATAAAGCATTTGATAACACTATAGTTGGTGGATTTATCAACTATGCAAAAGTACAATCAAAAGATTCACAAGTAAGAAGTGAATCTGATAACTATAGCTTTGGTGTATATTCAAGAAGCTACTTTGATCAAAGCGAGATAGATGCTAAGATTGGATATGGATTTGGAAGAAATGAACTAAGCAGACATGCAATGGATTCTAAGATAGGTACTTCAACAGGAAAGTATGATAGTAAATTCTTTGATGTAGATGTTGAGTATGGTTATGTATTTGGTTTAGGTAATGCTATGTTTATTAAACCTATAGCAGGTCTATCATATACTCATATTAAACATGATGGCTTTACAGAAGATGGTAATGTTCCTGCTATATTTGGTAATACAACTCTAAAGACACTAAAAGCAAAACTTGGTAGTGAGTTTAGAGTATATACTGATAATGCAGGCTACTTTTATATAACTCCTGGTGTAGAAAGAGAACTTAGTAAGAGTGCAAATGACCTTAGTGTAAAATTTGTAGGTTCTAGTAAAGATGTAGTGTTTGATGCTGATAAGAAAAAGAATACATACATTACTCTTAAGACTGGTGCTGAGTTTAAGATTACAAACAATCTAAGCACAAACATTAACTTTGGTGCAAAAGCTAAAGCAAAAGAACAATACTATAATGGAACACTTGGAGTTTCTTATAAATTCTAAGATACATACAATAAGTATGCATACAAACATACAATAAATAAACATACATACATACTAAACAGCTAAGACTTAGGTCTTGGCTGTTTGGGAGTATGACTTTATAATCCTAACTCATTAATCTAATTTATTAATCTTAACTTTATCACTATTATGTAGCATCCGTACAAGATTGTATCTCTAAAATCAGCTAAAATTCTGTCATATTAAAAAATTAAATAAATGATAAGCTATGGCAGAATCTCACGTAATATCAGCCCTTACAGCTGTTATATAAATATCTACATATTTTTATACCTAAAAACATTTTGTAGATGTTGGCGTTATGCTGTTTGCTTTGTTGTATTCATCTTGGATTTTTCGTCTTTGTGTCGTTATGTCAATGGCTTCTTGCATTGAGTTTGTAATCTTTTTACAAAATATCACAACCATGCCATTTATGTTGAGTTAGAGTTATAAAGTTAGGATTATAAAGTCATACTTCCAAACAGCCAAGACCTAAGTCTTAGCTGTTTAGTATGTATGTATGTTTATTGTATGTTTGTATGCATACTTATTGTATGTATCTTAGAATTTATAAGAAACTCCAAGTGTTCCATTGTAGTATTGTTCTTTTGCTTTAGCTTTTGCACCAAAGTTAATGTTTGTGCTTAGATTGTTTGTAATCTTAAACTCAGCACCAGTCTTAAGAGTAATGTATGTATTCTTTTTCTTATCAGCATCAAACACTACATCTTTACTAGAACCTACAAATTTTACACTAAGGTCATTTGCACTCTTACTAAGTTCTCTTTCTACACCAGGAGTTATATAAAAGTAGCCTGCATTATCAGTATATACTCTAAACTCACTACCAAGTTTTGCTTTTAGTGTCTTTAGAGTTGTATTACCAAATATAGCAGGAACATTACCATCTTCTGTAAAGCCATCATGTTTAATATGAGTATATGATAGACCTGCTATAGGTTTAATAAACATAGCATTACCTAGACCAAATACATAACCATACTCAACATCTACATCAAAGAATTTACTATCATACTTTCCTGTTGAAGTACCTATCTTAGAATCCATTGCATGTCTGCTTAGTTCATTTCTTCCAAAGCCATATCCAATCTTAGCATCTATCTCGCTTTGATCAAAGTAGCTTCTTGAATATACACCAAAGCTATAGTTATCAGATTCACTTCTTACTTGTGAATCTTTTGATTGTACTTTTGCATAGTTGATAAATCCACCAACTATAGTGTTATCAAATGCTTTATCATAACCTAGTGTTACACCCCAAATGCTTGGATTAGCAGAGTCTTTTATTTTACCTTTACCACCAAAGATATTACCCCATAGGTTATTATCATGGTTAAATCTATTTGTATACTCTTTTATTACACTTGATAGACTATCACCAGCATCAGCAAATGTTTCTCCTTCTAGCTCATTAATAGCTTGTGCTAGTGCTAGGTCTGCATTAAATGGGTTTGATAGTTTTGCTAAGCGAGTGTTTGTAGCAAGTCCTGTATTAAACATTATGATATCAGTAGATGTACCTTTGTTCTGTGATCGTTGGCTTTGCTCTATTGATGTGTTTAGTGCTTTTGCAGTATCAGCAAGTTCTTTTGCATTATATGTGGTTACTATAGATTTTACAGTATCATTTGCTAAGACAGTATCAGTAAATGATCCTAATACTTCACCTTGTTTCTCTTCTAGGTTTGCAACCTTTGTTACACCTGTTGCACGAGCATTAGCTGCGTTTTTTAGTTCTTGTTGGGCTGTTTTTATTTCTTCAGGTTGTTTCTTCTGCTTTATTGCTACATCCAGTGCCATGAATTTGGCTTCTGCTATTTCTTCGCTACTAGTAATTGTCGCAATAGTTTTATCTGTGTCGGTCATAAGTTTGTTAGAAGTTGCAAGGTTTTCATTTGCTGTTTTAACTTTACCTATTTCGGTTGTTACTTTACCTATCTCTGTTTCTGCTGCTTCTATATAGCCACTACCTTTAGTAGCCTCCTCTATAAGTGCATTAAGTACTTTTCCTATTTCAGTATCTCCTGTTAAACTAGCTGCATCAGCATGATCAAAATCGCCATGAGTTACTTTACCAGCACCACCAGCAAGGATAGCATCAATGTCATCTTTAGTTAGAAGCGTAGCTTCTGCATTTTTTCTTTTAAGCTGCACACCTTCGCCTATGGCTGCTTTTAGCACTGTTGCTTTTTCTTTGTTGTTTTCATGATTTGAATCTTTAAGTTTTGCCTGATTTAGCTGTGTTTTAAGTCCTTTAATTTTGTTTTCTTGTTCACTTATTCCAGCATTATCTTTACTTTTTAGGACTACCTTGCTAGTATCTACTTTTTTTACCACTTCATCTACTTTACCTTGAGCATCTTTAACAGCCTTTTCTTTTGCGGCTATGTCTGCTTTGATGGCATTCTCTATGGTGCTTTTGTTTTCAATAAATGCCGTATACTTCTCAATTGGGTCAGCTACATCGCCAGTAGCTTTTGCAAGTTCCACTGCTGCTTCGTTTATTTTTCCAGCTCTTTCATTTTTTAATTCATTGTGTTTGTTTGTAAATTCTGCTATAAGTTTATTCCAAAGTTCCTCGTTTTTATCATTAAATATTTTTACTATTTCATTTTTATGAGCGTTTGCAAAATCATCAAGAACAAGGGTTAATCCAGTATTACTATCTCCACTGTGAACAGCCTCAAGCCCATCACCCTTTATGAGTAGTTTTATTTCCCCTCTGTCAGTTATTACTAGCTTTGATTCTCCTGATTTTATTTCGAGGTTGGAGCTGTCTGGTGCTATATCGGTTTTTACTTTTTTTATTTTTTCAAGGGCATTATAAATTTTTGTGTTCAGCTCTGCTGAGAGACCATTCTCACCTTGGTCTGTATTCTTACCATTCCAGTTTTTTAAATTTGCATAGCCTATGGTTTTTAACTCTTTTACGGCACTAATAACTGCTTGATAAGCAGCTTCTTTTGTCTTTTGTGTTGTTTGTGCTGTTCCTAGGTTTACCAGCTCAATGCTATTAGCCAACGCAACCGTAGATATACTAGCACTTAAAAGTGCAACACATGCAATCTTTGAAAATTTCATTTTAACTCCTTAAATTATTGTAGAAATCACAATGGTATTTTACCCCCCCCCACTTAAAGCAATATTAAAATTTATAATGCTTTTTAAATAAAGTTTTACTTTTTGATGTTTTTTTGGTGTAAATTAGATTAATAAATTAGACTAATGAGTTAGGATTATAAAGTCATACTCCCAAACAGCCAAGACCTAAGTCTTAGCTGTTTAGTATGTATGTATGTATGTTTATTGTATGTTTGTATGCATACTTATTGTATGTATCTTAGAATTTATAAGAAACTCCAAGTGTTCCATTATAGTATTGTTCTTTTGCTTTAGCTTTTGCACCAAAGTTAATGTTTGTGCTTAGATTGTTTGTAATCTTAAACTCAGCACCAGTCTTAAGAGTAATGTATGTATTCTTTTTCTTATCAGCATCAAACACTACATCTTTACTAGAACCTACAAATTTTACACTAAGGTCATTTGCACTCTTACTAAGTTCTCTTTCTACACCAGGAGTTATATAAAAGTAGCCTGCATTATCAGTATATACTCTAAACTCACTACCAAGTTTTGCTTTTAGTGTCTTTAGAGTTGTATTACCAAATATAGCAGGAACATTACCATCTTCTGTAAAGCCATCATGTTTAATATGAGTATATGATAGACCTGCTATAGGTTTAATAAACATAGCATTACCTAGACCAAATACATAACCATACTCAACATCTACATCAAAGAATTTACTATCATACTTTCCTGTTGAAGTACCTATCTTAGAATCCATTGCATGTCTGCTTAGTTCATTTCTTCCAAAGCCATATCCAATCTTAGCATCTATCTCGCTTTGATCAAAGTAGCTTCTTGAATATACACCAAAGCTATAGTTATCAGATTCACTTCTTACTTGTGAATCTTTTGATTGTACTTTTGCATAGTTGATAAATCCACCAACTATAGTGTTATCAAATGCTTTATCATAACCTAGTGTTACACCCCAAATGCTTGGATTAGCAGAGTCTTTTATTTTACCTTTACCACCAAAGATATTACCCCATAGGTTATTATCATGGTTAAATCTATTTGTATACTCTTTTATTACACTTGATAGACTATCACCAGCATCAGCAAATGTTTCTCCTTCTAGCTCATTAATAGCTTGTGCTAGTGCTAGGTCTGCATTAAATGGGTTTGATAGTTTTGCTAAGCGAGTGTTTGTAGCAAGTCCTGTATTAAACATTATGATATCAGTAGATGTACCTTTGTTCTGTGATCGTTGGCTTTGCTCTATTGATGTGTTTAGTGCTTTTGCAGTATCAGCAAGTTCTTTTGCATTATATGAGGTTACTATAGATTTTACAGTATCATTTGCTAAGACAGTATCAGTAAATGATTCTAATACTTCACCTTGTTTCTCTTCTAGGTTTGCAACCTTTGTTACACCTGTTGCACGAGCATTAGCTGCGTTTTTTAGTTCTTGTTGGGCTGTTTTTATTTGGTCGGCATTTTTGCTTTCTATGGCTAATTTTAGATCAGTAGATTTGGTGGCTGCGATAATTGTGCCGCTAGTAGCTTGTGCGATTACGTCTCTAAAGTCACCCATAAGTTTATTTGAGATATCGAGAGTTGCTTGTGCTTGTTCTACTTTTTGTATCTCATCTGTAACTTTTTCTATTGCGGTTTGTGCATCTTTTGTCATTTTTGCTGCACCACCTTGTGCAACTTCTCCGATGAGAGCGCTTAGTACTTTTCCTTTATTTTCATCTCCTGACAAATCAGGTGCATTGTCATTGTCAAAGTCATCTTTACTTGCTGTGCCAGCAAGGATAGCGTCAATGTCACCTTTGGTTAGAAGTGTATCCTCTGCATTTTTTCTTTTAAGTTTTACGCCTGCATCTATGGCTGCTTTTAGTGCAGCTGCCTTTTCTACGTTATTTTCTTGTGTATTAGGTTTTTGTTTTGCTGTGTTTAGTTGATTTAATATTTCTTGTATAGCAAGTTCTTGTGCTTTGATTTTCTTATTGTCCGTTGTACTTGAAAGGGTTACTAGTTTATTATCTACACCTTTTATGGTAGTAGATAGTCCAGTCTGAGCAGTTTTAACTGCGTCTTGTTTCGATTTTATATCTACGTTGATAGCATTCTCTACAACACCTTTTTTGTCAATAAATGCTGAGTATTGATCATTAGGATCAACTATGCCGCTAGTAGATGTTGCAAGAACTACAGCTTCTTCATTTATTTTTTTAGTCCTTTCATTTTTTAATTCATTGTGTTTGTTTGTAAATTCTGCTATAAGCTTGTCCCAAAGAGCACTATTTTTCTCACTAAATATTTTTGCTATATCGCTTTTTTTATTATCATTACCGCCTTCGGCTTTAAAATTATCAAGAACTATTTTTAATTCAGTATCAGCACCTACTGTGCCGTGAACAGCTTCAAGTCCGTCACCCTTTATGAGTAGTTTTATATCTCCGTTGTTCTCTATTACTAGCTTTGATTCTCCTGATTTTATTTCAAGGTTGGAGCTGTCTGGTGCTATATCGGTTTTTACTTTTTTTATTTTTTCGAGCGCATTGTAGATTTTTGTGTTTAATTCTGCTGAGAGTTGGTTTGTGCCCTCGCCTGTTTTATCGCCATTCCAATCTTTTAATTTATCATAGCCTACGGCTTTTAACTCTTTTACGGCACTAATAACTGCTTGATAAGCAGCTTCTTTTGTCTTTTGCGCTTCTTGAGCTTTGTTTAGATTATCTAGCTCATTATTTTGAGCCAATGCAACCGTAGATATACTAGCACTTAAAAGTGCAACACATGCAATCTTTGAAAATTTCATTTTAACTCCTTTGAGTAATATTGTAAAAATACAGCAGTATTTTACCCCCCCCAATTAAAACAATCTTAAAAATAATAATTTTTAAATCGTTAATGAATTTAGGTTTATTAACAATTAGGCTATTATATAAAATATAAATTTTATCAATTAAATATAATAATGATTAAAGCGCCCTGATTTTTGCTATCTCATCACGCAAAGCTGCTGCTTTTTCAAACTCTAACGCTTCTGCTGCTTTAAACATCTCTTTTCTTAGCTCTTTTACGATTTTTGCTCTCTCATTTGCTGGCATTTTTTCAAGTTTTTTACCCTTGCGGTAATTCTCGCCCTCATCCTCTTCGTGCAGACTATCTTCAATGTTTCTACTTGCAGATGTTGGCGTTATGCCGTTTGCTTTGTTGTATTCATCTTGGATTTTTCGCCTTTGTGTCGTTATGTCAATGGCTTCTTGCATTGAGTTTGTTATCTTTTTACAAAACATTACAACTCTACCATTTACGTTTCTTGCAGCCCTGCCCATTGTTTGAATTAGGCTGGTTTTTGAGCGTAAAAAGCCCTCTTTATCAGCGTCCATTATGGCAATAAGGCTAACTTCTGGCAGATCAAGCCCTTCACGAAGCAAATTTATACCAATTAACACATCAAATTCGCCCTTTCTAAGCCCCCTAATAAGCTCATTTCGCTCAATGGCGTCAATGTCAGAGTGCATATATTTGACACTTATGCCTAGCTCTGTGTAGTATCTAGTTAGCTCTTCTGCCATTTTTTTTGTAAGAGTGGTTATCAAAACTCGCTCATTTTTTGCGGTCGTTTCTTTTATCAAATCGTGTAAAATTTCAACCTGATTGTCGCTATCTTTTAGCTCGATGAGTGGATCAAGAAGCCCTGTTGGACGCAAAATTTGCTCATAAATATGCCCATGTGAAAGTTCAAGCTCAAGCTCGTTTGGTGTGGCTGAAACAAACAAAAAATTTGCTTTTTTGCTTATAAACTCATCAAATTTTAAAGGGCGATTATCAAGGGCTGATGGCAAACGAAAGCCGTATTCAACGAGGGTTTCTTTACGACTTCTATCACCTGCATACATACCACGAAATTGCGGCAAACTAACGTGGCTCTCATCAACGATGACTAAAAAATTTCCATCATTTAAAAGTGAAAAATAATCAAACATCGTAAATGGCGTCTCGCCCTCTTTTAGCCCAGTTAAGTGCCTTGCGTAGTTTTCGATGCCCTTACACACGCCAGTTGAGCTAAGCATTTCAAGGTCAAACTCTACGCGTTGTTTTAGACGTTGCATCTCAACTAATTTATTCTCATTTTTATAAAATTTAAGCCGTTCATCAAGCTCAGCTTCTATGCCTTTTATCGCCGATTTTAAGCGGTCTTCACGCACGATAAACTGACTTGTCGCATAAAGGGTAAATTTTGACACATCTTTTATCTTTTTATTATCAAGCACCTCAAAGTGAAACATCGCTTCAATCTCATCACCAAAAAACTCAATGCGTAACGCTTCATCGCCCCAATAAGCTGGATAAATATCCACAACATCGCCATTTACCCTAAAATTCCCCCTGTCAAAATAGGCGTCATTTCTAGTATAGCCCATATCTACAAGGCGGTTTAAAAGTGTCTTTTGATTTATCTCATCGCCCACGTTTAGGTATTGCACCATACCTTGATACTCACTAGGATCGCCTAAGCCATAATTTGCCGAAACACTAGCGATAACGATAACATCATCAAAGCTAAGCAAACTTGCAGTAGCTGAAAGGCGAAGGCGTTCAAGCTCATCATTTACCGAGCTATCTTTTTCTATAAATAAGTCTTGACGCGGTATATAGGCTTCTGGCTGATAGTAATCATAATAGCTTATGAAATACTCAACGTGATTTTGCGGAAAAAAGCCCTTAAATTCGCTATAAAGCTGGGCGGCGAGCGATTTATTGTGTGTCATTATTAATGTTGGCATTTTAAGCTCTTTTATCACATTTGCCATTGTAAAGGTCTTACCAGATCCCGTTACGCCAAGAAGTGTGTTGTAGCGGTTGCCATTTTTTATGCTTTTTACGATACCTTTTATCGCTTTATCTTGGTCTTTACTTGGGCTAAATTTGCTTGAAATTTTAAACTCTGACATTTTTACTTCTTAAATATTAAAAATTTTGGCTAATTTTAACACAAATTTAGCCTTTAAGTGCTAAAATTAGGCATTTAATTTTATCCATAAAGGTAAAAAATGTTTGAAGATGATAAAGTACTAAACACTCTAACAAGCAAGGTAAACGACCTACTTGCAAGATATGACGACCTAAGTAGAACAAACGAAGAGTTGCACAACCAAATCGTAACTCTAAAGGCACAAAACGAGGCAAAAACAAACCAAATAATGCGTCTTGAAGAGGAGTTAAATAAGAAAAATAACGAAGCTGACGACGTTCTTAAAAAGATCGAAGCTGTTTTAAATAAATAATGAAACGACAAATCACGCTCACTATCGCTTCACGTGACTATGTTATCACGCTTGATGATGACGGATTTTACAATGCACTTGAGCGTGATCTTGGTGGTTTTAGAAACAACTCCAAAATTTTAACACCAAAAGAGCTTTTAGATATCCTTGTGCAAAAGAGTTTTGACGGATACGAGGATGAAAACTCTATGCAACGACTAATCGAGCAGATAGATAGACGCCTAAAAAGATGAAAAAAGCCTTTAGTATGGTCGAGCTCATAATGGCGATAATAATCCTAGGAATACTATCAGCCGTTGCGATACCAAGGCTTTATATCGGCAGGGACGAAGCCTTGCTTGAAAAAACCAAGGTTCAGATACAAACGATTAGATCTGGCATTGCTATCTTTTATAGCGACTCACTACTACGTGCAAATCCCGGCTACCCTAAAAAGCTAGAAAAAGATGGCGTAAGCAATGATATGCTTTTTAGTGCCGTTATGCCCTTAAATGGCATAAAAGCAGTAAAAAATGGCGACGGCTGGAGAAAAGAGGCGGATGAGTATTTTTTTGCTCTAGGCAAACGTGGCGCGGTCTTTACATACGATAATAAAAGTGGCAACTTCTCTTGTATCAAGGGAGATTTGTGTGACGAGCTAGACTGATGTATTACTATAAAGTCAGTTTTTTAGGCAGAAATTTAAACGCACTAACATATCAAAGTGTAGAAAAAATCGAACCATTTCAATCCGTAATAGCGCCCCTAAATCACAAACCAACACAGGGATATGTGATAAAAGAGTGCGAAAAACCAGAGTTTAAAACCCTAGATATTGCAGAAATTTTACCGCTTTTTTTAACAGATATGCAAGCTTTAATGGCTGAGTTTATCAGCTACTACTATACTTGCACACTTGGCGTATCGCTTGGACTATTTGAGCCAATGCAAAAAGAGGCAAAGGCTTTAGTAAAGGTTGAAAATTTAAAAACTCCAAATCTAAATCAATCCCAAATGGACGCTCAAAATTTTATAAGCGAGAATAAAAATTCTCTAATTTTTGGCGATACAGGAAGTGGAAAAAGCGAAATTTACATAAGTCAAATCGCAAAAACACTGCAAAATGGCAAAAATGCTCTATTTTTAATGCCAGAAATTTCACTCACTCCGCAAATGCAAACAAGACTTGAAGGTTATTTTGGCACAAGTGTAGCCGTATGGCACTCAAAAATCACACAAAAACGTAAATCTGAAATTTTACAAGGACTGCATGACGGTAAGATTAGGCTGGTTGCTGGTGCTAGATCGGCACTATTTTTGCCAATACAAAATTTAGGAGTGATAGTAGTTGATGAGGAGCACGATGACAGCTATAAAAACGGCAACTCACGCCCACATTATAACGCAAGGGATCTAGCTCTATTTTTATCGTCAAAATTTGACATAAAGGTCATCCTAGGCTCAGCAACTCCGTGTGCGACTAGCTTTTACAAACAAAAGAGCTTTAGACTAAAAGGGACGTTTTTTAACTCCCAAAAGAGCTATATCTATGATGAGTCGCCAACAACGCTAAGTCCGCTGATAAAAAGCGAGATAGCAAAGAGTCTAAGCCAAAAAAAACAGGCGATTATATGTCTACCAACTCGTGCAAATTTTAAATATCTATCTTGCAAGTCTTGCGGAAGCACGATAAAATGTCCATTTTGTAGTGTTGGTATGAGCTACTATAAGTCAAAAAATTTACTAAAATGCCAATACTGCGAATATAAAATGCCAGTTGTAAAATCGTGCGAAAAATGCGGTAGCGATATGATAGAAGCTCGTAAAATCGGCACAAGTGAGCTACTAGAGCAGCTAAAAAATGAGTTTGCAAATGCGAAAATTGCAAAATTTGACCGAGATGAGATAACTACACAAAGTAAGCTAGTAAAGGCACTTAAGGAGTTTAATGAGGGCAAAATCGACATCCTTGTAGGCACTCAAATGCTAAGCAAAGGTCATGATTATCACAACGTGGACTTAGCCGTGATAATGGGCATTGATGAGCTTTTGGCATATCCTGATTTTAGGGCTAGAGAGAGAACGTTAGCACTTGCTATGCAGGTTGCTGGTCGTGCTGGTCGTGCTGGGGTTGGACGAGTTGTCATACAAAGTATGCAAAGGGATTTTTTTGAGCAGTTTTTAAACAACTACGACGCATTTTTAGAAGATGAGCTAACTTATAGAGAACCGCTATATCCGCCTTTTACTAGACTGCTTAGACTTATCATATCTCATAAAAACGAAAAAATAGCGGTGGCTGAACTAAACAGCTCTTTGGCTAAAATTTCAAACCTACAAGAGCGTCTAAATTTCCAAACCATAGGCTATGGCAAATGCGCACTCGAGCGAATCGGCGATAAATTTAGATATGAAATTTTGCTTCGCACAAACGAAAACACACACGTTCTAGCAGAGGTTGCAAAAAGTTGCGTAAGCGAAATTTGTGACGTAGATATCGACCCCATTAATTTTAGCTAGATAGAGTACTCGGGTTGATATAGCTTTCCGCTCACACGCACGATACGAGCCGGTATGCCAACAACCGTTGCGTTTTCTGGGACATTTTTTAGCACCACAGAATTTGCACCTATTTTTGCATTTTTACCTATTGTTATGGCTCCTAGTACCTTTGCTCCAGTTGCGATCACAACGCCATCTTGTATCGTAGGATGTCGTTTGCCGCACTCTTTTCCAGTCCCTCCAAGAGTGACTTGATGATACATCATCACATCATCGCCTATCTCTGCTGTCTCCCCTATCACAACTCCAGCTCCGTGATCTATGAAAAAACGCCTACCTATCTTTGCTCCAGGGTGTATCTCAATGCCAGTTAAAAAACGTGAAATTTGAGAGATAAAACGTGCAAAAAAGAAAAATTTCTTATCGTATAAAAAGTGCGCGATACGATGAAACGCAAGGGCGTGAAGCCCAGGCGTGTTTATCAAAATAGCAAGAGAACAACAATTTTGAACCGACGGATCCTTTTGTCTTACTACCTCTACAGCCTCTCTTACTCTATCGCAAATTTTCATTTTAAGCTCCATAAAGCTCGGTGCTTAGGTATCTTTCGCCATTATCTGGAGCTATAAAAAGAACCTTTTTACCGCGTCCAAGCTGAGCCGCGACGCGTTTAGCAGCAACAAGTGCAGCACCGCCACTAATACCAAGCAAAATACCCTGCTCTTTTGCTAACGCCCTAGATGCGTTCATAGCGTCATCATTGCTTACTTTTTCTATCTGATTTACCAAATCTAGTTCCATGGTATTTGGGATAAAACCAGCACCTATGCCTTGAATTTTATGTGGAGCTGGATCGCCTCCGCTTAAAACAGGACTTGCCTCTGGCTCTACTGCTACGATTTTTGTATCATAGCCGTTTTGTTTTAAAACCCTTGCCACACCGCTTATAGTTCCGCCAGTGCCAACACCAGCAACAAATGCGTCAAGCTTAGCAAAATCCGCCATTATCTCTTTTGCTGTTGTTAGCTCGTGGGCTTGTGGGTTGTATGGGTTTTCAAACTGGCTTAACATCACGTGATTTGGCATACTTGCTAGCTCCTGAGCACGAGCAATAGCACCCTTCATACCCTTAGAAGCCTCAGTAAGCTCAAGCTTAGCACCATAAGCAAGCATAAGCTTTCTACGCTCCATACTCATACTCTCAGGCATAGCAAGTATTACTTTTAGCCCTAAAGCTGCACATATCATAGCAATGCCAATGCCCGTATTTCCACTAGTTGGCTCAACTATCGTGTCGCCTTGCTTTATCTTGCCGTCCTTTAGCATTTTATCTATCATGTTAAATGCGATGCGGTCTTTAACCGAACCACCTGGGTTAAAAAACTCAAGTTTTGCGTAAATTTCAGCACTATTGTCATCTGTTTTAATCTTTACAACTGGTGTGTTAGCTATCGTTTGTGAAATATTTTCATATATCATAAGTATCTCCTAAAAAGTTTTACGTAAATTTAGCGTATTTTGATAATTTTTTACCAAACCTGCTTAATTTACACCCAAAATTTTAAGCCCCTGCTCTGAGATGCTCTTGCCTTTTGAGTATCTTTTGCAAAACTCAAGCACTAAAGCGTGAAAAATTCTAAAAATTTCAGCCTCACTTGCATTTGGTAAAATTTTATAAATTCTATCAAAATCAACGCCACTAAGCCACTCTTGTGCTTCATCGTAGCATTCAAATTCATATCCAAGAGCTGTTAAAATTCTAATCGCATAATTATCAACAACCATAACAGCACGATCACAAGCATAAGCCAAAATAGCATCACAAGTCTCAGCGCCAACGCCCTTTACGCTAAGTAGCCACTCACGGCTGACGTTTGATTTGAAATTTTCAAAGTCGTTAAATTCGCTCTTTATGGCACGGCAAAGTCCATTTAGACGCTTGGCTTTTGTGTTATAAAATCCGCTTGGTTTTATAAGCTCTGCAAGTTCGTTTGTACTAATGGATAAAATTTCATCAATGCCAATTAAATTTCTACTTTTTAAATTAGCAAGGGCTTTTTCTACGTTTTTCCAAGCTGTATTTTGCACCAAAATCGCACCCACAACAACCTCAAAACTGCCCTCGCCAGGCCAAATTAAAAGCTCCTTTTTATCGCCAATATCAGCAAAAATCGATGTAAAAATTTCAGTTGGACTCATCGCTTTAGTTTGCCTTTATAGGTCAGATAAAACTGCTTTGCCGTTCGTCCGCTTCTACTTGCTCTAAGCGTTGCGTAACTCTTTGCCATATCATAAAGCGTCTTGCGGTCAATATCCTCATCCTTAAAATAATACTCAACTATACGCAAATACTCATCAAAATTTCCCTGATAAAAGCTAATCCAAAGCCCAAAACGATCGGCTAGTGAGACCTTTTCTTGCACAGCGTCACCATAGTGTATCTCGCCATCACTCACGCTCACATCGGCATTGTCGCTCAGGTGTTCGCTGACTAAATGCCTTCTGTTTGAAGTAGCGTATATAAGCACGTTTCTTGGTGGTTTTGAGATACTGCCTTGCATTAATGGTTTTAAAAATTTATAATCCCTACTGCCATTTTCAAAGCTTAGATCATCACAAAATATGATAAATTTAAATTTCACAATTTCTCTTAACTCGTCAATGATATCTGGCAAGTGTTTTAGCTCGTCAGAGCCTATCTCAACAAGCCTTAAATTTTGCGAGTAAAAATGGGTAAAAACCGCCTTTAAAAGGCTTGACTTCCCACAACCCATCTCGCCCCAAAGTAAAACGTGATTTGCTTCATTGCCATCTATGAAATTTTGAGTATTTTTTAGCAGTTGCTCCTTTTGACTCTCAAGTCCAACAAGTGAGCTAAGCTCGGTAAAATCAATATCCTTAACAGCGACAAGCCTACTTTTACTAGCTCTCCAAACGGCAGCATACTCCCTAGTCCAGTCTATCATTTTAAACTCCTTAAATAACTAGTTATCTCAGCTATAACGTCATCATCGTCTTTGCTGCGTGATTTTAGCCTTATTTTTTCGTCATTATCACGAGTTAGCACGATATTTTGCTCAGCATTTGAGATGGCTTTAAAGCCGTGTTTTAACGCCAAAATTTTAATTAAAATTATATCTAAAAATTGTTTTGTATAATCATCAAGTTTACCAAATCTATCCTCTATCTCGCCATTAATCTCATAAACTTCATTTACGCTAGTAGCCTTACTAAGGCGTCTGTATAGCTCTAGTCTTAATCTATCTTCGCGTATAAACTCAGGGTTTAAAAAGGCATTTACGCTAAGTTTTAGATCGATTTTATTTAGTTTTACGCTCTGCTGATTTAGCAAGGCATTAATCTCATCTTCAAGCATTTTAAGATACAAAGAGTATCCTATCGCCTCGATATGTCCGCTTTGTGCCTCGCCTATGATGTTTCCACCACCCCTAATCTCAAGGTCGTGATAGGCAAGTACACTTCCTGAGCCAAGAGCTGAGTTGCTCTCAAGTGCGATAAGTCGTTTTAAAGCCTCTGGCGTAAGAGTGGTTTTATCCTCGACTAAAAAGTAGCAAAATCCCTGCTTATCGCTTCGCCCTACCCTGCCACGAAGCTGATGAAGGTCAGCTATGCCAAATTTATTTGCGTTTTCAACTATCATAGTATTTGCATTTGGCAGATGAATACCGCTCTCAACGATACTTGTGCAAACCATAACATCATACTCGCCATTTTCGAATTTTAAAATTTCCTCTTCTGTTGTTTTTGCGTCAATCTTTGAGTGAAGTATCAAAACCCTTAAATTTGGTAAAATTTTACGTAAATTTTTAGCACAAAGCTCAATGTCTGCTATATGGTTATGGATATAAAATACCTGACCACCGCGTCGTATTTCACGTAGTATCGCCTCTTTTATAACCTTCTCATCCCACTCTTTTACGCTAGTTCTTACATCTAGTCTTTGGCTTGGAGGGGTTTTTAAAACCGAATATGTTTTTATCTTTGAAAGTGCCATATTTAGGCTTCTTGGAATAGGCGTGGCAGACATTGATAAAAGATGAGAATTCTCTGAAATTTCTTTTAACTTCTCTTTTTGCTTAACGCCAAATTTATGCTCCTCATCTATAATAATAAGCCCGACATTAGTTGCCTTTTGACTTAAAAGTGCGTGAGTGCCAACGCATACGCACGGCTCTCCTGTGTTTAAAGCCTTGGTGACTTCTGCTTTTTGTTTTGCAGTTGAAAACCTATCTAGCCTTAAAACCCTAATGTTAAATTTTGACAATCTCTCTTTTAAGCTCTTAAAATGCTGTGAGCTAAGAAGCGTCGTTGGGACAAAAAATAGTGCGATAAATCCAGAAAAAACACACTTAAATATAGCATTCATTGCGACTTCAGTTTTGCCAAATCCAACATCTCCACTTAAAAGCCTGTCCATAACCTTGCCACTTTTTAGTTCATCTGAAATTTCACTCACGGCAGTTTGCTGATCAGGCGTATACTCAAACCCTGCTTGCATAACAAACTTAATATATTCTGCGTCATCTTTTTGTATTACAACACCCTCGTTTAGCTCACGTTTAGCCGCCATAGCGATGATTTTTGAGGCTATTAAAAAGAGCTTTTCTCTGACCTTTTCTTTAAGCTTTACAAAACTAGCTTTCCCAAGCCGATCAAGCACAGCAACAGAGCCATTTACGGCTATATACCTATCGACTAAATTTAAATTTTCAACTGGCAAAAGCAATCTATCATCATTTTGATAAGCAATTACTACAAATTCCTTTGTCGCACCTAAAACCTTGATCTTTTCAAGTCCTAAAAATTTACCTATGCCGTATTCTTCGTGCACGACGTAGTCATTTATCTTTAACTCATCAACGATTAAAGAGGCCTTTTTAGCACGTGTTTTTTTCTGAAATTTATTTAGCGAAACTATGATTTTATCGTTTGATGAGATGTTAAAAACAAGTGGGCTTTTTTGAAATTTCACATTGTCATTTTTTATACCAAGTGACTCAAACATCGCTTCGTTTCTGGCTAGGACTATAATTTGTCTATTTTTATTTAACTCAAAAAAATCAGCACTAGGAGTAACGACGATGTCTTTAAACTCCTTTGGCTCTGGTAAAATTTCAAATTTATCAAAAACACTTAAATCGCGTTCATCATCAAGATTATCTATCTTGCTAAGCAAAATACATTTAAATTTCTCAAGATAGTTCTCAAACCCGTCTATCGCCCAAAAACCAAGCGAATTTAAATCGCTTACAATCGCATTTGTTTGGATATTTTCAATCTTTAAATTAACATTTTCAAACTCACTTTGCTCAAGCCTTGCTAAAAATGGGACTATTTGTGTGCTTTCAAGCTCGGTTTTATGGCTAATTTGAGTGACTATATCGTAGTGGCGAATGCTCTCAACCTCGTCTCCAAATAGCAAAATTCTAATTGGTTCATCATCGCCTAGGTTAAAAATATCAATCACATCGCCACGCATACTAAACTCGCCCTGTCTTTCAGCCATATCCACAGCCTCATATCCAGAGCGTATAAGCTCATCTGCAAAATCAATCAAATTTATCGTATCGCCAAAATTTATAGTTATGCTTTTTAGATGAGAGCTTGTGGGGAGTTTATTAAGAAGTGTCGAGTATGGCGATATTATGAGCTTTTTGCCATCAAATTTATAATAATCGCTTAAAATTTTACTAATCTGAAGCAACTCTTCATTAAATGAGCGTAAATCATCGCCGTATCTAGCTCTAAAATCAGGCAACACAAAGCTTTTAACTCCGGCAAATTCGGTAGCGTCTGCACACTCTATCGCACTTTTATCATCGGGAGTTATTAAAATTTCATACTCATTTTTCAAAAAATATTCATAAACTTTTGCTTGCAAAACATACCCTTAAAACTTAAATATCAGTATTTTAACAAACTTTAGTTGAAAAAATATGCACTTCTTGCATTTTTTGTAGTAAAATTAGGTAGCAAATTTTATAAGGAGGCAAAATGCTTTGGTTCTTTTTTTGTGTAGGCTTACTAATTTTAGCATACTTTACGTATGGCAAGGTTGTTGAGAAAATTTTTGTCATAAATCCAGAGAGAAAAACACCAGCACAAACGATGGCTGACGGCGTTGATTATGTCAATATGTCAAACTCTAAAGTTTTTCTTATCCAGCTTTTAAACATCGCTGGGCTTGGACCGATTTTTGGACCGATTTTGGGGGCTTTATATGGCCCTGTGGCTATGCTTTGGATAGTCATTGGCTGTATCGTAGCAGGTGCGGTGCATGATTACTTTTCAGGTATGCTAAGTGTACGTTCAAATGGTGCTTCTGTGCCAACAGTTGTGGGCGATCATCTTGGTGTTTGGGCAAAGCATTTTATGAATATTTTTGCTCTTATTTTGCTTCTTTTAGTTGGCGTGGTTTTCGTGCTTGGTCCAGCTAAGCTTTTAGCAAGTCTTACACCTATAAATGTGACAACTTGGGTTGGCATAATATTTGCCTACTATATACTAGCAACTCTTATTTCAATAGATAAGATTATTGGCAGATTTTATCCTATTTTTGGGGCTTTGCTTCTATTTATGTCTATTGGGCTTACCTTTGGGCTAATCTTTAGCGATATCAAATTTTACTCAGTTGGACTTGATTTTTTTACAAACTATGACCCAAAAGGGCTTCCTATTTGGCCTTTGCTGTTTATAACAATATCTTGTGGTGCGATTTCTGGCTTTCACGCTACGCAGTCGCCACTAATGGCAAGGTGTATTGCAAATGAAAAATCGGGCAGAATGATATTTTATGGAGCTATGATACTTGAGGGCATTATAGGACTTATTTGGTGTACATTAGGACTTAGTTTTTATGAGAGTCCTGAGGCTTTGGGTGCTGCTATAAACGCTGGTTCTCCATCAAAAGTAGTACACGACATATCAATCGCACTTCTTGGTGGAGTTGGGGGTATCGTAGCTATTTTAGGCGTTGTCATACTTCCAATAACCTCTGGCGATACAGCGTTTCGCTCGGCACGTCTTATCATCGCTGACTTTTTTAAACTCACACAAAAAGATCTCATAAAGCGCCTATACATAGCCATTCCGCTATTTGTGCTTGGATTTATCATTTCAAAGGTGGATTTTAATATCGTTTGGCGTTACTTTGGCTGGGCAAATCAAACCACTGCTGCAATAATGCTTTGGGCAGCCTCAGCGTATCTTTATAAATCAGACAAATTTCACTGGGTTACGACGCTTCCAGCACTATTTATGACATGCGTTGTTGTAACTTATCTAGCTTACGCAAAAATAGGCTTTGGGCTTGATATAACCATTTCAACGATAATTGGTATAGTTGGGTCGATATTGTGTTTGGGGCTATTTTTTAGGCTAAAAAGATAAATTTGGGGTGGTTAAGCCGCCCCTTGATATGCTTTTAAAAACGCCTCAACAAGATAAAATGAGCCAAAAACAAGATAAAGCTCACTATCTTTTTGTAGTTTTATGATTTCTAAATCATTTTGATCAAATTTCTTAAACTCAAATCCAAGCTCACTTAAAGCCAAATGCAAACCAGCTCCGCCAAGCTCACGCTCACTGCTTTTATACTCAAAAATAAGCACATCTTTTATGATGGGCTTTAGCGTTTTTAAAACGGCTTTAAAATCCTTATCCGCAAAACTATTAAAAATAAGTCTTAGCTTTTTGCCATTAAAATGTTTAGCAACAACCATCGCTCCAAGCTCGTTGTGTCCAACATCTACGTATAGATTAGACGAAATTTGCTCACATCTACCACGCAACCTTAAACTGCTTAAATTTTTTATATTAACATCATTTAAAAGAAATTTTGCCCCGCTGTAAGCTAGAGTAAAATTTGAGATTAAAAAATCTGGCAAATTTTGCCTTTTGGTGTAATCTTGTATAGCTTGTTTGTCGTTTTGATTTAAAATTTCATACGAAAAGTGCAAATTTGAACCATAATAAACCGCCAAATCCTTTGCGATTTTGGCTGAAATTTCGTTCATATTGTCGTTTAATATGGCATTTTTTGACATCGCTTTAAATTTTGTGCTTGAAATTTTCTCCAAACTATCACCCAAAACCGCCGTGTGATCAAAGCCAATTGGCGTAAATAGGCTTAAAATTTTATCAAATACATTCGTAGCGTCACACTCCCCGCCCATTCCAGCCTCGCAGATAAAATAATCACACTGGCTAAACAGCACAGCCGCTAGAAGCGTCGCATACTCAAAATAACTAGTTTTTACCTTAAACTCATCTGGTAAAATTTCTAAAAGTTTTTGGTGTGCCAACTCCAAAAGTTCATCGCCTACGACATCGTCATTTAACCAAAAACGCTCACGAAAGTCAAAAATATGTGGGCTTGTATAGTGTCCAACACTCTTGCCATTTAGGTGTAAAATTTGTGCTAAAAATCTACCAGTTGAACCTTTGCCGTTTGTGCCGATAATATGAACGATTTTAAACGGCTTTAAATGCCCCTTTATGCTCTCATATGCACGAGGCATACGATAGTAGTCTATCTCTTTGTAAAAGAGGGGTTTGCTTGATAAAAACTCGTCTAATCTCATCTACGATAGTTTTGGAGAAACCTGATTTCGTCCATTTTGCTTTGAGTTATAAAGCATTTTATCAGCAGCCTCTATGGTGTTAGAGTCGCTTAAATTTAGGCTTCTAGTCGCCACGCCAACGCTTACTGTGACCTTTATGCGTTCGTCTTTATAGATAAACTTAAAGCTCTCTATCGCGCGTCTTAATTTTTCTGCAAAAACCAAGGCGTCATTTAGTGCTGTATTTGGCAGTAAAACTATAAATTCCTCGCCGCCATAACGTCCTATAAAGTCTATCTTTCGTATATTTTTCTTAAACAGCATAGCAACAGTCGCAAGTATCGCATCTCCAGCGTCGTGACCAAATGTATCATTTATCTTTTTAAAGAAGTCAATATCTAAAAAGCAGATAGAATAATCAGTCCCGTAACGCTTATACGCGTCTTCTATGCGACGTATCTCATCCATAAGTGCGCGTTTTGTAGCTGTTTTGGTTAAAAAGTCTTCACGGCTTTCAAGTTTTGCGTGTTCAAGCTCACGCTCGAGCAAATTTATACGCTCTTGAAGTTCTGAGATTGTAACTTGATTATCACTCATCTCAGCACCCAGCTCACGGCTCTCTATCTCAAGGGCGTTTGCGATATTAAATAGCATATTTTTTATCTGTTCAAAGCTGTTTGTGTCTAAATTTATATCCTTAATGTCGCTTTTTATGCCTTGAACCTTTTTACTACTCTCTTTTGACGATGTTGCGATTTCTGAAATTCTAGTGCTTATGCTTCCTAAAACAGAATTTAATGAAGCTATTTTTTGAGAAACCTCATTTTTATCATCCTCTATACGTCTATCAACTAAATTTTTTATATTATCTTGAACCTCTTGAGAGTTGATAGATGTTGGGTTGGTATTAATAGCACTTATCATAATGCTCATATCATCTTCAATATCTTTTGATATTGAAGGTTTTAGCATATAGGCAATAAGCTCGGCAACAGCAGCCATAGCGTTGCCATCGTTTTGCACGGTTAGATAGCTCTCTAACTCGCTCATCATAGTTTTTAAATCCTCATTACCCCTAACGCCATAATACTTTAAAAAGTCTAAATAATCGGTGTTGTAAGAGCTTATTAGCTCAAACCACTTCTCTCTCATATCATCAAGAACTGCGACATCGCACTTTTTAGATAAAATTTGCATACTCTTTTCAGCCATATTTTTTGCGTCTTTGTTATGTAACATAGATATGACTTGCAAAACTCGCCTAGCAAATGCGTTAAGCGACTTGTATCCAGGGTCATCATCTACACTCGCTTGTGCCTGAGATGAGCTTCGGTTTAGCCTAGATATCACAAAAGCGATAAACTCATCTATCGTGTTTATATTTACAGCGCTTGCTTGTTGCTTAAATTCCCCACTTAACCTAGAGATATACTGCTGTATGCGTTTAGTATCAGCGGTTGTAAAGCCATATTTTTGACAAATTTCATTATAAACTTCTGTATAATTTTCTGGAGTTAGCATCAAGTGACGATTCTTAATCTCCAAAAGAGACTCTTTTACTATCTGTGCCACACTAATTGCTGCCATTTTTGTATCCTTTTATTGCTAATTTTGAAATATATTCATCAAATGCTTCTTTTGAAGCCTCTCTTATAGCGTTGTATTTTTCGGTATCGCTGATGATACTATCTGCGTAACGCGAGTTTTTCATACGTCTTGAAATACTAAAATCATACTCGCCACTAGCAGGTATCACAGCCACGCTTCCATCTTTAAATTTCGTTTTAAAATTTAGCCTTAACACAGCCTTGTATGATGAGATATAGCCATACTCATCATAAATAGTCGCCTGATACGTAAGGGATGATGTTGAAATTTCTATAAATGTATTTGAGTTATCTTTGCTACCAAGTTTTTTATTTAGGCGAGAAACAACGCCCTCCATAACTGCGTCTTTGATTAAAACGCTGTTTTTTGGCTCGATTTTATCAACGATAACATCAACATAAACGCTATCACTAAGCACATCTTTTGTGATTTTTGAAACTGGCTTGTAGCCACAACCAACAAAGAAAAAAGCCAAAAAAATTGCAAAAATATATCTCAAATTTTATCCTTTTACCACGATATTTACGAGTTTGCCTTTGATATAAATCTCTTTTAAAATCTCTTTGCCGCTAAGCCATTTTGCAGTTTTCTCTTTTGCGATTTTTAAAATTTCATCTTCGCTTGTATCAGCTGAAATTTCAAACTCGGCACGTTTTTTGCCGTTAATCGTAACCGCTAAATTTATCGTATCTTTAACAAACACTTCATCTTTTATAGCAATCTTAGTGAAATTTCTAAGTCCAAAAAGCTCTTTGCTAAGCTCTGAGGCGATATGTGGGACGATTGGCTCAAGTAAATTTAAGATAATAAAAAATCCCTCGCTATTTACATCATCGTTTTGCTGTGCATTTAGGGCATTTAGTGCCTCCATACAAGCAGCAATTAGCGTATTAAACGTAAAACTCTCGTTATAAACATCTTGTGATTTTTTAAGTGCTTCATAGACTTTTAGCCTAGCAAATTTCTCATCTTTGCTTAAATTTTCGTGCTTTATATCAGGTATTTTATCCACCGGTTTAATGCTACTAGCCTTATCATAAAGCCTATTTAAGAAGCGAAACGCACCTTCAACGGCACTATCATTCCACTCAAGCTCCTTTTGTGGTGGGGCTGCAAAAAGTATAAAAAGCCTTGCTGTATCGGCTCCGTATTTATGGATAATATCATCTGGATCAACGACATTACCCTTGCTTTTACTCATCTTTTTGCCGTCTTTTAGCACCATACCTTGCGTTAGCAAATTCTTAAACGGCTCACTATCACGAAGATAGCCCAAATCCCTTAACGCCTTTTGAAAAAATCTAGCGTATAAAAGGTGTAAAATAGCGTGTTCAATGCCACCGATATACTGATCAACGCTCATCCAGTAATCAACGCTTTGTCTGTCAAGTGCTGTTTTATCCCACGTTTTCTCATCGCTTGCATATCTTGCAAAATACCACGAACTTTCAAAAAACGTATCCATTGTATCAGTTTCACGAACGGCGTTTGTGCCACATTTTGGGCATTTTGTAAATTTCCAAGTTGGGTGCTTATCAAGCGGATTGCCTTCACCTGTAATTTCTACATCATCAGGCAATGTTACAGGCAAGTTTTCTAGCTTTTCGCTAACAACACCGCATTTTGGACAGCAAATAGTTGGCACTGGCGCGCCCCAGTATCTTTGGCGAGATATGCCCCAGTCGCGGATTTTAAAATTTACAACCCTTTTGCCTAGATTTTCACTCTCAAATTTAGCGATGATTTTCTCTTTTGCCTCTTCTGTTTTTAGTCCGTTAATCAAAGGCGAATTTATAGCTACGCCGTAATCAGAATTTGCTCTATCCTCAATCTCATCGTTAGTTTTTACGACCTTTAAAATCGGCAGATTAAACTTACTTGCAAACTCAAAATCTCTTTGATCGTGTCCCGGCACTGCCATAATCGCGCCACTGCCGTAATCTGAAAGGATAAAATTCGCAACCCAAACTGGGATTTTTGCGTCTGTTAAAGGGTGTTTTACATAAATTCCTAAAAATACGCCGTCTTTGTCACTTGCTTGTCGCTCTCTTGGGCTTTGATTTAGGATTGATTTTATTTTTGATTTTGCTTCATCACTTAAAATATCGGTATTTAAAAGTGTTTTTACAATCTCGTGCTCTGGTGCAAGTGCTGTGTAGCTAACGCCATAAATCGTGTCTGGACGCGTAGTAAATACGCTAAATCCGTCAAATTTAGAGCCTAAAATTTCACGCGAATGCTCATCTAAAAATAGCTTAAATTCCAAACCGCTACTTTTGCCAATCCAGTTTTCTTGCATTGTTAAAACCTGACTTGGCCACCTACCCTCTAAGCTCTTTAAGTCATCAAGCAACTCATCGGCGTAATCTGTGATTTTTAGGTAATATCCCGGTAGCTCTTTTTGCACGACTTCGTTGCCACAACGCCAACAACAACCCTCCTCAACCTGCTCATTTGCTAGCACAGTTTGGTCGTGTTCGCACCAATTTACAACGGCTAGTTTACGATAAACAAGCCCTTTTTCAAACATTTTTATGAAAAATTCCTGCTCCCACTTTGTATAAATCGGATCAGAAGTGGCAAGCTCACGCCTTTTTGAAAACGAAAGTCCAAGCGCGCTAAGCTCATTTTTCATATAATCAATATTTTCATAAGTCCATTTTTTTGGATGAATTTTATGTTTTATGGCTGCATTTTCAGCTGGCATCCCAAAGCTATCAAAGCCGATAGGGTGTAAAACGTTAAAGCCTTGCTTTCTGTAATAACGTGCCAAAGCATCGCCGATTGTGTAGTTTCTAACGTGCCCCATATGAATGCGTCCGCTTGGGTATGGGAACATACTTAAAATGTATTTTTTTGGCAAAGTGTAGTCATCTTTTGGCTCAAATTCGCCGTTTTTTTCCCAAATTTCTTGCCATTTTTTCTCAATTTGCGTTGGATTATAAGCCATTTTTTCTCCTAAAATTCATCTTGCGACTTGCTTGATTCAATTAAAACAAGTGCGAGTGAGAATACGTTTGCAATTACAGCACCGATAACTAGCGAGTAAGTCAGGGTCATATTTGCACTCACTTGCAATACGACAAATGCTGGAATTAAGTGCAAATCAGCCACAAGCGAACTTGCAAAAAGCTCGGCTGAAAATATATTTCTAACACCTATTTTAAGTAGAGTTGAAACCAAATTTATACTAGCAGCCACAAATAGAGCAATCTCATTTTTATCATACAAAAAACCTGCTGCCGTAGTTAAGCTCATAAGAGCAAAAAATACATAAATAACCTTACCCCAGTTCATCTTAACTCCTTAAACAACACCTTTTTCAAACATAGCACGCTCTTTTTCACGCTCTTTTTTCTGCTTTTGTCTTTCTGCCTCTTTTGCTCTGTATTCAGTTACTTTGAAATTTAACCATATTAAAAATGGAGAGCCTATATATATCGAGCTTACCGTGCCTATAATGATACCTACAAGCAACACAAAAGAGAAGCCATTTATCATATCTCCACCAAAGAAGTAAAGAACCAAAACAACCATTAAAGTCGTAGATGAAGTAAGTATCGTTCGTGAGAGAGTTTGTGAGATACTTTCGTTTATTATCGCTTCAATGTCTGTGCGTTTACTCGTATGTATATTTTCTCTAATGCGGTCAAATATGATAATCGTGTCATTTAGCGAGTAGCCAAGAACGGTTAAAATAGCCGCAAGTGTGTCTAAATTTACATCAATATTAAACAAAGATATCGCACCAATAGTAATGACAACATCGTGAATTTCAGTGACAACAGCAGCTAGTGCAAAACGCCACTCAAAACGAAAAGCGATATATATAAGCACCGCGCCAAAGGATACAAATATCGCCATTAAGCCCTTTTCTCTAAGCTCATCTCCGACTTTTGGACCAACTATATCAACACGGCGAATTTCTAAATTTCCAGTATCTTTTAAAAGCTCTTTAACTTCCACTCCTATATCAGAGCCAAGGTTTGATGATGAGCCCGAAAATCGTATATTTACCTCATTTTCAGAGCCAAATTCCGTAACACTAGCATTTTTTAAAGTTTCATTTTTAGCCAGAGCTTCTCTTATCTTATCAAGAGGTGCTTTTGTGTCGTATTTAAGCTGGATAAGTGTTCCGCCTGAAAAGTCTATGCCGTAGTTTAAGCCCTTTGTGACAAGTAAAAAAACTGAGCCAAAAAATAGTATCGAAGATAGAACAACAGAAGCAAATCTAAGCCTCATAAAATCATAAACTTTAGCTTTTGTAAAAATTTGCACGACTATCCCCTTTTATAACCAAACCAAAATTTTGTATTGCCACTTTTTTCTATCCTATCAGCAATCAAATCAAAACACCCGTGTGTGCCTAAAATAGCAGTAAGCATGGAAGCTAAAACGCCTATACTCATAGTAACAGCAAAGCCTTTAACTGGACCAGTGCCATAAGCATAAAGAGCTACAACCGTTATAAGCGTTGTGATATTTGCGTCAACTATCGCACTCATCGCATTTTCGTAGCCTTTTTTAATCGAAGTCTTAAGACTAGCTCCGTCCCTTATAAATTCCCTCATACGTTCGTTTATAATGACGTTTGCATCAACTGCCATACCGATAGTAAGGACGATACCAGCCATACCAGGTAGCGTAAGAGTCGCACCAAACAGTGCCATTATCGCTATTAAAATCAAAATATTTGCCACAAGTGCAATATTTGCTAAAATTCCAGAAAATCCGTAATAAACAATCATAAACAATACAATAAGCATAGAAGCACCAGCTAAAGCGTTCATACTTTTACTAATACTCTCAGCACCAAGGCTTGGCCCAATACTACGCTTTTCAAGCAATTTTACAGGTGCGAGTAACGCACCACTTCTAAGAGCGATAGCTAAATCGTGAGCCTCCTCAACGCTAAATCCACCGCTTATCTGACCACTGCCACCACCAATTCTCTCGTTTATCACAGGAGCTGAATAAACCTTGCCGTCAAGCACAATAGCTAAGCGTTTACCGACATTTGCACCAGTAAAATCTCCAAAAATTCTAGCACCCTCAGAATTTAGCGAGAAGTTTATAATAGGCTGATTATTTTGCTGAGAAAATGCAACTTTTGCGTCTGTTAGCATTGCTCCATCAAGCACTGGCACACTTTTTAGGACATATTTTATGGCTTCACTTTTAACATCAGGATATATGATATCTCCATAGCTTTCAGCTTGAGCCGCACTCATCGTGTTTGCCTGGTCTTGACGCTTATCGTCTACTGCCATAAGTTGTAAGTGTGCTGCCTTTGCTATAAGCTCTCTAGCACGCATTTCATCAGCCTCGCTCTTAATGCCAGGTAGCTCAACTAAGATATTATCTTTACCCTGCTTTGCAACAGTTGGCTCAGCCAATCCAAACTGATCAAGCCTATTTCTAATAGTCTCAACCGCCTGAGATACAGCATAATCAAGAGTTGCCACTCTCTCTTGCTCTGTTAAATTTAAAGAGTAGTTTAAGCCATCTTTTTTAACGTCTAAACCGCCAATTTCTGAGAGCATTTTTTCAACTTTTGACACATCGTCGCTATCAATCAAAGAGAAATTTATAGTTTCATCTTTTACTTTTAGTTTATCTATTAAAATTTCCTCTTTTTTAGCATAGTAGTTTACACTAGCTGCAATTGACTTTACCTTTGAGTGCACGGCAACTTCTGTTTCTACGCCAAGTAGCATATAAAGACCGCCTTGTAAATCAAGCCCTAAGCTAACCTTTGCTCCAGTTTGAGTTTGCAAAAAAGACGGCATTGAAAAGCCGACTCCAAACAAAATGGCTATTAAAAATATAACAAGCCTGTAAGTTATTTTAGAGCCCATTACGCTTCTATCTTTTTAGCCACAAAATCACGTGCTATGCGGACGATTACGTCATCGTTAAGCTTTACTTTGATAAAATCATCCTCTGGTTTTATCACTTCACAAACAAGACCACCGCTTGTTACGATTTTATCACCTTTTTGCAAGGCTTGTATCATCGCTTGGTGTTGCTTTTGCTGTTTTTGTTGTGGTCTGATAACCAAAAAGTAAAATATCGCAAAAAGCACGATAAGAGGTAGTAATGAAGCTAGAAAATTTCCTTCCTGCATTGGGTTTCCTTAGTTTTAAATTTTTGACTTGTAATTCTAGCATTAAAAAGATAATAAAAGCCTTTGTTTATGCCTTAATGCTCTCAAATTTTATATTTATATCGATTTTTGAAAATAAAATTCTCGATTTTATCTCGCCATTTATTACATTTTTTGCAATCTATAATATTATAAATTTGGATAGATGTGGATTTTTTTGGGCTGGTTTTTTTAGTGGAATTTTATGGTTTTATTGGATTAGTTTTAGCTTTATTTACTATGAATTAGCTTGGCTTATACCACTTGTAATTTTTGGAATTGGGGTTATTTATGGGCTTATTTTTTTAGCAGCTAGTTTACCAAGTTTTGTGGCTTTAAGGGCGATTTTATTATTTATTTTTAGTTATATTCCACCATTTGGTTTTAACTGGTTTAATCTTGAAGCAACGCTGATTTTAGGGATTTTCCAGCCAAATATACGTGGTTTAATTGCTATATTTTTAGCAGCTATTTTGGCTAGTTATCTTAAAGGATATTTAAGAATTATTGCAGTTATTGTGTCTTTAGCTTTTGGTGTTGGGTTTAAAAATACAAAGCCCGTAGAGTTGCCATTTTCTCTTGAACTTGTAAATACCAACGTCAAACAATCTCAAAAGTGGGATAAAAATTTAAAAGATAAATTTATAGATGAAGCAATTTTGATTATAGATAACGCAATAGCCTTAAAAAAACGTGCAATTTTAATGCCAGAAAATGCTTTTGCAACCTTTATGACACACGAAAAAAATCTACAAAGAGAGCTTTTAGAAAAATCTCATAAAATAGCAATCATAGCCGGATCTTTAGCCTATGAAAATGGCTCAAATTTCAACTCTACATTTTTATTTGATAATGGCGTTATGAAAAGGTTTGACAAGGTTGTTTTGGTGCCATTTGGCGAGGAGATACCACTACCAAATTTTGCAAAAGAGATAATAAATAAGCTGTTTTTTGACGGAGCAAGTGACTTTAAAACAGCAAAAGAGCCAAGCAGCTATACAATAGACGGCGTGAAAATAAGAAACGCGATATGCTACGAAGCGACAACCGATAGGCTTTTTAAGGGAGATTTTGACGTTATGTTTGCAATAACAAACAACGGCTGGTTTAAGTCAGACTTTTTCCCAACAACCCAGCCGATTTTACAAAGAAATTTACTAAAATACTACGCCACAAAATATAACAAAATAATATACCACAGCGTAAATGGCTCTAAATCAGAGATCATTAAGCCAAAAGAGTTTTAAACAGATCTATGCTATCAAGCTTTTCCCAAGGATATTTTGCGTTTCCAACCTGTCCTTTTGCAGCCACTTTTGCATATAAAAACGTATCTTTACTAGGCTTATCAAGTCCAAATTTTTGTGTTATCCATCTTGGAGTAAGCGGGAAATTTTGCATAACAAAATTTGAAAGCTTATCATCATCAAGCCCTGCAATTTGCGTTCCCATAGTATCTACACTAACAGATGTAGGTTTAGCCACGCCTATTGCGTAGCTTATCTGGACTATACACTTTTTAGCAAGTCCTGCTGCTACAATGTTTTTAGCAATATATCTAGCCGCATATAAACCGCTTCTGTCAACCTTTGTGTAGTCCTTGCTTGACTGAGCACCACCGCCTATTGGAGCGTATCCACCAAAACTATCTACGATTAGCTTTCTACCAGTTAAACCGCTATCGTGAAGCGCACTGTGATTTACGTATCTGCCTGTTGGATTTATGTAAATTATCGTTTTTTCTTTATTATAAAGCTCTTTTGGTAAACCAGTATCATCGATAAGCCCTTGAATTAAAGCCCTTAACTCATCTATATGCATACTCTCCACACAAGGTGCCGACACAACTATCGTATGTATGCTTTGCGGACGGCAGTTTTCAAAGTTATCTTTTGTGCCATAGTCTATCGTGACTTGCGTTTTTATATCAACGCCTAGTTTATCTGGATTAGCTTTGGCAAATTTATACACCTTATCGCTTAGCATACGAGCATAAGTAATAGCTGCTGGCATATATTCATCAGCTTCACAACTTGCAAAACCAAACATAATCCCCTGATCTCCAGCCCCTATTTCGCCGTCTTCTTGATCTACGCCTTGATTTATATCAGGGCTTTGCTGATTTATACAAACCTTAACCTCAATATCATCAGGATGTAAACACTGAGCCTTTGTAAATTTTGACTTGCCATCATATCCTATGTGAGCAAGTGCGTCTTTGACAATGCCCTCATAATCGTGGTACGAAAGATTAACCTTTGAGTTTATCTCTCCACCTATGATGACATTTTTACCAGCTACAAAAACCTCACTAGCAACACGACCATTTGGATCCTCTGTAAGAATTTTATCAACTATGCTATCAGCAATAATATCAGCGCATTTATCAGGGTGACCCGGACTTACAACCTCAGAAGTAAATAGATACATCAACATTCCCCTTATAATCTAAATAATTGCGTAATTGTAACATTTAATAATAAAATTTAAATTAACAAAATATTTAAATTTTTAATTTACTAACTTTTTTTGTTATACTCCAAAGAAATTTTTCAAAAAAAAGGGGGGGGGTTAATGAGCGCGATCTCAAAAATGGCAAAGCGATATGCAGACGGCAACTTAATCGTTCAAATTTTAATAGGTATCACACTTGGAGCTATCATAGGCTTTTGGGGACATTCACAGCTTGCAGTTGAGGGAGGAGAGGCTGAGTTTGCAAATAAAATTTTAAACACGATAGCAATTTTGGGTAATTTATTTGTAGGTGCACTAAAGGCTGTTGCACCAGTGTTAGTGTTTGTTTTGGTTGCAACTTCTATAATCACAAAAGATTTTGGAGAAACAAAAGGTATGGGCAGGGTTGTTGCACTTTACCTAACTGGGACATTTTTAGCAGCCGTAGTCGCGGTTTGTGCTAGTTTTATGTTTCCTGTTGAGCTTGTCTTAAAGGGCGTTGAGAGTGCAAAAATGAGTGCTCCACAAAATGTCATTGACGTGTTAAAAGATCTAATTTTTAAAATGGTTCAAAATCCAGTAACCGCCATTGGTAGCGGGAACTACATAGGTATCATCACTTGGGCGGTGGGTGCTGGTATAGCTATGCGTGGTTGCACAAAAGAAACTAAAAATGTCTTTAAAGATGTGAGCGATGGAGTAACAAAAATAGTAAAATTTGTAATTCGCCTAGCACCATTTGGCATATTTGGTCTTGTTGCCATAAGCATTCACGAAACTGGATTTGACGCATTGGCTGGATATTTAAAGCTTATTTTTGTTTTAGTTGGTGCTATGCTTTTTGTTGCATTTGTCATCAATCCTCTGATGGCATTTGTTGTAACTCGTAAAAATCCATATCCACTTGTAATGACATCTATAAAAGAGAGTGCAGTTACTGCGTTTTTCACACGCTCATCAGCTGCAAATATCCCTGTAAATATGGCACTTTGCAAAAAACTTGGACTAAAAGAGGAGCTTTACTCTATCTCTATACCGCTTGGTGCTACGATCAATATGGCAGGAGCTGCGATAACAATTAGTATCCTAGCCCTAGCCGCTGTAAATTCGCTAGATTACGTAACTGTAAGTTTTAGCGACGCCCTACTTCTTAGCTTCATCTCAGCCATTGGAGCTTGCGGTGCTTCAGGCGTAGCTGGTGGCTCGTTGCTCCTTGTGCCACTTGCTTGTGCATTATTTGGAATTTCAGATGATATAGCTATGCAAGTTGTTGCGGTTGGCTTTATCATAGGAGTTATACAAGATAGCGTTGAAACCGCACTAAATAGCTCATCTGACGTTGTCTTTACAGCTATTGCTTCTGAAACTATAAAAGATTGATTTTAGCCCAAATAAGGGCTAAAATTTTATAAATTTTGTGTAAAATAGTTAAAATTTAATTTTTAGGATTTTATATGAACACTTGGGATTTAACTCCGCTTTTTAAAAATACAAAAGAGCTTGAACAATTTACAGAGCAGACAAAGAAAAATTGTGAAAATTTCAAAATAAAATTTGAAAACAAGCTAAATAATTTAAACCAAAATGATTTTGCTAAATCGATAGAGACTTATGAAAGTCTAAACGCCGATATCTCAAAGATAATGACCTACGCATTTTTAGTGTTTGCTAAAGATACAAAAAAGGGTAGCTTTTATGCAAAATTTGACGAGGAATGCACAAGAGCACAGCAAAATTTGCTATTTTTTGAACTTGAGTTTAATACACTAGATGAAAAAACTCAAGATAAATTTATAAAAGCAACTCCAAAATTTGCATACTACCTATCAAATTTAAAAGAGCAAAAACCTCATCAACTAAGCCTTAAAGAAGAGGAAATTTTGCTTCGCACCTCAAATACAGGAGCTGAAGCTTTTGCCAGACTTTTTGATGAGAGTATGTCGGCTATGAAATTTAAGTTTAAAGGCAAAATGCTAAGCGAAGAGGAGGTTTTAAGCAAACTTCACAGCACTAATAGAAATGAACGCAGAGAGGCTGCAAAATCCTTATCAAACGAGCTTAGCAAACACAAACACTTGCTAACATACATATATAATATGATAAAAACAGACCTTGCGACAAGTTGTGAACTAAGAAATTTTAAAACCCCTGAAGCACCAAGACATCTAAGCAATCAAATAACCCAAAAAAGCGTCAATGCACTCATAAAAGCTAGTGAAAATAGCTTTGATATAGTGCATAAATTTTATGAAAAAAAGCGAAAAATTCTAGGGCTTAAAAAACTTTATGACTACGACAGATACGCTCCACTTGAACAAAATGAGACAAAATACGAATTTAAAAAGTGCAAAGAGATTGTGCTAAAGGCGTTTAGTGAGTTTAGTCCTAAATTTGGTAAGATAGCAAAAGAGGCATTTGAAAATGGTTGGCTTGATGTATATCCAAGCGATTCCAAAAGAGGCGGTGCGTTTTCACATTCAGGTTCAGCAGACGCCCATCCATACGTGCTTTTAAACCATACAGATGGCAGACGAGATCTCTTTACCTTAGCCCACGAACTAGGTCACGCAATCCATCAAAAGCTATCATACAGCGTTGGTTTTTTAAACTCAGACACTCCGCTTACAACAGCAGAGACAGCCTCTGTATTTTGCGAAATGCTAGTTTTTGACTACGTAAAAAACGAGCTAAAGCCAAAAGAAAAACAGGCTATGTTAGCAGGCAAACTTGAAGATATTTTTGCTACTCTTTATAGACAGATAAACTTTACCACATTTGAAAGGCGAGTGCATTCGCACAAAGGCGAGATAAGTAGCAACGAGCTAGATAAAATTTGGCTTGAAGAGAGTGCAAAAATGTTTGGCAAAAGTGTGACACTAAATGAGTATTATAAAATTTGGTGGAGTTACATACCGCACTTTATTCATACGCCATTTTACTGCTACGCCTACTCGTATGCACAGCTTTTAGTACTTGCTCTTTTTGGACTTTACAAGAGCAAAAAGTGTGAAAATTTTGTTGAAATTTACACTAAATTTTTAAGTAGCGGTGGTTCTAAAAGCCCAAAAGAGCTGGTTGGACTATTTGGTTTTGATATAGATGATGAGAAATTTTGGAACATAGGGCTAAATGAGATTAAAAAAATAGTAAAAGAATTTGAGGAGCTAAAATGCTAAATGAGCTTTTAAATAACGACAAATTTGCACTTTTGATGAAAATGCACGTTTATGAATGCATAGATTTTTTACTTCAAAACGGGATAGATTTTGGCATAGTTGCAAACCTAAATCTTACTAAATTTCAACCAACATTGCCAGATGAGATATCTAAAAATTTCAGCCAACCTGCCATAGTTTTTATGTTAGCAGGTTATACGTTTGAGAGTGCCAAGCTAACGCAAGATGAGCTTAGCTTTGAGGCTGGGTTTGGCTTGCAAGACTATGCCTCAGTCGTAAGTGTCCCACTTGGCGGTATAGTTCAGGTAATGGTCGAGGATAGCGCGGTGCTTATAAATTTCTCAGTGCCAAAGATAAAAGAAAAGCCCGAGCAAAAATCAATCCTAAGGTTTAAATCAAACCCAAAAAATCAAGAAATTTGTAACAAAAAAAGTTAGCAACCAACTTTAAGTAGCCAAATTAACCTAGCTTTTATAAAAATTTTAGTATAAATTTAGTCCTATTTTAAATCAAAGGAGAAAGAGATGAAAAAGATACTTTTTTCATTTTTGGCGCTAGTCGCTACCGTCTTTCTAACGGGTTGTGGCGAAGAAAAGTCTGCTACGCAAACTGATGCGATAGCTAAAATCAAAGAACGCGGATACGTGCGTATCGGGGTTTTTAGTGATAAACCACCTTTTGGTTTTGTCGATAAAAACGGCAAAAATCAAGGATATGACATCTACTTTGCAAAACGTATCGCAAAGGATTTGCTAGGCGATGAGAGCAAGGTTAAATTTGAACTAGTTGAGGCAGCCAGCAGAACCGAAGTCTTGGTGGCTGATAAGGTTGATATAACTCTTGCAAATTTCACAAAAACAACAGAGAGAGAAAAGGTTGTTGATTTTGCATTGCCTTATATGAAGGTTTCTTTGGGCGTCGTAAGCCCTGAAGGTGCTGTGATTAAGGATATTAGCGAACTTAAAGGCAAGAAACTAATCGTAAATAAAGGCACGACAGCTGACGCATATTTTACCAAAAATCACCCAGAAATAGAGCTGATAAAATTTGATCAAAACACTGAAACTTTCGCTGCTTTACTAGATGGTAGAGGAGTTGCACTATCGCACGATAACGCCCTACTTTTTGCTTGGGTTAAAGAAAATCCAAAATTTGTAGTTGGCATAGAGGCATTTGGCGATGTCGATGTCATCGCACCTGCCGTTAAAAAAGGCAATGAAGCTCTACTAAAATGGCTAAATGATGAGATTGTAAATCTTGGTAAAGAAAATTTCTTTCATAAAGCATACGACACTACTTTAAAGCCAGTTTATGGCGACACTGTAAATCCTGAATCACTTGTAGTCGAGGGCGGAAAAATATAAAAAATTTAGGCAAGATTTTCTTGCCTAAATGTGATATAATAAATCAAAAACAAACGAGGTTTCTTGTGCTGGTTCTTGGTGATAAATACACTTTTTGCGAATTTGAGCTAAAAAAACTAACAAAGCGTTTTGATAATATCGATTTTATAGAGTATTCAAACGAGAAAGAAACTAGAACTGGGCTAGAAAGCTTACTCTCAAACAAACATTATCACTACATAATTTTAAATTCCAAAGAGTCAATTGACGCAAAGATGATAAAATATCTAACAAAACTTCAATTTAGGCAAAACCACAAAACAAAAATAATTAGCATTGAGCTATTCTTAGAAACTTTTCTTCAAAAATGCTACATTCCAGATGATGATAGGGATTTGAATTTTTTAAGCGATATCAGGGCGTATAATGCTTTTGAGCTGTTTTTAAAACGAGCGATTGACTATTTTGGTGGGAGTGTGCTATTTTTAATACACTTTTTTATGAAATTTTATGTCAAAAAACGCATAGATGAAGAGTCACCAGGAGAGATTTATTTTGTGCAAAAAAGAGTTGGATTAAACAATAAAGAATTTGGATGTATAAAATATAGATCAATGATATTAGACGCTGAGAAAAATGGAGTACAATTTGCAAAAAGCAACGACGATAGAGTTTTTAAATTTGGCAATTTTATGAGAAAAACCAGGATTGATGAGATACCACAATGCATAAATGTATTAAAAGGAGAAATGCATTTAATAGGTCCAAGGCCAGAACGCAGACACTGGATAAATATCTTTGAAAAAGAGATACCTTACTACAACGAGAGGCACCTAGTTAGACCCGGCATAACTGGCTGGGCGCAGGTAAATTACCCTTACGGCGAAAATGCCTACGATGCAAAACAAAAGCTAATGTATGATTTATACTACATAAAACACTGGTCGCTTTGGCTTGAAATAAAGACGATATTTAATACAGTAGCTATCATGGTCGGTCAAAAAGGCGTATAACTATTTTCTAAAATAAGTGTTATTAATCTTTTGTTTATTTTAAACACGTCAAAATTATTTTCCGCTATTGCCCTGCTCTCTTTACCCATTTTCTCTATTAAATCAGGATTTTTTATAAAAATTTCCATTTTATCAGCTAAAATTTTAACGTCAAATGGTGGTATCAAAAAGCCATTCACGCCATCTTTTATGCTATCTTTGCAACCTGGCACATTGGTTGTGATAACAGCCCTGCCGATTGCCATAGCCTCTTGCGTGCTTCTTGGAAAACCTTCACGATAGTAGCTTGGCAAGACAAACACGGATGTATTTTTGATTTTTTCCTCAATATCATTAACCCCCCCCCTATAGATAATGATATCATTTTTTATATACTCTTCTAGCTCATCCTTTTTTATAGAAAATGGATTATTTTCATCAGCATCCCCATAAACATAAAATTTAATATTTGGATATCTCTCTTTTATAATCTTTGCGGCATTTATATACTCAAATATACCTTTTTGTGCCAAAAGTCTTGCTATAAATATAAAACTAACAGGCTCTAATAGTGGTCTTTGGTGGCTAAATTTAGTTAAATCCACGCCAATTGGACCTAAAATTTCAAGAGATTTTAGACTTATTTTATATCTATCGATCAAATCTACCTTATCATCATTATTTAACAATATAAGTCTATCAAGCAGTGGGAGTGAAAATTTATAGAGTAAAATCTGAACCGACTTTATTAAATTTGTCTTTATTTTTTGCCTTTCGTTTAAAAGTGGAGTAAATGCATTTCCTAACCCCTCTATCATACCAACTTTTCGTTTCACACCAGCAATCTTAGCAGCAATAGTGCCAAATATAACAGGCTTTACAAAAAAGCTAAACACAATATCTGGTTTATGATGTTTTAGTAGTTTTATTAAATTTATTGTGGCTTTTATATCTTTAAGCGGATTTAACCCCTTTGCGTTCAAATCATAATCAATCGGAATAGCCCCAAAAGACCTGACAATCTCTTTGCTTTTTTCATCATAGTCGCTTGTTAAACAATAAACTTCGTGGTTTTGGCTAACAAGCTCTAAAATCAACTCGCGTCTAAAATTTATCATCATAGAAGCAATGCTACCAATTATAAAAATTTTCAAAGAATATCTCCTATTTACATAATTACAAATTTTTTATATATCTATAAAATTTTTTAGAAAAAGCGATTAAAAAATCCAGCCTTATAAACACCAAACTGTATAAAATTTTACGAACAAAACTATTCTTTTTATTCATCCATACGTATTTTACTTTATAAGATTGTGGCAAAATTTCTTTTATATACAGCTTGGTATTGCTCGTATTATTTGGGATAAAAATATTTAAAAAACCAATATATTGATACTTTATACAATCACTTAAATTATTTTTATATATAAAATTTGTAATAAACGAACTAAACAGCTTAAAACTCTCTATTTCTTGTTTTGAAAAATTTCTAGTTGATAAAGAATTAGAATTTGTGCGATTATAGTGAACAAAAGCCTCGTTTAAATGCAAAATTTTATTTGCATTTAAAAATAGTTGCAAACACAATATGGTATCTTCTCCGTGAGAAGAAGTTGGAAAGATAACATCTTTATATAGCTTTCTTGCGATCAACTTATCCCATAATGCAACAGAAACATACATGGCCAAGATTGATTTTATATAATCATTTCTTTTAAAATCTGAAAAATTTGCACCAATATAATTATGTGATCTATACACTTGTTTGTTATGATAGTTTAAAAAATAATCACAACAAACTATATCAGCATTATTATCATTTGCCTTTTGATACATTTTGCTTACCATGTTAGGTTCTATCCAATCGTCAGAGTCAATATGAAGAACAAATTCTCCATTTGAATTTTCAAATCCTGTTTTTCTTGCTTGAGGCAAACCTTCGTTTTGGGGTTTATTTATAATTTTTATGTCATCTTTTCTATTTGGATATTTATTTAAAGTTTGGCTTAAAACTTCCATGCTTTTATCTAGCGTGCAGTCATTTACAAAGATAAATTCTATACTTTCATAGTCTTGCTTCATTAGGCTTGTTGCACATTTTTCTATGAAATTTTCAACATTATAAATAGGAACTATTATGCTTACATCGTATTTTTTCATGCCAACCTCGTAATCTAGAATTTGCATTTTACGATCCATAAACATTGCAACTAATAAATATCTTGTTTTTTAATTTGTGAATTTTTAGCAATATCATTTTTAGCGATTTTACCAAATAAACTCTCATACTCATCAGCACCAAAATCACCACCGCTTGGTCTTTTAACCCACAAATTTTCACCACTTAAAACATCACCCTTTTTTATGTCAGCATCAGCCACAACAGAGGCAAACGCAAACGCCTTAGTTGGCTTTTCATCATCTATTAAAGTGTTTTTTTGCCCAAATCTCATTTTGGCCAATGCAGATGAAGCTGTTTTCAGCTCCTTAAACGCAATAGGATCCATAGAACAAACTATATCAGGTCCGACTCTATGCATACTATCGGTAAAATGCCTTTCTAATATACTTGCCCCCAATGCAACAGCACCCATGCATGCATAATTATCAGTTGTATGATCGGATAATCCAACAACAGCATTTGGAAATTCTCTCATTAGTTCACTCATTGCACCAAGTCTAACATCGCTATACTTTGTAGGGTATACATTTGTGCAATGAAGCAATGCATAAGGCACACCGGCACTTTCGATTATGGAAACCGTTTTTTTAATGCTTTGAATATCATTCATTCCAGTAGATAAAATAATTGGTTTACCAAAAGATGCTATTAATTTTACAAGTGGGTAGTTGTTACATTCACCTGAGCCTATTTTATAGGCTGGTATATTCATTTTTTGAAGTCTATGCGCTGCCGCCCTAGAAAATGGTGTAGAGATAAATATCATGCCCTTGCTTTCGACATATTTTTGAAGTTTTATCTCATCTTCTTCGTTTAACGCACATCTTTTCATAATCTCATATATACTAACATCAGCATTACCAGGTATAACACCCTTTGCCTCATTACTCATCTCATCTTCAACAATATGCGTTTGATGTTTTATTACCTCAGCTCCAGCCCTGTGTGCAGCATCAACCATCTCAAATGCGGTCTTAATACTTCCTTCATGATTTATGCCTATCTCACATATAATCAAAGGCTCATGGTTTATACCGACTAATCTATTTTGGATTTTAAATTCTTTAGGATTTTGCATATCGCTTGCACCCCCCCCCATTTATAAATTTTATTTATTACAAATAAACCAGCTTCATCTATCCAAACGCTTATGCTGCAATCTTTTTTATTGCTTTGTTTTAAAGCGTCAATAAACGATGTCTTATAATCATCATAGTTATTTTTAAAGATTATAAAATCTTTCGGATTTGTCATATTAAGCTTGTATTGTTTTAAAATTTTACTTAATGGCACAAGATGGCTAGTTAAAATAAATATCCATGTTTTTGGATAATAATTTGAGTTGTGATTGTTTTTAAAATCATATACTCCAAACCCAAAATCATTTTTTTGAAATTTCATGTGATAGTAGGCTGTTAGTGTGTTATTAATGAAAAGTTTTTTATCTTTAAATTCGGTATATTCACTAGGGAAATTCATGACTTCGCAATATTTGTCTTTTTTATAAAAAGTATCTTTATGAACCTTAAAAAGACACAAGTCAGAAAAAAGACCGCAAAAAACAGAACTGCTTAAACAATAAATTTCACTACGTTGCATTATGATATTAATACCGCTTAACTTTAGATACTCATTTGGTTTCATTTTTAGCATATATTTCTTGATATCAGCCGTTTTAATTGGATCTAATATAATATCACCATCTATTTTTACAGCCCATTTATACGTAGTTTTACTCAAAGCAAAATTATAATAATTAACTAAACTTTGATAGTCATCAGCCCCAAGCTCTTTATACTCTTTTGTACCTTGTGCAAAAACTTTTGGTATATAATGGTAAATTTTAAGCTTATTTGGATAGATTTTTAAAAGTTGCTTTAAAACTTCTTCTGTTTTATCAATGCAGTCATTATAAACCACTACCAGCTCATCTAAAAATCCAGCGCCTAAATCATCTGAATTTTCAAGCCATGAGTGAATAACTTGATCTATAAATTCATCTTCATTTTTACACCTAATAAATCCGCTAACACCATCTTTTCTGCTATTAACATCCTTAAAAATTACATCAGGTTTATCAACTATAATTATTTCATTCATTTTCTGCTCTTTTGCAAAGCAAATTTGCTCTTTTTAAATCCTGCAAACTATCAATATCTATAGAGCTTATCTCATCCATTTTATATAAATTTAATGGCTCTATAAAAAATCTCTTAAACTCAAACAAATCAGCTATACTATTTATATATATTGCACCGTTTGGCAAATATGCCTTTGGCAATATTTGTCTAGGCAACTCAAGGCTTTTTAAATCATTTACAGGGTAAAAAATACTATCATTTTCTATAATCATTTTAAATGGATGGGACTTGCACTCCGTAACAGAAACTAAACTGCCAGTGTTTGTTTTGGTAAAAATTTCAAATGCTTCTTTTATATGTTTTGCTGTCCTTAAAGGGCTTGTAGGCTGTAATAAAACCGAAGTGCCTTTTGTAATTTTCAACTCACTTAAAGCATGCAATATCGCAGATATTGAACTTGCAGTATCGCTTGCTAAATACTCTGGTCTTTTGATAACTTTTATATCATACTTAAACCCTTCTTTTGCTATCTCATCGCCATCAGTAGATAAAACAATTTTATCAAAAACACCACTATTTATTGCTTGAGTTATTGCTCTAGCAACTAAAGAAATTCCACCAACTTTTCTTAAATTTTTATTTATCAAGCCCTTTGAATTAGCTCTAGCAAGTATCACTGCGACATTACTCATTCTACAAATACCTTTTGTAAATTAGTTTGCCAAATTTTATCATTATGGATAAACTCAATAAACTTACTAAGGCTATCTCCACTACCAAAGCTTGTGTCCTTATTTAAAGGACTATTTGGTTTTAAATTTGAGATTGCTTTTAAAATTTCATTACTATCATACCAGCAATTATAGACAAATTTTGAAGTGCTTCTATTGTTTTGCCTAGTGCCGACATTGATAGTATTTACACCATAAAATGGAGCTTCTCTCACCCCTGCACTTGAATTTCCGATAATAAACTCAGCATTTTTAAGCAAAACCAAAAAATATTCAAATCTAATAGATGGGAAAATCTTAAATTTTTTACAATCACGCATCTTGTCTATCTGTGAGAGTATGAATTTTGAGCCAAGATCATTGTTTGGATATATTACAATAAAATTTTTATTGCTGTCATCTATGGCTTTAAAATACTGTTTTGTATACTCTTGCATATAGTCAAACTCGGTAGTAACTGGATGAAACATTGAAATGGCGTAACTATTAAAATCTATATCATAGTACTCTTTTGCATCTTTTAAATTTGGCAAAGTATTACTACTCATTACGTCAATATCAGGAGAGCCTATGATAAAGATATTGCCTTTATTTTCACCCATTTTTATAAGGCGATTTTTAGCCTCATTATTTGCAACCAAATGAATATGTGCAAATTTGCTTATAGCATGTCTTATGCTGTCATCAATAGTTCCAGAAAGCTCGCCACCCTCTATATGACACACTAGTTTTCTCTCAAAACAAGCAGCTAATGCACCAGCTAATGCCTCAATCCTGTCCCCATGAACAAACACCATATCTGGGTTAATTTCTGTAAAAAATCTACTTAAGATATTAATACTATTACCCAAAATTGACCCCATGGGTTCATCTATGAATTGATTATTGATCAAGTAGATATTTTTATAATTTTGTTTTATAACCTCTCTGTATGTACTACCATATAAAGATAGCATGTGCATGCCGGTTACTATAACAAACAACTCAAACTCATCACTCTTTTCTATATACGACAAAAGAGGTTTTAGTTTTCCAAAATCAGCCCTTGTCCCAGTTATAAAAAGTAGCTTTTTCTTAGCTAACATAACAAACAAATCCTAAAATGCATTTTAAAGTTCTAATTATACATTTTTTTTATAAATTTAAAGGTAAAATTATATCAAAATAGATATAATTTTGACACATTATAAATTTTTAAGAAACAAAAAAAAGGGGGGGGGTTGAACTCAACAAATGCACTAATATCTGGCAATGGTCCAAGCCTAAAAAATATAGATTACTCTTTATTACCGGACTCTTATGATATTTTTAGGTGTAATCAATTTTATTTTGAAGACAGGTATTTTTTAGGTAAAAGATGTGATTTTGCTTTTTTAAATTCAGGGGTAGCACTTGAGCAGTACCTCACGTTTAAAACATTAGAAGAAAAAGACGAGTATATAATAAAAAACATTGTGTTATCTAATTTATGCTTAAGCAAATTTGAAGTAGAGGAATTAAAAAATATACAAAAGATATTTTTTCCTGATGTAGAAGATGGGTATGAAACGTATAGCAAGCTAAAAGATTTTGATACATTTGTAAAATTTAACGAGATCTACAAAAACAACCGCATAACGTCAGGCATATATATGTGTGCATACGCTATCGCAAAAGGATATAAAAATATATATCTAACAGGAATCGACTTTTATTCAAAGGAGGTAGATTACTATGCGTTTGATACCAAAAAGAAAAACTTAACTACTATAATTAATAATTTCAAAACAGATCATTATAAGTTCTCATACCACAAAGAATACTTTGACGTAGAAGCTTTAATCTTTTTAAAAAACAATTACGATGTAAATTTTATATGTATAAGTCCAAACAGTCTATTAGATAAACATTTAAGAGATAAAAATATACACACCGAACCTAAAAAAAATGAAGAGTGCAAATTTACACCAAGCAATAAACCCAAAAACTACACTAATGATATAATAATGCCAAGCCAAGAGGCGCGTAAAAGATATTTAATAGCCACTAATCACTTCATAGCAATTGGTTCTGATTTTAAAAAATTTACAAAACAGCAAATTAGGAAACTGTTAGTAAAACTCGGCCTAAATTTGACTTAATAGGCCGTTTTTAACTTCATAAATATAGTCACAATCTTTTATGCTGCTTAATCGGTGGGTGACTATGATAATAGTTTGGTTTTTATTATGTGATAAAATTTCATGCATGATAGCCTTTTCTGTTTTTTCATCAAGTGCAGATGTGGCCTCATCTAGTATCAATATATCATAATCATTATACAAGGTTCTAGCTATGGCAATGCGTTGTCTTTGCCCTCCACTCAGCTTTACACCATTGCTGCCTACATTCGTCTCCACACCATCTTTTAAGCCCATAACAAAATCATATAAACATACTTTTTTAAGAACATCTACTATCTTATCGTCATCGCGATTATTTCCAAAATATATGTTTTCAGCTATACTCGCGTCAAACAGATAAATTCCTTGCGGGACATAAGCTATTTTATTTCTCCATGATATTAAATTACTCTCATCCACACCTACACCATCAACAAACAATGTATTTTTGCTAGGTACAATAAGCCCCATAATAATATCAATCATCGTTGATTTACCGCTACCACTAGGTCCAATAATAGCTATTTTGCTCCCCTTTTTTATACTTAAGTTAATATTTTTTAGCGCAGCGTGATGATTATCGTAAGAAAAGCTAAGATTATTTAGCCTTATTTCATTTTTAAAATCAATACTATTATTTTTGAAATTTTCTTGTTTCATATTGTAAATTTCATAAATAACATCAACAGCCCTATGATGATAAGCAATATAACCGTATGAGTTTAAAATTCTATTTGTTGATGGCACCATCCTATACATACCAAGTAGCATAAAGCTTAAAATATGAAGTCTCTCGCTTAAATTTGCACTATCATCTAAAACTATAAACAAAGCTATACTTATCAAAACCAAAAACATTATAGTCTCTAAAAAAATTCTAGGCATGTTGTTTAAAAATTGCATTCTAGTCGTTGATTTTCTAAAAATATTACTTGCATTTTTAAAATTTTCTTTAATTACATGCTGTTTTATAGTTGAAATTTTAAACATTTTATAGTTATTAAATACATGATAAATAGTATCAAAAAATTGTTTTTGATTTTCCTCCCTATGTTTTCCATATTTTTTTAGCCTAGGTGAGACAATCTTTAAAAGCACAAAAACTGCCACAAATAGCATAAGAGTAATAAATATGGTGAGCTTAAAATCAACATACAACATAAAAACATAGATACAAACAGTAATCATAAGCTCGACTACTATGGTTAAAAAATTATTAATTGATATACATATATTGTAAGCCTCATTTATTATGCTTTTACTAATGTCTGACTCTTTTATATTTGTAAAATCAACATAGCTTAAATGGAGTAGTTTTTTAAATATATTTTGTGAAATTTCTGAATACCTACCCTCTGTAAAACGAGATGTAACATAGGTATAAAGCATTAAAATAATAGCCCTAAAACAATAAAACAAAATAAGACAAATACCAACAAATACTGTAAAATGCGTAGGGACTTTAAAATTAAATAGATTATAAATAAATAACAAAATTTTGTTATTAAAAATATAATTGCTGTCATTTATAATCGCGACAAACGGCATTATTAAAGATATAGCAAAAAGCTCAACAAAAGAGACAAAAAGCGAAAATAAAAAGATAAAAAAGAGCCTTTGCCTATCCTTTTTACTAAAAATAAAATTGACTTTTTTTATAAAGTTAAACAACAAACATCCTATTAAGCTAAAGAATTTTAAGAATTATTATATTAAAATATCGTTTAAAATTTTATTATTTTCATAACGCTTAAGAATCATAATAAAGGTCTATTTTATGAGTAACTATAAAGTCTCCATTATTACACCGATTTACGGAGTTGAAAAATATATAAAAAAATGTGCAATTTCACTTTTTGAGCAAGATTTTAAAGATATTGAGTATATTTTTGTAAACGACTGCACAAAGGATAAAAGTATTGAAATTTTAAAAGATGTGATACAAAACTATCCAAATAAAAATATAAAAATCATAAACCACGATAAAAATAAAGGTTTAGGTCAAGCTAGAAAAACCGGCACACAACTAGCAAATGGTGAATATATTATGCATATTGATTCAGATGACTGGTGTGAGCACGACATGATAAGTGCGCTTTATCAAGCAGCAAAAGAGAAAAATGCAGATATCGTAAGCTGCAATTGGATAGAAGAGTATGGCAATAACAGTAGTTCAAAGCTCATACAGCACAATTACAATAAACTAAATGGTAGTGACTGTTATTTTGATTTTTTAGGTGGGTATATTCTTGCTCCAAATGTTTGGAGTAAATTTTATAAAAAAGAGCTTTTTAATGATGTAAAATTTGCGGATTTTTCATACGGAGAAGATCTATTTTTAAATACACAAATTTTTAAAAAAGCCAAAAAAGTCATATTTTTAAATAAAGCATTTGTGCATTATAATAAAGAAAATACAAACTCAATAACCCATCATCAAAAAGACATAAAAGAAGAGTTTATACACCTTCATAAGAGTATTTATGGTCTACTTAAAACAAAGATTGAAAAAAATATCAAAGATAGGTATATTTTAATAACTTGCATAAAACTATTTTACCCACACCATAAAGAAGTTATAGATAAAATAGATCCAAAAATTTATAGTCTCAAAACGATATGGGGAGGGGTAGGAGCTAAAATTAATAGCTTAAATTTTATAAAAAAGATAGTTTATAGCTTGGTTTTAATAAAATGTGGTTTTATTTTTAGGCTAGCATTAAATTTCAAAAAACGCCTAAAACTTTAAAAAAGATATCAGCACCTGTGAGATAATTGTAAACTCATACTTTCATATTTAACTTGTGCCATAGAAGTAATTTATACAGCCAATATAAAAGAAAAAATGATATAATCAACAAGATTTTTTACATGGTGCCTAAAACTATTACAAGAGGCATAAAAGAGCTAGGGAGTTTGTATTTGACTAAAATTTGCATTGTGGTTTCTACGATGGATTTAAAAGAACCAAATAAACTTATAAAAAGACTAAATGTAAAAACTGACTGTATTATTATAAATCAAACAAACTATGATAGTACCGAGATGTTAAGCTTTGAAAATTTTAATGTAAAAATCATACATACAACTTCAAAAGGACTAAGTAAAAGCAGAAATTTAGGGCTAAGTTTAGCAGATTTAGATACTGATTTTATATATTTTGCCGATGATAATTTTAAGTTTGTTGATAACTATTTAGAAATTTTAAATAGCAATTTAAACAGCTTTTATAATATTTTTGCTTTTAGCGTTACAAGAAATGGCAAACGAGACGGACGGGAAAATTTTATACATACTTCGCCTAAAAAAATAGGCTACATAGGCTCAATGAGACTTATGACACCGCAAATAATTTTTGATTTTAAATTCTTAAAAGATAAAAATATAAAATTTGACGAGCAGTTTGGTAGCGGAGCTCAATTTGGTAGCGGAGAGGAAAATATCTTGCTTTTTGAGTGCCTCAAAAAGGGTGCAAAAACAAAAGGTATACAAGTTAAACTTGGAGAAAAATTAGATATAAGGCAATCAACGTGGTTTAGAGGCCTTGATAGTGAGTTTTTGTTTAATAGGGGTGCAATATTTGCCAAAATGTCAAAAAGATATTCAAATATCTTAATAGTTCAGTTTTTGTTTAGAAAATATAAATTATATAAAAAAAATAATATCAGCTTTTTAAGGGCTTTAAATTTAATGATGGCTGGCAAAAGATATATTTTGGGGCAAAAATGAGCGATTTAGTCTCAATCATTATGCCTTCATATAATTCGCAAGGTTTTATAAAAGATGCAATTGCCTCAGTAGTAAATCAAACTTATATAAATTGGGAGCTTATAATTGTTGACGATAACTCGTTAAACCAAAATGAAATAGAACAAATAGCATCTAGTTTTAATGATAAAAGAATAATATTTATCAAAAATAGTCTACGGGGGGGGGCAGCAAAGGCTAGAAATATCGCTACAAAAGTAGCCAAAGGTAGATATATAGCCTTTTTAGATAGTGATGATATTTTTAAGCCAAATAAGCTTAAAGTACAAGTTGAATTTTTAGTTAAATTTAACTTAGCTTTTACTTATAGCTCGTATGATTTAATAGACACACAAGGCAAAAAAATAGGAGAATTTAAAACTAATCTAGAAATTACGCACAATGATTTACTTAAAACTTGCTCTATTGGGTGCTCTAGTGTGATATATGATACAAACAAACTAGGTAAGATCTTTATGCAAAACTTTAAAAATAGGGAGGACTACGTAACTTGGCTTGAAATCACAAAGACACTAAAAATTGTTAAAGGTATAGAGCAACCGCTTTTAGATTATAGAATTTACAAAAATCAAACTTCATCAAATAAGCTAAAAATGGCAAAGTATCAGTGGAAAGTTTATAGAAACCATGAAAATTTAGGTCTCTTAAAAAGCATTTACTACTTTTTACACTACACTGTAAATGGACTTTTAAAATACAAAATTAAACGCTAATTTTTTCTTGTATTTCTAAAAATTTGTCTAACTATCCTAAACAAAAACTCCAAACCAAAAAATGGCAATGAAGAAACTATTTTTTGCACAAAAGTGTAGTTTTTAGAGCTAAGTATTAAAAATATATTTACTGCTTTTTTATCTATTCTTTTTAATGCGTTTATCAAATTTGTCTCTACATTATAAAATACTATCTTAATAAGTCTAGCCCTATGGAGTTTAATAATCTCACTATTAGCACCGATGCTTTCTAAAAAATCAAGCAAATTTAAGTGCATGAGTTTTAAATCATCAATTGTCCTTTGATTAATTTTTGTACTCAGGCTATTTTTATTTAGCTTATTGTAGTGAAAAAATGGCTTTGGTATATAAGCTACTTTTTTAACTATGTTAAAAATTTGAGCCATCAGGTATTGGTCTTCTCCGTAGCTAAAATTAGCAAATTTAATATCTTTTAAAAGATCACGTTTTATTAGTTTATTTGGAAGTGATGGGAGTATAAAACCACCAATTAATGCTTTTAAATGCTCGTTTTCTCTTAGTTTGTTATATTTTTCTCTGACGTATATTTGTCTATTTTTATATTCAAAAATCATATCACACACAACCATATCAGCATTTTGTGTGATAGCTAGATTTATCATTTCACTTATCATGCCTTGCTCATAAAAATCATCACTATCGGCAAATAAAACATACTCGCCACTAGCATTATCAAGACCAGTTTTTCTAGTTTGCTGCGAGCCTTTGTTTTGTAGGTGGTTAATGATTTTAAAATCATATCCTACCCCCCCCGTTTTTATGGTTTTTTCTAAAATACTCATGCTATCATCAGTACAAGCATCATTTATAAAAATATACTCAATATCTTTAAAATCTTGCTCTAAAAGCGAAGTTACGCATCTTTGTAAAAAAGATGATGAGTTATAGATAGGGATTATTATTGAGATTTTTTTCATACTCTTATCCATTCATTTGGGATTAAATCACTAGTTTGACTTTGAAGTTTGGCATTACTAAACCAAATTTTTGGAGCGATGACTATTTTATTTTGATTTTGATTTAAGTAAGCACCCCACCAACTAAATGTACTATTTGCAATTATGTTATTTTGACATAAACTCATCAGGTAAATATCTTCATGCGGTAGCCTATCGCTACTATCAACATAAAAAGCATTGTTTAGTTTTAGATTTCCTTTTGCCCATTCTATGTCATCTGAGAAGATAAAATATGTCAAATCTCCACATTTTTGTTCTAAAAAATCAGTAGCATCTTGATAGTATTTTAAATCGCAAACACCATGATAGTTTATATTTTTGCCTAACAAATAATCACCTCGTCTAATGTGAATAGAGCAACTATTTTGCGTAATTTTATCTTTTATGCTAATGGCGTAATTTGATAGCGTTGTTTTTAATACAAATTGATTTAACAAAATATCTTTAATATCACAAAAGTATTTCTCACTTTGAAAATAACCCTCTATATAGACTTTATCATTTGGTGTTTTGAAACTTTCATCAAAAAGCAAACTTTCTTCTCGCTTTATTTTTAAAAGTCCAAACTTTTTTAAAATTTTAAAAACTACACCATTGCTATAAAACTTAGCATTTTTGTTACCGCTTAAAGTAGCTAAATCGATATTATATTTATCTAGCTGGTATCCGCCATGAAGCTTGTAAGTTTTATAAACAGAGGTATCCATTTTTACATTATATCCGCCAATCGAAAGCATTTTTGCATAAGCATAGCAAAACATTTGATTACCCAAACCACCAACTATTTTTACTATTATCATTTTAAAAACTCATCATTAAATTTAGCAACTATCTGCTTTATATTAAGCCCATCTTTTGCTTTTTGATAAACTAACTTTGCCTCTTTTTCCCACATATCTTCATCACCCAAAATTTCATCTATCTTTTTTATAAAATAACTCATGTTTAGTGCTAATACATTGCCGACTTTTAAACTTATAAATGGCACAGCTTTTGCCATAGACTCAACAATAACCATAGGAAAAACTTCAAGCTTACTAGAATGTAAAAACAAAACAGCATCATTAAGCAACTTCTCGGTCTGCTCTCGTGAAATTTTAAAATAAAACTCAACATTCCTAAAGCCATACTTTTTATCAAATTTGGCTTTTAAATTTTTAAGCTTTGACAGATATAATTCTCCACTATCGCCAATTAATTTAAGTGAATATTTAAGCGATGACTTGCTCTTACAGTAACACTCCATTAAAAACTCTTGATTTTTTAAAGGCTGATAATTTGATATATTTATAATGTGTTTTCTATCTTTAAAGTCTTTAAAATATGGTGCCATAAAATCGGAACTAATGCCATTTGATAAAAAAGAGTAATGACATAAACCATGTTTTTTTAAAAACTCGCTTCCGCTTGTGTTTTCATGAAGTAAAAATATATGATCATATTTTTTAAAAATTTTGCTTAACTTTTTATAATAAGCATAGACCTTATAAATAGACTTAAAATTTATAAAAATTCTCTTATAGCGAAGTAACTTTCTGTATAGCGAAAATCCGTGTGAATGTAAGAATTTTTTCTTTGCCTTTAACTCATCTAAATAATCTAGTAAATAATCCATGCTCCAAATTTGAGTGCATTCATTTATCATCACATCACATTCGTAATTTTTAACAAAATCTATATACTTTTGTTTTTCATTACCTTCATAATGATAATGAAAAAATCCACCACGTATCTTAAATTCTACTATTTTTACACCGTTATGCTCTGAAAAACACCTATTTTGATAGCCAGTAGCTACCAAAACATCGTGCCCTAATGACACAAGTTGTTCGCTTAGTGCACCAACGCTACTTGCCATACCAGTTTTTAATGGATAAAACTGCTCAGTTGTTATTAAAATTTTCATTTTTATACCACTCATAAACCATTCTTATGCCTTCATGTAATGAAATTTTATGCTTGTAGCCAAGATTATTAAGTCTAGAACAATCACTTAATTTTATCAGTGTTCCATTAGGCTTTGATGTATCAAGCTCTATCTCGCCTTTAAAGCCCACGATATTTTTTATCATATTTGCTAATTCTAAAATAGAAATATCACTTCCTGTACCTATATTTATGTGTGTATTTCTTATTTCTTTGCTATTTTTATCACACAAATCTTTAAAATCTATATTTTCTAGAATAAAAATAGAAGCATCCGCCATATCATCAGAATGTAAAAATTCACGCCTTGGCTCACCACTTCCCCATATCTCAACTCTATCTTTAAAAATGCCAAATTTATTAAGATAAGCAAGTGCCTCATCTAGATTTTGCATTTTTAAATCTTTTAATATTTCATCATACTTTTGCTCATTCAGTAACTTCGCTAAGTGAAATTTTCTTACCAAAGCTGGCAAAACGTGCGATGTCTCTAAATCAAAATTATCATTTGGTCCATATAAATTTGTAGGCATTACAGATATAAAATTTGTTCCATATTGCAGATTATAACTTTCACACATTTTTATACCAGCTATTTTAGCAATAGCGTATGGTTCATTTGTGTATTCTAATGGACCAGTTAATAAACAATCCTCGCTCATAGGCTGCGGTGCGTTTCTTGGGTATATGCAAGTGCTCCCTAAAAATAATAATTTTTTAACACCATGTTTATATGAATAACGTATTACATTATTTTGAATTGCCAAATTTTCATATATAAAATCAGCCCTATATTTATTATTTGCTACAATGCCACCAACTTTTGCAGCAGCTAGGACCACATACTCTGGTCTTTGCGCATAAAAAAACTCCTCCGTTGCTTTTTGGTCTGTCAAATCAAGCTGTGAGTGTGTTTTTAAAAGTAGATTACTATATCCTTTTGATGTTAAATTTCTAACCAAAGCAGAGCCTACTAAACCCGTATGACCAGCTATGTAAATTTTACTATCTTTATTCATAATACCTCATTACATTATATCCACCATTTTTAAGATAGATATCTTTTCTCATAAGCTTTAAATCCGATTTCATCATATCATCTACTAAATTTTGCAGATTAAACTCTCGCTTCCAGCCTAACTTTTGCTCCGCTTTACTTGGATCTCCAAGAAGCAAATCAACTTCTGTTGGTCTAAAATACCTTGGATCAACGCAAACTACAATATCTCCTTGTTTTAGGTGAGATAAATTAAGCCCTAATTCACTACTTCTATTTGCATCAATCTTATTTATAACACCAACCTCTTCTATGCCAACGCCTTTAAATTCCAAAGTCATACCGACATACTCAAAAGCAAATCTGACAAAATCTCTAACAGCAGTGGTTTGACCAGTCGCTATCACCCAATCTTCTGGCTCAGGGGCTTGTAAAATCATCCACATCATTTTCACATAGTCTTTTGCGTGTCCCCAGTCCCTTTTTGCATCAAGATTACCTAGATATAGCCTATTTTCAAGCCCGAGTGCTATTTTTGAAACAGCTCTTGTGATTTTTCTTGTTACAAATGTTTCGCCTCTTACTGGACTTTCGTGGTTAAACAAAATTCCATTACAAGCAAACATTCCGTAAGCCTCTCTATAATTTACAGTTATCCAATATGCATACATCTTTGCTACCGCATAAGGGCTTCTTGGATAAAATGGTGTTTTTTCGCTCTGAGGTATCTCTTGAACTTTACCATATAATTCAGAAGTAGAAGCCTGATAGATCTTTGTCTTTTTCTCTAATCCGAGCAACCTTACAGCCTCTAAAATTCTAAGAGTTCCTGTGCCATCAGCATTTGCAACGTATTCAGGTGTCTGAAACGATACATGAACGTGACTCATTGCTGCTAGGTTATAAATTTCGTCTGGTTGTGTGTCTTGTATGATTTTTGCTAAATTCATACTATCTGTCATATCACCATAATGCAGATGTAGTTTTAGGTTATTTTCGTGTGGATCTTGATACAGATGATCTATTCTATCTGTATTAAAAAGGGAACTTCGCCTTTTAATGCCATGAACTTCGTAATCATTTTTTAACAAAAATTCAGCCAAATAAGAACCATCTTGTCCAGTTATACCAGTTATAAGCGCTACTCTTTTGCTCATTTAAACCTTTCATAATCATCTTCAAAACGGATTATATCATCCTCGCCTGTATATTTACCGACCTGAATTTCTATAATTATAAGAGGTTTTTTACCATTATTTGCAAGACGATGAATTTGCCCTATTTTTATATACGTACTTTCATTTTTCCTAAGCTCTCGCGACCCCCCCCCATCTACAATCGTAGCTGTGCCATCAAGAACTATCCAATGTTCACTTCTATGTAAATGCTTTTGCAAACTTAATCTACAACCTGGATTTACAACTATACGTTTAATTTTATATCCATTTTGTTGTTCTAAAATTTCATACGTTCCCCAAGGTCTATAACCCATTAAATTCACGTTCACGATATCATCATTTTGATCTTTTAAAATTTTAACAATATCTTTTACTCTCTCAGTCTCTCCTTTTTTGGCTATCAAAAGGGCGTCTTTGTCATCAATAACGATAAAATTTTCTAAACCAATAGTGGCTATTTTTCTTTTGCTAAGTACAAAATTATTTCTAGAATTTAACGCAATATAGTTTTGGCTTTTTACATTAAAATTTTCACCTTTTAAAAACTCATCGCTAAGTGCATCAAAACTACCCACATCCGACCAATTCATATCTGTTTTTACGACCTTTATATTATCTGACTTTTCTAGTACAGCATAATCGATTGAGTTTTCGGGAATAAAATGCATATCTGATGCTTTTATCCTAATATAGTCCCTTATCTCGGCATTGTTAAATGCATTTAGCGAGCTATTATAAATCTCTAGTGCATATTTTTTAAGTTCATCTAAAAAAACACCAGCCTTAAACATAAAAATACCACTGTTGTAATAATGCTTGCCTGTTTTTATATATTTTGACGCCGTAATAAAATCTGGCTTTTCGTGAAATCTTAAAACGTCTTGCGAGTTTTCATCTTTCGCCTCTATATAGCCAAAACCTGTTTTAACTTCACTAGGCACGATACCAAATGTGACCAAATGCCCCAAATCCGCTAAGACTTTAGCTTGTTGTAATGATTTTTTATACTCTACTTCATCTTTTACTAAGTGATCAGAAGGCGTTACTAAAACAATCTCATCTCTATCCAGCGCCATACATGCCAAAGCTATCGCTGGAGCTGTGTTTTTGGCAACCGGTTCTAAAAGATATTTTATATTTTTATCTAGTGCAAATTTGGACATTAAATCAAGCACTAAAAAATAGTGTTCACTATTTAAAACAACCAAGAATTCATCACAAATTTTACTATTTCTCTTAATCGTAAGCTCAAATAGCGAGTTATCGTCAAAGATTTTAACAAACTGTTTAGGCATAAGATTCCTACTTAAAGGCCAAAGCCTAGTTCCACCTCCGCCACAAAGAACAATATTTGTCATTAAATTTCTTTTATTAGTTTTAAAATTTTATCTATTATTTCACTCAAAAATTCTTCATTTTTCGCTTCAAATCTAGTTACAACCACAGGGGTTGTGTTTGAAGCGCGCACCAAAGCCCAGCCGTCTTTAAACTTTATCCTAATGCCGTCAATCTCAATAATACTCTCAATCTCCGGTAAGTCAGTTTTGCCACTTTTTATGGCGTTTTTAAAATTCTCAACTATGCTAAATTTACTCTCTTCGCTTACATTTATCTTAATCTCATCAGTGCTAAACATCTTTGGCATTTTATCAAGCTCAGCATCCAAATCAACGCCCTTATGCACGAGTTCAAGCACTCTCATCATCGCATAAAGTGCGTCATCAAAGCCAAAATATCGCTCTTTAAAGAAAATGTGTCCGCTAACCTCGGCAGCAAGGTCAATATCAAGCTCTTTCATCATCTTTTTGATGTTACTATGACCTGTTTTGCCCATAAAAACTTCGCCGACTTTAGCTATCTCGTCATACATAATCTGTGAACATTTAACCTCGCCAAGCACACGCGGATTTTGCATATTTAGTGTGTAAAGATATGCTAATTCATCGCCTTTTATGTTGCGTTTTGGTGTGATGACAGCGATCCTGTCGCCATCGCCGTCAAAGGCAAAACCAAGCTTAATCTCACTCTCTTTCATCGTTTTAAAAACGTCAGCCAAATTTTCTTTTTCGCTTGGATCTGGATGGTGGTTTGGGAAGTTGCCATCTGGCTCGTGAAACAAGACTTTTGCATTTAAATCAAGCTCTTCTAAAATCGGCATTAAAGCTGTGCCTACCGCACCATTTCCGCAATCAACGACAAAATTTTTACTAAAAAGTCTTAACGCCCAAAACTCTTTTACAAAAAATTTCACATAATGACTTAAAATATCCATCTTTTTGCGTTCAAAATTATCAGGAATTTGCTCGTTTGAAGCGATTATTTGGCTTACTTTTTTGCCTAGTTCTTGTAAATCCGCCCCAAAAAAGCTATCTTTTTTTATCGTGATTTTAAAGCCGTTATACTCTTTTGGATTGTGTGAGCCAGTTATCATTATATTTGCGTCAAAAAAATCGGCATAAACGCTAAAATAGCCAACTGGCGTAGGTAACAAGCCAATCTCATAGATATTTAATGAGCCAACTTTGTTTAATCCACTAAGTAACCATTTTAGTAAAATATCCGCACTAAGTCTTGCGTCATAGCCGATACTTAGGCTCTTTACGCCAAGCTGCGTCATCTTTAAACCAAGTGCATAGCCAATAGCCTTGACGCTAGTTTCGTTTAGCTCTTTTTCATAAATTCCGCGTATGTCGTATTCTCTAAAAATATTATTAAAATTCAAATTGTAAATTTCCTGAATAAAATTGCGTAAATACTAGCAAAAAACATATTAAATAAAAGTTAAAAATAGGGGGGGGTAAAATGTTTACAAAAGCCTAAAACAAGCACTTTTAAGCAGGGGCAAGCACCCCTGCCTTTGGACGTTACATCATACCGCCCATTCCACCCATACCGCCCATATCAGGCATTGCAGGGAGTGGTTTATCCTCTTTAATTTCGCTTATTGTAGCCTCTGTTGTTAGCAATAAACTAGCCACAGATACGGCATTTTGAAGTGCAACACGCTCAACTTTAACCGGATCAATAATACCAGCTTCAAACATATCAACATACTCGCCAGTCGTAGCGTTAAAGCCGTAATTATCGTTTGTGCTTGTTTCAATAGCATTTGCAACTACACCAGCGTCAAACCCTGCATTTTCAGCGATTTGGCGAAGTGGAGCACGTAAGGCACGGCGAACTATCTCAGCACCAATAGCCTCATCGCCACTTAAATTTAGTTTTACGCGTTTTGAAGCTAAAATAAGAGCCGAACCGCCGCCAACGACAATACCCTCTTCAACAGCCGCACGTGTCGCACTTAGTGCGTCATCAACCCTATCTTTTTTCTCTTTCATCTCAGTTTCAGTCGCAGCCCCAACCTTAATAACAGCCACGCCGCCACTAAGTTTTGCCAAACGCTCTTGAAGCTTTTCTCTATCATAATCGCTTGTTGTTTCAGCAATTTGTGCTTTGATTTGATTAATTCTAGCATCAATCGCCGCCTTCTCACCAGCACCATTTACGATAGTTGTGTTATCTTTATCAATCACAACGCTTGAAGCCTGTCCTAAATCCTGCAAAGTAGCACTCTCTAGCGTTCTGCCAAGCTCTTCGCTTATGACTTCGCCACCTGTTAAAATAGCGATATCTTCAAGCATAGCCTTTCTTCTATCGCCAAAGCCCGGTGCTTTTACAGCTGAAATGTTTAAAACGCCACGAAGTTTATTTACAACAAGTGTCGCTAACGCCTCGCCCTCAATGTCTTCTGCGATGATTAAAAGTGGTTTGCCAGTCTTTTGAATTTGCTCCAAAACAGGTAACAGATCTTTTAAATTTGTAATCTTTTTATCAAATAAAAGTATAAACGGACTGCTTAGCTCAACCTGCATTTTCTCGGTGTTTGTGATAAAATACGGACTTAAATAACCCCTATCAAACTGCATACCCTCAACTACATTTAGCTCATCCTCTATAGATTTTGCCTCTTCAACGGTGATAACGCCGTCTTTACCGACTTTCTCCATTGCATCAGCAATTAATTTGCCGATACTCTCATCTGAATTTGCTGAGATTGTAGCAATTTGTGCGATCTCTTTTGAGCCTGAAACTTTTTTTGAGATGTTTTTTAGCTCATCAACAAGTGCGGCTACTTGCTTATCCATACCGCGTTTTACTTCAATCGGATTTGCACCAGCTGTAACGTTTCTAAGCCCCTCTTTAAAGATTGCGTGAGCTAAAACGGTCGCTGTTGTCGTGCCGTCGCCTGCTTGATCGTTTGTCTTTGAAGCCACTTCGCGAACTAAACTCGCACCCATATTTTCTATCGTATCTTTAAGCTCAACCTCTTTTGCAACACTAACGCCGTCTTTTGTGATACTAGGCGCACCAAAGCTTTTTTGAATTAGCACGTTTCTACCACGTGGTCCCATTGTAACTTTAACAGCGTCATTTAGCTTTCTTACACCCTCATAAAGGCGATTTCTAGCGTCATCTGAGTAAAAAATTTCTTTTGCCATATCTTTTTCCTTTTAAATTTATTTAATTACACCCAAAACATCATCAATGTTTAAAACTAAAAGCGTCTTGCCATCAAGTGTTATCTCGGTGCCTGCATACTTTCCAAACACAACACTTTCGCCTACTTTTACGTTCTCTACTTCACTGCTTACTGCCAAAACCTTACCGCTTAAAGGTTTTTCTTTTGCATTATCAGGTATAATAATGCCTGAAGCTGTGGTTTTTGTCTCCTCCACACGCTCAACTAGAACGCGTTTTCCTAATGGTTGAAAGTTCATATTCATCCTTTATGGTTTTTTAAATTTTAGCACTCTTTATTTTTGAGTGATGAAATATTAGCATTTTTTTAAAAATAAGTCAATATATTAGTCTTGTTGGCTCAACTTTTTTGATATTAAAAGGATAAAAAATGAAAATTTTTACTTACATTTTGGTTTTATTTGTTGCTCTTTTGTGTGCGATTTGCACTATTTGCTTTACATCTTTTGGCAATAATTTTATTGCAAAACAGGTTGAAAAAAGAGCAAAAGATAGTGGAGTGGAGCTAAAATTTAGCAAATTTAAGCTAGGGATAAATCAAGTTAGCCTAGCCACCACAATAAATGGTGAGATAAATTTGGATCTAGATGGCAAAATTTCGCTATTTTCACAAAGTTTTGACCTTGATTATAACGTCACTGCAAACAGCTTAAAAATGACAAATATGTCACTGCTAAAACCGATTTTAGTAAATGGTAAAGCCAAAGGCAGGTTTAATGATTTTGATGTAAACGGGCTTGGAGAAATTTTTGGCTCTAATATAAGCTTTCTAGCAAACATTAAAGACTACAAACCTTTTACCGCACAAATAGACGCAAAAAAACTTGAAATTTCTGAAATTCTGGCATTTATAAAGCAAAAAAACTATGCAAAAGGTCACATTGACATAGTTGCCGACATAAAAGATGAAAACGGCAAAAGAAGTGGCAAGGCGGACATTTTACTAAATAATATCGCTGCAAATAGCAAGGAAATTTTAAGGGATTTTAACATAAATTTACCTAGCGATTTTAGCGTAAAAGGCACGATCAATTCGGTAATTAATGACAATTTGATAACCGCAAAAAGCGAATTAAGCTCTCAAATTTTTACCCTAAATACTAAAAACACAAGCTATGAAATTTCAAAAAATGCCATAAATAGCGATTTTTATATAAATTTAAACGATCTTTCTAGGCTTGAGCCAATAATCAAACAAAAGCTAAATGGCACACTAAAAGCAAGTGGCGATGTTGAGCTTTTAGAAAATAGGCTCGTAAATTTAAAAACCATAGTCAGCGGACTTGGTGGCACGATAGACGCAAATTTAAAAGGTGAAAAGCTAAATGCAAAGGCAAACGACATAAAGTTAAAAGAGCTGTTTTTGTTGCTTGGACAAAAACCAGTTGCAAATGCGACAATTAACTCAGACATTATTTTAGATACTAAAAATCTAGACGGCAATATTGCATTAAGCCTTAAAAATGGAGAGTTTGACTCAAAAAATATGAGTGAGTTTGTGGCAAATTTTCCAAACGGCATAAAATTTAACGCTACTTCAGGTATAAAAATTACAAAAAATATAGCAAATTTTAGTGCTGAAATTTTAAGCGATCTTGTAAATTTAAAAGATATAACTGGAAATTTTGACACAAAAAGTGGCGATTTAAAAGCCGACCTTAACGCACATATTGGCGATTTAAGAAAGCTAAAATTTTTAAGCAACAAAGAGCTTTTTGGTAAAATTGACATAAATATAAAGGCTCAAAAAAGTGGCGATAATTTAAAGGCAACGGCAACTTCAAAGCTGTTTAACGGCGACCTTAAGGCACTTCTTGAAAATGACAGCCTAAATGTAAATTTGAGCAAATTTTCATTTAAAGAGCTTACCGATATGCTTGGTCAAAGCAACTACTACAACGGCAAGGGCAATGCCGAGCTAAAATACGACATAAAATCACAAAATGGCGTTTTTGAGATGGATATAGTAGAGGGCAGATTGCCTCAAAACGACTTTACAAACACGATAAAAGCGTTTAGCGGACGAGATATCACGACTGAAATTTATAAAAATGGATATGTTGTCGGGACGATAAAAAAGGGCATAGTAAATTTTGATATGGCAATGACAGCCCAAAGAAGCGACATAAACGCAACTTCGGCTGTATTTAACACCATAACTGACGCCATAAATATCCCACTAAATTTTAGATACGAAAAAACGGACGCTAAAATAGATATCACAGGCACAAGCAAAGAGCCAAAATACTCGGTAAAATCGGAATATTTAAAGGAAAAACTAATAGAAGGTCTTGATAAAATCATAGATAAAAATAGCAACAAAGACGCTATAAAGGGACTTATAAAAGGGCTGTTTTAGTCGTGCTACCAAAAAGGTAGCACAAAATTTATAGCCCCTGTGCTGCCTTACAGCCATTTTCATTGCCGTAAGAACAGGCTTTTTCAAATAGCGTTTTTGCCTTTTTGGCGTCTAAATTTTTAGAGTATATTCTAGCTGCAGCCATACAGCCATCATCATCGTCCTTTTTACACCCATCTTCAAAAAATCCCAGCGAAACCTTTTCATCGCTCTCGTTTAATCTACCAAGAGCAGTGCAAGATAGCCCAAGCCCCATATCGCAACTCTTTTGATACAGCTTTTTTGCCATATCTTCATTTTTTATCACGCCTCTGCCCTGCTCGTAAAATTTCGCTAAGTTATAGCAGTTCATCTTGCTACCCTTTTTACAAGACTCTTCAAAAATTTTAGCAGACTTTGCATACTCGCCGTCTAATATCGGCTCACTTGCTATAACGCCCACACCGTCATTTGAAGCCATACAAAACGCCAAAGAACAGCAACTAAAAAACAATAAAACCTTTCTCATAAAACCCCCTATTTTTTAAAGATAAAACTACTAACAATCCCACAAAAAAGCACACCTAAAACCACCATTAGGCTCATATTTGGCGAAATTTCAAAACCAAACCCAAAAATATGAGAAGTGGCGTTTAAAAACAGCTTGATAGCGATAAAAAATAGCAAGACAATAACCGCTTTTTCAAGGTGTATCAGATAATTTTTAAGCGCCTCAAGAACAAAATATAGCGTCCTAAGTCCAAGCACAGCAAAAATCATCGCCGAATAAACAATAAGCGGATCGCTACTAATCGCAATCACGGCTGGAACGCTATCAAAAGCAAACATAATATCGCTAAGCTCGACAACACAAAGGCACAAAAATAGCGGAGTTGCTATTAAAGCACCGCTTTTGGCGACATTTTGCTTTAAATTTTGGTGTAAAAATTCACGAGTAATAAAAAATTTATGTCCGACAAGACGCGGAAAAACTGGGAAAAATTTATGCACCAAACGATACGCCAAATGCTGTGAGTAGTCCTCGTCGCCCTTATCTTCGCCACCTTTTAGCATAACAATCGCCGTGTATGCTATGATAAAAGCAAAAATCACTTCAACCCAGTGGCTAAGTGCCATTAGCGATGTGCCTATAAGAACAAAAATAAGCCTAAATACAATGGCTCCTAAAACCCCATAATACAGCACTCTATGGCGGTAAATTTCAGGCACGCTAAACCACTTAAAAATCGCCATCATAACAAATAAATTATCAACAGAAAGCGCCTTTTCTAGCGCATATCCAGCAAAAAATAGACTCGCAAATTCACTACCCTCAGCCACATAAAGATATCCGCCAAAAGCGACAGATACGCCAACCCAAAATATAGAAAAATACACAGCACTTTTTAGTGTTATGACCTCATCTTTTTTATGAGCAAAAAGATCTATTAAAAATGCGACAACTACGACACATACAAATACAAAAATATCCTGCGAAAAAGAGCTAAGGTGTGACAAATTTTTCCTTTAAATTTTTCTCCCACCAAAAGTAGGCAAAAAGTAGCCCAAAACCCTTTGGCTTACTCTCATCAAATAAAAAGCTAAGCATATCCAAGCGAGGTATAAAGACAAGCTCTATCTCCTCCTCTCCAGCCACACCGCCACCGCTATTTACACGCATACTTTCATCTATAGTGGCATAAAACATACTTTGAGTGTTTCCGCTAAAGCCAAAAGCACCATACGTCATCACAATAGGCGTCACATCACTTACGGCATATCCGCACTCTTCTAAAATTTCCTCTTTTATAGTTTGCTCTTTGCTAATGCCCTTATCAAGCAAACCAGCACAAAGCTCATACGTATATCCTGGCTCACTAGTAGCGATACCCTCTTCGTGCTGTGAGTACCAAACAGCCGGTCTAAACTGCTTAACGAGCAAAAACGAATCCATTTGCGTATGATAAAGCAACGCAGATACGCTACTCATAGCTTTAACGCACTCCCAGTCGCGCTCTTTGCCATTTTGTGTAAATTTCATACGAAACGGCTTTAGATATTTGCCATTTTCTAGTGGTAAAATTTTAAGATCACTTATACCAGCATACATTTTGCAAGTCCTAAAAAGCTAAAAAACCCTATACAATCAGTAAAAGTCGTAAGAACAACAGATGAACCAACGGCAGGATCGATGTCAAATTTCTTCAAAGTAAGCGGTATTATCGTCCCAAAAAATCCCGCTAAGCATAAATTTATAAGCATACTAAGCATAATAACCACGCCAAGAAGCGGCTTTGAAAACCACATCCAAGCAATAACACCCATAACAACACCAAAAATAAGACCATTTATCAAAGATATGCTAACTTCGCGCTTTAAAACGCTCTTTGCGTCGCTAAACTCAATCTCTCCAAGACTAATACGCCTAACCGTAACCGCAAGTGCTTGAGTGCCAGTGTTTCCACCCATAGAAGCGACTATTGGCATAAGCACGGCAAGCGCGACATACGAAGCTATCGTCTCATCAAACATACCAACTATAAATGAGCTAACAATAGCGGTGCATAAATTTATCATAAGCCAAAAGGCACGAGCCCTGCCAGCACCGACTAAAGTATCATCCTCTTCAGCCTCATCACTAACACCAGCTAGGTTATACATCTGCTCAGTTGCACTAGATTGGATAAAATCGTGAATGTCATCAGCCGTGATACGACCTAGTAAAATACCCCTACTATCAACAACCGGCACAACGTTTAGGTCGTGATCCTCTACTATACCAACTACATCGTGTATATCATCACTATCAAGCACCGTATGAGGCTTAAAATCCTCCTCGTCTCTACTTTTTAAATTTTGTTCTAAACTCTTTGAGAAATCAAACAAAATAAGCTCTTCAAGCGGTATAGCAAATTTAAGCGTTCTATCTGGCTCGATTATAAAAAGCTGAGATACGTTCTCTAACTCTCCAGCCTCCTTTTGTCTTCTAAGTCTAGCTACCGCATCGCCTGTTTTTTCAGCCAAAATGGCAGAAAAAAGCTCGGTTTGCATATAGGCACCAGCTTCATCATCATCATAACTTCTAAGGCGTAAAATTTCAGCTTGATTGTCCTTATCAAGACCATCAAAAAGCTCCTTTGCCTTATTCTCATCTATCTCTTCGATATATTGTAAAAGATCGGTAGCGTCGTCGCTCTCAAGCTCTTCAATAGCCTTTACAATCTTTTCGCTAGGTAGCGTCTCTATGACATCTTTTAAGAGCGACTCTGGTAGCTCTATGGCCACATCGCCAAGACTTTCAGGATCTAGGCGTTTTAGGTAGCTAGAGTAAAGCTCTTCATCGTGATTTTTGATAGTCTTTAAGTGCTGAGCAAGATCGTATGCGCTAAGCTCTTGAGTGGAGTGTTCATCTAAATGCAGATCTATAAGCTCTTTAGCCTCGCTTAACTCAACGCTCATTTTTTTCCCTAATCTCAACTAAATTTTCAAAGCGTTGCTCTTTTGGCACACTTGTATTTGTATCGATACTCTTTTTAATCACAGAGTCATATTGGGCTACAATCTGTTTAAATTTCTTTGTATCTTTATTATCAACCACACTTTTTGCAACTTTTAGCATACTTTCTGGATTTATTGGCTTATTATTTCTATAAAGTCCAAAATGCAGATGTGGTCCAGTGCTCATACCACTACTTCCGACAAAGCCTATATTTACGCCCTGTTTTACACTCTGTCCGCTTTTTATACCCTTAACAAAGCCATTTAAATGTGCATAAAGCGTCTCATATCCACCAGCGTGTGAAACTATTATAACCTTGCCATATCCATTTTTTGTGCCGACAAATTTTACCTTTCCATCTCCAGCAGAACGTACAGGAGTACCACGTGGAGCACCATAGTCTACACCCAAGTGAGCACGATATCTACGAAGTATTGGATGGTATCGTTTTAGCGTAAATGGAGATGTGATACGAGCGTTAAGAACTGGTCTTATAAGGAAAAATTTATCATATTCTTTACCATTTTTATCATAAAATTTATCCTCAAATTTATACATCGTATACTGTTTGCCTCTAGTTTGAAAATACGCTGCATAAATTTCAGGAGTGCCAAAAATACGCCCCATACGCCTTTTTTGACTATAAACTATAACTGCCCTATCGCCCTTTTGTATCTTTTTAAAATCAATCCCTTTTTCGCCCTTAAAAGCGTCCCTAAATGCAATTGCAAGACCGATTGAACCGGTGTATTCGTAAATATCTTCAGTTACAGAGCGAGTGATTTCTATATTTAGTATAACATTTTCACTTTGATAAGATATCGGTATAAAATCCAAACGATAGACATTTGAGCTATCTTTATAGATATGCATTTGAAGCTCATCGCTTACTGGTATTAAAACTTGGGCTATCGATCCGTCGCTATCTCTTAAAATTTGATAGGTTACACCAGCTGAAATTTCAGCCGCTAACTCTTGATCTTCGCTTGAGAGTCCATAGAAAATAGAAAGAGGAATTTTATTTTTTTCTAAAAATCCTAAAAATGGTGTGCCGTTTTCCCAGCTAAGCTCCTCTACGCTAGGTTTTAAAGCGTATAAATTTACAATCAGTAATACTAAAAAGAGCGTCGCTCTGATCATCGGCGTCCTTAAAAAATAATATAAAAATTTCTGTGTATGTTACTAAAATTTTTCTTACATTTTGCAAAAAATAAAGCATTTTAAGCTATAATCAGCTAAAAAATCACAGCAGGAGATAGGAATTTGAAAAAAATTTTACTTACACTAACACTTTTTACAGCACTAGTTTTTGGGGCTGATCTTGGATTAAGGGAGTATAAAACTCCAATTATTAGCATTGACGATGATGATACAGCTACTATAATCGATAGTCCTGATATTATCGTTGGTTCAAGCGGTATAGTAATACACAAATTTAACTCAAGCGACCGCTCGATTATCGCTAGAGCGAGTGTAGTTTCAAAATCTAGTGGTTTTGCAAAGGTTCGTTTTGAGGTGTTTGATACACTAGAGCAAAGGGCTCTTCCATTGCCTGGCATAGCACCAAAAACCGATGATATGGTCGTACTAAACTATCTATACTCACGCTCAATCATAATCGCCCCAAATAAAGAAATTTACAACGAAGTTGTGGGTGTGTTTAGAGATGTTACGTTTATTCATCCAGATTTAGTGGGAGCATACTTAAGCTACAACTATAAGCCAAATCCTAGTCGCGACGACTTTAGAAAGATGTGCTCACAAAGTGCGGCTGGACTGATTTTTATAGCTATGGACTCAAAAAGCGTATTTGCTGATTGCCAAAGTTTTAAGGTTTTAAAGGAGTTTAAAAGTGGCGAGGTTGAGTATTACCAATTACCATTTTATACAAGGGTAAAAGATATCGACACAGTATTTTACAAACTTGATAGCGAACATATCAACAACTACGACGCACACTACGATAGCCTACTAGAACAATGATAAACAAGCTCCTTTGTGGTTTAAAACTGGCATTTAAAATTTTATCAGGTTTTAAAGACAAGGAGCTTATGCACTATGCCTCTAGCCTTAGTTTTCATACGATAATGTCAATTATACCCGTTTTACTGCTAAGCTTTTCACTTTTTACAAAGCTTCCGGTTTTTGAGGTTTATTACTCAAAAATCGAGGATTTTATGTTCTCATCAATGCTTCCAACTCATCAAGATGTGATAAGCAAATACATCCAAACTTTTTTGCAAAATAGCGGAAATTTAGGGATAATTGGCTTTATAGCCATACTTTTTACCTCGGCTATGTTTTTTATGGACTACGAACACGTTGTAAATAAAATAATGAACACAAAACACCGAAGTTTTTGGAGCTCGTTAAGCTCGTATTGGACGCTTATAACACTTGCACCAATGGGACTAGCTCTTAGTTTTTATCTATCAAGTATCTTTCAAGATATTTTAAACTCCAACGAATATACAAGCTCCATAAATTTTCTAAGCGTGTTTCCATATCTGATAATATGGGTGATATTTTGCGTGACATATCTAATCTCAGTAAGTGAGCCAGTTAAATTTAAAAATGCCCTTTTTAGCTCGTTTATAACATCGCTCGTTTGGTATCTTGGAAAGTCACTTTTTGTGTATTACGCACTTCATAACAAAACATATCTTAGTATTTATGGTTCATTTTCGATTATGCTACTTTTCTTTTTGTGGGTCTACATCTCTTGGATTATCTTTCTTTATGGCTTTAAAATTTGTGCCTTTTTAAATCAAAAGAGTAAATTTTAAAATACCAAAAATAGGCAAAATCACAGCAATTAGTCTAAATTTTATAGCCAAAATTGAGAGTGCATTAAATACCAAAAACTCATAAATTTTAATATCGACGCTAATAAATTCCGCCTTAAAATTTAAAAATTTAAGCAACAAATCATCAAAAACAGAGCCAAAACCAACTAGATGAAAAACAAGACTGGCTGGATAAAAGATGATAAAAGCATAACTAGCAGGGATAACCAAAAACTGGGCAAACGAGATAATGGGAAAGAAAAATAAAACTGGAATTTGCATAACAAAAAACAGATAAAAATTTAAAAACACAGAGTGAGCCACAAAACCAAAACGATCTTTAAAGTATTTTAAATAGATAAAAATATAAAAAACGCCCATACAAGATAGATAAAAGCCGATATTAAAAAGCAAACTAGGAAATAAAGCAATGCAAATTCCAACACAAGTTGAAAGTGTTTGGAAGTTTAAAATTTTTATCCCTCTTAAAAGCATAAAAAATCCAAAAACTGCCATACAAAAAGCACGTAAAAAGCTAGGGACAAACCCAAGCAGTAAAAAATAAAATACACAAATCACAAAAGCGAGTATAAAAATATCAAATTTATAATCTCTCCAAGGGCAAAATTTCTGATAAAGTGGTCTTAAAATGGGAGTTAAAAGCAAAAATATAAGACTAAATATGACGCCTAAATGATATCCACTTATTGCGACAAGATGACTAACGCCAAGCAACGTGACATCATCTCTAAGCTCTTTTGAGATACTATCTGCTAAAAACAAAGCCGAGTAAAGTTCGGATATTTTTGCGTTTTGGTGTTGGGAATTTATAGCAGATATAAGGCTATCTCTAAGCGTTGGCGAGTGTTTGTATGGCTTGATTTTGACATAGCTTGTTGGCATATAAAATTTATTTGAGATAAAATCTAAAAATTTCACATCAACAGAGTGGATAGTGAGGTTTAAATAATCGTTTTGTTTAAATTTTGATCTTGAAGTTGTATAAAAGCTAAAATTTTCTGACTTTAAATGCAAAACAGAGTAAGACAAACCATTGTTCTGTTTAACATAGCTTCTAAGCACAACAGCCTTTATATCCTGCTCTCCTGCGTCCATAAAATCGCTATATCGTAAAAATTCGCTAAATAAATTTACAAAAAACAGTGCAAAAATAAAGAGCCAAAAAAGCATCAACTCTTTTGGCGTATAAAAAAGCTTCACTATCCGCTAAAAGCGACCTCGGCAACAGGCTGACTAACCGGATCAACAAAGCGAGTATATCTAGACTGAAACACTACATCAACGTGCCCAGGCTCACCATTTCGGTTTTTGCCGATGATAATCTCTGCTTTTTCTTCAATCTTATTACGCTCAAAACTACTTTTATACTCTTTGCCGTCAGCTCTTGCTTGTTGCTCTTTTTCACGCTCTTCTTGCTCTTTGTAAACCTCTTCGCGGTAAACAAAAAGTATCATATCAGCGTCTTGCTCTATCGCTCCAGACTCCCTTAAATCGCTTAACATAGGTCGCTTATTTGCCCTATTTTCAAGCCCCCTATTAAGCTGAGAAAGTGCGATGATAGGCATATCAAGCTCCCTTGCAAGTAGTTTTAAGCCACGTGAAATTTCAGCTATCTGCAAATGACGCTCACTAAAATTACTCGTACTCATCATAAGTCCGATATAGTCAATAACACAAAGTGAAATTTCAGGATGAGCCGACTTTAGTTTTCGCATTTGAGTGCGAACTTGATGGATATTTACATATCCAGAATCGTGCACAAAGAGCTTTTTTTGGCTCATCTCCTCACACGCATTGTTTAAATTTGTAAGCTCTTCATCGCTCATATTTGCACTAATTATATTTTGAAGCGGTATAGAAGTTTTAGCCGAAAGCATACGCATCATAATCTGCTCTGCTGGCATTTCAAGCGAGAAAAACACCACGCCCAAATTCTCTTTTAAAACTTGATTTATAAAATTTAAACAAAGCGTGGTTTTGCCCATACCAGGACGAGCCGCAACTATGACTAAATCGCCACGTTTAAAGCCGTTTGTCTTTTCGTTTAATGCACGAAAACCAGTGCTAAGTCCGACCACTGCCTGTCCGTCAAGCTGGGCTTGTTTTTTAAGATACTCAACCAAATTTTCAACTATTTGTGGACTATTTTTTATCGCTCCACTCTTTTGACTGTCAACTAATGAGTATAAATCAGCGCTAATCTCATCGACCATATCACGGCTTTGCTTATCCTCATTTACCTTGCTTGGCATACCCTGAGCTATCTTGACAAGTCCGCGTTTAACAGATTTTTCCTTAAGCTCAACAGCATATTTTTCAATGTCAATAATGGCGTTTGTGCCTAAAATTTCGCCCATTATACTCTCATCAAATTTATCGCCAAGCTTATTTTTTAAAAACGTCGTTGCTATTGGCTGATCGGTGTTTAAGCACTCAATCATAGCACGAAAAATATCGCTATGGCCTTTTAGATAAAAGTCATCGGCCTTGATAGTATCGTAAATTTCACTCAGAGCGTCGTTATTAAGTATTATTGAGCTTAGGATTGCACGCTCCATATCAAGATCGTAAAGATTATGAAGGTCTATGTTTTCAAATTTACTTTTTGCCATTACTGCCTACTTTTTATCTCATCATCAATCTCTGCTAAAAAGCGATCAACTAGCTCACTCTCTTTTAGCTTTGCCACCACTTCCCCACGACGCATTATTAGCCCGTTGCCCTTGCCAAAGGCTATTGCCACGTCAGCACCCTTTGCCTCGCCAATAGCATTTACCACACAGCCCATTACGCTTACATTTAGTGGCTCTTTTATGTGTTTAGTTTTTTCTTCAACAAGCTTTATAGCACTCATCAAATCGCTTTGCAAACGCCCACAAGTCGGACAAGAGATGATATTTAGCCCCTCTTTTTGACGACCACTATCCTTTAAAATCGCCTTTGCAACCTTTATTTCTTCTTCAAGTTCGCCTGTAATGCTAACCCTCATCGTATCGCCAATGCCTTTTAATAAAAGCCCTCCAAGCGCGATTGCCGACTTTATCGTAGCGTGAAAGGTCGTCCCAGCTTCGGTAACGCCAAGATGAAATGGATAGATAACCTTTGGACGAAGCTCTTCATAAGCTCTCATCGTCCTAGCAACATCGCTTGATTTTAGTGAAATTTTAATATCAGTAAAGCCAAAATCCTCTAATAATTTTATATTATAAAGTGCCGAAGCCACCATTGCTTCAACACTTCTGCCGTATTTTTGCTCAAACTGCTCTTCAAGTGAGCCAGAATTTACACCAATTCTAATTGGCAAATTTCGCTCTTTACACGCCTCTACAACCGCTTTTATCCGCTCTTTTGAGCCGATATTACCGGGATTTATACGCACACCATCTACAAACTCACTTGCGATTAAAGCTAAGCGGTAGTTAAAGTGTATGTCAGCCACGACCGGCAATGGACTTTGTGCCACTATCTCTTTTAGAGCATTTGCGTCATCTTTATCAAGCACGGCACACCTAACGATATCGCAACCTGCAAAATAAAGGCGATTGATTTGTTCTAGTGTGCCTTTGACATCCTTTGTCTTTGAAAATGTCATTGACTGCACCGAGATTGGGGCGTCGCCACCGATTAGGACGTTGCGAATTTTTATCTGTTTAGTAGGATATCTTTGCAAAATTTCACCTTTTAAATTATCAAACGACAACGTAAGACGCCCAGACACAAGCGTCTATCGCATTTAGTTTAGATAGCAACTCTTTGCTAATATGCTCATCAACCAAGATAACAGCAAGTGCCATACCGTGATTATCCCTGCCAAGGCGGAAGTCGGCGATGTTTATCTTATCAGCCGCCAAAATAGCACTAATACTTGCAATAACCCCTGGTATATCGTGGTTTTTAAATATTATCATTTTACCTTTTGGCTTAAAGTCGGTCTTAAAGCCATTTACACTAACTATGCGTTGCTCATTTTCACCAAAAACCGTTCCACCAATAGTCACAACATCGCTCTCTGTTGTTATTCTAACGCTGATTTTATTTTTATATCCACTCTCTGGTGCGACTATTGCTTCTGTTGTTATGCCTTTTTCATCGCACAAAAATTTCGCATTTACATAATTTATGCTATCGCCAAGACTCTCTCTTAAGGCACCAACAATGGCAAATGTAAGCATAGATTTTGCATACTCTCCAATCTGCCCCTCTGTTTCAACCCTGATAGCTTTAATAGCCTTTTTATTTATTTGAGCACCCAAAAATGACATTTTGCTAACAAGCTCGACATAAGGCTCAACAAACGGCGGTAGGTCATCCGTTTTTATAGGCAAATTTAGCGCATTTGGATAGCTTATGCCACGAGCCGCACTTATGGCTTGTTCAACTGCCTCTATTGCGATATTTCTTTGGCTTTCAAGCGTATTTGCACCAAGATGTGGCGTGACGCTCACATTTGGCAAATCTAAAAGTGGATGGTTTATAGCTGGTTCTTTTGAAAATACATCAATACCAGCAAAGGCGATTTTACCGCTTTTTAGTCCGTCATAAAGAGCCTCTTCATTATAAAGTCCACCCCTAGCACAATTTATCAGCCTGACACCGTCTTTCATCTTTGAAATTTCAGCTTCGCCTATTATATCGGTTGTTTCTCTTGTTTTTGGCGTGTGGATTGTGATGAAATCACATTTTAAAATATCATCAAAATTTGCAGTATAAACACCGCCCATATCGATCACTTTTGCAGGGTCAATGTAAGGGTCGTAGGCGATGATATTCATACCAAAAGCCTTTGCACGGACTGCGACTCGTGAGCCTATGTTACCAAAGCCAATGACGCCTAAAGTTTTATTAAAAAGCTCAACTCCATACCACTTTTCGCGTTTCCAAATTCTATCTACTTTTAAATCATTGTGTGCATACGGAAAAGACCTTGCGGCTGCTAACATATGAGCCATAGTAAGTTCAACGGCTGCTATAGTGTTTGCCGTAGGCACGTTCATAGCTATGATACCTCGACGTGAACAGCCGTCTATATCGACATTATCAACGCCAACCCCGGCACGAACCACGGCTTTTAGCCTTTTTGCCGAATTTAAAAACTTCTCATCAACATCGGTCGAGCTTCTAGTGATGGCAACATCGGCTTCGCCTAAAATTTCTAAAAGCTTATCTTTTGGCGTAGAAACTGCGTCTATGACTTTTATGTCTTGCTCTTTAGATAAAATTTCAAAACCAGCCTTGTGAATAGCATCGCAAACTATGATAGTTTTCATATCTTTACCTCCGTTACACTTGTATCTATATCGTATTTTCTAAGCTTTAAAATAATCTTTTGCAAAAGCTCAGAGTCTTGCGTATTTAAAAAAATTTGACTCTTTACGCCGTCTTTAATAATTGTAAAATCAACATTGCTATCTTTTAGAGTCTGCGTCAAACAAAACATAGAATAAACATCGTTTTTATCAATGAAAAGCTGATACGCAGTCTTTTGAGGCTCTTTGTTTTTACGCTTATAGTGTATAAAAATTTCATTTACTGGCAACACATACTCTTTTTTGCCAAGCCCAGCAAGATCTTTTACCCAGCTTGTCTGTTGCTCTTTGGTTAAATTCTCTTTTGATTGATATGTAGTAGTCGTATCGTTAGATAGGGAGGCGGTGTCTGAGTTTGCAAATTTATACAGATAAACACCGCTAATACCCACTAAAATAAGCAAGAGCAAAACAACAGCTAAAAGAGTGTTTTTACCCATTGCAAATTATTATTTTAATTGCTCTTTAATAATGTCGCCAAGAGTCATCTTGTCATCACTATTTATCTCGTTTAGAACTTCACGCTCTTTTGCACGAGCCAACTGGCGAATGCTTAGACGTATGCGATTTTTCTTTTCATCTATAAAGGCTATACTTGCCTCTATATCATCGCCTATGTTTAAAGTAGCCACATCTACATTGCCAAGGTCTTCTTTTCTAATAAGCGCGTCAACATTTTCGCCAAGCTCAACAAACACGCCAAAATCTTTGATATCGCGAATTTTACCCTTTATAGCTTCGCCGATATTGTGTTTTTTAGCAAATTCGCCAACTGGGCTTTGTTTTAGCTCTTTTATGCTAAGTGAAATTTTCTGCTCTTTGTCGTCGATTTTAGAAATTTTAACTTCTATCTCATCGCCAACTTTAAAGATATCTTTGCACTTTTGACTTCTATCCCAAGACGCATCTTCGTTGTGCAATAAACCCTCAACACAACCTATACGAACAAATGCACCAAAAGCCGTAGTTGTAGTTACCACGCCTTTTACTACGTCACCCTCTTTAAATTTAGATTTAAACTCATCAAATGGTTTTGGTAGTAAATTTTTAAGGCTCACTCTTAATCTACGATCTTTAGCGTCTATTTCAATAACTTCAACGTCAATCTCTTCGCCCTCAGTTATGTGATCTTTTGGATTTTTGATATTTTTATCCCACGAAATTTCAGAGATGTGCAAAAAGCCCTCAATATCATTGCCAAGATCGACAAATGCACCATAAGGCTCGATATTACTAACTATAACTTTTATAGTATCACCAACTTCTAAGCCATCTTTTATCTCATCCCAAGGATCTGGAGTTGCAGCTTTTATAGATAGTGAAAGGTGGCGTTTTTCGTTGTCATAACTCATAACTTTTACTAAAACTTTATCGCCCTCTTTGTAAATAGAACTTGGATTTACTGGACCTTTGTAGCTTATCTCGCTGTAGTGAACCAAGCCATCAACACCGCCAACGTCTACAAACATACCATAGGTTGTGATTTTTTTGATAGTGCCTTCCATTACATCAGCGTTATCAACTATGCCTAAAAGTGCCTCTTTGCGTTTTTTTCTGTCTTCATCAAGTAGTTTTTTGCGTGAAACTACGATACTTTGCTCATCTTTATCAACTTTTATTATTTTTACTTTATAGCTTTTGCCGACTATATCGTTTGAATTTTTAAATCCACTTTGAGTTTTTGGTAGGAAAAATTCAACACCATTTGCGTCAGTAGCGACAAACCCACCTTTGTTTTTACCAACGATTTTAACATCAATCGGCTCGGCAAATTTCTCAGGATCGTAAGCGTCAATGAAAGCTTTAACTTTCTCTTTTCTAAGTGCTTTTTTGTGAGATACAACACCACGACCAGTGATTACAACCTTTATCGTATCACCTACGTTGTAAAGCAAATTTCCCTTTGCGTCTGTAATCTCAGAAAGTGGCAATCTACCCTCTGACTTTTTACCAATATCCACTAAAGCCTCATCGCCTCTAATCTCAACGATAGTGCCTTCGCTATCCTCTTCAGTCTTTTTAAAAGACTCCTCTAACATCGCAGCAAAATCAACATCGTCAATGTCGTCTGCCTTAAACTGAACGCTTTTGTTCACAGCCATCTTAATCCTTTGAAAATTTTAGTATTTACCAAAAAAGAGTAAATTGCCTGATTTTAGCCAAAAAAGGCTTATTTGGTGCTAAATTTAAAAAATAAATTTTAGCTCTTTTAAAAAGCCTTCAAGTCCTAGCATAATATCATCGTAAGTTTTATCAAAATCTCCGCTATACCAAGGGTCAGCAATATCCCTATCAAGCCCAGCAAAGCTTAAAAGCTTAAAGGTTTTTTTAGCGTCAAAACTAGTAAATTTTGCTAAATTTTTAATGTTTTGAGTATCCATAGCAATTATGTAATCATAATCTTTAAAATCTTGATTTGTAATCTGAACGGCTCTGTGTGGCACGAGCGGAATTTCTAGGCTTTTTAGCTTATTTGCTGTGCCAAAATGCGGAGGAAAGCCTATCTCATCGGTGCTTGTTGCAGCTGAGTTTATCTGAAATTTATCGCTTAGCCCACGCTTTTTTACAATGTGTGTAAAAACCGACTCCGCCATTGTGCTTCGGCAGATATTGCCGTGACAGACAAACAGAACTTTTATCACATCTCACCTTTTATTAAATTAATCTTATCCACAACCCTTTGAATAACCCAATCAGGTGTGCTAGCTCCAGCTGCCACGCCACATAAATTTTTAGCTTCAAACCACGATTTTTCAAGCTCGGCCTCGTTTTCTATTAGGTAGCTATCATCACAAAACTGCTTTGAAATGTAGTAAAGTTGCTTTGTGTTTGAGCTGTTTTTACCACCGATAATTATCATCACATCGGCACGAGTTGATAGCTCTCTTGTAGCTTCTTGGTTTTCAAAAGTGGCATTACAAATAGTGTTAAAAACCCTAACCTCTTTAACTTTTAACATTAAAAAATTAACAATTTGGCTAAATTTTTCAAATTTTCGTGTCGTTTGGCTTAAAACGGCGACCCTTTGAGATAGCCTTATATTTTCAAGCTCACTCTCATCAAGCACGACAAATACCTTGCCCTTTGCATAGGACTTTACACCCTTAATCTCTGGGTGATTTTCATCGCCAAAGATGACGATATCATAGCCTTCATCGCTCATTTTTTCACAAATTTGCTGTGGTTTTGTAACAAACGGGCAAGTTGCGTCGATGATATTTATCCCGCTGTTTTTTAGGCTTTCAAGGTCGGCTTTTGTAATGCCGTGAGTGCGGATGATCGCCTTTTTCTCATCGGTTAAATCGTTAATGCCGTCAAGCGTTTTTACGTTAAAATTTTGCTCTAAGCGGTTTATCTCTTCGTTGTTGTGAATGAGTGGTCCGATCGTTGAAGCGTCTTTGGCATTTTCAGCGATTTTTATCGCCCTTTTTACGCCAAAACAAAAGCCATAACTACTAGCAAGTTCAATCTTCAACCCTAGCCCCCATTTGCCTTAAAATATCACTAAAATTTGGAAACGATGTGGCAATAAATTCGCTCTTTAAAATATCCATACCACAGCTAAGCCCTAAAATCGCAAAGCTCATCGCTATCCTGTGATCGCCGTGGCTGTCAATAACAGCACTTTTTGCCACGCCACCTTTTACGCTAAATCCATCATCAAACTCGCTAACTTCAATACCACAAGCCTTAAGACCAGCCACGACAACGCCTATCCTATCGCTCTCTTTTACCCTTAGCTCAGCAGCGTTTCTTAACGTGCTTACGCCCTGTGCAACGCTAAAAGCCACAGCCAAAGCTGGTGCCTCATCAATAAGCCACGAGATATTTTCGCTTACATCGGCAGCTTTAAGTTTGGCGTATTTTATCTCTATCTCGCCGATCTCTTCGTATTTTTCGCTAGTTTTTGTAAATTTTATATCAGCACCCATTTTTTCTAAAATTTTATAAGCTTCAATGCGAGTTTTGTTTAAAAGCACGTTTTTTAGCACGATATGTGAGCCTGGCACAACACAAGCGGCGACTGCAAAAAAGAAGGCTGAGCTTGGGTCGTTTGGCACTGAAATTTCAAGTGGATTTAATGGTTTAGTCATCGCTTCTAGCTTTATAACGCCGTTTTCATCGCTAATTTTAGCACCCATACCTTTTAACATTCGCTCAGTGTGATCACGACTTAACTCATCCTCGCTAAACTCACAACCATTTGAGTAAAGCCCGGCTAAAAGCAAAGCGGTCTTAATCTGAGCAGAGCTGATTTCACTCTTAAATTTAAAATAATCAAGCTTTTTGCCACGTATACAAAGTGGTGCTTTATCGCCGTCGCTCGTGCCATCAATCCTAGCTCCGACCTTAATAAGTGGCTTTGCAACACGTGCCATTGGGCGATTGTTTAGGTATTTATCGCCACTTAACACAAAAAATCCGTCCTGTGCGGCAAGAAGCCCCATAAAAACTCTCATCGCAGTCCCAGAGTTACCGCACTCTAAAACCACCTTTGGCTCGGCGATTTTTGCTGGTGGAGTGATCGTTATAGTGCCGTTTTCATCAGTTATAACGGCCCCTAGTTCACGCACGATATTTAGCGTATTTAGCGTGTCTTCGGCTCTTAAATAGTTTTTTATGACGCTTTTTTTATCGCTTAAAAGCGAGAAAATCGCACATCTGTGAGAGATTGACTTATCAGATGCGATATTTGTTAGCTCTGCAATTAGCGGTTTTGTTTGAGCAAAAACTCTCATCTTATACCTACGCTTAATTTTTCATTTAGCTTGGCTAAAATTTTATCCATTAGCACGGCTACTTCATCATCCGTAAGCGATGAGTTCATATCCTGAAATGTAAATTTCACACTTAAACTTACGTTTTTACCAAGCTCATTTGAGTGATAAATATCAACTGGCAAAAACTCTTTTAGGGTAGGAATTTTTAGCTCATTTATTGCCTCTTTTATAAGCCTAAACTCCATATCACTAGGCACGATAAGGCTTAAATCACGGCTAATACTAGGGAATTTTGAGTAAGGCACGGCCTTAATAGGCTCGTGATTTAGGGCGTCAAAATAGATCTCGCAAAGATACGTTTTAGGCAGATCTCTAAGGTCTGCAAATTTTACATGAAGTCGTCCGATATAACCTATCTCTACGCCATTTTTATAAATTTTAGCCTGTTCAAATGGGCTTAAATAGGCTATTTCATCGCTTTTTGTTAGCTCAAACTCGCCTATTACGTTCTTAATACTATTTGCAAAGCTTAAAAAATCAACTTCGGCGATTTTAACACCATTTACAAGGCTTGGCTCTTTTAAAAGTCCAGCGTGGATAAAGCCAAAACGTGAGCTTTGATCGCCATTTTGGTTAAAAACAGCACCATACTCAAAGAGTTTTACCGAGCGTTTTTGGTTTTTTATATTTTTTTCAGCCGAGCTTAAAAGATGATTTATAAGCGTTGGGCGAAGCTCGTTTAGCTCGTTATTTATAGGATTTGCAATCTGCGCTTTACAAGGTGTAAAGCCTAAAATTTTAAGCTCATCGGCACTATCAAAAACATAATGAACGCTCTCAAAAAATCCAGCACTTGCTGATTTTTTTCTTAAATCTAGTGCAAATTTGTAGCGTTTATAGGTGTTATTTAGGCGGTTTTCTTCACTAAATTTCATCGGTTTTGAAGCGATATTATCAATACCAACAATCCTGACAATCTCCTCACAAACATCGTGAGAATTTACGATATCGTGACGGAATAGTGGAATTTTGACATTAAAAATTTCAGCCTCTTGGTTAAAATTTATCTCAAAACCAAGCTTTTTTAATATCCTTAAAATATCGTTTCTTTCTATCTTTTGACCGATCATCTTATCTATCTCAGCAAGTGAGAAATTTAGCATTTTTTGCTCACGTTTCATCACGTGTTGCGAAACTCCACCATAAAGAGCAAGTTCTTTAAATGTGCTAAATTTTCTAAACAAAAACTCAACACCAAATGCCAAAAATGGCTCACTACCTCTACTAGATCGATACAAATGCTCATCTCTTGGCATTTGTTTATCAAGAGCGGTTGTTTGGGCTATGACATCTGGGCTGCTAAAACTAGCCTCTATAATGGCTATTTTTGTATCATCGCTAATCCTTGCAAAATCACTCTGATACACACCCACAACGCCTAAAATTTTACCATCGCTACTTATAATGCTTTCTTCGTTTTTGCCTTTTTTAATATCAAAATTTGCACGTTCATCAACTGAAAGTTTGTCAAAATCATAAGCCCTAAACAAAACTCCAGTGCTGTATGTAGCATAATCAAGCAATCTTTCTAAATTATTTGTCTTTTTGCAATCCATAAGTGCCAAACGAAGCGAAGTAAGTAGGTTTTCACAAATTTTCTCTTTTATCCCAACAGCCTTATATAAAACCGAGCTGTTTAGGCCCTCATCGGCACGTAAAGATATGAGTCTGCCTATGCCTGGTAGATTATCAGCGTCCTCATAAGGAGTGCTCTCTTTTAAATTTAGATCAAGTGCGACGCCAAGCTCTCTAGCGATACCATTTATACTGTTTGCGTCGCCTCTATTTGCGGTAATATCAATCTCAATAATCGCGTCGTTAAAGCACTCAAAATCGGCAATTTTTTTACCAAGCTCAAGTTTGCCAATACTCTCATCAAGCACCATTATGCCGTCATTTGTCTTTGCAAGTCCAAGTTCAGTTGATGAGCAAATCATACCACAGCTCTCAACCCCGCGAAGCTTTGCTTTTTTAATCTCAAGTCCATTTGGCATAACCGCACCGATTAGGGCAACTGGCACAAACTGCCCTGCTTCAACGTTTTTTGCACCACAAACAATTTGTAAAATTTCACTGCCGATATCGACTTGGCATATGTTTAGTTTATCAGCGTCTGGGTGCTTATCTTTGCTAGTTACATATCCTACGACTATATTTTGTGGAATTTTTATCTCTTTAAAACCATCAACTTCAAAGCCAATCGAGTTTAGTGTCTTTAAAATTTTCTCCGTGCCAAAAGCACTTAAATCAACCCATTCATTTAACCAATTTTTTGAAATTATCATCTAAACTGCTCCAATAATCTTAAATCTCCCTCAAAAAGCGACCTTAAATCAGGCACTCTGTGAAGCAACATCGCAAATCGCTCAACACCAAGTCCAAAGGCATAACCACTCACATCTTTATAGCCAACTGCCTTAAATACATTTGGATCAACTACCCCACAACCTAAAACTTCAAGCCAAGTGGTGTGCTTACAAACCCGACAACCCTCGCCGTGACAGAAAATACAACTAATATCAACCTCGGCACTAGGCTCAGTAAACGGGAAAAAACTAGGGCGAAAACGCACTTTAACATCGCCAAACATATATTTTAAGAAATTTTCAAGCATACTTTTTAAATTCGCAAAACTCACGCTATCGCCCTGCTCCACGACAAGTCCCTCAACCTGATGAAACATCGGCGTATGCGTAACGTCAAAATCACGCCTAAATACACTACCAGGTGCTATCATACGAATTGGTGGCTTTGAGCTTAGCATTTTTCTAATCTGAACCGGACTTGTATGAGTGCGTAAAAGACGGCTATCCTTTAGATAAAACGTATCTTGCATATCACGTGCTGGATGGTATTTTGGCAAATTTAGAGCCTCAAAATTGTGAAAATCGTCCTCAATCAAAGGTCCAGTTTCAAGTGAGAAATTTTGACTTACAAAATACTCAATAATCCTGTCCATAACGTCCATAACAGGATGAATCGCCCCAGTTTGCAAAGGTTCGTTAAATAGGCTAATATCAACAGCATCTTGCTTCATTTTTGCCAAAACTTCAAACTCATTTAACTCATCTTTTTTAGCTTCAAGCAAAGCACCAAGCTCATCTCGCTGTCTATTTAGGCTCTCAGCAAAATCTTTTTTTGCACTCTCATCAAGCTCTTTAAGCTTAGCAAAACCAGCGGCTAAAATCCCTTTTTTGCCAAAAATTTCAAGCCTAATCTTTTCAAGTTCGGCTAAATTTTGACAATTTTTTATCTCATTTACAAAATCTCTCAATGTCAAACCTTTTAAAAATTTTGTGTAGATTTTAGTAAAAATTTATTAAAAAACGCATAAAAAGACGATATTTTTAGCTCTTATTTGTTATAATTAGAAGTTTAAAAAAAGGAGATAAAATGACAATTTTTGAGAAGATCGTAGCTGGTGAAATTCCTTGCAATAAGGTGCTTGAAAATGAGAAATTTCTAGCATTTCGCGACATAAATCCACGTGCTCCAATCCATATCCTAATAATCCCAAAAAAGCACTTTGAAAATATCCAAGAGATGGATCCGACTTTAATGGGTGAAATGCTAAGCTTTATCCAAGAACTTGCAAGATTTATCGGTGTAGATAAAAGTGGTTACCGCTTGATTACAAACTGCGGTGAAAACGGCGGTCAAGAGGTAATGCACCTGCATTTTCATCTACTTGCTGGCAAGAAACTTGACTGGGATAGAACTAAGGCTAATCCACAATCAACTTTTTAAGTCAAAACATGAGCCAAACGGCTCACTGACTAAATTTGGCTTTTAAGCCAACTATTTATCTCGTTTATTTGTACTTCTACGGCTTTGTTTGCGGTGCCACCTCTTGAAACTCTAGCCTCTTTTGAAGTGTTTAAATCGAGAGCCTTGATGGCGTTATCATCTAAATTTTCATCAACTTCTTTAAGTTCTTTAACACCAAGCTCACTTAAGTCAACGCCTAAATTTTCAGCCTTTGCAACTGCTTTGCCAGTGATAAAGTGTGCTTGTCTAAATGGGATATTTTTTTCCCTAACCAAATAATCCGCCAAGTCAGTCGCACTAAGATGTCCTTTTTTGGTCGCATTTAGCATATTTTTACTATTAAATTTAGCAGTTTTTATCATCTCATTTAGTATGACAACCGAGGTTAAGGCTGTTTTTACACTATCAAAAACACCCTCTTTATCCTCTTGCATATCTTTGTTGTACGCTAGTGGAAGCCCTTTCATAGTGGTTAATAAGGCTACTAAATTTCCATTTACTCTGCCCGTTTTACCGCGTATAAGCTCTGCCACGTCGGGGTTTTTCTTTTGTGGCATTATCGAACTTCCAGTCGAGTAAGTGTCACTAATCGTAACAAATCCAAACTCCTGTGAACTCCACAAAATAAGCTCCTCGCAAAGCCTTGAGGCGTGGGTCATTAAAACACTTATGTTAAATAAAATTTCAAGTGCAAAATCACGATCAGATACGCTATCCATAGCATTTTGAGTAACACCACTAAAACCAAGCTCACGTGCTACAAAATCCCTGTCGATGTTATGAGGCGTTCCCGCAAGAGCAGCAGAGCCTAGCGGAGATAGGTTGTTTCTCTCAAATGAGCTTAAAAAGCGTTCAAAATCACGCTTAAACATAAACGCATACGCCATTAAATGATACGCTAGGCTAACTGGCTGGGCGTGTTGAAGGTGCGTAAAGCCCGGCATAAGCGTATCTTTGTGAGAATTTGCAAGATTTGATAAGGTAGATATAAGCTCATAAATTTTAGAGTTTATCTCACGATTTTTAGATAAAACATAAAGTCTAAAATCAAGTGCGACCTGATCGTTTCTAGAACGAGCTGTGTGAAGTTTGCCACCAAGCTCCTTGCCTATGATCTCGCTTAGGCGTTTTTCAACGCTCATATGAATATCCTCATCAGCTATTTTAAACTCAAATTTTCCGCTTTGTATCTCGCCCAAAACAGCTTCAAGTCCGTTTATAATCTGCAAGGCTTCGCTCTTTGTGATAATGCCTTGTTCGCCAAGCATTTTTGCGTGAGCCTTGCTACCAGTGATATCTTCTAGGTATAAATTTTTATCAAATTCTATCGAGGCGTTAAACTCCTCTAAAAGTTCACTGCTTTCAAGCTCAAATCTACCAGACCACATTTTTTTCATAGCTATCCTTTTTGTTTTATACTAAAAATTTTCATAAGTTCATCGCAATAGTCTTTTAAAAAATAACCCATTGCCAAGTAATAATGGCTACTTGCATTTGCCACTATGTCCTTTTGCAACAAAGTAACATAAGGTAAAAAATATGCCGTTAGAAATTTCGTAAGCAGCGTAGCGGTGTTATTGTTTAGCTCATTTTTTAATATACTTGCGATTAGTAAAAACTGATTTGACACAGAACTAGTCACGCCAAATTTTGGAGCAAATCCACACATTTTATAAAATTTTTCAATATCAGCACTAGCACCCTCTATGTAGTAATCTGCGTTAAAAAATTTATTTAAATTTATAAAATCATCGCCTATTAAAGCAATGCTTTCGTTCTCTAAAAATTTTGCGTATTCATCGCTACCTAGCTTGTAGGCGTCAGAGTCTGTTGCGATTGGCCACTTGCTACTTTTTCTAATACGCAAAACGTCATTAATATCTGGCACTTCGTTAAAATTTTTAGCAAAAATGAGTGAGATAACGCTATAAATTTCCCCCAATTTCATAAAAAACCTTTATTTTAAATTTCTAAGTCTAAGCGAATTTAACACCACAGCAACTGAGCTAAAGCACATAGCCATAGCACCATAAACTGGACTTAAAAGGATACCAAAACTTGGATAAAAAATACCTGCAGCCAGTGGAATGCAAACTATATTGTATAAAAACGCCCAAAATAGATTGCCTTTTATGACACTCATTGCACTATTTCCAAGCCTTATCGCACCAAGCACATTTCTTAAATCGTTTTTTACAAGCACAATATCTCCAGCCGCTTTTGCGATATCTGAGCCTGAATTCATCGCTATACCCACGTCTGCTTGTTTTATAGACGGAGAGTCGTTTATGCCATCTCCTATAAATAAAACCTTTCCATTTTGGCTAAGCTCGGATATCTTTTTAAACTTATCATCAGGCAAGGCATTTGCGTAAAACTCATCTATACCAAGCTCACTAGCGACTGATTTTACGACGTTTTGGTTATCTCCTGAAAGTATTATGGTTTTTATGTTTTGAGATTTTAGACTATTTATAACCTCTTTTGCCTCGTTTCTAATCTCATCTCTAAATGATAAAAAGCCTAAAAATTCTGAGTTATTCGCACATAATATTACGCCCTCGCCTCTAGAATAAGCCTGTTCTAGTAATCTTTTTTGTTCGGTATCTATGCTGATATTTTCTTGCTCAAAAAGCTTTTGGTTGCCTATTATTACGTGATTTGTTTCATCTTTTGCGACCAGTCCTAAACCAGCTAATGTTTTAAGCTCGAAATTTGTTGATTTAAAATTTACTCCACTTTGCTTTGCGTAATTTGTAACAGCCTTTGATAGCGGATGTTCGCTTAAACTCTCTACTCCAGCCACGAGCGATAACTCTGCGTTTGTAAGAGTGCTGACGCAAATTTCGATACAACCCTTGCTAAGTGTGCCGGTTTTATCAAAAACGGCAAATTTTATATCCTTTAAAAGCTCTATAGCTTCTGGATTTTTAATTAAAATTCCACCCCTAGCACCACGAGCTAATGCCGATATAATGCCAATTGGCGTCGCTAATCCCAAAGCACAAGGACAGGATATAATAAGCACACAAACAGCACTTAAGATAGCATATGTAAATCCACCACCACACAAAATCCACACGCAAAATGTGATGACTGCTACTAAAATAACGCTTGGCACAAAGATATTTGAAATTTTATCTGCGAGTCTAGCAATTGGCATTTTTTTCGTGCTTGCGTCGCTTAGAAGTGAAGCTATTTGTGAGATTAACCCTTGTGAGCTTAGTCTATTAACCTTTACATTTATATAGCCATTCGTATTTAAACAACCCGCATAAACCATATCCCCAAGCTGTTTATAAACCGGCAAACTCTCGCCAGTTAGCATAGAGGCGTCTATCTCGGCACCTCCTTGTATCACTACGCCGTCACAAGGTATGATATAGCCACTTTTTACAACCACAACATCGCCAACCTTTACCTCAGCCACATCAACCTCTTTGTTTTGACCGTCTAGGCAAAGCAAAAGTGCTGTCTTTGGCGATAGAGACATAAGCGTTTTTAGGTAGTCACTAGCCTTTGCTTTTGAGCGTTCTTCTAAAAATTTCCCAAAAAGCACAAACGTTATTATCATACCTGAGCCCGAAAAATAAACATTTTTAAAGTCATCAGGTAAAAATTTCAAACTCAAGTTAAAAATATCGCAGATTACAATAAACAAAGAGTATAAAAACGCACTTGCTGTGCCAAGAGATACAAGAACGTTCATATCATAGTTTTTATTACTCAAAGCACCAAATGCGTGGATAAAAAACGTCCTTCCGCTATAAACTAAGATAAAAAATGCAAGTGCTAACATAACCAAATTTATAGCCAAATTTGGCTTTACAAACATCTCTAAATACATTATGACACAGCTTAAAATTCCAGCCACGATAAAGCGAATTTTTAAAAATTTTATATGCTCCTCACGCTTCTTTTCAAACTCATCAATATCAAAAGCAACTTCATAACCAAGCTTTTTTATCTTATCGATAATGCTCTGCTTTAGGCTATCATTTTTTATCTCAAACTCACCAACACCATTAGCGAAATTCACGCTTACATAGCCAACTCCGTCTATTTTACTAACGGCTCTTTTTATGGCATTTGAGCAATTTACGCAGGTCATTCCAGCGATATTTAGCTTAAATTTTTGCAACGCTATATTTCCCTAATCACTCTAAAACCAAGCTCATCAAGCTCAGCTTTAAATTTCTTGATCATAGCCTCATCTATATCAACGCTTAATTGCCTAGGCATAACATCTAAATTTACATCAATATTGCCAAACTCATCTTCTAAAGAGTTTTTAATCGTTTTTGCACAATTTGCACAATTTACGCCATCTACTTCAAATTTTCTCATACTATCTCCTTTATTAAGTGATCATATTTATGACCATAAAGCTCTTTTTCCTGGTTAAATTTAAACCCCAAACTCTCATAAAATTCTCTAGTTTTTAGCTTTTGTTTGTCAACAACAAGCGATACTTTTGCGTATCCATTCTGTTTTGCAATATCAAAGGTGTGGTGTATTAGTTTTTTTGCGATACCTTGACCTCGGAAATTTTCATCAACCGCGATACTATCTATGTAAAACTCATCACTCTCGCACTCTTTTAAAAGCTCAAATTTTACATTTTTATCCTTAAGCTCTTTTGTAATCTGAGCGTCTAGCACATCTAACTCGCCACCAAAATATACGCAAATAGCACCTAAAATTTGGCTATTTTGCTTAAAAACATATACGTTTTTATGGCTTATTCTATTTTTTTCGCTCAAAAAATATCTTGTTAGAATTTCATCGCATTCATCGTCATCTGTGCTACCAGATAAGTAATAAGCGATATCATCCATAGCCAGTCTTAGTAACCTTATGCAACTTTTTGCATCATCTAAATTTGCTCTAAAAATCATAGTTAGGCATTATAAACACTCATTATAAATTTTTTGCAAATATCCTAATAAAGTAGAAAAAATTTAAGTATGACTTTTGTATAATCAACCAAAATTTATTTTTCAAGGAATTATATGGGACGAGCGTTTGAGTATAGAAGAGCAGCAAAAGAGGCACGTTGGGATAAGATGAGTAAGGTTTTTCCTAAACTTGCAAAAGCCATAACGGTAGCTGCAAAAGAGGGCGGAACTGACCCTGATATGAACCCAAAACTACGTGCTGCAATCGCTGCTGCAAAAGCACAAAATATGCCAAAAGATAACATTGACTCCGCCATAAAACGAGCCAGCGGCAAAGATAGTGCCGATATTAAAACGATTTTTTATGATGGCAAGGCAGCTCACGGGACACAAATCATCGTTGAGTGCGCAACTGATAATCCAACAAGAACGGTTGCAAATGTTAAAGCTATTTTTAACAAAAACGGTGGCGAGATACTGCCTAGCGGTAGTTTAAGCTTTATGTTTTCAAGAAAAAGCGTTTTTGAGGTTGTTAAGCCTGAGCGTGATTTAGAGGAGCTGGAACTTGAGCTTATTGACTTTGGCTTAAGCGAGATTGAAAGTAGTGATGAAAGCCTTTATATTTACGGCGATTACGAGAGTTTTGGTACTTTAAGCGAAGGCATTTCAAAGCTAAATTTAGAGCTAAAAAAGGGAGCTTTGGAGTATATACCAAACACAACTATAAATTTAAGCGAAGAGCAGATGTCAGATGTAGAAAAGCTTCTTGATAAGCTTGAAGACGATGATGACGTTCAAGCGGTTTATACAAATATCGAATAAAGGCAGAAAATGAGAAATGATGAGTTAAAAATTTTTGATATAAATATTGATGAGTTAAAAAAAGATAAATTTGCGATATTTCACACACAAAAAGGCGATATAAAGCTTGAGCTTTTTGCAGATGAAGCACCACAAGCCGTAGCAAATTTTACAAGCCTGATAAAATCTGGCTTTTATAATGGTCTAAATTTTCACCGCGTTATACCAAATTTTGTTATTCAAGGCGGTTGTCCTTATGGCACGGGAACTGGTGGTCCTGGATACTGCATAAAATGTGAGTGCGATGAACAGAAGGTAAAACACGAGCGTGGAAGTCTATCAATGGCTCACGCTGGTCGTAATACTGGCGGCTCACAGTTTTTCATCTGCCATAGCCCACAACGCCACCTTGACGGAGTTCATACCGTCTTTGGAAAGTGCGTTGATGACGATAGTTTGATGGTTCTTGATGATATACGTGCGGGGGATAAGATAGAGTCTGCCGAAGTAAAAGATAGTCTATAAGGGTAGAAAATGCAAACTAGCAAAACTGAGAGAAATTTCTGGCTAAGACTAGCGACAAATCTAGCATTTTGGGTAGTGCTAGGTATAGTAGCTGGTATAGTTGTTGGCATAGTGGCACCAGAGCTTGGTGTGGCTAGTAAGCCTGGTATTGATTATTTTATTAAAGCACTTAAAATTTTGATAGGACCTATAATATTTTTAACCATAGTATCTGGTATTGTTGGTCTTGAGAGCTTAAAAGATTTAGGTAGTATCGGTTTTAAGGCGTTTATATATTTTGAGATCGTAAGCACATTGGCTCTTGCTGTTGGTATTATTTTTGGAGAGGGATTAAAACCTGGACACGGGATGCACCTTGACTACACAAAGCTAGATCCACATAGCGTTGATAAATACACAAACGTCGATCGCGATGTTGGCTCTATGTGGGCGATACTAAAAAGTGCTGTTCCAACAGATCCAATTACTCCATTTTTAACCTCAAATACGCTTCAGGTGCTATTTATGGCACTTATAGTTGCTATTGTGCTATCTTTTTTAAAACCTGAGCATAAAAAAGCTTGTTTAAAACCGCTAGAATTTATACAGCACTATGTCCTTAAACTACTATCTTTGCTTATGCTTTTTAGTCCGATTGCGGCTTACTCTGCAATGGCATACTTGATAGGAAAATTTGGCATTGGCTCACTTGTTGGTATGCTTGAGCTTTTAGCTGTTATGGCTGCGGCTAGTCTATTTTTTATATTCATTGTACTTGGTGTTATATGCTATTTTGCAAAGGTTAACATCTTTAAATTTATGCGATTTATATCAAAAGAAGTTCTTGTAGTTTTTGCAACAAGCTCGTCTGAAACCGCTCTAGCACCACTTATGCAAAAGCTAGAATGTGCCGGAATTCATAGAGGTGCGGTGGGACTTATCATACCTACTGGATATTCGTTTAACCTTGACTGTACAAACATCTATCTAAGCTTAAGCGTAATCTTTTTGGCACAAGCCTTTGATATACCGCTAAGCATAGAGCATTTAATAAGCGTTTTGGTCGTGCTAATGATAACAAGCAAGGGTGCAGTTGGTGTAACTGGCTCGGGATTTGTTGTATTAGCAGGAACTCTTGCAGCACTGCCAAGCACTGGAATACCAGTTGTAACGGTTGCGGTGCTACTTGGAGTTGATAAGTTTATGTCTGAAATGCGTGCAGTTGGCAACCTATGCGGAAATGCCGTTGGCTGTATGATCATATCCATTTGGGATAAAAAAGTAGATATGGAGCAATTCCGCTACGCACTTGATAATCCAAAAGAATTCGAATTTAAATCATAAATCATAGGGCAACCTGCCCTATGAACATTAATAATCCTTTTTAATACAATTTTTATTTTTTAGTAACTACTTCATTAGATAAAGCTATATTTAATATAGGGGGGGGGTATAATCATGCCTTAAAATTATAACAAAAGGAGAGCAAATGTTGAAAAAAGTTGCAAATAAAATTGCCGTTATTATACTCGCTTTACTAGCGTCGTCGTTTGTGATATTCTCGTTTTTAAGCTACAAAGAGACAAATATGGCGATGATAGGAATGTCTGAAACGTCAAAGGAGTCGATCACTCGCTCGGCTGAAATTTTCATCGAAGAGTATGCCAAAACTAGAGTAATGGCAGTTGAAAAGCTTGTTAATTACCTGCAAAAAAATCCAGAATTAATACAAGATAGAGAGGCTTTAAAGGCTAAATTTACAGATCTTATTACTGCTACAAGTATCGATGCTTTATTTATTGGCTTTGCAGATGATGGATCTTTGATAAATGCCTATTTTGATAAAGGCGGTATTGATCCAAAATTTGAGTTTATTGGGGAAAATGAAAATTATGATGCAAGAAATCGTGGTTGGTTTAAGCAGGCTAAAGCAGATAAGGTTACTGCTACTAAGCCATATCCAGAGAGCACAAGTGGAAAAATAGTTGCTAGTTTTGTAAAGCAAGTTGTTATAAATGGCAAAATGGTTGGCGTAGTTGGCTCAGATATAGATCTTAGCGGGCTTGGGCAGACGCTAATTAAGATGAAAGATAGTCCAACTGGTATAGTGATTATGGTTGATGTTGCAAGTAGAAATTTGGTTTATCATCCAAATCCAAAGCTTATAATGTCTGACTCAAAACCAGCAAAAGACGCCGTTGATATTTGGGTAAATGGATATAACCAAAACGGCGAAAAATCATTTAGATTTGAGTATGGCGGTATCGAAAAAGTCGGTGCTTGTAAGAAATATGGCGTTGCTGATTGGCTAGTTTGCTCAGCAAATGAGCTTAGTGACTATAACGATACGCTAAATACTGTTTTACGCGACCAGGCTTTGTTTTCTACGATATTTATAGTTTTAATAGTTGGAATTTTAGTTTTTGCGGTTAGCTATTTTTTAAAACCCCTAGGCAACATCACAGACGGCTTAAACTCATTCTTTAAATTCCTAAACTATGAGATAAAAGAGCCTTCACTTATAAAAGTAAGCACCAAAGATGAATTTGGAGTAATGGGCAACCTAGTAAATGAAAACATCAAAAAGATACAAGACTCAACAGCACAAGATGCACAAGCAGTATCTGGTGCTGTATCAACAGCAGACTCAATAGGCAGAGGAGATCTAAAAGCACGTATTACACAAAACCCAGCTAACCCAAGCCTAGTAGAGCTTAAAAACGTTCTTAATAAAATGCTTGACACCCTTGAATCTAAAGTAGGTTCAGACCTAAATGAAATTCAAAAGGTATTTGATAGCTTTAAAAGCTCAAACTTTGTAGCTAGGATAGATAATCCTAAAGGTGAAGTAGAAAAGGTTACAAATGTATTAGGTGATGCAATAGCTGGAATGCTCCGTGACAACCTAGACAAAGCTGAAATTCTAGAGCAAAAAGCTCAGATACTAAGTGATTCTATGAAAGAGCTAACAGATGGAGCAAATAGCCAAGCAAATAGCTTACAAGAAAGTGCTGCAGCAGTAGAACAGATGAGCTCATCAATGAGTGCCATATCTCAAAAGACACAAGATGTTATAAGACAATCTGAAGAGATTAAAAACATAATAACAATAATAAGAGATATAGCAGACCAAACAAACCTACTAGCACTAAATGCTGCTATTGAAGCAGCCAGAGCAGGAGAACACGGACGTGGATTTGCTGTTGTTGCTGATGAAGTAAGAAAACTAGCTGAGAGAACTCAAAAGTCACTTGGAGAGATAGAAGCAAATACAAATGTACTAGCTCAATCAATCAATGAGATGAGTGAATCAATAAAAGAGCAAGCTGAAGGTATAAATATGATAAATCAATCAGTAGCTCAGATAGATAACCTTACACGTGCAAATGTATCAGTAGCTAATAGAACTAATGAAGTAACAGCTGAGGTAGATAATATGGCTAAAGATATTGTTAGTGAGGTTAGGAAGAAGAAATTCTAATTAAAGGGGTGAGAGCCCCTTTTATTCGTTTCTTAAAGTTTGTAAGATATTAACTTCTGAAGCTTTTTTTGCAGGATAGTAAGACGATATACAAACTATCAAAATAGCACCAAAAACAATAAGACTAAAATCCATCAGTGATAACTCCATTGGCAATTTTGAACTTCCATAAACATCGGCTGGTAAATTTATAATATTAAAATTTCCAAGCAACCATACGCCAAAAAGCCCCAAAATAATACCAAAAATGATACCGCCACCACCAATTACAAAACCCTGCAAAAAAAAGCTCTTTTTTATCTCACTTTTACTTGCACCAAGTGCCAAAAGCAAAGCTATCTCCTGACGCCTATTCATAACGGTCATCAAAAGCGAGCTTACTATATTTAAGGATGCAACTAAAATAATAAGCATTAACACGATAAATAAAGCACGTTTTTCAAGCTGAAGTGCTGAGAAAAAATTGCCGTTTTGTTGCCACCAGCCAATAGCCTTTAACCCCAAAGGTAAAGCACTCTGGATACGCTTAATATCATCAAATGGCTCGGCTGAGTAAATATGTATCCCGTCATAAATACCAGCTGGATACTCTAAAATTTTACGTAACGACTCGACCGACGTGTAGCTATAAGCCTTATCATATGCAACAAGTCCCGAGCTAAAACCAGCCACCACATCAAAACGCTTCATTTTTGGTATCAGCGAAAATCCGCTCGGATCGGCTTTTGTAAATATAGCAGTTATCTTTTCGCCGTTATTTATCCCCAAGGTATCCTTTAATCCATTTCCAACCAAAATTTCAAAATCGCCAAGTTCAAGTGCATTCAGTCCAGCTTTTACAACAGAATTTATCTCTTTTTCATCTGCCGAGTTTACACCAAATAAAAGTCCGCCCTCAAGGCTATTTTGCCCTCTTAAAATAACCTGAGTGCTGATAAATGGGCTAAATTTCAGATCTGGAAATTTTTGCTTTAGTTCATTTACCAGTTCATCGTTTATACTCGCTTTAAAACCGCTAAGGACACTTATTGGATAGTTCATCGTAAAAAGCTTTCGCTCAAATTCCTTATCAAAGCCGTTCATTATAGCCATTGCAACTATTAACACCATAAGCCCGATGCTAACTCCTAAAAACGCAAGTAACGCACTAAGAGATATGAATGGCTGAGTTTTATCAAACCGCAAATATTTAAATAATAGATATTTTGGCAAACTCATATTAATTACCAAAATTTTGTTTTACTAAAATTTTCACGCAAACACACCTTTTTTAGGACCACTTTTGCCGTGACACTCTTTGTATTTTTTACCGCTTCCGCAAGGGCAAGGCGCGTTTCTAGGCACCTTTTTTTCAGATGTATTTGTCAAAATGCTCTCTTGCTCCTCTTGCATTAGCTCTCTAGCACGTTCTGCTTCAGCCTCTTCTTTGCTCTTTAGTCTTAAAATGCTAAGCATTTTTACACTTTCAGTTTTTACCCTGTTTACCAGCTCCATAAATAGATTATAGCTCTCTTTTTTATACTCAGTTAGCGGATCTTTTTGGTTGTATCCACGAAGTCCGATACCAGTTTTTAATATATCCATTTGATAAAGGTGCTCTCTCCACGCATTATCAAGAACTTGCAGATATAAAACCTTTTCGACATCTCGCTTTTGAGCTGGATTTACTATACTCATTTTAGCTTCATATCTTGATGTTAAAATTTCATCTATTTTGCTTGCAAGCTCTGCGTATTCTAGCCCAATTAGTTCACTCTCATCAATGTGCTCAGCACAATCATTTTCTATTATAGAAACCAAATTTTTAATGTCAAAGTCATCTTTTAATCCACCACTAAAAATTTCAGCATTTTCAAGCAACATAGCCACATACTCGGCTCTATTTTGAGCTATCTTTTCGCTCATATCATACTCTTTATCAAGCAACTCGTCGCGATACTTATATATTGTTTTTCTCTGCTCATTAGCAACATCATCGTATTCAAGTAGGTGCTTTCTAGCCTCAAAGTGCAGGTTTTCAACCTTTTTTTGAGCATTTTCAACGGCCCTTGTTACGAGCTTACTCTCTATACTCTCGCCCTCGTCAATGCCAAGCCTATCCATTATAGACTTTATCCTGTCTGCTCCAAAAATTCTTAAAAGATTATCCTCTAAAGATAGATAAAATCTACTCACACCAGGATCGCCCTGACGACCAGCACGACCTCTAAGCTGATTATCTATACGGCGACTCTCGTGACGCTCTGTACCGATGATATAAAGTCCACCAAGAGCCCTAACCTCGTCATCTATCCTAATATCAACACCACGCCCAGCCATATTTGTAGCGATTGTCACAGCCCCTTTTTTACCCGCCTGTGCGATGATTTGTGCCTCTTTTTCGTGATTTTTAGCATTTAGTACGGAGTGAGCGATACCAGCTTTTACCAGCATAGAGTGAAGCAACTCGCTTCTTTCGATACTTGCAGTACCAACTAATACTGGCTGACCCTTTTGGTTTGCCTTTTTTATCTCATCAATAACCGCTTTAAATTTCTCATTTTGTGTTTTGTAAATGAGATCATTTTGATCTAGTCTTTTTATCGGCAAATTTGTAGGAATTGAGATAACATCAAGCTTGTAAATTTGCGAAAATTCAGTCGCTTCGGTTTGAGCGGTACCAGTCATACCGGCTAGTTTTTTATACATTCTAAAGTAGTTTTGATATGTTGTATCTGCTAAAGTTTGGCTCTCCTCTTGGATTTTTACGCCCTCTTTTGCTTCAAGTGCCTGATGAAGCCCCTCGCTAAAACGGCGTCCTTCACTTAAGCGACCAGTAAATTCATCAACGATTACGACCTCGTGCCCTCTAACAACATAATGAACATCTTTTTCAAAAAGATTGTGAGCCTTTAGTGCTTGATCAAGATGATGACTTAAAATTGCATTTTCAAGGTTATATAAATTTTCAACCCCAAAGAGCTCCTCGGCTTTGTTTATACCCTGTTCTGTAATAAGTATCGTTCTATTTTTCTCATCAACTACAAAATCCCCAGTTGGTTTTGAGTTTGGTACGGCTGGATCGGCTGCCTCGCCACGAGTAAGTTTTTTAGCAACCTCATTTGCCTTGACATATCCATCAAGTGTGCGATTTGTAGGACCTGAAATGATCAAAGGCGTTCTTGCTTCATCAATTAAAATACTATCAACCTCATCGACGATAACAAAGTTGTGCTTGCGTTGAACTTTATCGTTTAAGTCAAATTTCATATTATCGCGAAGATAATCAAAGCCAAATTCCGAGTTTGTGCCGTAAGTTATATCGGCGTTGTAGGCCTCTTTTCGTGCGTCATCATCGTGTTGTCCGCTTAAAATTACACCAACGCTAAGCCCTAAAAAATTATAAAGTTCGCCCATTTGCGTGGCGTCGCGTTTAGCTAGGTAGTCATTAACTGTTACGACGTGCACACCTTTTCCACTCATCGCATTTAGTACAACTGGCAGGGTTGCAACTAGGGTTTTGCCCTCGCCCGTTTTCATCTCGGCTATCCTGCCGTCATTTAAAACCATACCGCCGATTAACTGCACGTCAAAATGACGCATTTTTAGCACCCTTTTTGAAGCCTCTCTAACGATAGCAAAGACTTCATTTAGCACCAGATTTTCACTCTTTCCAGCTCTTACTTCATCCCTTAATGCGTTAAAAGCGGACTTTAGCTCATCATCGCCCATATTCTCATATTGTTTTTCAAGCTCATTTATACCCTTAACTCGCTTGACATATTTTTTAAGCTCTCTATCGTTTTGAGTGCCAAAAATTTTACGAAATAACATACTAAACATTTATCACCTTTTTAATTTTTAAAGCTTTGATTTTATCATACTCTAACTATTTATTTAATTAAATTTAGCTAAAATAGCAAGTTTTTAAGGAGGGAAAAATTGAAAAAAATTCTACTAATTTTCGCTTTTTGTGTCGCATCTTTTGCCTCAGAACTTAACTTTAACACCATTGAGAGCGACTTTGCACAAGTTGTAAACAGCAAAGAAAGTAAGGTTACCTACACTGGTAAATTCTACGCTACAAGCGATAATAACGCACTTTGGATATATTATAGCCCAACACCAAAAAAAATATACTTTTCTGCAACGCACGTAGTTGTGGTAGAAGATGAGCTTGAACAAGCAGTTGTATCAAAACTAGAAAATACGCCAAATTTAGCTCAAATTCTAGCAAATGCAAAAAAAATCACACCGACGCTTTATAAGGCGGTTTATGACGACGTGGAGTATTTTATAAACACCAAAAACGGACTACCTCAAAGCATTGACTACCAAGATAAGCTGGATAATAAGATAAAAATCACGCTAAATAACACGATAAAAGATAAAAGCATCCCAGCAAATTTGCTAACTCCAAATGTCCCAAAAGGTTATGACATCATAACCCAGTAATCTACTCGCCAAAATCCTTGCCAAATTCTCCGATAGAGTTTAAATCTATCGGACGCTGGTTTATATCCTTTAGCTCCGGCGATATCACAATATCGTTTGATTTTTTACTATTTGTCTCTTTGTGGCTATCTGAGATAGTGCATAAATTTTTAGCCCTTATGGCGTTTATGATTTCGTCTATTTCGGGCTTTTCTACTACTTTTAGGCTGATTATTAAAACTTCATCTAAATTTACAGAGTGTTTTTTTACCGCATATTTTATAAATGCTTGTTTGAATTTCTCCTTGCCTACTGATGTTAAGAGATCTTCTGCATAAAAACTTCCAATTATAACATTTAAGGCATCTAGCACATAGGCCTCATTTTCGCTCACACTATCGCCTAAAATTTCAAGACTTACCCTTATCTTTTTTGTACTATTTTGAGATACTTTTGAATAAACATCAGCCTCAAAATCACTAATCCTAAACGCGTCTGCATAGCCAAAAATAGCCAAAATCAAAACCAAACATATCTTTTTCAAATGCTCTCCTTAATATTTTTAAACTCACTTTGCATATAAAATTTTCTAACCTCTTCATCAACCTTTACAACCCTTTGCAAATACCGATAAAAGTCCTGTGTCCTGCTATAAATTAGCTTTAAATTTGCAGGATCTATCGCACGAGAAAGTGCCACATAAAGCTGTCCATTAGCAAAAATTTGGTTTAAATCACAAGTTAAATTGCTAATACTCATACCTTGTGATTTATGTATAGTAAGTGCGTAAGAAAGTTTAAATGGAAACTGCAAGAAACTAGCTAAAACACGCTCACTAAGTCCATTTTCATCAGATATTGGCTCACTTAGTTTAAAATTATTCCTTTCGACTTCGCAAATTTCGCCATTTTCTTTTCTAATAATCACACTACTTATCTCTGCACCGTCACGCACAACCTGCATAACCTCACCCTGCTCACCGTTATAATACTCGCCCCATTTATTTGTAATAAAAATAACCCTAGCCCCAAGCTTGATGATAAGCTCTTCTGAGACATTTAGAGACGCCTTAAAGCTCTCAAGCCGTTTTGGATTTAACCCCTCTTCAAATACGCTTATCTGTGCTTTTAGAGTTATGGCTGGGGATTTTATACGCTCAAGCATAAAGTTGTTTAACCTATCTACGCCGACATTTGTCCCAAAAAGCACACTGGTATTTTCGCTAGGCTCAAACTTAAAAACCAAAAGAGATTTTGTATACGAAGCAACCTCATCATCAATCACTCCAACTCTAAGCCTAGATAATATATCATAAAATTTTATATCCTGTGTGCGTTTTGAAATTTTAAGCTCGATATTTGTCAGGTTAAAATCTCGCCAAGCACTTGCGTTAAATGCGTAGCTAAAGTCAAAAAGTGCGTTTTGTTTTGTCTGCTTTTTAACTGGTGGAAGCTGGTAAAAATCTCCAACAAAAAGCAACCTACCGCTAAATTTTGAGTTTAAAAGTCTAAAGCGTATCATCTCAAGCAAATTTGCACTAACCATTGATATCTCATCAAGCACGATAAGATCAGCACTATCAAGCATAGTCTTAAGTCTTTTTAGCTTCTCGGTTTGCTTTTTATCATAAGCCAAAAGCTCGTTAAAATCACTACAAATTCCAAATTTAAAAAAGCTATGCACACTTACTCCACCGATATTAACCGCACTAATACCAGTCGAGCCTAAAACGATAACGTTTTTTAACTCACTTCTGTATCGCTTGATAATGGCTGATGTTAGATAGCTTTTACCCACACCGCCACCACCAGTTAAAAAGACATTTGAATGTTTTAAAATTTCTAAAATTTCTTCTAGCAATACATACCTTTTTTTGGCAAATTATAGCAAAAACACCGCTTATTTTAAGTCAAAAAAGATAAAATTAACCTTTTTAATTTTAAGGATTTATAATGAAAAAGAGTTTTCTTACAATATTTCTTGCGGTATTTTTTATATCTTGCTCAAGCACTGCTCCAGCGCCAAATGGCGACACGGCAAAGCAAAAAGATATACCCCCGTCTAAAATAACAATTGTAAACCTTGGAGAGCAAAGTGTGAATTTGTTGCCAAAAATAGATATAAACGAGCAATTTGACGCCTCTAAAATGCTATCAAAACGCTTTGCAAATTTTGATTTAAAACCAAGCAAAAAGGACGCAAAAAATGCATTTTGGGCACTTGATATATACAAATTTAAAAGCAACAAGCCATACTACGGCTCAAACCTTAAACCGCTAACAAAAGAGTGGTTTAAAAAACATCACGAAAACGCAAACGAAACCGCCTTTTTAACACTTAACGCAATAGGCGTAACAACGGCAAACACAGACTTAAGAAATCTGCCAACAAAAGAGCCAGTATTTTTTAACCCCCAAAATGCTGCAGAGGGCTATCCATTTGACTATCTTCAAAGCTCAACCCTAAGCGTTGGTTTCCCTATTTTCATCTCTCATCTATCAAAAGATGGGGCTTGGGCTATGGTAAGAGATGACGATGTTTGGGGCTGGGTAAGCGTAAATGACATAAAAATCATAAGCAAAAAAGAGGCAAACGAGTATCAAAACTCAAATTTCATCACAATCCTAGAAGATAAAACGCCAGTTTATGACGAAAATGGCTGGTTTTTATTTCACGCTAGAATCGGCTCGCTACTGCCTTTTAGTAGTGAAAGTGATTTAAATTTCACAGGGCAAATATACACTCAAAATGGCAAAAAAACGTATAAAATAGCTAAAGAAAAGTCTGCTAAATTTCCACTTGTAATGAATGAAAAAAGCTTAAAAACGATGATTTCAAGCCTTTTAAATGAACCATACGGCTGGGGTGGGATTAGTAACCTGCGCGACTGTTCGCTTCTTACAAAAGATCTACTTGGTAGTTTTGGTTTGTGGCTTCCAAGAAACTCAAAAGCTCAGTCAAATATCGGCGAAAAAATAAGCCTAGAAAATTTAACCAACGAGCAAAAAATTTCAGTAATAAAAGCTAAAGCAGTTCCGTATCTAACGCTACTTCATTCGCCAGGGCACATTATGATTTATGTTGGCGTAAAAGATGAAAATGTGCTTATCCTGCACGATGCGTGGGGCATTAAAACCAAAGATGACGGACGAGCGTTAATTGGACAAACAGCCATTACAACGCTATTTGTGGGCTCTGATGTAAAAAATGTCGAACCAAGCTCACTGCTAATATCAAAGATAAAGTCCATAAACATTTTAGGGCAAAGTGAAATTTTAAAAAAGATAGCAGATGAGCCTTGTAATGACACTGACGCTAAAGCAAAATATAACGCACTAGCCCCGTTAAACACGCCACTTAGCGACGCTGGGAGATGCCGGGATTATGAGTTTTTAAACAAAACCTACGGCTCTAGCCAAGCCCAAGTATCACAAAATTTAAAAGATGTCATTTGGCTTAAAGATTTTGGAGCAAAAAGACTAAAGTTTAATGCCAAAAATGGTGCTGCAGACGCACTACAAAAGGTTAGTGATGAGTTAAATGAACTTGCAAAAAAAGAGCCTGAAATTTTAAAATTTCTAAATGATAGTGGGACATTTAAATGGCGACACATAGCCAATACAAATCGCCTAAGTGCCCATAGCTACGGTATCGCTATCGATATAAATGTGAGTGATAGTAGCTACTGGCAATGGCACAAAGAGTATAAAAATACTCTACCAAAAGAGGTGGTTTATATATTTGAAAAGCACAAATTTATATGGGGCGGTCGCTGGAGGCACTTTGATACTATGCACTTTGAGTACCGCCCAGAGATATTTTAGTCTTTTTCAAAGTCCCAAACGACACGACCGCTTTTTATGGTTTTAACAGCCATACCTTTTAGCTTTTTGCCAATTAATGGGGAATTTATGGATTTTGACTTATTTAGTTTCTCATCATAAATATACTCCAAATTTGGATCAATTATCGCAATGTCGGCTAAAAATCCAGCTCTTATCTCGCCTTTGTTATCTAGCTTTAAAATTTTGGCTGGGTTTTTTGAGGTTAGAGCTACCATTTGTTCTAAGCTTATGACATTTTCATCAACCAATCTTAGCGTTAAAGGCACTAGCGTTTGAAGTCCGATGATACCAAATGGGGCTTTATCAAACTCTACGCACTTTTCGTCTGTGTGGTGTGGGGCGTGATCTGTTGCGATTACGTCAATTAGTCCGCTTTTTAAGGCCTCTCTAATCGCCTTAACATCGCTAATCTCGCGAAGTGGTGGCGACATTTTAAAATTTGTATCGTATGCGTTTGCTAAAATTTCATCATCACTAAACGTGAAGTGATGAGGCGTGGCTTCGCAGGTGATTTTTATGCCGTCATTTTTTGCCATTTGTATAATTTTTAGCGAATATGCCGAGCTTACGTGAGCGATATGCACGTGTCCGCCAGTAAGCTTTGCTAATAGCATATCACGACTTACTGAAATTTCCTCTTTTTCACGAGCCATACCTTTAAGCCCCAAAATCGCCGAAACCGCACCCTCGTGCATAACGCCCTGTCTGCAAAGTGAGCAGTCTTCTGAGTGGCTTATACAAAAACTGCCGTGCTGGGCTGAGTATTCAAGTGCCGCTCTCATCACAGCAGAGCTTGAAACAGGCAGTCCGTCATCACTAAACGCAACCGCTCCAGCTTCGCACATATCGCCCATTTCAACGATTTCGTTGCCATTTAGCGATTTTGTAATAGCTCCGATTGGCAAAAGATCAATTAACCCGCACTCTTTTGCCTTTTGTATCATCGCACGAGTAATACTAGCGTTATCATTTACTGGATTTGTGTTTGCCATAGGTAAGCAAGTAGTCACGCCACCAGCCACGGCAGCCTTTGAGCCACTGATAATATCATCTTTGTATTCAAGCCCGGGATCTCTAAAATGTACGTGCATATCAATAAGCCCCGGCATTACAAGCTTATTTGAAGCGTCAATCTCTAAATCAGCACTAAAATTTTCATTGCCAACAGCAATAATTTTGTCATTTTCAATTAAAACATTTGCCTTTATTGTGCCATCATAATTTACCACAACGCCGTTTTTAATTAAAACTTTCATCACTACTCCCTATTTTGTGCTAGTGTAGCAAGGATTGCCATACGCACGGCTACGCCGTTTTCTACCTGATTTAGTATCACGCTTTTTTCGCCGTCTGCTACGTCTGAGTTTAGCTCAACACCGCGGTTTATTGGCCCTGGATGAAGGATAATCGCATCTTTTTTAGCTAGATTGGCCCTAACCTTGTTTAAGCCAAAGAATTTTGAATACTCCCTGCTACTTGGGAATGCCACGTCGCCGTCAGCCCTTTCAAGCTGAATTCTAAGCATTATAATCACATCAACGCCCTCAACTGCCTCCTCCATAGTTTTTGCTATTTTACAATCAAAAACTTGTGCGTCTTTTGGCATCATCATCGCTGGAGCAAAAAGTCTAACATCAATGCCAAATTTTCTCATCGCCCAAATGTTTGAACGTGCCACGCGAGATCTTGCGATATCGCCGATGATTGCTACACTGGTGTTTTTATCAAGGCTTTTATTAAACTCGCAAAGTGTGAAAAGATCAAGCAGGGCTTGGCTAGGATGCTCATTTAAGCCATCTCCTGCATTTACAATACTTGCGTCCGTATTAGTCGCTGCAAGTTTAGCCGCTCCAGAGCTTGGGTGGCGAAGCACGATGATATCGGTTTTCATCGCTGACATATTATTTATGGTGTCAATTAGCGTTTCGCCTTTATTTACGCTTGAAGTTGAAGCACTAAAATTTACAGCGTCCGCGCCCAGTCTTTTTGCAGCTATCTCAAAGCTAGTTCTAGTGCGCGTTGAGTTTTCATAAAAGGCGTTTATCGTGGTCTTGCCACGTAAGTAATCGCACTTTTTTACACTTTGTAAATTTAACTCTTTAAACTCTTTTGCTCTGTCTAAAAAGTATAAGATTTCGCTAGTTTCAAGCTCTCTAAGCCCAAGCAAATCTTTTCGTTTATAGCTCATAACGCCCTACTTTCCAAGCACATTACAAGCTGCGGTGTAGCCTAAATCACAAGCTTTTTTAAACAAAGCCGCTGTCTTCTCCTCATCTTTTTTTCCATCTTTATTTAAGCCATAAGCGTGCATTTCAGCTAGTTTTGAACACGCCATAGCTTCGTTTTCATCGCACATTTTGCTAAAAATTTGCTCAGCCTGTGCGTAATCTTTTTTAACACCATCCCCATTAAAAAGCATTATAGCATTCATCGAGCACGCCTTTTTCACGCCCTCGCCACACGCCCTATTAAAGCTAGTGTAAGCGTTTAAATAATCCTTTGCCATAAACTGCTCTTGTGCCTTTTGGTAGTTTTCACTTGCAACTAAAGAGGCAAAAGCCAAACCTGCGATTAAAATTTTCTTCATTTTTTACTCCTTAAATAGTTTTGTGTGGTGTTTTTTCATATATTCAACAATCTCAATAACCTCATCAACGCCTTGAGAATTTGAGTTTTCTAGTGCGTCATCAATGCACTCTACATAAATTCCAGCCGCCTCTTCTAGCTTTGACTTTTTAACCCCAGCGTAATATAAAAGCCCTTCTAAAACTACGCTAAGCTCGTAGCTAAGCTCCTCAACACTTACATCATTTTCTCTCATACGCTCTCCTTTGTCTTTTTATCAATTAGTTCAACAACCTGCGATTTTATCGTATCATAATCGTAGCCGTCTTTAAAATTTGCAAACATACCGCCACTTGCATTTACGTGTCCGCCGCCACCGACTAAATTTTTAGCCATTAAGCTTACATCAACCTTGCCATTAGCCCTAAAACTCATCGTCTTTTTGTTTGTAATGTCTATAAAAAAGTCAAAATCAGGGTTTGCAACCAAAAAGTCATTGCCAATTACAGAAGTATTGCCGATATTGTAGGTTAAAATTCCACGAAATTCGTTGTATTTTATCTCAAATTTATCTGCGTTTTGGGTTAAAATTTTAACAACGTAGTTTGAGATTAGATTGCTTAGCGTATCATCAATATCTGCTTTAAAAAACTCCTTTTTTATGCCGTGAATCGCCATATCAAGCCCGATGTAGTCGTTTTTTTCATTAAAAAATTTACGTGCGTTTTTGAGCAGATGAAACATATAAAGTGAGTTTTGTTCCTCAAACATAGTTTTGTTTATATCCTTTGCATTTGCTATAAGTCCAAGGCAGACCTTGCCCATTTCAAAATACTTGCTATCTTTTAGCCAAATATCAACAGAATTTACAACATCAGCAAAAAGCGATAAACTCTCATCAGGTTTAAACATTTTTGAGAAAAAATCGTAGCAAATTTTAGTCGCACAACGGGAGCTATCTAGAAAATACCAGCTAAACTCACTAGCACACTCAGCACCGCTTTGGTGATGATCTAACAAGAATAATTTGGCATTTTTGTCCGCCAATTTAGTCTCAAAATCCGCACATTGCTCTTTTGTTAAATTAAGATCGGTTATTAAAATAAGAGCTTTTTCATCATCAAGCTGAGCTAAAATTTGATTAAATTTCTCATCAATCTCTCTGCCGTAGTTTGAGTTTAAATAAACGCCATTTTTAAGGTAAAATTTTGAGATATATTGGCAAGAGTATCCGTCTAAATCGGTGTGTGAAAGGTGAAAAAATTTCATAATTATCCTTGTTTTATAAATTTGGCACTTCAATGACGCCAACCGTTTCAAACGGCGTATTTGGCGAAATTTCAGCAAAACTTAGCACGACAATGTCAATGCTAAAATTAGCCACGATATCGGCTATAAATTTTCTTAAACTTGGCTCAACACAGATTATCATCGCGCCCATTTGACTAACTGGGCGTTTTTGTTTTTCTGCTCTTAAGGCGGCTACAATTGATGAAGTTTGAGCGACATTTATCATAAGATGATATGCTCCGTCTTTATACTGAACGGCGTCGATTAACTTTTGTTGAACGCTTGTTTCAAAGATATAAAAGCTAAGTTCGCCCTTTTCATCAATATAAAGCGAGGTTATAACCCTTGCAAGCGAGGCTCTAACGTGCTCAATAATCATATCTAAATTCTTGCTAACCTCGGCAATATCGCTAATTGCTTCTAAGATTGTAATTAAATCCTTAATAGGTATTGAGTTTTTAAGCAGAGCTTTAAGAACCTTTTGGATAAGTCCAACACTAGAAACACGCAATGTATCCTCAACTATGACTGGATACTCCGCCTTTAGCTTATCAAGTAAATTTTGAGTCTCTTGGCGAGTTAAAATTTCATATGAATTTTGCTTAACCATCTCGCTAATATGCGTAGATATCACACTAGCTGGATCAACTGTTGTGTAACCGCTTAAAATTGCGTCCTCTTTTATGCTCTGATCTATCCAAAGTGCGTCAAGTCCGAAAGCAGGCTCTTTTGTCGGAATTCCCTCGATATCTTCACTAACCAAACCGCTATCCATAGCTAGAATTTTATCGGCATAGATTTCGCCCTGACCGATGATTATGCCTTTTAACTTAAAGCGGTACTCGTTTGGTGGCAACTGAAGATTGTCGCGTATGCGAATTTGTGGCATTAAAAAGCCAAGCTGAGTGGCGATATTCCGGCGTATAGCTCGTATTCTCTCGGTTAGGTCATTTTCGGCTAATTTTATAAGTCCATAGCCTATCTCAAGCTCTAAAAATTCTGGTCTTAAGATGTCATTTATCTTTTTTTCTTCCTCTTTAGCTATCTCTTCTATGCTTTTTTTAACTGGCTTTGCGGCAGCTTGTTGCGCGCTTGTCGCTGTGCCACCAGCCACAGGAGAGGCACCACCTTTTGCTGATGTTTGTTTTGGCGAAATATCTAGCAAATTGCCGTCATTGCTTTGTTTTACTATATAGCCAAGACCCAAAAATATAAATGAGATAAATCCGAGCGAAAGTGTTGGCAAACCTGGCACTAATGCAAACATAAAAAGTATAAAACCAACTATAAATAAAATTTTATAATCGCCAATAAGCTGATTTACAGAACCCTCAGCAAAGTTATCGCCATCTTTACTGGCACGAGTTATTATAATAGCGGTCGCAGTCGATGTAATAAGTCCTGGAATTTGACTAACCAAGCCGTCACCTATCGTTAAAATCGTGTAATACTGGGCAGAAGTTGCCATATCTAATCCGTGCTGAAACGAACCAATCGCAAAGCCACCTAAAATATTTATGATAGTGATGATAATACCAGCAACAGCATCGCCTTTTATAAATTTTGACGAACCATCCATCGCTCCGTAAAAATTTGCTTCGCCAATAACTGCTTCACGGCGTTCTCTTGCGGTTTTTTCATCAATTAGTCCCGCATTTAAATCCGCGTCAATCGCCATTTGCTTTCCAGGCATAGAATCAAGTGTAAAACGTGCTTGAACCTCTGAAACACGCGTTGAACCCTTTGTAACAACCATAAAATTTATAAGCACCAAAATACAAAAAACGATGATACCTATAACGTAGTTTCCACCAACCACAAACTGCCCAAAGCTTGATATTATCTCACTTACAGCGTCAGGTCCATTGTGCCCCTCGCTTAAAATCATACGAGTTGTAGCTATGTTTAAAGATAGCCTAAATAGCGTGATTATAAGTATTAGCGTAGGGAAAGTGCTTAGGTCTGTTGGCTTTGGAACATAGATTGAAATTAAAACAATAAGCACCGAAATAGATATCGAAAGCGCCAAAAAAAAGTCCAAAATCGGACTAGGCAGTGGCACGATAATTATGGCAAGGATAGCAATTAGCACCGCTACTATGCTAAGCCCCTTAAATTTACTAAATTTATTTACATATTTAAGGGCGGGCAAAACTAGCGTGTTTATGTTATTTTTTGCCATTTTACTGCTTGTTTATTATGTCTTGTAGTCTAATATTCTCAAGCGTTTCGTCAACTTTTTGTTGCAAGTTGTTAAACATAGACCAAATTTGACAAGTTGCTGCCTTATTGCTAGGGCACTCATCGGCCGAACTTGAGCATTCAAAAACATTTGTAGGACGCTTCTCAACACTTTGAACTATGGCTTTTATACTGATATTTTTTGGATCATCACTAAGCGTAAAACCGCCATTTGCACCCTTAAATGATTTTAAAATTTTATCTTTTGCAAGGGATTGTAAAATTTTGGCCAAAAAGCTCTTTGAAATTTTTAACTCATTTGACATCGTATCAACGTCGATTGGTTCTTGTTTTTGAGAGATATAAATTAGCGATATTAAAGCATATTCACTAGCTTTTGTAAAAAGCACATCTAATCCTTGTCGTTTTATTTTGTCTGATATTTTAGTCAAAGTTTGCTAGATTTTTAATTAAATCTGTAATCTTTAAGGGTTAAAAATCCAACCATTGCGTTCATAATCGCAAACGACTTTGCCTGTTTTAGGTCATCTACGCTTAAATCGCTCTGGGTTAAAAAACCGCTATCAATTAGCCTAGCCCTTGTCGTGCCATAAAGCAACGGCGTTTTTGGTGTAAGCCAAATTTCATCTTTTAAAATCGCGATATTTGCAATGCTTGTGTCAGTTATTAGCCCATTTTTTACCATTAAAATTTCGCTTTTATCGCCCTTTGCTTTATCTATTTTACTTCTATCAAGATACTTTTTTTCGTAACTAAAATTTATATCAACCAAATAAAATTCCCTAAATTCACGCATAGTATAAGGAGTAATCTCAAAACTAACCAACCAGCCAAACTCATCATAAACGACTTTTAGCCTGTGTATGCCTTTTAAATTCGTGTCACTAAAGTCATTTAGGTTAAATTTTAGCTCCGATTTTATGGCTTTGTTTATACGTTTTAAATGATAATCGGTATGTTTTAAAAGTCCATTTTCTAGCCTTATAGTTTCAAAAAGGTAGGTAGATTTTTCGTTTAAGTTCGTCGTATTCATCGTATAAATCGCTTTCTAGTGTAATTCCGCCACCGCTAAAAAATTTAAATCCATTATCAGTTTGTTTTATAAATCTTATCAAAACATAACTCTTTAAAATTTTACCATCAAAATATATAAAAACGCCAGTGTAAAATCCCCTATTTTCCAGCTCAACCTCATCTATAATCTCGCACGTTCTAGCCTTTGGTGTGCCAGTAATGCTTCCAGCTGGCAAAATCGCGTCAAAAATATCGCCAAAGCCTAAATTTTCACGAAGCTTTCCGCTAATGTGTGAGCTTGTTTGGTATAAATTTTTAGCCCTTGAGACATATCTAAAACGTTCTACTTTAACTTCACTAGCAACGATAGAAAGGTCATTTCTCATCAAATCAACCATCATCATCTGCTCACTAATCTCTTTTTTGTTATTTAGCAAAATTTCCTTTGCATTTGGTATGTTTGCGTCGATTGTGCCTTTCATTGGAAAGGTGTGTATAAAGCCGTTTTCTATCATCACAAAAGGCTCTGGCGTAAAGCAAACAAAGTCATTTTCTTTATAAATGACAGCCTTTTCATTTGCGTGATCAAATATGTTTTTTAAACTCAAATTTAGCTTCAAATTTGAGCTAAAACAGAGATTTAAAAGATAGCTATGACCCAAAAATTGATAATTTCTAACCTTATTAAATCTATCTTTATAAATCTCAAAATCAACCGGGTATTTTTCTAGCTCGTATTTTGGCGAACTTTGCCTTTTGTTTGTTTGAAATTTAAAATAAAGGCCATATTTGTGTGCTTCTTTTGGCGAAGATACAATAAAATCACTCTTATCATAGCTTATAAGTGCGATGAATGGTTGGTTTTTATATGAATTTAAAAGTTTTTTAAACAAGATTTTTCCCTTTTTTACAGCCCGGTATTTTATAAAATTTTAGCTTATTTTATGTTTTCTTTGCTATAATCGCCCTTTTTAATCTTACCAATCAGGAGGTCTAAAATGGCTTTGGATTCGGCTAAAAAAGCAGAAATAGTTGCGAAATTCGCTAGAAAAGACGGCGACACTGGTTCGCCAGAGGTGCAAATAGCACTTTTAACAGCTCGTATAACTGAGCTTACAGAGCACCTTAAAATATTCCAAAAAGACTTTTCATCAAGACTTGGTCTTTTAAAATTAGTAGGTCAGAGAAAAAGACTACTAAAATATTTCAAAAACAAAAACTACACTGCTTACTCTAAGCTAATTACAGAACTAAACTTAAGAGATAAGTAAAATTTTGGGAGTAAATCTCCCAAAATTTCTATTTTTTATTCGTCATCTTATATAAAAAACTAAATATTTCAGCAACCGCTTTGTATAGATTTTGCGGAATTTCTTGATTTATTTCAACTTTGCTTAAAACTTCTACCAAGTCTGGGTCTTCTTTTATTGGTATGTCGTGCTCTTTTGCTAGTTTTAAGATATTGTTTGCTATCTCTCCAGAACCACCAGCTAGAACCTTTGGTGCATTATCTTTGGCTCTGTTATATCCTAACGCGACGGCTTTTTTCTTGTTTATTTTCATCACGCTCTCACATCATAGCCCATTTCAAGACCATCAAAGTCCTTAAAACGCTCTTTTATCTCATTTTTTGGCATTACTTTTATGCTAAATCCTGACACCATAAGTCCAATCGCACTGATCGCCTGTTTTAGCTCTTTTTGGTTAGCAATTATCAAATCCTTAAAGTCCTTTTGCGCCGTAGCTATCGACACATCGATATATCGCTTGTCACTTAAACTGGCTAATATATTTATCTGTCCATATTGTTTAAAATTTAGATCTATTTGGGCGTAGTATTTATCTTTTTTACCGCGTTTAAAGGCAACTTTTGTGTCATCAACCTCGTCCCAAACATAGGGCAAGTAGGTCTGCACACCACCACTAAGGCTTGAAACTATCTGATGAAGCTCTATTTGGCTTAGCATTTTTGTTGCCATTTGGCTTATTTGCTGTGCATTATTTAGCGAATTTGCTTTATCTTGCAAACTTAAAAGTGTGCTTTTGATGTCACTATTTAGCGTTTTTGAGATCTCGCTACTGCTTTTAGTTTCTATGCTAGATGCGTCGTTTGTAGCTACATTAAGCTGTTTTGTTAAAAGCTTTAGCTCGTCTAAATTACTCTTTGCACTACTTGCTGTTTGGTCTATAAAATTTAGCGTTTGAGCTAGTCTTCTAGCGGCACTTGAGAGCTTCTCTTGCAAACTGCCATCACTACTATCTTTACTTATTAATCCCGTGTAGGCTTTTATAAGGTCAGTCTCGTTTCCAACGTTATTTAACCTACCCAAAGCCTCTTCTACGCCCTTTGCTATCTTTGTAAAATCCTTTAAATTTGCACTAAAGCCAGAGCTTTGATTTAACTTTTCATTAGAGACATTTTGCAAATTTTGCTTTAGGTTACTAATAAGCTCTGAAATTTTGCTAGTTTGAGTTTTTATACTGTCTGGCGTAATATTTGCTGATTTTTCGCTTAGGTTAAAATTTAGCTTGTCTAAAAATTTTGACATATTATCAAGCTTATCAACTCCAAGCAACAACAATTTTGCCGATGACGAGTTTAAAATTTGTATGGAATTTGCCTTTTCGTTTTGCAAAATTTCATTTAACTTAAAAAACGAACTTTTTGTATCAAGTGTGGTATCGTTTGCTAAATTTATGATCTGATTTAGCAAATTTTGATTTGATAAATTCTTAATATCGCTTAGTAGTTTTTGCACAGAAGCTGGGAATTTTTGCGGATTTAATGCCTCTTTTAAATTTGCCTCTAACATAACGCCAGAGCTTTTTATCTGCTCGTTTAATGGTATTGTTTTTAAATCAGCAATGGGTTTTAAAAACTCCTTTAGCTTTAGCGAAAGCTCCTTTAATGCCGGATTTTGAGCCACCTCATCACTAGAGTCTAATGCCTTTGCTAAAGCCTGAAGATCATTTGCCAAATTTGGAGCTATCTTTGCGTCTTTGGCTTGTTCGATAATAGTTGCTGTTTTGCCCCCAGAACTTCCAAGCTCATTCATAACGCGATTTAAAAGCCTATCTACGCTATCTATCGCGTCATTAACTCGCTGTTCGCTTATATTTTGTTGTGGTGGCTGATTTTTAAATATCGCGCCTTGTTGCTTAGGCGTAGAGCCACTTTGTATGCTGGTTTGATTTATGCCTTGAGAATTTAAACTAGCAATATCCATTACTCATCTTCTTTATCGATAGAGTATGTTCTAATAACGTGCGGTTCGTAATCCTTGCGATATTTTTGAGGAACGGTATCTTGAAACATCGCAAACAAAAACAAAAAACCTAAAAGCACTATATAGACATAAACAAAACCAAAAGCACCAAAAATACTCATCATAACACCCATTATGATAGCAGAAAGCAGTGAGCCAAAAGAGTAGCTAAAAAGCAACGCTCTGCCGACCTTTATACTTTCGCTTTTTTGCTCTAAAACGTCATTTGCACGAGCCAAAGAGAGTGCGTATAAGCAAAGCACTCCAGCACCCAAGAAAAATGACAAAACGTATTGGGCTATGATATTTTGATGAAAAAATAAAAATCCAACTGAGGCAAAAAATGAAACCAAACAAACTAGCATAATAGCTGGTCTGCGTCCAAATTTATCAGAAAAAGAGCCGAGAAAAAACTGCGATACAAAACCACCAAACATAGCAGAGGTCATAAAAATAGAAACCTCTTTTGCACCAAAATTTTGAAGCATTATAAAAAGCCCGGCCATAGCAAAAAAGCCATTCATCAATATCCCGCCAACAAAACTGCCGACCAAAGCAAGTGGCACAATAGAAAAAATCTTAGGCATACTTACTGGCTCTTTTTGGCGGATTTTTGGAGGATTTATGCGGATTAAATTTAGCGGTATGCTTGAAAGCAAGATAAAAACTGCACTCACTATGAAAATACTCGTGGTATCTAAACTTAGACCAAGTATTAATATCCCGCTTGCAAAACCGACATAAAATACACACTCATAAAATGCCAACACGCGTGATCTGATAGTATTTTTAGCCCTTTCATTTAGCCAACTCTCAGCGACGACTAAAAGTCCGTAATAGCAAAAACCAAGCATAATCCTAAGAAACGCCCAAAAATACAAATTTGAACTTAGGTTGTGAAGTATCGCACACATACCAAAAATAGAGGTAAAAACACCAAAAGCCCTAATATGACCGGTTCTTTCGATGACAGATTGCGAAAAAATCGTGCTTATCATCGCACCCACAAAAAAACAAGCATTAACAAGACCGATAGCAATTTCACTAACTTGCATCTGCTTTAAAAGCGTAGAGCAAGAGCTTACAACAAGTCCGTTTCCAACAAAAAGCAATAATATACTAAAAAACAGCGGAACCATTGTTTTTATCGTTCTTTTAGTGCTTGCCATAAAATCCTTTCGCTACTGCAAATATTAAAGTTCCAACAGGCATAGCACTAACGCCTGTTAAAAATCCACCGATACTTAAAATTTCGTGCCTTAAAAGCACCAAAAACGAGATAAAAAGCAAAGCATAAGCCACCAATCTATACGGAAAAAACGCTGTGCCTATATTTATATTTTTTAAACCAGAAAGAAGCCCTTCGCGTTTTAACCGCTCTTTTTCACTCTTTATACTAATCTCTTCATCTAAATCGTCATCTTCTTCGCTCTGCTTTATACTTTTTACAAATTCCTCGTCGCTAAGCTTTACAAGAACGTTTCTTTCATAGCTTTTAAAACTAGCAAGAGCGATAAAAACTGAGCAAAAAAATGCCGTTACTGAGCTTATTAAAAATTTTATTCCAATAAAATTTCCTATGCAAAAAAGCAAGATAAACATAATAAAATAAGCAACAAACAGCACTTTTGCCACTATTTTTCACTCTCATCATCGTCAAAATTTGTTTGTTTGTATCTATTTTCGTCTTTAAGCTCATCAAGGCTTTTTATTTGGTGTTTATACGCCTTATAAACGTTTAGTACAGCAGCTGCTATACCTAAAGCTAGTCCAAAAAATATAAAGAAATTTAGCCCAGTAAGACTTTTAAGCCAAAAGCCAAGCCCAACGCCAATAGTAATAGCTACGACTATACTAATACCAAGACTTAAATACTCGGCGACATCTACTACATCTTTTATCTTAGCCATTTTTAATCTCTAAAAACGCCTCTTTTGCCGCATTTATAGCAAAATCTATATCAACCTCGCTCATAGCATCGCAAATAAAGCCTGTTTCAAACTGACTAGGTGCCAAATACACGCCTTTTTCTAGCATTTTTCTATGAAATTTCGCATAGAGTTTTGTATCACTTTTTAAGGCGTCATCATAGTTTTTAACTGGATTTTCATTAAAGAAAAAGCCAAACATAGAGCCTCTAACATCAGTTTGCAGTGCCACTCCTGCGTTATTTGCTGCATTTTTAAATCCGTCCACAAGCCTTTTGGCTAAATTTTCAAGCTTCTCATATAATTTAGGACTATTTTGTATCTTTGATAACGAGGCAATTCCCGCCGCCATCGCAACCGGGTTGCCACTTAACGTCCCTGCTTGATAGACTGCGCCATCTGGGCTAAGGCAGTCCATAATCTCCGCCCTGCCGCCAAACGCAGCCACTGGCATACCACCGCCTATAACCTTGCCAAACGTAATAAGATCGGCTTTTACGTCATAAAATGGCTTTGAGCCGTGTTTTGACGCACGAAATCCGCTCATAACTTCATCAAGTATCAGCACTGCACCAAATTTATCGCAAAGCTCTCTAAGCTGTTTCAAAAATTTAGCATCACTTGGCACTAGTCCCATATTTCCAGCTATTGGCTCTATGATAACAGCACCGATTTGGTGATTTTTAAAGATATTTTCAACGCTTTTTATATCGTTATAAATTGCTAAATGAGTATTTTTAACCACATCATTTGGCACTCCAGCACTTGAAGCGTTGCCATAAGTAGTCGCGCCACTTCCCGCTTTAACCAAAAGAGCGTCAGAGTGTCCGTGATAGCAACCTTCAAATTTTATAAGACCATCTTTTTTAGCATATCCTCGTGCCACGCGAATTGCAGACATCGTGGCTTCAGTGCCTGAGCTAACAAAACGAATTTTCTCAATATCATCAAATTCGCTCACTATCATACTTGCTAATTTTGTCTCATTTTCACAAGGAGCACCATAGCTTAAGCCGTTTTTTACAGCTTCAAATACGGAATTTTCTATATCCTTATCGCAATGACCAAATATGAGCGGTCCCCAGCTTTGTATAAAATCTAAATATCTATTGTCCTCGATATCATAGATATAAGCACCACTTGCATTTTTTACTATAAATGGCTCTCCGCCAACGCTTCCAAATGCACGAACAGGCGAATCCACGCCACCTGGGATATATTTTTTAGCTAGTGCAAAAGCCTCTTTATTTGTCATTTTTTCTTCCCTTTTTTTAAATTTTCTTTTTTATCTTTTAAATTTTTAACATACTCATATATCAAACTCATCTCTTCATCGGTCAAAAAATACGTAGGCATCACGCTTTTGGGATTTAGTATGGCATTTTTAAATTTATCAAATTCCAAGTCATTTATAGCAGGAGTCCTAAGCTCCTCTTGTGTTAGTTGCTTTGTCTTTTTATTAAAGTGTTTATATGTTGATATGAGTATACCTTCGCCGTATTTTCCGTGGCACTTATCACAGCCTATACCTCTTGGATTTGAGTAAAGCATACTGGCGTGTTCGCTCTTTGTGATAAAATCGGCACCAAAAAGACAAAAGCATAACAAAACAAGGCAAACAATATGACGCATCTATCTCCATTTTTAAAACTTTAAATAAAATTTGGGTATGATACTATTTTTGTATTTAAAATAGCTTTTAATAAGGAAATTTTATGAAAATAATGGACGGAAAAAACCTTAGTGCCAAGGTAAAAGCACAAATCGCTTCTGATGTGGCAGAGCTTAAAAACTCAGGAGTAGAGCCTGGTCTTGCTGTAATCTTAGTGGGCGAAGATAAGGCTAGTAAAACCTACGTAAGCTCAAAAGAGAAAGCTTGTATGGCGGCTGGGATTAAATCAATAATGCATAGATTAAGCGAAAACACAAGCGAAAACGAGCTTTTAGCACTTATAAATATCCTAAATTTAGATGATAGCGTTGACGGAATTTTAGTTCAACTCCCGCTCCCTAAGCACATCGATACTAACAAAATTTTAAAAGCTATACGACCAGAAAAAGACGTGGACGGATTTCACGCTGTAAATGTTGGAAATTTGGTTAGTGGTTTAGATAGTTTTGTGCCTTGCACACCGCTTGGGATAATGGTAATGCTTAAAGAGTATGGCATAGATTTAAATGGTATAAATGCCGTAGTCATCGGACGAAGCAACATAGTTGGCAAGCCTATATCAAGCCTACTTTTAAACGCAAATGCAACCGTAACCATAACACACTCAAAAACTAAAAATTTAAAAGAAATTTGTGCTAGTGCCGACCTGCTTGTAGCAGCCATAGGAAAGCCAAATTTTGTCACAGCTGATATGGTAAAAAATGGTGCGATTGTGATTGATGTTGGCATAAATCGCCTTGATGATGGGCGTTTGGTTGGGGATGTGGATTTTAACTCAGTCGCACCAAAATGCGAGTTTATCACACCTGTTCCAGGTGGAGTTGGTCCAATGACAATTGCAATGCTACTTTCAAACACACTTAAATCAGCAAAACAACGAGCTTTAAAGGGTGTCAATTTATGAAAAATTTTCTAAAAAAGGCATACGAATTTTCTAGCTCTTGGACTGGCACGATTATAATAGTCGCACTTGTTATATTTTTTATCGCTCAAGCGTTTGTAATCCCGTCAGGTTCGATGAAAAACACACTTTTAGTAGGCGATCATCTATTTGTTAAAAAATTTAGCTATGGGATACCAACTCCTAGAATTCCCTGGCTTGAGATTAGGGTTTTACCAGACTTTAATGGCAACGACCATTTAATTACTGGCGACGCTCCAAAACGCGATGATATCGTGGTTTTTCGCAGTAAAGAAGATGATAAAATTCACTACGTAAAACGCCTTTTTGCCGTTGGTAAAGATGAGATTATTTTTAGCGAAAAGCAGACATTTTTAAGACCTCACGAGGGTGATGAATTTATAAAATCAAACTATAAACAAGAGGACTTAATCACCATAAACGGCAGACTTTTTGTGCGTGAGCCATATAAACACAAGGGCATACACTACGATAAAAACGTAAATATGTTTGACATAATGGTCTATGCCTTAAATAGCGGAAAACTAGCGATGAAACCAGTGCTAGTGCCTGAAATTTCGCCAAATCAAAACTACCCTTTTAACGCATTTTATTTTAAAGTGCCAAAAGATGAGTTTTTTATGATGGGAGATAACAGAGATCACTCAAATGACAGCAGATTTTGGGGCTCTATAACTTACACAAACGTGGTTGGTAAGCCGTGGTTTATATACTTTAGCTGGGATAAAGATTACAAAATACGCTGGGAGCGTATCGGCAGAAGCATACAGAGTGTGCAAGATAGCGAAAATTTAGTAGATATGGCGATAAAAGAGGATGAGATAGATGGAATTTACTAATATCGCCCAGCAGATAGTACCGCTTGTTTTAGCCCTTGTTATCGCTATTGTAGGGCACGAGATAATGCACGGCTGGGTTGCTTATAAATTTGGCGATCACACGGCAAAAAACCAAAATCGCCTAAGCATAAACCCTATCCGTCACATCGATCCTATCGGCACAATACTAGTTCCTGCTGTTTTATATTTTAGTAGTGGACTTTTGTTTGGCTGGGCTAAACCAGTGCCTGTAAATATGAGTGTAGTTATCAGAAACGGCGGATACAAGGCTGGAATTTTTGTCGCCCTTGCTGGGATTTTTTATAACATTTTTTTAGCCATTTTTTCTATTTTTATTCTTTTGCATTTTGGCGAAAACTTTAGCGAGATTGTGGTTAAATTTTTCTTTATTTTATTTAGCACAAACCTATTTCTTGGACTTTTTAACCTCTACCCCATACCACCACTTGATGGCTCAAAAGCACTAATTTACGTGCTTTTATCACTTGGATTTAAAGACTTGGCAAATAAAATTTACAGCCTTGAACGCTACGGTATGATAATACTAATCGTGATTTTAATAAGTCCGCTCTCAAGCTACTTTTTTATGCCAATTAGATATGTGTTTAAGATGTTTGTTGGTATAATTTAAGCTTTTAAGGATTTTTATGAAAGTAGATAAAATTTTTATAGCTTCAGATCACGCAGGTTTTGAGGTAAAAGAGCAGATAAAAGAGCTTTTAATGGGCAAATTTCAGGTAGTTGATTTGGGTTGCGATAGTAAAGATATTAGCGTTGATTATCCTGATTTTTCACACAAAATGGCTCAAAATTTGCAAAAAGATGATGATTTTGGAATTTTAATCTGTGGCACTGGAATTGGAATTTCAATCGCTGCAAACCGCCACAAAAACGTGCGTTGTGCGTTGTGTCACGATGTCAGCACAGCAAAACTATCAAGGGAGCACAATAATGCAAACGTAATCGCATTTGGTGCTAGAGTTGTTGGGCTTAGCGTTATTATTGATATGCTAGACGCTTTTTTCAATACGCAATTTGCTGGTGGCAGACACCAAAACAGAGTAGAAAAAATAAATTTCGGAGACTAAAAATGATAACGGAATGGCTTTTTACAACAGCCCTTGTCTGTATATGCATCTATCTTGTCGTTATGGTATTTTACTTTAAAACTCTACTTAAAAAAGAGAGAACGACAAAAGATTTTATGAAAAACAACCTTCAAGATACCGAGATAGTCATAAGAAAACTCCAGATTCAGCTTCAAAGAAGTCTTGGCAATATTGATATTTTAACGGACGAGCTAAATAAGAGTAAGAACGACGTAACGTCGCTTCGAACTAGAAACTCTCAATATCGATTAGAAAACGATAAGCTTCGCGGTCGTATCCGTGAGCTTGAAGGCAAAATCGAAGCTCTATTATAAAAGGACAAAGATGAAAATTTTAAACGAACAGGATAAAAAATACCTACTAGACTCTATCCGTGCGATAAATGATTTCCCAAAACCCGGCATTGTGTTTCGCGACATTACGACACTTCTAAACGACCAAAAAGCGTTTTCATTTTTAATGCAACACTTAACAGAGCGTTATAGAGACTACAATCTTGATTTTATAGTAGGCATAGAAAGCCGTGGTTTTATCTTTGGTGCAGCACTTGCCTCGTGCCTTGGCATAGGTTTTGTGCCAATTAGAAAGCCAAAAAAGCTACCTTATATAACAATTTCACAAAAATACACACTAGAATACGGCGTAGATGAAGTTCAAATGCACATTGACGCATTTAGGGATAAAAAGAACGCAAAAGTGCTTTTAATAGACGATCTCATCGCAACAGGCGGAACAGCAAAAGCCTCCATAGAGCTTATACGCCAAACAAAAGCAGAGTGTGTTGAAGCTTGTTTTTTGATAAATTTAGTTGAGCTAAACGGCTCTAGAGAGATAGAAAAGCTAACAAAAGTATATAGTGTTTTAGAGGTTTAAATGGAAGCATTTTTTATTGAACTTTTAAAAGAGTATGGCTATATAATTTTATTTATTTGGTGTATGCTTGAGGGTGAAATGGCACTTATTATGGCTGGAATTTTAGCCCACACAACACATATGAACGTAGCACTTGCCATATTTATAGCTGGACTTGGCGGATTTGCTGGAGATCAGGTCTATTTTTATATCGGTCGCTACAACAAAAAATACATAACAAAAAAGCTACACACACAAAGGCGGAAATTTGCCATAGCACACCTTTTAATGAAAAAATACGGCTCTCCAATAATCTTTATCCAACGCTATCTTTACGGGCTTAGAACGATTTTACCTATTAGCATAGGACTTACTCGCTACGACGCTAAAAAATTTGCACTTATAAACCTAATATCAGCGTGGGCATGGGCAGCGATTACGATAATTCCAGCCTATATCTTAGGCGAACATATCTTAACACTTCTAGCAAAAGCAAAAGAGCACTGGTACGTGGCCATACCAATTGCTGTATGCTTCCTTGGTAGTGTTATATATGCGTTTAAGCGTTTTGAAAATAACGTCCTAAACAAGAAAAAAGATATTAGGAAAAAATCATAAGTATGAAAAAGGCAGCGTTAATCACAGGCGCTTTTGGTGGCATAGGAGCCGCCCTAACTGAGTTCTGCCATATTTTTGGCAACGAAATGATAAAAAATGGTAGCGGTAAAATTTTAAACGTTTCATCAATGGCAAGTTTTATGCCAGGTCCTTTTTTAGCCGTTTATTACGCTACAAAAGCCTACGTGACTTCGTTTTCACAAGCACTTTTTGAGGAGCTAAAAGATAAAAATGTAAGCGTTAGTGTGCTTTGTCCGGGTGCTGTTAAAACCGGTTTTGTTAAAAATGGCAATTTAAAAGGAGTTAAAGCGTGGGCTTTTGCAAAAGACGCATACTCTGTTGCACTCTGCGGATATAATGCAATGCAAAAAGGCGATTTAATCGCATTTAATCAAGGTGAGTTAAAATTTGCAAGTGATTTTATCTTGCCATTTTTGCCAAGAAAAACGATACTAAAAATTTCAAGAAAGGTAATGGAGAAAAAAAGTGAATTTTAAAATAGAAAACAAACCTATTGATAAAATCAAGGCTGATGTTAGCCTTGTTTTTGTGGTAAATAAAAACCTAAAACATAAATTTATAAAGGACGATAAAGCCTTTAAATTTCTAGGTTTTGATGGTTCTGGGACGTGCTTTATTCAAGAGAGTAAGACGCTTTATGTGGGAATTTCTAAACTTGATTTTGAAGCATTAAGAGTTGGTTGTGCCAAGGCTTACGAAGTGGTTAAAAACTACGAAGTTAAGAGTTTAAAAATGGCGATTTACTTTGCTGGGTGTGCTAAAATGAGCCTTCAAGCCGCTGTTGAGGGCTTTATTTTAGGCTCTTATGAGTTTGATAAATACAAGGAGAAAAAGAAAAGTCAAAAGCTAGAAAGTGTGATATTTTCAACCGATGAATTTAATGGACAGAGCGTGGATTTAGAAAAAGCTAATATCGGCATAAAAAATGGGCAAATCATCGCAAACGCTACAAATTTCACAAAAGATATCGTAAATGAGACGCCTGAAATTTACACTCCAGCTAAAATGGCAAATGAGGCGACAGAGCTTGCAAAAAGCCTAAAAAACGTAACTTGCAAGGTTTATGATGAGAAATTTTTAGAAAAAGAAAATATGAACGCATTTTTAGCGGTAAATCGTGCAAGTGTGCATAAACCGCGATTAATTCATCTCATTTACAAGCCAAAAAATGCCAAAAAACGCATTATTTTTGTCGGCAAGGGGCTAACTTACGATAGTGGCGGACTTAGCCTAAAACCAGCTGATTATATGGTAACGATGAAAGCTGATAAAAGCGGAGCTGCTGCTGCACTTGGCATTATAAAGGGCGTTAGCGAACTTGAAATGCCGTTTGAAATTCACGCAATTTTGGGTGCTACTGAAAATATGATAGGTGGTAACGCATATAAGCCTGATGACGTGCTAATCTCACGAAGCGGTGTAACGATAGAGGTTAGAAACACGGACGCCGAAGGGCGTTTGGTCTTGGCTGACTGCCTAAGCTATGCACAGGATTTTAAGCCAGATATTTTAATAGATATGGCGACCCTAACTGGTGCTTGTGTGGTGGGCGTTGGCGAATATACGAGCGGTTTAATGGGTAGTAACGAGGATTTAAAAGAGGATTTTCGTAAAAAAATAGCACAAAGTGGCGAACTAACGACAATCTTGCATTTTAACGACCATTTAAAAGAACTGATAAAAAGCCAAATAGCTGACGTTAGCAACGTATCTAGCTCACGCTATGGTGGTGCGATAACGGCTGGACTTTTTCTTGATAAATTTATAAAAGATGAGTATAAAGATAAGTGGATGCACCAAGATATCGCGGGTCCTGCTTACGTGCAAAAGGCGTGGGGGTATAATCAATATGGCGCAAGTGGGGCGGGAGTTAGGATGAATTTATACTACTTAAACGAACTTGCTAGGGATTTAAAATAGACCTGCTCGTCTTGCTTTAAGTAAGGAGTTAGAAAAAATAGCCTGTTTGTATCGCTTCGCTATGCTTTGTTAAACTTACCTTTTAAATGCTCACGACCCATTCGGTCGCTCCGCTTTAAAAGGCTCGTCCGCCTCGCCTAGCTGTGCGATACTGTACGAATTTACGTTCTTTAAAGAGTGCAAATTTTAGTAAAAATATAATGTAAATCGCAAAAATTTATAAGCGGTTTGCATAAAATGCTATTTTTAGCAAAAAATATGAAAATTTTAAAACGCAAAGTGATGTGAGGTTTAGGCGAGGCGTAAATAAAAAAGCAAACGGAGCGACCTTGTCGGTCGTGAGTATTGGTTTTTTAGTTACAACAAAGCATAAACACTTAGCACAAGCGGTTAAAAATAAAGTATAAAATGCGAAGCATCGTATAGCATAGCGAGGCGAATTTAAAATTTCAAGCGGAGCATACACGTAGTATGTGAGCATTGAAATTTTAAATTCAACAAAGCTAGGCGAAGCGATACAAGCACATAAAAATAATAAAGGATAATTATGGGACTTTCAGTAGGTATCGTCGGCCTACCCAACGTCGGCAAATCAACAACTTTTAACGCCCTAACAAAGGCACAAAACGCCGAGAGTGCAAACTACCCATTTTGCACGATTGAGCCAAATAAAGCCATCGTGCCAGTACCAGATAAGCGTTTAAATGAGCTAGCAAAAATTGTTGCACCAAATAAAATTCAATACTCAACCATAGAATTTGTAGATATTGCAGGTCTTGTAAAAGGTGCAAGCAAGGGCGAAGGGCTTGGTAATAAGTTTCTTTCAAACATCAGAGAAGCTGAAATGATACTTCATATTGTGCGTTGCTTTGACGATGAGAACATCACTCACGTTGAGGGCGGAGTTGATCCTGTGCGTGATATTGAGATTATTAACACTGAGCTAATTTTAGCCGACATTGAGCAGTTAAATAAAAAGATTGAGCGTCTAGGACGTGAGGCAAAAGCCAACGCAAAGGGTGCAAAAGAGAGCTTAGAACTTGCAAATGCACTACTTTCACACCTAAATGAGAGCAAATCGGCAAGTAGTTTTGATGGTAAAGATAGCGAAATTTTCAAAGCACTTAATAAAGAGCTAAGATTGCTTTCAGCAAAAGATGTGATTTATGGCGTAAATGTTGATGAGGACGGCATTGCAGAAGATAATGCCTACGTAAAAGCTGTGCGTGAGTATGCGGCGGCGTCAAATCACGAGGTTATCAAGCTTTGTGCTAAGATTGAAGAGGAGCTTGTAGGGCTTAGCGATGAGGAGGCACACGAGCTTTTAAGCTCACTTGGAGCTGATGAGAGCGGACTTGAAAAGATAATCCGCACAAGCTTTGCAAAGCTAAATTTAATTAGTTACTTTACTGCTGGTGTCGTTGAAGTTCGCGCTTGGACTATCACAAGTGGCTGGAAGGCCCCAAAGGCGGCTAGTGTGATACACAACGACTTTGAGCGTGGCTTTATCCGTGCCGAAGTAATAAGCTATAATGATTACATCAGCTGTGGTGGTGAAAATGCCGCAAAAGAGACTGGCAAGATGAGGCTTGAAGGTAAAGAGTATGTCGTGCAAGACGGCGATGTAATGCACTTTAGGTTTAACGTCTAGTTGGTGGTCAAATCCACCAACTTCTATTTTTTAACCAGTGCATTTTTTAGCACGTCCTCAATCGTATCAACGGCAATTATTTGCATATTTTGCTTAACCTCATCTGGAATTTCATCTAAATCTCGCTCATAGTTTTTACGAGGTATTAAAGCCGTTTTTATCTGTGCCTTGTGAGCGGCAATTAGCTTCTCTTTAAGTCCGCCAATAGCTAAAACTCTGCCACTTAGCGTTATCTCGCCAGTCATTGCCACATCGTGTCTTACCTTAATGTCACTTAAAATTGACGCAATCGCCGTAACCATCGTGATACCAGCACTTGGTCCGTCCTTTGGCGTGGCACCCTCTGGCACGTGCAGGTGCAAATCATACCTACAATAGACATCACTTGGCGTTAGCTCCCTTTTATCATCGCTATTTTTTGGGATTATTGATAGTGGAATTTTGATTTTTTTATTATCAATTAGCACCTTAACTACGCTAAATGCGATTTGCGCCGACTCTTTCATCACGTCGCCTAGCTGACCGGTTATTTGCATACTGCCCTTGCCCTCAATCCTAACCGCCTCTATCCTTAAAACATCGCCACCAACGCTAGTCCAAGCAAGTCCATTAACCTGCCCTACTCTATCTTTTTTATCAGCCGCTTCTATTTCAAAGACCTTTTTTTCAAGAAAATCTTTTAAATTTTTAGCGCTCACGCTCACTTTTGTTTCGTTTTTAGTTAGGATATTTTTTGCGACCTTTCTTAAAATGTCAGCTATCCTACGGCGTAAATTTCGCACACCACTCTCGCGTGTGTATTCAGCTATCATCAAGGTTATGGCATCCTTGCTGATATTTACATCACTTGGTTTTAAGCCGTGTTTTTTAAGCTCTTGCGGGATTAGATATTTTTTGACTATCTCAAATTTCTCCTGAGGCGTATATGAGCTAAGGTTTATAAATTCCATTCTATCACGAAGTGGTGCTGGTATCGCACTTACATCATTTGCTGTGGCGATAAAAATCACTTTGCTTAAATCAATGTTAAAATTTAGATAGTAATCCCTAAATTTGTTATTTTGCTCAGGGTCTAAAATTTCAAGTAAAACCGCAGTCGGATCGCCACGATAGCTTCTGCCGACTTTATCTATCTCATCAAGCACGACGACTGGATTCATCTGTTTTGCTTCAATAAGCCCCTGCACAATGCGCCCCGGCATTGCTCCGATATAAGTTCTTCTGTGTCCTCTAAGCTCATTTACATCTTCAAGTCCGCCAAGAGCGATACGCACAAGCTCGCGTTTTAGGGCTTTTGCGATTGAGTTTGCAAGGCTAGTTTTACCAACCCCCGGAGGTCCAGCAAAGCATAAAATCGCACCATTATTTACCTTCTCGCTAATGCCCCTAAGCTCTAAAAGCTCACGCAAAGCAAAATACTCCTCAATGCGTTCTTTTGGGCGCTCTAAGCTATAATGATCAGCGTTTAGATGTTTGCTAACTTCTGCGATTGATGAGCGTTTTTTGGCTAAATTTTCAAACGGCACTTCAAGCGTCCAGTCAAGATAGCTTTGAATTGTATTTGCATCAGCCGAATCTGGGTGCATACGGCTAAGCTTGTCTATTTGCTTTTTTATCTCTTTATAGGCGTCATCGCTCATAAATTTCTTTTTATTTTCAAGCTTTTTACGATACTCTTCAAGCTCCTCTTCACGGCTTGTGTCCGTGCCAAGTTCGGCTTGAATTTGCTTTAACTGCTCTTTTAAAAAATACTCTTTATTTGTCTTATCTATCTTTGAATGGACCTTATTTTTTATCTCTTTTTGAAGCTTATTTGCCTCAATCTCCTCAATGACGTAATCAATGAGTTTTAGCATTTTTTGTTCTAAATTTTCTTCAATAAAAAATTCATACGCAGTCTGCTTTTTAAGCCTTAATGCCGATAAAACAAGGTCGCAAACCCTAACAGGCTCGACACTCTCCTCTATCGTCTTAAGCAAATCAGGAGGAAAAAAATGACTTAAGGCACTTAGCTCACGTATTTTTTCACGCAAAACAACAAGTAAAGCGTCAGTTTTAACTGGGCTTGGACGCTTGATATGAAGTGTATCTACGAGTGCTCTTAGCGGTCTTTGTCCTGATTGTTCTAAAATTCTAGCCTTATCTGCACCTTGAAATAAAATTTTAACTCGTCCATCAGGCAAAGGAACACGGCGCATTATCGTGCCTATAACACCTGCGTCATAAATGCTTTCAAAGTCCCGTCCGCCGTCATTTTGAGGCTTTGTTGGGACTATTAAAACCGGAGTTTCATTCTGTAATGCTAGGTCTAAAGCACTTAAATTTTCATCATCGCTTAAAAAAAGCGGTGTAATCATAAATGGATATAAAAACAGCTCATCTTCAACTATTATCGGAAGTTCTGCTGGTAAAATTTTACTATCGTGTATCTGCAAAATAACTCCTATTCAAACATCTTTCTATACCAAGGTAAATTTGGCTCTAGCAAATTTGCATCTTTTAATGATGACGACTCCAGTTTCTGCTTGTAAACGTCAGCAGAAATTTCTCTGCCCGTGCGAACGTAAAGATCGTAAATTTGCATATCTAAGTAGTAAATAGCTAGTTTAAATTTAACAAGCATAGTTTCTATTAGCGGTCTAAATTTCGTATAAGGATAGCTGTATAGAAATTTTTCTATCTCGCTTACGCTATCTTGCATAAGTTTTTGGTTGCGATTTGGTCTAGAAAATGAGTCAAAATTTGCCTTAATCTTTAAATATTGTGCAAATTCTGTCTTTTCGCCATTGTCACCATACTTTTTTATATATTCATCAAGATAGTGGTTTGCTAAAATATACTCCTCGTCATTTGCGTGAGCCTGTGCTAAAATCAGCAAAATTTGCTCTAAAAGCGGACTTGCTACATGCTCACTCGCCATTGAGATGTAGTGTTTATCAGCACTCTCAAGGTCGTTTGCTTTTATATCTGAAACGATCTGTTCATACCACTCATCTGGACTTAAATTGTAAAGTTCAGTATACTTTTCGGCACAACCTGACATAACAAAAAAGGCAAAAAAGATAGCCGTAAATTTCAAAATTTTTGACATAAAAATCCTTTGATATATTTTATTAATGCCGTTATTTTACATTATTTTGGCATATTTTGGCATAAAATTTTAATTTTTTTGTTTTTTAACCATAAAAATGATACAATAAAGCGAACTTATTAAAGGAGTTAGGAAATGATATTTAACGTAAAAAGTCCAATATTAGGCTTTGAACATATAAAAACAATGGAGCTTATAGAGCTTGATAAATTTTTTGTAAAGCTACAAAGCAAAGATGATAGCACATCTTTTACGATGATAAATCCATACGCACTTAGGGATTATGAATTTGAAGTACCGACATACTACGAGGAGCTTTTGGGGCTTAAAAATTCTAGCGAGTTGAGGGTATATAACATCGTAGTAGTCGCTTTACCACTAGAAAAATCAACCGTTAATTTTATCGCACCTATCGTGTGTAATATGGATAATATGACACTGGCTCAAGTTGTGCTTGATGTTGGTGCGTATCCACAATACGGGCCAGCCCAAAAGATAGAAGATTTCATACAAAAATAGATAATTTTGGGGTTTTAGATCCTAATGCGTCTTGCTTTTGTGTTTTTATTATGCCTATTGTTTGGCACAAATTCTAACGCCGACGTAAAGTCATACTACTACACTAGTAAGAATTTTAAAAAAGAGAGCAATGTTTGCATCGATCTATCAAATTCCCAAGTTTACACTACTTACAATAAACAGCTAGAAGATCCGCATAAAATTTCTCCACCAATACCCACAAATTCCGCCGACGGATGCTATTACCTTGGTGCAAAATATATAAATTTTAACTTTTTAGGTAGCCGCAATACAAATTCCAAGTCTCTTACGGCTCCACTTCCTATACTAGCACAAGAGGAGCTAACTAGCAAGGAGCAAGATTCGTATTCGGTGATATATAAGGGATATATTCGCATACAAAAAAGCGGGTTTTATAGCTTTGCTTTAGAGTATAAAAATGCATTTACTACAATCGATTTGCCAACTATACATATATTACCAATAGAGCATATTGCGCCACTTGCATCGATGAACAAGGCTATACCAACTGAGCTAGCAACAGATTCTGATTTTAAAAATTTATCGTCATTTTACGTGGTAAATGCCAACATTAAAGAGCCTGGATATTACAAATTTACGATACATTTTACGGGCTTTAAAAATGGCTCAAAGCTATCTTTAAAATGGCTTTATAACGGAGATCCCGCTCAAACGGATGGCTACGTTGATAACTCTAGCGATACTCCACAAGAGATAGCCGAGTACAAGGTTATCCCGTTTGAAAATTTATCGCAAAACGCTGTGGCAACAAGCGAGATAAAGCCTAGAGTGGTGGAGTCTGACTTTGTCCAACTGGCAAATGTAAAAAAACAGCACAGCTTTGACTGGGCGTATAATAGCCCCATTAGGACAAAAATATCTGGCAAGAGCGCGGAATTTTACCTAATGTTTGCCCAAAAGTTAGATAACCAAATCATACCAGCAAACTCTGTAAGTAAGGACATCTATCTAGTTACCCACCAAGACTCAAAGCCCTCTTACAATTTAGTCGCAAATAGCAATACAAATTTTAGTGGCAGTATGCTAAGTTTCATCGTTCCAGCCTCGATGATGAGCAGTGCGAAACTCGCGTATTTTGCAGTACTAAATCCAAATGGAGAATACGAGGCAATATCAGATACATTTGCTATAAGACCTCAAAATTTCCAGCTAAATTTTAAAGATACGAGCGTAAAAAGTCCGCTTAAATCTGCCAAAGACTACACAATAAACATATCTGCCATATCAAATAAAAAGATAGATGAAAGCTACAGCTACGACATACAAGATAGCTCATACATAAAAAACGGCAAAACTACACAAACAAATTTACTAATACCAAACATAAGCAAAAATCACGACTGCGTGGCATACGACATACCACTAAGTCAAAATAAAATTCTCTCATTTAAAAACGGTAAAACAGGTGATATTATCATAAATTTCAAAGACGCTTTGGAGTTTAATGTAAGCGTTGCCGATAAGAGCTTTACACTAGTAGATTATGAGAAAATTTCAGGCTTTAAATCATACACATCAGATCAGCGACAAGAAATTTTAGATAGTATTCAAAACTATGGCTACGAGTGCCTTGGAGAGGGAGATGAGTTTTTACTCTCTAGAACTCAAGAGTATTCAAACATCGATGAAGAAGCTGCTACTTTTTTAAAGTCCGGCTTAGTAGGCTGTGTCATCGATGAGTTAGAGCCAAAAAATATCGAGTTTTTACCAGCTTATGTGAGCGTTGATTACAAGCTAAGTGGCGCAAATGGCGAGCAATTTTCCTACATAAACAACACAAAACCAAACCAAAAAATGCTAGGACTCTTAGGACTTGAGCTAAATTTCAAAAACGCAAAAGATGAAAATATACAAAATTTCAAAAATGCCTGTTATAAAAAGGAGTTAAATTTTGGCGTTTCTTACAATACAAACGCCAAACAAAACGCAAATGATAGCGATTTTAAGGAGTATAAAGATCTTAGCTTAAAATACAAAAAGGCTGAAAATATCGTTTTTGACAGCACCGATACTAAATTTGTAGAGCAAGAAAAAAACAGAGCAAAGTATAAAATTTCAAAAGATGACCTGCAAAATAGCCAAACTATGCAGATAGGTTTTAACTTCGAAAAAGATGTAAGCCAGTATATAAATCCATTTTTTATCTTTAGCAGGGATTTTTTAGCAGATGAAATTTTGCTAGATCAGACGCAAATCGAGGCTAAAAATAACTTTGGAAGACCAAACAACAGCATTGCAATGCTCTATGGCAGAGCCTATCTGCCACACTACAAAGGTGGCTTTAATAGCCAAATTAAAGCGACTGAGTATTATGGATTTTACTGCGACAAAGAGTGCGATCTTGGAAATTTAGACATAAAAGGCGAAGAGATGCCAGGGCTAAATCACTGGTATGTCAACAAAAAGCACAATCAAAAAAATTTTGGAGTAGTTAGCGACACCGATCCATTTTTTACAACGACGCAAATTAGCTACAAATCAGAGATAAAAAACGGCACCAGAGAGCTTACCATACTAAATAGTGACAAGGCAAAACAAAAGCTAGATGATAATATAAAACTTATCTTAAAAGACTCTCCTTGGCTAATATATAATAGCAACAAAGACGCAACGTATAACAACGCACCAATAACATTTTTAAGAAACATAAAGAACAAAATTTGGAGCGGAGAAGCACATAAAGCAAGTGGAGAAAAAGAGAGCGTAGAAGCTAAAATTTTCAAACAAGATCAAACAGATAAAAGTCACAAGAGTAAACGTATAGAGTGGTAGATATGCAACGCGATGCCTTTTCTTTGCTTGAAGTTATTTTTAGCATAGTTATCGTGGCATTAGTTAGTGTTGCTGTACCATTTGCCATAAAAACAAGCTCAGTTATGAACGCAAAATCAATCTCTCAAGAAAAGATCCTAATCGCCAAAACAAAACTTGAGCAGGTCATAGAGCTACCATACACTTGTATGTATATAAACCAATATCCAGAGCTTATGTTGCCAATGTTTATAAAGGATACGAGTGAGAATTTTTACACAAAAAATAATCTAAACAGAAGCAACCACAGATATTTTAAACAAATAAGCGGACTTAGCAATACCTGCAACAGCGACCAGCAAAGCATAGAAAGCCTTGACGGTAAGACGTTTGATGTTGCCATAGATGATCAGCTTGAGAATAGATTTATAACAAACTCAAGCTATACGCTTAGCGTAAAAGAGGAGAAAAATCCATTTAAATTTCAAAACGACAACACAGATATTTTTGACACAAAGCTAATTACCATAGTGGTTGCTTCAAGCAGTGATGAGAATTTAAACCAAGAGATAAGGCTTTTTACAAGCGTTTCAAATATCGGCGAAGTTAGCGGACTTGACATAAAAGAGATGAGATGAAACGAGCATTTACACTCATAGAGCTTATAGCCGTTATAGTAATCCTTGGTATCGTAGCAACAATGGGGACGAGTTTGCTACTTAACATATACCAAAGCTACTCGCAAAGTCAAAATTTATCGCAACTACAAAGCCAAACACAAACTAGCGTAAATCAAATAGCAAAACTACTAAGCTACCGCGTAAAACCAAGCGTCATCGCTAGAGTTGCTAATACCAATGACTTTAAAAAGCTTAATGATAACCAAGATGAAAGATATAATGTATTAGAATTTATAAGCTACGAGCCAGACCTTTTTAATGATGATTTTTATAGCGGAGTCGTTGATTTAGACGCAAGTGACTCAGGCATCATTATAACGCCAGATAGCAGCCTTACAGAGCCTAAAAAATATAAAGAATATGACGATCAAGAAGTAAGCCTAACCCTAGAAGAGGCAATCACAGATGATTTAGAAAATTTTAACAATGACAACTACGAGTTAGCACTCATTTTTAAACAGGTGCCTTACGATACACAAAAGGCATTTGGGTACGATGAGAATTTTGCAAAACACAGTCCAAACGAAACAATAGCAAGGGCAAAAATAGCAGACAACGAGAAATTTCAGATAAAAGACTACATACAAAAGCAAATTTCAGAACACTACCAACTAGCATACACCGCCCACGCCATAACTCTTGTTAAAAACGATAATGGCGAATTTAACCTTGTAATTTATTATAATTACAGACCTTGGCTAAATGAGAGATACGATAAAGACGCAAAGTCATCAATCCTAGCAAAAAATGTCACAGCGTTTAACTTCAAACAAGAATCAGATATCATATACCTAAGGCTATGCCTAAAAAACGACTCAAATTCTATAGTTTGTAAACTAAAGGCGGTATACTGATGAGACGTGCATTTGGTATGATGTGGGCTATCATTTTTATTATACTCATTAGTCTATTTATAGCTTTTAGTCTCTCGGTATCATCTAGCAACCTAACCCAAACTAGCGATACATACCTTAGCGAACAAGCAGAGCTTTTAGCAAGAGGGGCGACAGAGTATGCAATGCTTAGAATTTTAAAGCACGACTTCATAAAGGACGGCTGCCTTGAAAATTTAGACGGCTCTTTCACTCCACCAGACGCCAGTGATAAGCTTTTTGAGATAAAAATAAAGATAAAACACATAGGCGATATAGGCAGTTGTATAAGTAGCTCTAAGTCGCAAAATGTAAAAAACATCAAACCAGGAAACGTCATAATAGACGTATGGGTATCTTACGCAAAAGATAAAGACAAAGCTAAGATAAAAGACGACATGCAACTAAGTGACGAAATGCAAAAGCATCCAATCACATTTCATAGACGAACTTTACAAAAACTTTAGATTTTATTATTAATTTATATTTATGTGTTATAATAGTCTTAACTTTCAAGTAAAGGAGGATGCAATGAACATAAGCATCACAGGAAAACAATTTGAACTCACTGAGCCTATTAAAGGCTATATAGAAAACGCGTTTGACGCACTTGGAAAGTATAACCTAGACATTATCTCAGGCAGATGTGTTGTCTCAGCAGATGAAAAACAGGGCAAAAAGGGCTTTAATGCAGAATTTGCTCTAAATTTAGCACACAAAGACACTATCGTCATACGCCAAAAAGATAAAGACCTATACGCAGCAATCGACCTAGCCGTTGAGAGGGCTTCTAAAGTTTTAAGACGAGAACACGACAAAGCAACCACAGTTAAGGGCAAAGCTGATGATAAAGAGTATCGCTTAAAAATAGGCGAAGAAAAAGTAGAGGGCGTAGACGAGATAGTTCCTATGGAGCTTGAATTATATAAACCGCTTGAGATAGAAGAGGCACTTGAGCATCTAAAAAATAGCGAACTTCAATTTTACGTATTTAACGACATAGATGCCAGAATGCGTGTGATATACAAACGCACTGACGGCAAATATGGATTGTATTAAAATGGGGTGCAAAAGCACCCTATCTGCTTAAATTTTAAACTTTTTCGTAATATGTAGTACCGTTACTAAACCGCTTCTCGTAAAGCGGAGTATACGGAACAAGGTCAGCGTGACCAGTGTATAGCCTACCATAAGCACCAAGCACTTTATGTAGTCTTTCTACGCATTTTAGTCTAAACTCATCATCAAAATATATCATCATATTTCTTGATAAAACTATGTCAAATTTCCCCAAACCAAAAAGAGCGTCATCAAAAACGTTCATTATCTTAAATTCACATCTTGCTAAAATGTTTCTTTTTATATTGAATTTATCATCATTTTGCTTTGTGAAAAATCTCTCTTTTTGATAATCATTTAACCTATGCAAACTCCTTGCATTATAATTACCACTTAAGCATTGAGATATAGCTTCTGAGTTTATGTCTATGCCAACTATACTTAACGAGCCTGGTGGCATACCTATCTCGTGTGCCAACATCGCTATAGAATAAACCTCATCTCCGCTTGAACAAGGAGCACAAAGTATCCTAGCACTACCTAAATCTTTTGCGTAAAACGCCACATCTTTTAGCTGAGGCAACTCTCTATAAAAATATGTTTCATTAACTGTGATTAAATTTAAAATATCCTGTCTTAAAATGAAATTTGATCTAATCATAGCCGTAACTTCTCTAAACGTGGCTATCTTTTTATTTTTAGCAAAAGCACTCACTCTTTGCAGCGTAATATCTCTTTTTGGTCCTAAATCAACACCGCACAAAGAGCGTATAGCTTTCATAAATTCATCAAATCCATCCATATCGCTCGGTGCAGGAATATCATCTTTTGGCAATTCCTTTGTATCCGTCGCTCTATTAAATAGCATTTAAAAACTCCTGCAGTTCCTTCCTTATACCCATAACATTTAAAACTTTCACGTTCGGGTTTATCTCCTTAGCCCTCTTTGGCATACCATACACAATAGCACTCTCTTCGCTCTCGGCTATACACTTTGCTCCAGCCTTATAAAGCGCAGCAAGCCCAGCCGCTCCATCATCCCCAATACCAGTCATTAAAATAGCCATAACATCGGCACTTTTACAAATACTAACACCAGAGTGAAACAGCATATCCACATTTGGAGTAAAAGTCGTGACAATCTTTGTCTCTGGCTTTACGCCAAATGGCATTGTTTCATTTATTTTAAAATTTTGATCACAAACGTAAACCTTATCTTTTAATATGGCCCTATCGCTTAAAATTTCAACCTCTATACCACACTCCTTGCTAACTTGAGTAGCAAAAGATGGTATAAACATCTTATTCATATGCTGAGCTATAATAACACTCGCTCCGTTTAGGCTGACATCTTTTAAAATTTTCTTTATGTGCCCAGGTCCACCAGTTGATGCACCTATTAAAACTAGCTTTTGAGCCATTTTTTACCTTTTTATCAAGTCCTAAACTCGCCAAGTTTAGCATTTAAGGCGTCTGTCATTTTATTTAGGTGCTCAGCCGCACTTGCTATCTCTTCAACACTTCTTGCATTTTCAGTTGATATAGAGTTGATACCATTCATGCCGTCCACGATCTGCTCAATACTAGAGCCGGTTTGTATGTAGTCCTCAACCGTTTTATCAGATAGTTTAATAGCGTCATTTATAGACGCGCTCATTATTTTTATGGTATTTTCAACTTCAGCAGCCACGTTTGTTAGCTCTTGAATTTGTTTTGAGTTTAAATTCATCTGAGTGCTTGACTCTGTTATTGCCTGAACTATGACATTTATAGTTGCATTTATCTCTGTTAGGCTGCTTTGAGTGCGTTCAGCCAGTTGGCGAACCTCATCAGCAACAACGGCAAAACCGCGTCCGTGTTCACCTGCACGTGCCGCCTCAATAGCAGCGTTCAGTGCAAGTAAATTTGTCTGATCTGCTATATCATTTATCACAACAAGGACAGATTTTACCTGCTCAGCGTCTTTATTTAGCTGATCAATTTTGTTTGCCATCTCGTGCTCTGTTTGTGCTGTTTGAGAAATTTCAGCAGCCAAACTAGCGATAGCGTCATTTGCCTGTTTTATATATCCAGTTGCCTTTTGTAAATCCTCTTTGCCAAGTTTAGCAGCGTCTATTGAAGATCTCATATCTGACTGAATTTGTGAACATTTTTGATTTGTATTTGATACGATATTTGTAGAGTCCTCAACGCGTTTACCAGTTTGAAGCGATGTCGAGCTAAGCTCATTTGCAATAGATGAGTTTTCGCTTGATAGGTGTTTTGCGTCGCTTATTAATATGCGTACTTTTTCTATAAAATCATTTATAGCAGCACTTGCTAAAGCCGTTTCATCTTTGCCGTTAACTTCTAATTTGCGTGTCAAGTCCCCATCTCCGCTTGAGAGATTTCTAGCACGTTTTATAAGCTCATTTAGTGGCTTGCTAATTGAAATTTGAGTATATACAACAGATAACGCGATAGCTAGTGCCATTATAACCACGGCTGTGATTATGAAATTTCTAATAGATGCATTAGCCTCATCACTCATAGCCGTTGCTGTTTCTTCGGCTCTTTTATATGCATCATCAGTGGAAGCCGCTATAACTAAAATATAATTTTTATCCTCAATCTTAATCTTATGAGAGTTGGCAAATCTTTTACTAGAAACACCATTTATTTTAGTAATATATGAAACATATTCCTCTTTCTCACTTGAATTTATAAGCTTTTGTATATACTTATCTCCATTTTCATCCGTTGCATTTAATATATTTGTACCCTTCCAATTTGGACGACCTGGATCTTGAACTACATTTCCTTGCTCATCTAGGATAAATACGTAGTTTGAATCATTTTCACCAAACCTAACCCCAAGCAAAAATTTTAGCACGTCTTCGGTAAGAACGCCAGCCTCTTCGTTTGCCTCTTTATACTCATTTCTTATCTGATCGATAAAATCAGTAATTATGTCAAGCTCTTCGCTTAGAGTAATTTTTTTCTCAGCATAAGCTGTGTTAATGATGCTATCCTTTGCATCGCCTATCGTCTCTTTTATAGTGCGATTTGCTAAAAATACCAACACAACAAGTAGTGATATGAGCGCTGTCATTATCATCACCAAGACTTTTGTAGATATTTTCATATTCCCTCCTCATTATCAATTTGCCTTAATTATATCATTTAAAACTTTAAACAATTAAAAAATATTTCATTTTTTCCTAACTTTTCTACTCTCAATGCCTTGATTTTCATAAGTTTCTATTTCAACAGTATAGGCTGGGTTTTTCTTTTTTGCTTCCGTGCTTAAAAATGATATTAGCTTGGCATTTGTATTTTTGTGACTAGATACTAAAAGTATAAAACTAAGATATTTTTTTGCCTCTTCACTTAAATCGCTAGAGTCCTTTGGTGGTATTATTAAATTTTGCACAAAATATCTTGAAGCGTCAAAAAGTTCATTTGTGGTCGTTTCAGGTTTACTTGCTATTAGTAACAAGTCGTTTATACTAAAGCTTTTTTGCTCTATTTGGGTTTTGGTTTGTGTGCTAAAATTTTCAATATTAATAGTGTCACTCCTGTGTTTTAGTAACTTTTTTACCAAAAACACAAGAGCAACTAGAAGAGATAAAAACACAAGCAGTAGTAAAACTACAAAAAATATTCTCATATTAAAGTTTTGTGCAAATTTTACGTTTAAAATATGCAAAAACAGATATTGCTATCATAACCGCAACCATTACATACACAAAATTTGGAACTGGTATCGGATCGCCTGAAGCATAAGAGTGCATACCTGCTAAGTAAAAATTCACGCCAAAATAGGTCATAATAATCGCCCAATACGCAAACATAGATGATACCGCAAACGCATATTGGTTATTTAGTTTTGGTATAAATCTTAAGTGTAGAACAGCGGCATAAACAAGGATAGAGATTAAAGCCCAAGTTTCTTTGCTATCCCAACCCCAGTAGCGACCCCAGCTCTCATTTGCCCATACTCCGCCAAGGAAATTTCCAAGCGTTAGCAAACTAAGACCCAAAATCATCGCCATCTCATTTATGCGAGTAGCTTCTGTGATGTTGCGTGAAATTTCAGAATTTGGTTTTTTTGGATTTTGTATGATAATAAGCACCAAAACAAAAAAGCCAAGTAAGGCACAAAGCCCCAAAAATCCATAACTAGCCGTGATAACAGAAACATGAATCGTAAGCCAATAGCTCTGAAGTACCGGCACAAGCGTAGTAATCTGCGGATCCATCCAGCTAAGATGTGCAACAAACAGCGTAACACCAGCAAGAATAGATGTAAGTGCCATAGCAATAGGGCTTTGCCTTGAAAAAATAATACCCGATAAACTAAGGGCCCAAGCGATGTATATCATCGACTCATAGGCGTTACTCCAAGGCGCGTGTTCCGAGATATACCAACGAAGCCCAAGCCCAGCCGTATGTGCCAAAAATGCCAAAATATTTATAAAATATATAACATTAAAAATTTTAGATATGTTTGTTTTTACAGATAGCATTTTAACAAAAACAAATACTAATAGCACTAGTCCAGCCAGCAGATAAATAGGTGTTAATCTATCAAAAATTTTCGCCTTATTAAATAAAATTTCCATATCTATACGAGAGTCCTTTGGCATTATCTGTCCGCCAAATTTCTTTTGATAGTCTATTATCACATCAAGTGCCTCGTCCGCCTTTTTCCACTTTTGAGCGTAGTCATCAGCATTTTTATCACTCTTTTGGCCAAGAGATATAGCCTCATCAAGTATGCTAAAGTAGTTTTTCATCATATTAGCTACTGCGTCTGACTCTTCAGGCGGAAAATACATCATCGCTGAGTAAGGCGAGTACCAAGTGTTTGAAGGGTCATCTTGTTTTGGAAAAACCTTAAAAATTTCACCTATAAATGTTATATAAAACACATTTACCCGCTCATCAACCTTGATAACGTCTTTATCAAATGTATTTCTTGAGCCAGGGTGTTTTCTGTTTGCAATATCGGCAAACCTAGTAAGTTTATAGGCGTTATCTTTTTGGTTTTTGATAAAAAAGTCGTTAAAACTCGCATATTTTTTATCAGCACCCACGCCTATCTCGCCCTTTAGCTCAGGACTGCTTCCAAGTGCTATAATAGGCTCTGCACGCCAATATCCAGGATCTAGCATTATAGATAAAACGGCTTGATTTGAGTTTAGTGTCCCGATACTATCTTTTCTATAAATTTTATTTAAAACATCTTTACTGATAGTATCAAATGGCTTTATACGTCCATCTTGGCTTTGAACTAAAATTTTAGATAGCTTTTGTGCGTGCGAAACGTCAATATGCGGAGAAAAATCATACGCAAAAGTCTCTTTTGGCGTAAGTGCAAATAATAAAACCGCAAAAAGTACGGCTATTTTTTTACTACTGCTCTCATTTATAAGTCTTGCTAGTTTTCTAAAGCGAGAGTGTGGATTAATAACATTTAGCAAAAAGCCAAGTCCCATTAAAAAATAGCCTATGTATGTTGGGATTTTACCTGGGTCTTTATTTACCGAAAGTATCGTGCCCTGCTCATCTTGATCGTATGAGCTTTGAAAAAATCTATATCCGTCATAATCTAGAACGTTATTCATATAAATTCTATAATCAAAAGGCTCAACATCAGCCTTTGAGTCCTTAACAACCACGTCACTAGCATATCCCATAGGAGAATTTGAGCCAGGATATCTCTTTAGTTCAAAATCCTTAAGATACAGACTAAATGGCAGTTTTACCTCTTGTGCTCCCCAAGAAGCAAAGAACATATTATCGCCCACTAAAGCACGACTTGGCTCAATAAGGTTATAAAACATAACAACCTCTTTGCTTTGATTTTTATAATTTACATCAGCTACTATGGCGTTAAATTCGCTATTTTGCGTGCTAACTAACTTTCTTGAAGCATTAGCAGAAACAAAGCTCATAGAAAAATTTATCCCGTCTATCGTGTAGAGTTTTTTGCTATTACTTATATCTTCAACGCTTCCAGCTTTTATCTTTTCGCCGTCAAATACGCTTATATCGACATTTGATTTAAAGCTTACTTTGCCGTCCTTTGATGAAAAAGCTACATATTTTGACTGGTCTTTTATCTGAGAATTTAGCGTAAATGTAATCCCATCAACTATCATCTCCTCGCCATCAAGCAAATTTGTCTCTTGCTTTTCGCTACCTTTTGATAAAACCATCTCGACAACAGCTACGCCGTCCTTATCATCTACAAACCTATATCCAGCATTTGGCACATATCTTTTAAATTTCAAATTTGCCTTGCCGTCTGGCATATCTAAATTTAGACTAAAATCTCCGTCGCCTAAATTTTTTGGCACAAGGGCACTATACTCTTTTGCGTCTAATTTTGTAGAGAATTTCACATACGAATCTCTCGTGCTTACAACGTTTGTTTCGGTATTTTCTCTAATATGCATATTGCCCTCAAAGCCAAAATATCTCGTAACTCCAGCACCGATTAATATAAGTAAAAAACTTGCGTGAAAAACCAGCGAAGGAAGCTTTTTTAAATTTATTAGCTTATACGCAAAGATATTGTATGCAAGGTTTAAACCAAGCAAAAGCTGAACACAGGCAAACCAACCAGCCCCATAAACGACATACCAAGCCATTTGAGTAGAATAAAATCTCTCAATAATCGTAGCCGCCGCACTACCTACTGCAAATATCAAAAATAAAATTACAGCAGACTCCATACTAAAAAAGAACTTCTTAAACATATCCATAAAAGACCTTTGTTTGTTTGTTGAATAATGGCGTTATTTTATAATAGTTTCGTAAATTTTTAATTACTAATGTGAAAATTTTACACTATTTTATCTTTTATGATTAACAAATATTAAACATTTAAGCTTTTTTCGTTACAATTTTGCGACAAAACAAAAGTGAGGCAAGCCTATATGAAGAGTCTAAGCATTGGCAAAAAGGTTGTTTTTAGTATTTTATTTCTACTTATTTCAAGTTTTGCAGTTCTTCAAGGTGTCATAATAAAAGAATTTAAAAATTTTTCAAAAGATTTAACGATAAAGAATTTAGATATTATAGGCGACTCTGTGTTTTACTCCGTAAGATCAGCTATGAACACTGGAGATAGCGAAGCCATAAAATCATCGGTTCAGACAAATTCTGAGCTAAAAAATATAAAATCTCTTAAAATTTACTACTCAAACGATGTTGCTGAACTTTTTGCTCTACCAAAATCAGACTACAATGACAGCGACATTAGCGAACAATTTAAAAGCAAAGACGAGAAAAAGCTAGAGATTATCAAAAATAATGAACGTCAAATAAGGCTACTTAAACCACTCGTTGCGACAGCTGACTGCCTTGCTTGCCACGCAAATTCCAAAGAAAACGACATACTTGGAGTAATGGACATATCATACTCTATGGACGAAATAGACGTGTTATTATCTTACAAAAGCACGATATTTTTAAGCATATTTGTAGCTTTTACGATACTAACGGCTTTAGTGATTATCTTTACACTAAAAAGGGTCGTGCTAAATCCTGTAAATTTACTGCTTGAAAAGACAGATGAACTGGCAAACAAAGATAGCGATTTAAGCGTAAGAGTAAAGATAAAAAGCAACGATGAAATAGGCAAAATCACAAAAAATATAAATACATTTATCGAAAAAATACAACTATCTGTAAAAGGCATAAAACAGGGAGCAGATAGGATTCAAGAGCAGATAAACACGCTTAAGACGAGTTCCCACGGCTTAGCAAAAAGTGCAAAAGACGGCAAAGATGAGATAGGTACGACGTATAATTTTACAAAAAGCATAGATGATGATTTTAAATTTACAACGCAAATGGCAACAAACGCACAAACAATGAGTCAAAGCTCAAACGAGCAATTAGATAGCGTAATATCGCTACTTAACACACTTGTTAGCAGGATTGATGAAACTAGTCAAAACGAGCAAAATTTATCAGCAAAAACAGCAAGTGTCGTAACCGAAAGTGAAAATATCGCCAAGATTTTAAATATCATAGATGACATAGCAGACAGGACAAATCTGCTAGCACTAAACGCTGCTATAGAGGCTGCACGTGCGGGAGAGCACGGACGAGGTTTTGCTGTTGTAGCTGAAGAGGTAAGAAAACTAGCAGAGCAAACGACCGATCAACTAGAAGATATAAATACAAACTCAAAAAATATCATAAAAAGCGTCTGGGAGCTAAACTCATCACTTAAGCAAAACTCGCAAAATATTAAAGATCTAAGCCTAAACGCAAATGAACTTATGCAAATGGCATACAAAGCTCAGGATGAGAACTCAAAATCCATAACGACCACAAAAGATATCAAAGAAAGAACGGAAATTTCTAGTAAAAATATCGCAAAACTACTAGAACAAAGCGAAAAATCAGTAAAAATAGCCGATGAAAATGAGAAAATTTCAAATGATTTAGAGAGTGTAGCAGACTCTCTAAGCAAGATTACACAGGCTCTAGAGAGTAATTTAAGCAGGTTTAAAATTTAACCTGCTTAGAAATTTTAGTGCAAAAAGTGTCTAACACCGGTGAAATACAGCGATATATTATGCTCATTTGCAGCCTCTATAACCTCATCGTCCCTTATACTGCCACCTGGCTCAACTATACACTTAACCCCAACGCTATGAGCGATGTCAATGCTATCTCTAAATGGAAAAAACGCTTCACTAGCAAGCGTGCAACCGTTTAAATCAAGCCCCATATCCTTTGCCTTTGCTACGGCAGCTCTTGCAGCATCCACACGGCTAGTCATACCCATACCGATCGCCACGACAGCTGCGTCTTTTACATAAACTACGCAGTTTGATTTAGTTAGTGCTGCTACCTTCCAAGCGATATTTGCGTCTTTTAGCTCGTTTGCACTAGCTACACGCTTACTCATTAGCTTCATATTTTTTAGCTCATCATCTTCTACTTCATCTCTTTCTTGATAGACAAAACCACCATCAATTCGTTTAAAATCGTATTTGTCATTTGCACGAACTAAAAATTTATTATCTTGGGTAAAAATTTTAATGCGTTTTTTAGCTTCAAAAACTGCCAACGCCTCGTCTGTAACGTTTGCAGCTAGTATTACTTCAACGTAAATTTCATTGATTTTTTGTGCCAATGCCTTATCAAGTGTGCCATTTATCGCCACCACCCCGCCATAAGCTGAGATCGGATCACATTTTAAAGCCTCTGTATAGCTTTCAAGAAGCGTGTTTTTAACAGCAAAACCACAAGGATTTGCGTGTTTTATGATAGCCACAGCTGGGGCTTCATCAAAGCTAGTAGCAAGCATTAAAGCACCGTTTATGTCGGTTAGATTATTAAAACTAGCCTCGCCTTTTAAAGCACGAAAATTTAAATTAAAAAAGCTCTCAAACTCATATAAAGCACCCTTTTGGTGCGGATTTTCGCCGTAACGAGTATCAAAAACCTTATTGCCAACTATAAATTTACTCGCTCCAAAACCGCCATTAAATCGCTCGTTCATATAGTTTGCAATCATCGCATCATAACTTGCTGTGTGTTCAAAAGCTTTTATCATTAAACTTTTACGAAACTCATAATCAGCCGTGCCGTTTTTTAGGGCATTTAGCACGTTTTCATAGTCGTTTAGATTAGTTACTATTAAAACATCTTTGAAATTTTTTGCAGCACTTCTAACCATCGCCGGACCGCCTATATCAATGTTTTCAACAATCTCATCAAAATCATCGGTTCTAATAGTCGTTTGCTTAAATGGATATAAATTTACACAGACTAAATCAATGCCACCAATATCGTTTTGTAAAGCCTGTTTGGCGTGATTTTCATCGTCCCTTTTATGCAAAATTCCGCCGTGAATTTTTGGGTGCAGAGTCTTTACGCGTCCTTCAAACATCTCTGGACTTTTTGTATATTGGCTTACTTCTAAGGCGTTTATGCCGTTTTCTTTTAAAAGTTTAAACGTCCCACCGGTGCTTAAAATTTCAAATCCCAAATTTGCCAAACCACTGACAAACTCCACAATGCCATCTTTATCACTAACGCTGATTAACGCTCTCATTTTTGCTCCTTTTATTTATTTTTCGCCTCGTTCATTTTTAATTTTCTCATATGCTTCGTTTATCTCTTGAAGTTTTTTGGTTGATTTTTCTATCACGCTTTCGCTCTCGCCCTGCCCCATTAAAATATCTGGGTGGTATTTTTTGACAAGCTCACGATACTTTCTTTTAATCTCACTAAAACTTGCGTCCTTTGAAATTTCAAGCACAGCGTAAGGGTCTTTCTTGGTTGCAAAGCTTTGATTTTTGCTATTTTGATAACTTTTTTGCCTTTGCGAGTAAAATGCCTCAAAGCGAAAAATAACGCTATTTAGTAGCATCTGGCTTATGCCAAAACCTCTTGCAATATCGTTAATAACAGCCCTTTCGCCACTATTAAATTCGCCGTCAATATAGGCTAAATTTAGAAAAAATGTAAGTCTAGCAATCGCGGTTTGCGTATCTAGGCGAAATTTAGTCGCATACTCTCTTGCCAGTTCGTAAGTGTCGCTGATATTTTGTTTCTCGGTGTTATAAATATCCTTTAAAAGCTCACGGCTAACACCAGTTTTGTAAGCCATATTGCTTAGAGTTTGACTGATTAACTCGGCTTCAAGCTCATTTACTCTTCCGTCGCCCTTTGCTACTTTTGCCAAAAGAGCGACTAAAAATTTTGCCTCGTCTTGGCTAAGTTGCCTTTTAAACTCGGAATTTACGCCATTTTGAGCGTTAAATTTAGAAAAAATCCAGTAAATAACATAAAAAACTACTGCATAAAAAATAATTGAGCCCATTTTTTACCACAAATGATAGATCGTATTTTTAAGCTTGCCGCCAACTAGCTCGTTTTTACGCCACGAGCTTTCATCATTCATCACGCTCCAACGTCTCTCATCAGGGCGGTAAAACCAGTCCTTATCTATCTGATAATAGATCTGTTTGCCGTTTGCTTCAATGATATTTGCGATGTTGTTATCGTGATAACTGTTCTCATCATAATCAGTAAATGCACGTTGCCCCATTTCAGAGTAAAGCATTGTTAACTCCTGAAGCATTTCGTTTAGCTCATCATCCATTTTTTGCACGTGAAGCCCGATCTCTTCGGCTTCTCTGTAAAGTATAGGATATTCGTGTGCTGGGTAGTCGCCGTTTAATCTCTCTGAAATTTGGCGGATTTTGTTCTCATCATCAATGTGATAACGCAAAATTTCACGGCAAATTTTTAGCGACAAAGAACTAGCCCTATCAACCGCACCAAAAACTAGCGGATGAATATACTCATAAAGCGATTTGTAAGGATTTTCATCATTTTGTTTTTCATTTTCGTGCCATAGTTTTATGACGCGGTTTAGCTCGTCCATTGACACACTTACAAGCTCATTACCCTTATTTGTGGGGCTTAGCTCGTGTTTTAGTGATGTATCAACTGGCGTAAGATAAGCAAGTGGTCCCATAACTATCTCATTTGCACCAAGTGCCATCATAGTTGCAGCCGAAGCACAATTTGCAGGAATCAGTGCGGTTATGTTTTTGCAGTAGTTACGAAGTGTGCTAATAATCCTAAGACTAGCAATACCGCTACCGCCGTCGCTTTTTATGAATAAAAAGGCGTTTTGTATCTTTTTACCCTTTAAAATTTCATACATCGCGCTAGCGTCATTACCGCAAACCGAACCGGCGTTTGAGTTGTAGTAAGTTATTAGCGTCCCGCCAAGTTTGCTTTCAAGCTGTTTAATAAGCATTTGTGTTTGGTTAAATAAAATCGGAGGCTTTGCCACGCCTCTTTTTTCGTTCTCTTGCTGTGCTTCTGGCTCGTCATCTACGCCTTTTGCGGTCTTATCTATCCACTCTTTTAGCCCCATTAGTCATCCTGTTTTATGATATTTCTAAACTCATTAAAATAAATTTCTTGCATATCTTTTAAATTTTTATTAACGCCGTCAATGATAAATCTATCTCCACCAGTTACGCCGATTTTTTCTATTTTTAGCCCAAATTTTGTGGCGAGTTTGGCAAATTTAGCTTCATCTTTTACACCCACGACAGCCCTTGAAAAGCTCTCATCAAAGATAAATCTCTCATCGCCAAAATCGCATTTTGCGTTAATGCCAATACCACTAACACACGCCATTTTAGCAAGCGTCATCGCCACGCCACCAGTGCCGACAGAGTTTGCAAATTCTAAAATATCATCTTTATTTGCATTAATTACTAAGTCCCACAACGCCCTTTCGCTCTTATAATCAATCTCTTTTAACTCGCCTCCAACTGCGTTAAATAGGGCTTTTAGGTAAAGACTACCGCCAAATTCTCCGCTTGTTTGTCCGATTAGATAAACTGGCGTGTTACTATTTACAAAGACGCTACCAAGCGATTTTATAGCATTTTCATTTACGCCAACGCTTACAATGCCCGGAGTAGGATACACGCCAACGCCCTCAGTATCGTTATAAAGACTTACGTTACCGCTTACAACAGGCGTATTTAGCTTTCTACACGCCTCTTTTATGCCTTCACAACCTTGCGTAAACTGCCACATAACTTCGGCGTTTTCAGGGTTGCCGTAATTTAAACAATCAGTAATTGCAAGTGGCACAGCACCGCTCATAGCGACCTTTCGCCCACTTGCTGCTACTGCCATTGCCGCACCGACTTTTGGATTTACGTAGTTATGTCTTGATGAGCACTCCATACCCATAGCAATCGCCCTACCACTCTCTTTTATGCGAATCACACCAGCACCCAAAAATCCGGGCTGTTTTATCGTATTTGTCTGAATGTTTGCGTCATACTGATCATAAATAAATGATTTGTTTAAAATGTGCGGATTTTTTAGCAGAGTGTCAAAGGCGTCGGCGTTTGAAATTTTCGCAAATTTATTAATGTTTATATCTTTTATCTCATCAAGATATTTTGGACGCTGTGTCGGTCTATCAAGCACTGGTGCCGCCTCGCTAAGTGGCTCAATTGGTATCTCGCCAACTAACTCGCCGTGCCAAAAAAGCTCCATTTTACCACTATCTGTAACCTCGCCGATAGTTTCAGCGTCAAGGTCATACTTATTAAAAATTTCTTTGATTTTTGTTTCGTAGCCCTTTTTAGCACAAATTAGCATACGCTCTTGGCTCTCGCTAAGCATTAGCTCATAAGGCGTCATACCAGCTTCACGCATAGGCACTTTATCAAGATGCATTTTCATACCACTACCGCTTCGTCCAGCCATTTCAAAACTACTTGAAGTAAGACCAGCTGCACCCATATCTTGAATGCCAACAATATAATCTGTCTTAAATAGCTCCAAACAAGCTTCAAGCAGTAGTTTTTCAGCAAAAGGATCGCCCACTTGAACGGTCGGACGAAGTGATTTATTTGCGTCATTAAAGCTATCACTCGCCATTACAGCACCGCCAAGTCCGTCCCTGCCGGTCTTTGAGCCGACATACATTACGCTATTACCTACACCTTCGGCTTTTGCATAAAAGATCTCATCACTTTTACAAATGCCTAGTGCAAAAGCATTTACTAAGATATTGCCGTTAAAACTCTCATCAAAAGCGACCTCTCCGCCAATTGTAGGAATTCCCATACAATTGCCATAGTGTCCGATACCAGCAACTGAGCCTTTGATTAAGTGGCGTTGGTATTTTGCAGTTTTATCTTTGCCAAGAAAATTACCAAAGCGAAGCGAGTTCATATTTGCCACAACTCTAGCACCCATTGTAAAAACATCTCTCAAAATTCCGCCAACTCCAGTTGCAGCACCTTGATATGGCTCAATAAAACTTGGGTGGTTGTGGCTCTCCATTTTAAAAACAGCAGCATATCCATCCCCAACGTCTATAACACCGGCATTTTCACCGGGACCTTGAATGACCCAAGGTGCTTTGGTTGGAAAGCCGTTTAGGTATTTTTTACTTGATTTATACGAGCAGTGTTCGCTCCACATCGCTGAGAATATCCCAAGTTCGAGTAAATTTGGCTCACGACCTAGAATTTTTAAGATATTTTCGTATTCGCCGTCGCTGATTTTGTGTGCTTTGATAGTGGCTTTATCCATTACTAATCCTTGCGTAGAATTTGTAGTGATTTTAGCCACTTTTTACTTTATGTGGTATAAATTTCTAACCAAAAATCTTAAGCAAATGTGCCTTATAGTCATCTATAAATTTTGCTACATTGGGCATTTTTATAACATCATTGCAAATGTAGGTAGGAAGTGCTTTAATGCCTAAAAATTCATTTGCCTTTCTAAAATGCAAATAGACACCATCAACGCCAACTCCCTCAAAAAATTCTTTTTTGTCAGTAAAAGCCTGTATTGGTGCATTCCAAGTAACACTAAGCATATGCTTTTTATCAAGTAAACAACCAGTGCCGTAGTCTTTGCCTGGGTCTGTTTTATGACGGCCGTCGTTTGCAAAAAGCTTACCATAACCAGCCATAAAAACTTCATCTACATATTTTTTAACTATCCAAGGCTCCCCCATCCACCAACCTGGCATTTGCCAAATCACAACGTCCATCCATAAAAATTTATCAACTTCTGCTTCTATATCGTATCCGCTATCTATAATCGTCTCTTTAATATCGTATCCCATTGATGTGAGTTCAGACTTTGCGACATCGTGTAAAGTTTGATTTAGTCTGCCTTCTGCATTAGCAAATTTTTTACCACCATTAATTAGTAAAATTTTCATTATCATCCTTTAAAAAATGCGTATTATAGCCTATTTTCCCAAGCAAAAGTTACTAAACATCTCATCTAAAATTTCATCTCTTTTAAATGGTTTGGTTATAAATGAGATACTTGTTATGGCAGAATTTATCTCGTAAGCAAAAAGCTCTAGTTCACTTTCATTTAGTAGATTAATGGCGTTGCTTATGGCGTTTATGGCGTTTATGCAAGCTGTGATTTGTAAATTTGAGTTCAAGATAAGCTCGTCGCTATCTTGTAAATTTAGATACTCTTCTAGCGTTTTTACTAAAATTTCAGTGCTATTTTTGGCTGAAATTTGCATTACATTTGGTAGGTTTTTTTCAAATTTGACACCAAGATCACTCTTATTTAGGATATAAAAAATTTGCTTTTTACTATCTTTTAAAAGCTCTAAAATACGCTCATCTTGCTCATCACTCAAATTTGAGCCGTCAAAAATCGCCAAAATAATATCAGCCTCATCAATGGCTTTTAAAGAGTAGCCAATGCCAATACTCTCGACCGCTCCAGCATTTTTGCGAATTCCTGCAGTGTCGATTATGCGAACTAGATGTGTACCGATGTTTAGGCTCTCTTCTATGCGGTCCCTTGTCGTTCCAGCCTCATCTGATATGATAGCCCTTTCATACGCTAAAAGCGCATTTAAAATAGAGCTTTTGCCAACATTTGGTTTACCAATTATGGCTATTTTAAAGCCGTCTATTAGCCCCTGACGGCTCTTGCTTATGCTTACGATACGCTCAAGCTTTGCGTGATTTTGAGTTAGCAAATTTTTAGTCTGAGATAAAATATCGCTTGGCAAATCATCATCAGCATAATCAATACTGGTTTCTACAAAAGCGAGTGTCTTTACAAGCTCATCTCTAAGCTCATTTACATATAAGCTTAGCTCCCCTCTCATCTGCCTGGCTAAAATTTTAACCGCACCTTCACTTTTGGCATTTATGAGAGATTGGATAGCATTTGCCTTTGCAAGATCCATTTTGTCGTTTAAAAATGCCCTTTGGCTAAATTCGCCAGGTTTTGCCATTTTAGCTCCAGCCTTAACTAGCTGTGAGATTATAAGCTTTAATACCATAAAACCACCGTGGGCTTGAAACTCGACCACATCCTCTCCTGTAAAACTAGCAGGGGCCTTAAAATAAAGCAAAATAGCCTCATCGATAAACTCGTTATTAAGAGAGTAAATTTTACACAATGTCGCTAGACGTGGAGTTAAGTTGGTCTTTTTTGTAAGCTTTAATGCGATATTTAAGGCGTCAGCACCACTTAGGCGGATAATGCCTATAGAACCAACGCCGTTTGCAGTGGCGATAGCAACTATCGTATCATTTTTTAAAGAAGTCATTTACAACTACAAATCTATCGTTTCCGTTTGATTTAATACCGACATATTTTTCTGGAAATTTCGCACGTAATTTCTCAAGTGCAATCTTAACCAAAACGCCGTCTAGTGGCTTAGTTTGAGCTTTTCCAGTATTTTGAACACGCTCAATAATTGAAACTAAATATTGCTCTATCATAGCCTCTTGATTTTTTAAAAACTCAGCGATTTCAAGGCGAACAATAAGGTTGTATTTTGGATTTAGCCAGTTGTGTAGTAGATATGAGATCGCCTTGTAGCGGTAGCCCTCTTTGCCTATTAAAAGAGCTGCATCTTCTCCGTCAAGCTCTACTAGAACGCAGTCATCGCTAAATTTCGAAACTTCAATTTTAGTGATATTAAAGCAACTAGCATTTAAAAGCCTTGTTAAATCCTCTTTTATAACAGGTAAAATTTCATCAAATTTTATAGGCTCTTTTGGCTTTTTTTCATCTTTGGTATTGCTTTTTGACGAGTCATCATCAATGTTAAAATTATCGATTATTGACGTATCTAAAATGTCCTTTTGCTCGTGTTTTTGAGGCTTTATCTCAGTACTATCAAGGCGTTTTATTACGTATTCTGGTTTTGGCTCATCGTTAATAGTTTGAGTATTATCCCCAAAGGCATTCTGTGCTAAACTCTCATTTTTCTCACTCAAGCTCTGTTTTGGCGTATTTTGTTGATGATTTTTGCTCTTTTTGTTTTTATTTCGCTTCTTATCATCTCTTTTATCAGCTCTATTCTCACGATGTTCATCTTGTTTTTTATCAAAATTTTGATCCTTTTTATGCTCATCGTTTCTATTTTCACGTTTAGCTCTTGCTTTACCCTTTTCTACCTCAACCTCAATAATTGCATTTTTTTTAAAAAATCCAAGAAAACCTGCACTTGGATGCTGGATAACAGACTTAACATCAATCTCGGTCACAGAACAGTTTAACTGCTCGGCCGCCTTTGAAAACGCCTCTTGTAGAGTTGGTGCTTCTATTCGCATCAGGCTTTTACCTCCACTTTTTTCTGTTTTTCAAAAAGCTTATTGACAAAAATTTGCTGGATAACAGAACAAACGTTATTAACAAACCAATAAAGCGTAAGTCCCGCCGGGAACGTCACAAAGAAAAACGTAAATATAAGCGGTAGATACTTCATAATCTTCTCTTGCATTGGGTCTGTAAATGTAGTTGGAGTAAGTTTTTGTTGCAAGAACATCGTAACACCCATTAGGATTGGAAGTATAAAGTATGGATCCATTATAGAAAGGTCGTGTATCCAAAGTATCCACTCAGCACCCTTAAGCTCAATAGCATTTAATAAAACGCGGTAAATTGCAAAGAAAACTGGAATTTGTAAAAGTATCGGCAGACATCCACCCATAGGATTTGCACCGTGTTTTTTATAAAGCTCCATCATATGAGCGTTCATCTTTTGCGGATCGCCCTTGTATTTTGCCTGTATCTCTTTCATTTTTGGCGAAAGCTCTTTTAACTTGTTCATCGATAGCATTCCCTTATAAGTAAGTGGGAATAAAACCACCCTAATCACAAGCGTTAAAACCACTATCGCCCAGCCCCAGTTGCCTATATGATCGTGCAGGTAATTTAAAAACGCAAACATAGGTCTAGCAATAAAAGTAAACCAGCCATACTCAACGACATCGGTTAATCTCGCGTCAATCTGCTTTAAATTTCTGTGATCTTTTGCACCTATATAGCCACTTGCCTCAAATTCGCCGTTTGCCTTTATAAATGCTAGAGAGTTCTTCTGCGAATCAACATCCATAACGACTTCTAAATTTTTATTAAAATTATAAAGTAAAGTCGTATAGTAGCGATCAGACGCAGCAGCTATATTAACGTCTGAAAATTTCTCATTTCCATCAATATCATCATCCTCAAGAATGCTTAACTTATCATCAGCATGTCTTAAAAGCACCCCATGAACAGTGTAGCTATCTACGGCTATATTTGGCCTAGCACCAGGCGTGATAAAATACTCAACGGCCTTGCTCGTGGTTACTTTTATATCATATTTTCCGTTTTGAAAAAATGTTATCTTTTTAGTCACCACAAGATCATCTAACTGCTGTGTTAAAACCACAGACTTTGGCTCATTATCAACATTTATCTCGCTTACATCGGCACTATATTTTGTATTAAATGCCTGTGTATTAATGTTTGTATCAATAAATCTTAACTCAAGTACAAGTGGCGACACACCAGTTAACTGAGCCTTGTTGCCATTTTCGTCTGAAAATTTCTTATCATTTAGATAAAATTTACTTACTCGGCCCAAGCTATCAATATTTGCAGTGTAATCTTTTGCGTTTATGGTTACTAAAATATCATTTGCGTTTTGCTGTGCATTTGGCAATGCAGATGAAACACTAGTGTTATTTGTAGCTGGTGCTAAATTTGAAGATTTGATTGTTTTGTTTTGCTCTGTTTGTATTGTTTTTGGTATAAAAAAATAGTCGTATGCTACAAAAAATGCCAGAGATAAAATCGTGGCTAACAACACTCGTTTTTGCGTAGAAAGCTTATCCATATTATTTTTCCTTTGAGGCAAAAGCCTTAATAACGTAAAATTTACCCTTTTTGCAAGGAATAAACCAAAATTTTATATCAAGTGATCTCTCTTGTAAAGTTAAGAAATTTAGCCTAAATTCCTTTGAAACCACAGGATAATCTATACCACCTTTAAATAGCTGGTTGCATTTTAAAATTCTAAAAAAAGTAGCAAAAAACGCTAGAAAGATATTGTTGTTTTTAAACTGCCAGACGGCATACTCTGAACAACTCGGATAGTATCTGCAAGAGCTTGGAGTAAATTTAGAGATATAGTTTTGATAAAATTCTAAGAAAGAAAGCAAAAGCTCTCTCATCTTAAACATCCTAATTTTTTAAGTGACCAACGAAGTGCTTTTTGAATCTTTAAAAATTCAACGTTTTCAAGCCCGTTTTTAGCCACCATTATATAAATACCGCTCTCAAGCTCGGCCGAAACACTTATAAAAACAGCCCTTAAGAGCCTCTTGGCTCTATTGCGAACGACTGCTTTACCTACCTTTTTGCTAGCAACTACGGCTACTTTTTTATCACTTGTCGGTTTATAAAACACAACGCATATATCGCTATGCCACTTCTTTGCGTCTTTATAAACTGACGAAAATTCTTTTGAGTCAGATAGTGACTCAAAACCTACTAAGCTGCCAATCTTTTTCTACCTTTGGCACGTCTAGCACTTAAAACCTTGCGACCATTTTTTGTTTTCATTCTAACACGAAAACCGTGAGTGCGTTTTTTAGGTGTTTTATGAGGTTGATAAGTTCTTTTCATTTGTATCCTTTTGTTAATATAAAAGCGTGATTTTAGCAAAGCAATACTTAAAAAGCTTTGAATATTTTAAGTTTAAATAACTATAATACGGCGATGCATAATACAGACTTAAAAAAGCTTGAATTTCTAAAAGCAATCGGCTACAAATTTGTAAATAAAAGCTCACTGGTTGGGTTTGCCTATTATAAAAATTTAGATAGTTTAAATAGTGATATAAAAAGGTGTTTTTTGTGTCATTTAAGAAATGGTGTTAAAAATCCATTCAGCATAGCAGAGAATAGCTCATCTAGGCTAATGTTTGTAAATTTTATGCCAAGTCAAGCAGAGGAGCAAAGTGGTCAGCCCTGGAAAGATAAAGAGTGGTTTAGTGCCCTAATATATGAAATTTTAGGGCTAAAAACAGATGAGTATCGCATAAGTTATGCGGTAAAATGCCACGCAAAAGATAGCAATATAAACCACACCGATAGTTGCTTATCATATCTTTTTGAAGAGATAAGACTTGTAAATCCAAAGGTGATAGTGACGCTTGGAAGCGAAGTTTTTAGATGTTTTTTTGCAAATCGAAATTTAAATGGCATTAGAGGAACACTGCTAAAATTTGAAAACTCAATACTAATGCCGACATTTTCTGTGGACTGGCTAGTTAAAAATCCTAGCCATAAAGACGATTTTGTAAATGATTTAAACAGATTAAAAGGGATTTTATGAGAATTTTATTTCTTGTTTTTTGCACGATAAGTTTGGCATTTTGCGAACCTAGGGCAAAAATTTTATCAAGCATACCACCAGCAAAAGAAATTTATATAAATTTACAAACGCAAAAATGCGATAAAGATTGCTTATTAAAACTATACGAAGATGATATGCTAATAAGCTTTTTAGCGCAGTTTGAGCCTGATATAAACGATGATGAGCTTAAGAGCAAATACCTAAGCCTAAGCGGTCAAATGCCTTTTATTTCAAGCACAAACAAAATCGCCGTCATAATACCTCAAAAAATAATAAAATCATACGCAAAAGTCGTCCAAAACGTACTTAGCTCGTATATACTAGAAACAAATGCAAAAATTTCTTTAAAATTTATACAAAGCAGTGATGAAACGACACAAAATATACAAAATGCCCTAAATATCGCTAGAGAAAGCGGTATAAAACTATTTATCACGCCATTTACACAGGTTGGGACAAACGTATTAAACTCGCTAATAAACAAAGACGAAATCGCTTACATACCAACCATAAACAAAGCTACTACAACAAACATAAGCCAAAATATCATCTTTGGAGGCGTTGCCTACGATAAACAAATAGCCTATTTGCTTTTAAAAGCTGAAGACAAAATAAGCTCATTTGTAGATGGCAGTCCACTTGGAGACTACCTAGCCTCAGTTGTAGAGGCTATGGCTAATAAAGATGTGTATCAAGCACAAATAAGCGGAAAAGATATAAATATAAAAGAGCAACTCTCAAGACCTGATAAGATAAATAATTCAGCTGTATTTTTAAATTTACCCCTTATAAAAGCCGTCCTTGTGGCAACTCAGCTTAAAAATTTAGAAGTAGTCCCGCAAAAGTTGCTTAGCACACAGATAAATTTCGACCCTCATATTTTAACGATGATAGAACAAAAGGATAGAAACGAGCTGTATCTTGCAAATTCCATAAACCTATCTAATGATAGCCTAAGAGCCACGGCAGCACTTTTTAATATAAATTTAGACCACAATTTTATCGCCTACTCAAATGCAATAGGACTTGAGTATCTTTATGCAAATTTCATAAACAGCACGGCAAACAGGATTTTTAAAGAGCAGATTGTATTTGGACAGGTAAATTATGATGTTAAAATTTACAAAACAGACGGATATAAATTTATACAAGAAAATAGCACTGATTAGCTAGATAAAATAACAAAATTTCTTTAAAGAAAAAATGGTATTTTTTGCCAAAATTATAAAAATTAGAATTTAAAATGTTTAACCACGAACAGGTTGTCTACACCATAGGCTTATCAGATAAGCACCACAAAGCAATACAAAAGATAACACCAAAGGATGTTATCGTTAAACATTTTACAAATTTACAAGATACAAATATCACTGAAGCTGACTATATCATCACAAAAGTTAGCCAAAGTGAGTTAAAAATACTTTTAAATGATATAAAAAATATAGAAAATTTAATGCTTTGTATCGACAAAGATGAATTTCACTCGCTAAAAATGCACGACATCGGCGATATTTTGCCACTTAATCCAAGCATAGACGACATAAAATACTACTACAAAAAGCTAGTAAAAAAGATAAAACTAGAAAATAGTCTCTTTGAACAAAGAGAAATTTTAAACACAATTATAAACGCCACCGATGACCTAGTTTGGGTAAAGGACGCAAAAGGTGCTCATAAAATGTTAATGACAGCTTTTTAATGCACTGCCATCTGCAAAAGATGGACACAGAAAAACAAGACAAGAGTGCCTAGAACGAGGTCATCTTTTTATCTGGAAGTTAAGCAAGAAGGATTACGCTGAGGGTGAGTTTATCTGTATGGAGTCTGAGCTAGATGTGATAAAAGCAGACGCCACACTTACCCTTGATGAAATTAGCGGAGAGTTAAGAAATTTAGTAACCAGAAAGTCGCCTATACACGACAGGCACGGCAAGATAATGGAAACAATAGGCGTCGCAAAAGACGTCACACAAGAGCTTCGCTACAAACAGCAACTACAAAAACTAGCATACAATGATAAATTTGGACACCTAAAAGGCGATGAGGCACTAGTTATCACGGCGACCACACTTAAGGTTGTGTTGCCAGACTTTACACTTGGAAGGCTAGGAGGAGATGAGTTTATCGCCATAAGCGAAAAACACGGCAAAGTATCATCTCTTATAGAACTTATAAAATCAAAACCAAAAACAACCTATCTAATCGACGATGACCTTAGAGATCTAAGTATTAGCATAGGTCACGCCCTACACGACCCAAAAGACTCAAACATAGAAGAGCTAATCCACAAAGCCGATACAAATATGTATAAATCCAAAGTCAAAGACAAGGCCCAAGGCTCTTAAAAAACTGGACTAGCTCATCACTCATCCTTGTTGCCTTGCCATTTTTTAAACAAGCAAGTGTTATTTGTGAGCTAAAAATTTTAACCTCATCACACTCGCCGTTTATATCAGCTATCCTAAAAACCTCTTGTATTAGCATGACACTTGCGCGGTTTATTTGCACAACGCTACTCTTAACTACAAGCATATCACCAAGCCTTGCTGGTTTTAAAAATTTAGCAGATTCTATGCTAGAAACCACAAAATTACACTCATTGCTAAAAGGCTTTAATGGCGAGTTAAAAAATAGCTCACTTCTAGCACGTTCGCAAAATTTAAAATAATTCGCGTGATAAACAACCCCACCAGCATCGGTATCTTCGTAATAAACTCTTATTTTCATATTTTGCATACCCTTTTATTAAATTACACACTTTCCATAATTTATATTATCTATTTAATATTTTTTTGGCATATTCAAAAATATATTCTTTCACGCATAAGTAATTGGCTCTACCATTTATTTCCTCCATTACATGATTTAGAATAACTTTATAAACCATACTATTATCTTTTAGTATATTTTTGGCATATTCTTCTTTATCTTTTGGCCAATTATCCTCAATAGTTTTTATTATATTACTTTTAGGCAAAACAAGCTCATCGTGTGGATAATCAAATTGAGCATTGTCAATTATTTCATCAATAACTTTTCTTTTCCAGACTCTTCCTATTTGTGCTTCAAATTCAGATGTACCTCCTATTCTACCAACATATATTCCATGAAAAACTGTTATAGGAGAACTTGTCCTTAATTGTGTATTCCCTAACATAATTGCTCCCTTAAGATTATAAAAGAATGCAGGTGCACCAGACATACCTTGTTTAGATGCACAATCTACTAAAAATTGTTCTTGCCCATCCCATCCCAAATGAGGATTTGAAGCAACAGTTGCACGCTTCCAAATAGGTTGTCCTGTATAATCAGTAATTCCTTTTGGATAACCTACAATAAATATATCTTCACTAGCATATAAATAATCAGAATAATCCTCTATATCTTCATATCTCAGCTCTAAATCTTGTGTATGAACTATATCTGTACTTAACCCTAAAGAAGTCTGATTTTTTAGTATAGTGGAAATATTAATTTTTTTCCCATCAATAAGTGAACCTTCGAATAAATACTCTTTTGTCAGGTCAATAGGTATAGCAACAACATCTACCTTTGGCCATCCTTGAGGATGTATTAAATAAGTTGGTTTACCATCTTTTTCTAAGGGCAAGGATATACTCATTTTCACACTTCCATTAAACTCACCTTGAGAAATTTGTTGAGAAAATGTTGCAATGATTTTATTTGGTACAGATAAGTTCGTACTCAAACTTTCTAGTGTTTCAGAATGTCTACCTGACACATTGTGCCAAGCAGTTATAATATAGCTTTTATTATTTTTTTTATAAAAAACACCTGTTCCAACTGCAAGTTTTATATCATCTCTACAAATTGATAAGTGTACAACTGCTTCAGATGGTTGAATCATAAATACTCCTCGTATTTTTTTATTATACTTAATTATACATAAAATTGATTGTATTAATACGCAATAAGACTAGTCAGATAAGCCATTTTGAATCCAAATTCGCTTCACAAAGTTCTCAAAATTTAACTTTTCTACAAAATAGAAAATTATAAATGCCCCTATTTATAATGTGCCTTTACTGGATTTTAGAGAAAGTAAGAGTTTTTATAATAAACTCTTACTTTCATTTTGCAATTTACCTTTTAAAACTTTTAAGAAAAAATAGCAGTGTCTGAGCTGCCATCATAAGTTTCATTACATATTCACTTGCCTTATGGATAGCGTTAAATTCGGCATTTGCTATGGTTGCAACCTCACCTTTTGCTTGTGCTTGTAAGATAAAATCCGTAAAATAAAAGATAAAAATAAGAGCTAGTGCTAAATTTATAAACGCAAGTGCCAAGCTTGAAATTTTAACGTGTTTACACTCATCTTTACGTAAATTAATAAGCTCAAAAAGTATAGCAAACAAACTCACAAATAGTAAAAAGTAGTTGTACTTTATGAAAATTTGCGTCATTATAATACCGCTTTGAAAATGCGTAAGAACCCCCTCAAGTCCGAATCTCTGCGGGTAGAATATCGCAGGTGCGACAAAAACACCAAGAGCAATCTCCATACCGACAAGCCCTGCTAAGAAAAATAGATATATGTTTTTTATGGCCATAGTATTCCTTTAATATTTAAATGCGACAAATCCACGGTCAAATCCCGCTAAATCCTTGTAAAATTCCGCCCTATAACCAAAATTTCCAAGCTCTTTTTGCATACTTTCACGCTGGTCATAGCCCATTTCACAAGCTAAAATTTTAATATCTCTAAGGCTAGAAATTCTAATAATCTCTTTTAAAATTTCATCTCCGCTCACTCCACCAAAAAGTGCAGTTTTTGGCTCGTTTTGCACCCATTTATCAAGCTCATACTCATTTGCAATGTATGGCGGATTTGATACTAAAATATCAATTTGACCGCAAATTTCATCAAGATAGGAGCAGTTAAAAAGCTCTACTTTATCACTAACACCAAATTTCTTTGCATTTTTGGTGGCATTTTCTATCGCTACGCCGCTTATATCGCTTGATTTTATAAGTGCATTTTTTAAATTTAGTGCCAAACAAATGCTTATAATACCGCTTCCAACTCCAATCTCGGCAATCTTTGGCATATTAAAATTTTTAGCCACCTCTAGCACTTTATCAACCAAAATTTCAGTCTCAGGACGCGGTATTAAAACGCCTTTAAATACGTCAAATTCAAGCGAATAAAACGAAGCCTTGCCAGTTATATACTCAAGCGGTTCGCCATTTTTAAAACGCCAAATCTGCGTAAAATACTCGCTAAAATCAAAAATTTCATTGTCTTTTAAAAAAAGCTCTTCTTTGCTGAAATTTAAAAAATTACAGAGCAAAATTCTAGCCACAGATGAGCCATTTTCACAATCTTTTAGCTCGCTTTTGGCTAAATTTAAAGCCTCTTTAACTCTCATTTTTTAGCTTTTCTATACGCTCAAAAAGCGTTGGATGAGAGTGATAGATGGCCGAATATAGCGGATGAGAGAGCGGAAAGGCTTTATTTTCTAAGCCTAGTTTTTTTAGTGCGTCTATCATACTTTGTTTATCTTTTGTTCTAGCACCAAATTCATCTGCACCAAATTCATTTTTTCGGCTAATAAATCCAATAATTGGATTAAACAAAAAGCTAAAAATAGGCGAAAAAAGCAGGAAAAATACAACAAATCCGCCTCCACCAAACATACCTATGCTTTCATAAACAGAATTTGGAATATTTGCAAATATAGCAAAAAACAAAAACAGCATAATGGCACTTAGGGCTATCATTTTTAAAATATCCTTGTGCTTAAAATGCCCAAGTTCGTGTCCTAAAACAGCAATAATCTCATCTATGCTTAGCTTTTGTATGAGCGTGTCAAACAGCACAACCCTTTTTGTAGCCCCAAGTCCACCAAAATAGGCATTTAAGCGACTATCTCGCTTACTAGCGTCCATCACGAAAACACCGCTACTTTTAAAACCTAAGCCTATTAGTAAATTCTCAATAGCAGATTTTAACTCGCCTTCCTCAAGCGGTGTTACTTTGTTAAACATAGGAGCGATTATGGTTGGGTAT